>JADLCM010000052.1 GCA_020847175.1 Phycisphaerales bacterium
CGTCTGGGATGCCGTACGCGGGGTCGTTGGGGTCAGCGGAGCCGGAGAGGTCGGCGACGGCGAGGTTGCCGGCGGCGAACTGGTCGAGGAAGTAGAAGAAGTCTGATGCGTCGACAAGCCCGTCGGGTACGCCGTAGGCGGGGTCGTTGGGGTCGGCGCTGCCCGAGAGGTCGGCGGGGCACGTGGGCGGGGCGTCGGTGCACGAGCGCACCACGAGGGAGACGCCGTCAACGCCGGCCTCAACCACGGAGCCTGCGCCGGTGTCCTGGGCGATGAAGCGGATGCGGAACTGGTCTGAAGGGACGGCGAACACGTCGTTGACACGCCGGGTCGTGAAGAACCATCCGCCGCTGGATTCAGGGGTGCCGGGGCCGACGGTTTCAAGATTGGTCCAGGTGGAGCCGTTGTTGTTGGAGACTTCGACGAGGAAGGTGTCCTCTCCCGGGGCGGCGCCGGTGCCTGAGCCGGTGTTGTCGAACCAGCGCCAGTACGAGATGTAGGCTTCGCCGCCGGCGGCGTTCATGGCGGGGCTGGTGAGGGTGGTCGTGCCGGCGTCCACGTCGGAGTTGCCGTCGACGTTGTCGGTGAGGTAGCACTGCCCGGAGCCGTCGCCGTCGGTGGGGGGGTCGCCGCGGTCGCCGCCGCCCACGGGCGTGCCGCGGTTCCACTGGCCGTCGGTGGCCGTGGACGTGACGGTCCAACCGAGGTCGGACTGGAAGGTGTCCGAAAAGGCGGCGGACTCGGCGCCGACGGTGGCGCTGTAGGGGTCGGCGGCGCCTCCGACGGGGTTGGTGATGAGGCCGCCGACGGTTCCCTCGACGCTGATGAAGAACTGCGGGGCATCGGCGCACTGAGCGGCGGGGATGGTCGCGGTGTACGAGGTGCCGCCGTCAGAGGTGAGGGGGATACTCTGAAATGCGCCGCCGTCGCCCCGATAGTTGAGGAGGGCGGAGCCGGGCACAAGGGTGTCTTGATTCGGCAGGATCGTGACGGCGAATGGGGTGGGCAACCCCGGGGCGACGAGGGCGGGCGCGCCATCGGGGAGGCTGATGAGCGGCGGGATGAAGGGGGCATCGGCGAGGTCGATGGTCGCCCGGTAGATCTGCACGTCGTTGGTGGTCGTGGCGGGGAAGACGTGCAGGTAGTACGTGCCGGCCACGGGCAGCGTGGCGACGGCCCCCTCGGGCGCGCCGATGGGCGCGGCGTTGCTGTCGGCGAGCACCGTCACCCCGTCGGAGGCGAGGATGCGTACGCGCAGATCGTGAATCGCGAGCGAGTTCCGGTTGCTCCCGGTGTTGCAGGCGCTGGTCTGCGTGCCCTGCAGGTAGGTGCTGCCGATGGGCGTGGCCGTGAAGGTGAGCTGGTGGGGGCCGCTGACGGTGATTTTGTAGTAGTCCTGGTCGGTGTTGTCGTCGATCGAGAGCTGGGCGAAGTTGGTGGAGCCGTTAGCGGCGAAGGCGCCGAGGTCGGTGGCGTTGCCGAGGGAGTTGTTGGCATCGAACTCGAAGCGATCGCCGTAGTGCCGGTTGCCGTTCTGGACGTCGTCGTTCTGCGGGCCGTCGTAGGCGGTGGAGATGAACGGCTCCATGAGCTTGGTCTGGTTGGCGGGGCAGACGTGCAGCATGCCGCTGCCGTGCCCGTGCTCGTGGGCCGCGACGTTGCGGAGGCGCAGGCTGTTGGAGGCCGTGACGTTGTAGAACGAATCGAACGCGTCGAGCACCATGTCGCCGTCGTTGGGGAAGTTGTTGTACGCGAGGATGCCTGAGTTGCCGTCGAGCGGGATCGCCGCGATGCGAAGGTCGCCCCGCACGCCGAGCACGCCGGCGTTCTGGTTGAGCGTCACGCCGTCGTCGTTGGGCTCGTAGACATAGCGGACGCCCATGACCTGGCTCCAACGGGCGAAGACCTGGTCGAAGAGCGGCTGCCAGGCGGCCTGGTCGCCGTAGAGCCCGTTCATCCACGCGTTGAGCTGGTTGTTGCCCGAGAAGCCGTTGATGTTCGGCACGAAGGTGCCGTCGGGCGGGAAGGAATACGTCAGCGTGATGGGGTCGCCCTGGCCCCCGGTGGGGCCGCTGGCCGTGGAAGACCAGCGATTGGTCTGCTGATACTCGGGCTGCTGACCGTAGAAGAGCTGGTCAAAGGCGAACGCAGCCTCGGGATCCATGTCCGGGGCGAAGCAGAAGGGCGCGATGGGTTCACCCCGTTCTGCACGGGCGGCCAGAGTCGCAAGCATCAGCCGGTGCACGGGGCGCATGTTCTCAAACGCTTCCGGGGAGACCAGGTGCGCGACGTCCTCGAACGTCGCCGGCGCGCCGTCAAGGCAGAATCGCTCGGCCAGTTCCGCCCGCGCGAGAGTCTCGCGCTGCGCCGGAGGCAGCATGGGAAAGAGCGCCAGTTCGATCTTCGCGATCACCTCGTCGCGCTCGCGCGAAGGGAGGGATTCGGGCTGGCACGGAACCGCCCCAGCCATCGCGGCGAGCGTGCAGGCCGAAACGGCCGCGGCGCGCACGTTGATTCCATCCCTGGTCATGAAGCAGAACTCCGTGAAGATGCCGCGCCCCCTTCAGCGCGGGCCGAGGAGTGACCCGCCGGAACCCCTCCGGCGGCGAGCGTGGATGCAGGAACTCTCAACTCCGCCGTCCCCTGCTCTGAACAAAGTTACGACCGAATGCGGACTGGAGATTCGGGGGAGGTTGAGAATCTGGGACGACGGGCGAAGGACGTGCGGCATAAGCACCGAACAGGCCCCACCCAAAGCCCGGCCGGAGCGGATGAGAGCGCGAGGCGGCGACGCGCCGGCTCCGGCGCGGTCCAGGGCCACCCGGTTTGGACATCGCAGGCAACGGTGCGGGAGGGATTCGAACCCCCGAGACCCTTGCGGATCTAACGCATTTCAAGTGCGTCGCCTTCAGCCGCTCGGCCACCGCACCAGACACCGCGCCGGAAGGCCAATGGGGACATGCCCCGGGGCGCGGGTATCGGAACTACTTCTTCTTCCCGGCGAACATCGCCTTGAGGCGTTCGCGGAGAGTGAAATCGCTGAGGTCAGCCAGTTCGCCTGCGTCGAAGAAGACGCCGCAGCAGGTCATGCACATCTCGAACTCGATGTGATGCTGTTTCTTGTCGGCGACGGTCGCCATCGGGCTGTGGTCCCTGGGGCAGAGCACCGTGCCGACGGCGTGGCGGGTGTGCGTCTCGGTGGCGGCGCCGACGTCGATCAGGCTCACGAGTTCCTTCTTGTCGCCGCTGAACTTGAGAAGGATGGCGAGTTCACCGGCGTCGAGCCACACGCCGCCGCACTTGTCGCAGCGGTCGATGAACGTGCCCTGGGCATCGAGGCGGACCATCTCGATGTGGCACTTGGGGCACTGCACGGCGGGATCGTGGCGGGAGGGTGTGGCCGGGTTGAGCATGGCCTAGCGTATCAGGCCCTGGGTGAAAGGCGAGAGCGGCCCGGGCGGGCGGGCGGCGGGCCGCCCCGGGCGTCCGGATTCCGGTCGATATTCTGGGACTTGGGTGAAGTGGGGGGGGCGATGGTCCGACAACCTTGGGGGACTTTCCCGAGGAGACCGCCCATGCAGACCCGGACTTTCGCCGTTTCGACGCTCGCCCTCGCCGTGCTCGCCGGATGTGCCGGGCACGGCGCATACACATCGGAGGGGCTCTCGATCGCGCAGCAGCGTGCGGCGCAGCTCAAGAGCGGCACCGAGTACTCGATGGCGATGCAGGCGTTCACGGCGGGAGACCTCGACCGCGCGATGAAGCGCATCGAGGCTTCGCTCGCGGCGAACGCCGACGTCTCCAAGTCGCACGTGCTCAAGGGGCGCATCCTCGCCGAGAAGGGCCAGCTGGGGCCCGCCATGACGGCGCTCGAGCAGGCGATCGCGCTCGACCCGAACGACTTCGAGGCCTGGTACTACGAGGGCGTGACCTTCGAGCGCCTCAGCCGGCCCGCGGAGGCGATGGCGCGGTTCCAGAAGGCGTCGGAGCTGGACCCGACCAGCGCGCAGTATCGAATCGCGGCGGCGGAGACGATGATCGACCAGGGCCTGATCGAAGAAGCCCGGACCTACCTGCTTGACGCGAACGATCGCTTCGAGCACAACGCGGCGACGCGCCAGACTCTCGGGCGCATCGCCATGCTCACGAGCGATCCCGAGCAGGCGGCGACGTATTTCACCGAGGCGCGGCTCCTCGCCCCGGAGGACCGGACGATCGTTGAAGACCTGGTGAACGCACAGATCGGGTGCGGGCGCTTCGCGGAAGCGGAATACAACCTGGGCGCGCTGCTCGCGGCCCCGGACAGCAAGGACCGGCGCGACCTGCGCCACCTCCGTGCCCAGTGCCTTCTCGAGCTCGACCGCGCCGTCGAGGCGCGCTCGATTCAGCAGGAACTCACGCGCGGCTCAGAGGGTGAGAACGACGTGGAGGCGTGGATCGGCCTCGGGCGCGTCGCCTACACCATCGGCGACGACCGCACCCTGAAGGCCGCCGCGTCCCGCCTGGTCGCCATCGCCCCGACCCGGTGCGAGGGGCCGATGCTTCAGGCGCTGCACCAGCGCAGCGCGGGTCAGCGCGAGGCGGCCCTGGAGAGCCTGGACCACGCCGCGCGCCTGGCGCCGGCCGATCGCACAGTGCTGATGCTCCGCAGCCTGGTGCTCTCGGAACTTGGGCGCAGTGCCGAGGCGGCGGACGGGCTGCGTGCGCTGCTCGCCCTCGAACCGGAGAACTCCGCGGCCGCGCAGCTCCTGGCGGCGGTGGACGCGATGGCGTCGGCCGGCGAGCGGTAGGCCGAGGGTCCCTTGAAGGGTCAATGCTGATGCCCGGCCCGGGGGCATCATCCCCGGGGCGCGCAGTCGGCGCGAGATGCGGAATGGGGCCGGTCGGATTCGAACCGACGATCTCTCCGATTATGAGTCGGGGGTTTTGACCGCTAAACTACGGCCCCGCGGCAGCATCATAATGCCCTTGGCTCAGCCGGCACGTGGTTGCGTGAGGCCGAGCGCCGCGACCGGGCCGCCTGCGCGGCGGGTGCGCAGCGTCGAGCGCTTTCAGTCGTCTGCCTTGCGGGTCGGCTCGGCGGCGCGGGCGCTTCCATGCGGGTTGGCGGCATGGTCCGGCGTGCCCGGCGCATCAATCCCGGCGCGCTGCAACAGTTCGCGGAAGACCGCACCGAACACGACCGACGAGGTTCCGTGTGCCGCCTGGGGAGCGACGCGGTCAAGGCGGCTGAACATCAGGCTTACACGCCCTGCCGGGCGCCACTCGGAGGCGCCGGGCGTTTGCCGGGCGATCTCGGATTCGGTGGACGCGCCAGTCTCGCCCAGCTGCACGAGCACGGTTCGGTAGCGCAGCGTGCACGGGGCCGGCGCGTCGAGGTCAAACTCCGCCCGGCTGATCTTCGCGAGAATCACCCGCTCGCGGAATCCGAGCATCTCGCCGATCAGGATTCCGCCGGACTGGGCGCATCCCTCGATGATGAGCGAGGCCGGCATCACGGGGCAGGCAGACCCGGCGCCGCGGATTGCGCCGCGATCCGGGGCGTCCGTCGCGGCGAAGTGGTGGGGGAGGGGTGCGTCGCCCGGGCGAACGCCCCGAAGCGTGACGATCTCCCGGCCGCGCTCGAAGGCAAGAATGTCGTCGATCCAGAGCCAGCGCATGGACGGCCCTACTTCGACGCCAGCTTGCGCTCGACGAACGACACAAGGGTGTCGACGGTGAAGACATCGGCCACCTTGTTGACGGGCGGGTTTTCACCCAGGGACGCGAAGTCGGCGTGGGGCAGGCGCTGGCGGAGCGCCGCGAGGCCCTTGGCGGTCACTTTGCCGCCCTGGACAAACTCGGGGTCCTGCGTGACGTTGTCGGGGAAGAGTTCGCCCTTGTTGACCTTGATGCCGAAGGCCTGTTCGAGCTTGAAGACGATATCGAGAAAGTCGATCGACTCGGCCCCCAGGTCGCGGGTGAGGGTGGCCTCGGGGGTCACTTCGTCCTCGTCGACGGCGAGGGCATCGACCAGCACGTTCTTGATGTTGGCGAAGATTTCGTCGCGGGTCATGCCGAATGGTCCTCGTCTGCCCGGGCCCCGGGGCCCGAGGGGAATGGGGCGAAGTTTAGCGTGTTTGCGCGCGGCTTGAAGGGTGCCCGGCTCGGGCTCCGTCACGCGCGACCGCGGGCCTCGCCCACCTGTTTCAGGCCGGCGTATTCGAGGACGAGGGTCTTGACCCCCGCTTCGCGGAACTCGACCCTGGCCCTGGCACCGGGCCCCCGGCTCACGGCCAGCACCTTGCCGACCCCGAACTGCGGGTGCCTGACGAGCGAGCCTGGCGGGAAGGGGCCGGGGGGCCCGGAGTCGCGGCCCCTGCCGGCGGAGGGCGCCGGTGCGGCCTCGGGGCCGTCATCGATGAACCCGTCCCGGGCGAGGTCGCGCCGGGTGCAGTGCTCTGGGGGGAGTTCATCGAGGAAGCGGCTGGGCATGGTTCGCTCGGCGAACCCGCGGGCTGATCGGTACTTTGCGTGGGTGATGAGCAGGCGGCGCATCGCGCGCGTGATGCCCACGAAGCAGAGGCGGCGTTCCTCCTCCATCGCGTGCTCGTTTTCCAGCGACCGGGCGTGGGGGAGCAGGCCCTCTTCGAGCCCGATCATCGCCACCGCGCGGAACTCCAGCCCCTTCGCGGCGTGCAGCGTCATGAGCGTGACCGAGCCGCGTTCGGGGTCCACCGTGTCGGCGTCGGCGACGAGGGCGACGGATTCCAGGTAGGCCCGCAGCATCGCGAGCAGGGGCGGGGTCGAAGCCCCCGCGCCGTCCAGGGCCGGATCGGAGGCGGGGTCGTACTTCTGCTCAAACTCGGCGGCCGAGGAGACGAGCTCGGAGAGGTTGGCCAAGCGATCCTCGTCGCTGGCGGCCCCCGAGGCGCCGGCCTGCTGCCGATAGAGCGCCTCCAGGCCCGAGTCACGGATGGCGCGCTCGACGAGTTCGGCGAGCGAGGCGGGCACGTCGGCGCCCATGAAGGCACCGTGCCCGGTCAGGCCGTCGATGAGCGCGACGAAGGCGCGCACGGCGGAGCAGGCGCGTGCGGAAAGGTCTTTGACTGTGCCGGGTTCGCGCAGGAGCGAGAAGACGGGGAGGCCGCGGGCAGTCGCGGCTTCGATGACTCGATCGAGGCTGGCCTTGCCGATGCCCCGGGCGGGCGTGTTGATGATCCGGAGGAGGGAGATGTCGTCGGCCTGGTTGGCGATGACTCGGAGGTAGGCGAGGGCATTGCGTACCTCTTCGCGTTCGTAGAAGGCCGTGCCGCGGGCGATGACGTACGGGATGCCGCCGGAGCGAAGCTGCTCTTCAATGACGCGGCTGAGGGCGTTGGTGCGGTAGAACACGGCCATGTCGCGCCAGGCGAGTCCGCCGGCGGTTTCGGCGAGAGAGTGGGACCGCAGCCAGTCGCAGACCACGCGGGCCTCGTGGTGCTCGTCCTGGGTCACGACAATCTCGACCGGGTCACCCCCGGGGCGGGAGGTGAACAGGTCTTTGTGCTTGCGCCGGCGATTCCGACGGATGAGGGAGTCCGCGGCGCCCAGGATGGGCGCGGTCGAGCGGAAGTTTTCGCCCAGGGCGATGACCTCGGCGCCCGGGTAGTGCTTCTCGAAGTCGAGGATGTTCTCGATGTCGGCCCCGCGCCAGCCGTAGATCGCCTGGTCCGGGTCGCCGACCACGCAGATGTTCGGCCCGGCGGGTTCAAGTTCGGCGGGGAGGGCCGGGCCCCCTGACTGGGCACCCTCACCCGCGATGAGGCGGGCGATTTCGAACTGGGCCCGGTTGGTGTCCTGGTACTCGTCGATCAGGAGGTAACGCCAGCGGGCCTGGACTTCGGCACGCACCCGGGCGTCGGTCCTGAGCATCCGGGCGGTGAGCACCAGGAGGTCGTCGAAGTCAACCGCGCCCGCGGCGCGGAGCGCCCGCTCGTACGACTCGAACACCCTGGCGATCTGCTGCTCGTAGTACCCACCCGCGCTCCTGGCATAGGCGGCGGCATCGAGCAGGTCGTTCTTGGCGGCGCTGATGGCGCTGAGCACCGAGCGCGGCGACCAGTTGCCCGCGCTCATCTGCAGGCCTTCGAGCACCTTCTTGACGAGGGCCTGCTGATCAGAGGCGTCGTAGATCGTGAAGTCGCCCTTGAGGCCGGGGACCGCGCCGAGGGGGGCGTACTTGCGCAGGAGCCTCGCGCCCAGGGCGTGAAAGGTGGTGAGCGTGAGCCCGCGCGAGGCGCGGCTGCCCTCGCCCAGCAGGGCGTTCACGCGGTCGCGCATCTCGCCCGCCGCCTTGTTGGTGAACGTCAGCGCCAGGATCGACCATCCGGGGATCCCGAGAGCCACGAGACGGGCGACGCGCCGGGTGATGACGCGGGTCTTGCCGCTGCCGGCGGCGGCGAGCACGAGCAGCGGACCGTCGACGTGGAGCACGGCACGGCGCTGCGGTTCTGTGAGATCGCGCACAAGTTCGGTGGGTTCCTGAGGCATCCGTTCCTCGTTCGCTTCAGCGTAGGGGCAGAGTCACCACCCGAGCCAGCGCGCGAGCGCAGGGTCGATGTCGTAGCCGCGGATGACGCCGCCGGACTCCACCGCGAGCAGCGGGCTGGCGCCCTGGGTGCGACCGAGCCTGGCCTCACCGAGCACGGCGCCCGCGAGGCCGGTCGCCCGGACCCGGTGGGACCAGAGCACGCCGCCGCCCTGCGCGCCGGGCAGGACGGCGCCGGCGCGCGTTTCGCAGAGCATGGTGAGGAGTGCGCCCAGCGCGGCTTCGTCGTCGGGTGATGCGGAGGCCGGCTCGTCAACGCGGTTGTCGGCGCGGCGCCAGCCCGCGGGGCCGCGCTCGAAGACTCGGGCGGCCACGCCTTCGGGCCCTTCCGATGACACGGCCAGCATCCGTACCTCGCTGGCGGGCCAGGGCCAGGATCGACGGGCGACGTAGGCCTCGGGCGCGGGCGAGATGCGGTTGAGGTCCGCCGTGGGCACGACGATCACGACCGGGCCCCACAGCGGCTGCTCGCGCCCACCCTCGATGCGCGACGCGCGCGCGAGGCAGAGGGCCGCCGTGCCGGAGAGATCAGCCAGCCGCCCCACCCGCAGTTCGCTCCGGATGACCCGCGTGCGCACTGTCCCGCCGTCTGTCAGGCGTTCGTCGCGCTCAATCACGACGGTCGCGCCGGGCGCATCAAACCCACCCTCCGGAGACTGCGCCCCGAGTTCATCGTCGAAGCGTTCCGCCGGGATCGAGGCCAGAACCGATCCGAGGCGCTGCACGGCGTCGGCGTCGGCGGCGAGAGGCGCGGGTTCCATCAGGCTCCAGGTCCCGCCCACCTGGCGGAGCGTGATGCGCTTCGCCCCCGTTTCAAGTTCGATGCGTGCCACCCCGAGCGCGGCGTCAGGCAGGGCCCGGGCTGCCCGCCAGGTTCGCACGGCGGCGGGCTCAAAGATCTCCTTCAGTTCGCGGGTCGCGTGAAGGATCGCTGATTCGCCCACGGGCGGGGCGACCACCATCGCACACGACCCACCCGCGAGCACAGGCCCGAAGCGGATTTCGTGCGTGCCGCCGCCGTGCGCGAGGCGCACGGCGAGGTCTGTCGGGGTCTCGGCGGCGCGGCCCGAGCCCGCCCCTGCATCGACCGCATCGGCGAGAAGCCGAAGGGCGGCGCGCACGTGTTCATCGTCCACGGGCCAACGAACGGGGCCGCCGGGCCCGGCCCATTCCATCGTCCAGGCGACGCCCTCCCGGACCAGCGAGAGTCGGCCTTCAGCGGATTCGACCTCAAGGCTCTGGACGGCTGAAGGCCGAGGGAAGGCATCGGCATTGGACTGAGCGGGGGCGGGGCCTTCCGGACGGAAGGCACCCATGCGCCAGGCCGCGACGCCGAGGGCGAGGAGACAGAATACCCCGGCGATCCAGACGGCGCGTCGCGTCATGGAGCGAGTGTATGAAGGCGGGCGAGGCGCATTACGCCCCCTCCGGCCGTTGACCCCCGCCCCAACGCGCCGATACAACTGCGCCCAGATCCGAGGTGCTCATGCCCAATCGCAACAACACCATCGCGTACTTCTCGATGGAGATCGGTCTCGATTCGTCCGTCCCCACCTATTCAGGGGGGCTCGGGATTCTTGCGGGAGACACGATTCGGGCTGCGGCGGATGTCGGCCTCCCATTCGCCGCGGTGACGTTGCTGTACCGGGAGGGGTACTTCAGGCAGAGGTTGAATGAGCAGGGGCTGCAGATCGAAGAGCCAGTGCAGTGGAACCCCGAGGACCGGCTGGAGTTGATGCCCCAGCGCGTGCATGTGCCGCTCGACGGACGGAACGTATACGTGCGGGCCTTTCGGATGATGATCCGGGGCGTGACGGGGCACTACGTTCCGATCTACTTCCTGGATACGGACCTGCCGGAGAACGACCCGCGCGACCGGCACCTGACGCGGGCGCTGTACGCGGGGGACACGGACCACCGCATCCGGCAGGAGGCGATCCTGGGCATCGGCGGGAGGCGGATGCTTCGCGCCCTGACGCACGACGTGGTGATGAACCACATGAACGAGGGGCACGCCTTCCTGGTGATCGTGGAACTGCTCAGCGAGTACCTGTCGCGGCACAATCAGGGTCACATCGACGCCGCGAGCGCGCAGTACGCCCGCGAGCGCTGCGTCTTCACCACGCATACGCCGATCCCGGCGGGGCACGATCGGTTCAACATTCACCGGGTGCGCGCGATCGTGGGCGACCACCCGGTCTTCCACCGGCCCGACCTCTCCGGCGAGGGCGACACGCTGAACACCACGGTGCTCGCGATGCACTTCAGCCGGTTCAGCAACGCGGTGAGCCGCAAGCACGGCGAGGTGTCGCGGGGGATGTTCCCGGGGCACGCGATCGCCCCGATCACGAACGGTGTGCACGCGGCGAGCTGGGTGGGCCCGAGCATGGCGAGCCTGTTCGACCGACACCAGCCCCAGTGGCGTGAATGGAACGCTGATCTGCGCCTGATCGCCGGGGTGCCCGAGTCGGAGATCCTGGCGGCGCACGGCGAGGCCAAGCGTGCATTGATCGAGCATATCAACGGGCAGATGGGCAGCCGCCTGGACCCGGAGGTGTTTACGGTGGCCTTCGCGCGCCGGGCGACGGCGTACAAGCGCCCCGCGATGCTGCTCTCGGATGTCGGACGGCTGCGAGCAATTGTGAGGAGCGCGGGGCCGGTGCAGGTCATCTATGCGGGCAAGGCCCACCCGCACGACGGGCGAGGGAAGGAGATCATCCAGGAGATCGTCCGCGCCGCCGGGACGCTGCGGCGTGAGATTGAGGTAGTGTTTGTGCCCAACTACGACATCGAGCTGGCTCGGCTCTACGTCGCCGGCTCCGATCTCTGGCTCAACAACCCCGAGCCCCCGCTGGAGGCCTCGGGCACGAGCGGCATGAAGGCCGCGCTCAACGGCGTGCCAAGCCTCTCGACGATGGACGGCTGGTGGATCGAGGGGTGTGCGGAGGGCGTGACGGGGTGGGCGATCGAGGGCGAGGGCCAGGGCGATGCGCTGGCGGCGGCGCACGCGAACAGCCTGTACCAGAAACTGGAGCACGTGATCCTGCCGCTCTACTACGGTGACCGCACGGGGTACGCGAAGGTGATGCGCCGCGCGGTGGCGATCAACGGGTCGTACTTCACGACGGAACGCATGGCGCGGGAGTACGCGCTGCGGGCATACTTTCCATGATGCGAGGGCGCGCCGGCCTGGGACTCGGTGCGCCCGCCCCGGGGCAGAAGGGCTTCCGTTCGTGCGCGGACCCGACGGTCAGGCACACAGGACACCGACGCGACCGGGCAATTCGCCCACCAGATCGACATCTCCGACAGGGCCGGATCGCACACCCCGCGCTATTGCGGGAAGAGCCCGAGGTCTTCGATCTTGGTCAGCTTTCCGTTGACCCAGCGCAAGGTGGTGCGCGGCTTGCCCGAAACAGGCGCCGTCGGCGCAGCGACCGCGGCGGAGGGAGACGCCACGGGAGCCGCCGCCACCGCAGGGCGGCTCGCCGAGGTGCGTTCCGGCGCGGGCGGTGTGCCGGGGGCTCGCGTGGGCGGCTTGCTCGACGCCTCCGGCCTGGCGCGGCGCTTCGGGGGCTTTGCCTCGGCTTCGTCCTTCGCCCGCGACGCGACCTGCAGCGCCGCGCGTTCGGCCCGCGAGAGCGCGACGGGCGGCGCATCGTCACGTGCCGACGCGCCGGGAGCAGGGGCGGCGGAGGGCGGGGCGCCGGGCCCGCTGTTGTTCACGACGATCACGCCGTCCTCCTCGCCCGGGTCGTCCTTGATGAAGCGCCCATCCTCATCGATGGACATATCGGCGGTGGCCGTCTTATCGCGTGCCTGTTCACTCAGGGCGTCGTAGAGCGCCTTGGGGTCGTCTCCGGTGAGGGCGGCGCAAGCCTGGGCGATCTCGCCGATGTACTTCTTGAACACGTCGCGCCGATCACCCTCCCGCTTCACACGCTCGCGCTTGCGAAGGTACGCCGCGAGCTTGCGGGCGCACTCCATGAGCGCGAGTTTCATCTCCTTTCGGATCTCGTCGTAGTCGGCGATGGCTTCCTTGCTCTCGCTGGTGAAGGGCACCCAGACGCTGGCCATGTGCAGCATGACCACGAGCGGGCCTACGGGCGGTCCGCCGCGCGGCTGCTGCATGTTGTAGTTCCGCCAGTTGAGCTCGCCGACCGCCTTGAAACTTGAGCACGCTGACTGCTGGTAGAGGAGAGGCACGCGATTGGCGAAGCGGATGACCCGTGCCGACTCATCGCCGGGCAGTTCGCCCCCGAACGCCAGGGCTGCTTCGATCTGAAAGGGCCGGCCCCGGTAGACGGCGGCCTCTCGGCTGCTGGCGGCGTAGAAATCCGCGCGCACGCCCTTGAGCAGGCCCGCGAGCAACTGACGCACCCCGATCGGGGCGAGACAGTCGGTGGGCGGAGGCGGAAGCTTGGCCTCCTGCAACTCCCGGAACAGTTTCTCCGCCGTCGGCGGGTCAACGTCGGAAAGCCGGGTCCGGCTCGTGAGTCCGACCTTGTGGCAGAGCGATGAGGCGGTGGCGCTGGAGACACGGCAGAATCGCTCCTGGAGAAACAGGAAGAGCGACGGATCTTTGTCGCGCGACTCGGCATCCTTCATCATCTGCAGGAGCATTCCGAGTTCGACCCCCTTGGGGTGAGGCTGAATCTCCTTCGTCTCCGGCGGGAGTTCGGCCACCGCTCGCGGAAAGATCACGACACCCTCGTGCACCTCGGTGCGGATGGCGAAGTCAAAGCCGGGCGTCGGCGGGGCGGGCGGGCCCTCGGCAGGCCCCGGCGCACTCGGGGCGGCCGGCGAGGGCGCAGCGGGGAGCAGTTCGTCGGTCTCCTCGCCGCTCACGCGGGAGGGCGGCACGAAGATGATCCGCGCGTGGGGATTGGCGATCGCGGTCAGTTCAAGGAACTCGTCTACGCTGCCGCGCCCGCGCTGATACCGGCCTTCGAGTTCGATGCTCACGCTCGTGCCGGTGGCGTGGCTTTCGCGGGCCAGGAACTCGCCCCGCGAGGCAAGCTGGCGTGTGCCCGGGGCAAGGCCTTCGACGCGGACCGGGGGAAAGTCCTCAGTTTCGTCATCCACCGTGACCTCGGCCCGGTTGGTCTTGGTGTTCATCGCGAGTTCGATGTGGTGCGCCGGCTCATTCGCCTTCGGGCGGGTGTGGATGATCATCGGCTTGCCCGTGGTGAGCAGGCCGTACATGCCCGCGGCGGAAATCCCGATGCCCTGCTGGCCCCGGCTCATCTTGAGCCGGTGGAACTTGCTGCCGAAGAGCAACCGCCCGAAGACGTTCTCGACCTGGCGGCGCACGATGCCCGGCCCGTTGTCGATGACCGTCACCCGGTAGCGTGACTGCTTGGCGTTCGCGGGGCGATCCGGCTGGAGGTCTTCAATCGCGACGGTGATCTCGGGGAGGATGCCCGCCTCCTCGCAGGCGTCCAGCGAGTTGTCCACGGCTTCCTTTACCGTGGTCAGCAGGGACTTGCGCGGGTTATCGAACCCGAGAAGGTGCCGGTTCTTCGCGAAGAACTCGGAGACGGCGATGTCCTGCTGCTTGGCGGCAAGGGTCTCGGCGGTGGCCCGGCGCCCGGGTTTGCCCGGGGTGTCCGGATTGCCGCCGGCCCCTGCCTGATTCCTGACCTTGCGCGCCATCAGACCCTCCGTGGTCGCCGGGGTGCGAGTGGGCCCAGTGTAGGGGACCGAGGTATGCGAGGGCTAAGTTCCATGCCGGAGTCGGTCCCTCACCGGGCGAGGTGAGTTTTCTGTGAATTGGCCATCCGCATGCGGAACGAGGGTGGCGTCTGCACTATGATGGCGGCAGGACGAGGCGCCCGAGAGACGTCTTTCGGGCGTTGAGAGAGATCGAGTTCGAGAGTAGAGAGGGAACCACCATGAAGAATGCTCTGTGTGTCGCCGCGCTCGCGGGCGCGGCATCGTTTGCCGGCGCCGACATCATCGGCGCGCAGAACTTCAACGGCATTGATTCGACGGGAACGTTTACGACCGACTCCGTCGGGCCCGGCGGGTTTCTGACGAACGCGGGGAGCCAGCATGACGGCTCGAGCGGGCTGGCGTTCGCGACCACGTGGCACGCCGACACGCGCGGCGTGGGCACCGGGCCCCGCACCTTCGCCATCGACGGCGAGAGCGGCGACTTCATCGGCGTGAACGGCTTCGGCGGGTCGAACGCGCCGACCGTCAGCCCCACGGGCGTGACGGTCGCCGCGGGCGTCGAGCACAACTTCGAGTTCAATGACACGGATGGGACCATCCTCTTCGAGATTCTGCTGAGCACCAGCGGCTACGAAAACGTGGCGTTTTCGATGAGCTACTGGTTCAACGGAGGCTACGAAGACCTCGATGCCTTCTCCGTCGTCATCAACGGCAACACGGTACTGGCGCATGACGCCGCGGGGATGCAGGCGAACGTGTCGCCCGACGATGGCACGGCGAACTGGAAGAGCCTGAGCGTGAGTCTTGACTCGCTCATCGGACCCGATGAGCTCGTCGCGCTCCAGATCTTCGTGGACACGAACTCGAGCAGCGAGAACGCCTTCATTGACGACATCCTCTTCACGGGCGATCTGGTTCCGGCGCCGTCGGCGCTGGCCCTGCTCGGCCTGGGGGGGTTGGCTGCGGCACGCCGTCGCCGGGCCTGAGTTCAATGTGCATCGCGACGTTCGATTGACCTGACCAGCACGCGTGGCGGGGGTTTCGGCTCCCGCCACGTCGTTTTTGTTCGGCGCATAGCGTCTCGCTGCCCCCTCGATTCCGCGGTTCGGCGTGTGTCCGCGAGGGGGTGGAGGCGTGCTCCTGTCACCGGGCGGGCGAGCGACGAGCCCGAAAGGACTTCGCTCACGTCAGCCGCGGACAACTTCGGGTGGCAGAGCCGGGAGTTCGCATCCCCGGCTCATCGCTCCTCCGCGTCCTGGCCAACCGGCGCATCCTCGTCGGGCTGCGCTTCGAGCGCGCCGATCAGGTCTGCCGCCACGGCGTCGGCCCGCAGAAAGCCCGCGTCGGTGAGCATCCACCGGCCCGAATCGAAGCGGAGATCACCCACGGCCTCGTAGGCCCTGAACTCTGAGAGCAGCCGCGACGGCGCCCTCGGGTCGAGCGCGGCCGCGCGCGCCAAGGCGGGCGCGGCTTCGACCCCTTCCGCGAGTCGGATGCCGCACATCAGGTCTTCGGCGAGCGCTCGGCGGGCGTCTGGTATCTCGTGGTCTTGAATCGGGGCGAAGCCGTCATCGTCGAAGGAGAGGTAGTCGCCGAGGCGGGGGATGTTCTTCCAGCGGTGACCTCGCACGTGCGCGCTGGCCGAGGGGCCTGCCGCGAGCCACTCTTCGCCTCGCCAATAGGCCAGGTTGTGGCGCGATTCCTGGCCCGGTGTGGCGTAGTTGCTCACCTCGTAGCGATGGAGCCCGGCACGGCGCAGACGCTCGCCGGTCACTTGGAACATCTCCCCGGCGACGTCATCCGGGGTTGCCCGGAACTCGCCGCGCTGCAGTCGCCTGGTCATGGGCGTGTTGGGCTCGAAAGTGAGGTTGTAGCAGGACAGATGTGAAGGGCTGAGGCTGAGAGCGGTTTCAAGGTCGAGCAACCACTCTTGGAGGGTCTGGCCCGGAATGGCATAGATGAGGTCCAAGGACCATCGGGGGAAGCCCGCCGCTCGGACAAGTTCGACTGATCGAGCGACGCTGGCCGGGTCGTGCCAGCGTTCCAGGGTTTTCAAGTGGCCGGGTTGGAAGGACTGGGCGCCGAGCGAAACCCGGTCAACGCCACCCTGACGCAGGGCCTGCAGGAGTTCCGGCGTGACGGTTTCGGGGTTACATTCAACCGTGAACTCCCCCGCGCCGGCGCGGATGAGGCTGAGGTCAAAGTGACTGTGCAAGGCGTCCAGAAGAACGGTCCAGAGAGGCTGGCGGAGCAGGCTGGGGGTGCCGCCTCCGACAAAAACGGTGCGGAGCGGCTCGCCCGCGGCCCAAGGTGAGAGGGCCTGAAGTTCCCGAATGAGGCGGCGGACGAAGGGTTCCTGGCGGTCCTGGGTGTCAACGAATGAGTAGAAATCGCAGTAGTGACACTTGTGGAAGCAGAACGGGACGTGGATGTACAGGGACCGGACCGCCCGGTAACCGGGGTTGCCGCGGGCCGGGGCGCCTTCCAAGACCATTCGGGCAGACCGGAAGGTTGGACCCGGGCGTTGCCCGAGAGCGTATTTGAAGGTATCGTCTGCCATGTTCGCGGGGGTAGCTGCGCCGTGGGGTCGATCTGTGTCGCAGAGCCCGTGAGGGAAGGATAGACAACCGGTGAACGTCAGCCTCGTGCTCATCCAGAACGACGGCACGATCCGCGAAGCCGTCGTCAAGCCCGGCACGACCCTGATCGGTCGCCAGACGGGTTGCCACGTGCGGATTCCGGCCGCCGAGATTTCCCGTCAGCACTGCGAAGTGCTGCTCAAGGGGGAGACGATCACGCTCCGCGACCTCGGCTCGGCCAACGGCACGTACGTGAACGGCGAAAAGGTTGACCAGCGGGTGCTCCACGCGGGCGACATGGTGACGATCGGTTCTGTCAACCTGCTGCTGCGGATCGACGGCAAGCCTTCGCGGATTGATCCGAAGTACACCAAGGCGAGCGCGAGCAGGGCCAACGCGGCCTCGGGGTCGCGGATCAGCCCCGCGGCGGGGCGGCCGGGGCCCGCGCAACCCCCTAAGAGCGGGAAGGCGGGGGGCAAGCAGAGCGTGCTCGACGAGCTGGGCATCGACCCTGAAAAGCTCAAGGCAAACGACGATTCGAGCGTCGCGGACTTTGACTTCGACTTCAGCGACGACGACAACAAGAAGCTGTAGGGGGCAGGGTCAAACTTCACGAAGGGCTGGTTTGGTGCCGCGCCCTTCGACCCCCGGCTCTGGCGCGTGCCTACCGGCACACACCCAATGAGAACGAGGCCCGCGGCGTCGCCCATGCGGCGACTCGTGCTACCTTTGGCGCGGGCGTGACGGCGCGCCCGAGGAGCACGCCATGAGCGAGTTTGACCCGGTTCATTCGATGGCCGCGCTGCGCCGCGAGTTCGGCGAGCATGGCGGGGTCAACATGTCGATCGAGGCCAGCACCACGTTTACGGTGATGGAGGCCGGGACCATGCCCCAGATCTTCCAGGGGCAACGCGGGCCCGACCAGGGCGGGTGCTATCTCTACGGGAGGCACTTCAACCCCACGGTCTACGTGCTCGGACGACAGCTTGCCGCCATGGAAGGAGCCGAGGCCGGCTACTGCGCCGCGAGCGGGCTGGGCGCGATCACCGCGACCATCATGCAGTTCTGCGATGCCGGGGATCACGTGGTCGCGGGCAATGCGATCTACGGGGGTACGTTCGCGTTTCTGCACGACTACCTGCCCCTGAAGGCGGGCTGCCGGACGACGTTCGTGGACACCAACGATCTGGGCGCGGTGGAGCGGGCGCTGACACCCCGCACGAAACTCATCTACATCGAGACGCTCTCGAACCCGACACTGCGGATCGCGGACATCCCTGCGCTGGCGAGGCTGGCCCGGTCGCGGGGCGTGGCGCTGGTGGTGGACAACACCTTCTGCCCGCTCATGGTCTGCCCGATCACGCTGGGGGCAGACGTGGTGGTGCACAGCCTGACCAAGTTCGTGAGCGGCGCATCGGACATCATCGCGGGGGCGGTGTGCGGCAGCGCGGCATTCATCGCGCGCCTGATGGACCTGCACACGGGTTCGCTCATGCTGCTGGGGCCGACGATGGACCCGCACGTGGCGCATGCGCTCAGCCTGCGCCTGCCGCACCTGCCGCTGCGGATGCGTGAGCACGGTGTCCGGGCGCTGGAGATTGCGCGCCGGCTGCGCGAGCGCGGGTGGAGGGTGAGCTACCCAGGGCTGGAGGAGCACCCCGACCACGGCCTGGCGAAGAGGCTGTTCCGCGAGGAGTACGGGTTCGGCGGGCTCCTGACGCTCGACCTCGGGACCACGGCGCGGGCCTTCCGGTTCATGGAAGAACTGCAGAACCGCGACCGGTTCGGCTTCATGGCGGTGAGCCTGGGCTATTTTGACACCTTGATGTCGTGCTCGGCGAGCTCCACGTCGAGCGAGCTGGACGCGGAGAGCATGCAGCGGGCCGGCATCAGCCCGGGGCTGGTGCGGATGTCGATCGGGTACACGGGGACGATCGAGCAGCGATGGGCCCAGCTCGAGGACGCGATGGCACGGGTGTAGGGCGGGCTCATTGGCCCGGAGGAGCTGCCGCCGGGACTTCGGGCATGCGCGTGCCGTGCTCCAGGGCGTCGCGATAGAACTTTTCGACATCGGCGCGGAGCTGCGCAAGATCGGCACGCCGGATGTACATCATGTGCCCCGCTTCGTAGTACGAGAAGCGGTAGTTGCCCCGCAGCGATTCGTCGAGCTGCATCTTGTCGAAGGTGGATTCCGCGGCGAAGAAGGGCGTCGCGAAGTCGTAGTACCCGCTGGCGACAAAGACATGCAGCGAGGGGTTCTGGCTCATCGCGCTCCGCAGCGTCTCGGCGACATTGACATAGCGGTTCTCGAACTGGTCGTAACTCCAGGGGTTCACCCGCCCGGTCAGGATCTCGTACACCCGGTCATCCTCAAAGCCGAGCTCGCGGCGCACGTAATCATTCATCGCGGCGGTGTACGTGCCCTTGATCGCGCTCATCGAGGGGTCGAACTCCGGCCCGGAGCCGATATCGAGGCGATCGATGCCCTTGAATCGTGAATCGAGCCGCCCCACGGTGCGCGACTGATCGCGCAGGAGTTCCTTGGTGAACTGGAAGATGCCGATCCGCAGGTCGCTCTGCTCGACGTACGCCTGCGAGAGGCCGGTGTAGCGGGCCAGGGTCGTCGCGATGCGGGCGCGCTCATCGCCGGTGAGTGCATCACCCTTGGCGAGGGCCACGAGATAGTCGGTGCTGGCCCACGCGCGGACCTCCGCGAGCGTGGCGCGCAGGTCGCGGCTGAGGGCCGCGTCGAGGCGCCCGTGGAAGAACGCCGTGGCGGTGTACGTGGGCAGAAAGAGGCGGTAGGGCTCGTCGTTGCCGACCTCGAAGCGCGCGGTCTGGAAGTTGAGAATGGGAGAGATGAGCGTGATGCCGCTGAGGTACATGCCGTGGGTGTCCTGCAGGTACCCGCTCAGCCCCGCGGCCCGGGTGGTGCCGTAACTCTCGCCGCAGAGGAACTTCGGGCTCGCCCAGCGTGCCTCGCGGGTGGTCCAGAGGCGGATGAAGTCGCCGACCGAGGAGATGTCCTGCTGGTATCCGTGGAACTCGGAGGCCCGCACGTCCTCGACGGGGCGGGAGTAGCCGGTGCTGACGGGATCGATGAAGACCAGATCGGTGAACTCGAGCCAGGTGGATTCGTTGTCCACCAGTGCGAAGGGAGGGCGCTGGTCGAGGCCCTCGGGGCCCATGTCCACACGCCGTGGCCCGAGCGCACCAAGGTGCAGCCACACGCTGCTGGAGCCCGGGCCACCGTTGAAACTGAAGGTGAGGGGACGGGTCGCGGGGTCGGTGACGCCGTCCAGCGTGTACGCGATGTAGAACATCTCGGCGCGGGGCTTGCCGTCGTAGGTGGGCAGGGTCATGTAGCCCGCGGTCGCGGTGTACGCGATCGTGCGCCCGCCGATGGTGAGGGTGTGCTGCGTGGTGCGCTCGGTCTTGGCGTCCTTGGCGGCGGGGGTGTCATCGTCCGGGCGGCCCGCCTGGGCCAGCGGCGTGGCCAGCCCGAGCACCCCGAACACGCACAGAGCGACCACGCCTCGCACGATTGCCATCACGCACCTCCCGCGCCCTCGGCGCCCGGGCATGGTACCGTGAGGGCGGGGGATCGGTTGAGGGTGATGCGTGGAGGGCGACCGGGCGCACATCGAAGAGGCATCAAGGCTCCTCGCCCGGGCGAGAAGCGTGGTGGTCGTGACCGGGGCGGGCGTGAGCGCCGAGAGCCGGATCCCGACCTTCCGCGACGCCATGACCGGCCTGTGGGCCTCGTTCGACCCGCAGCGGCTTGCGACGCCGGAAGCCTTCGCGCGCGACCCGGAGATGGTCTCCCGCTGGTACGACTGGCGGCGGCAGAAGTGCGCCGAGGCGATCCCCAACCCAGGGCACGAGGCCATCAGCGCGATGGAGCGAGCGCTGGTCGCTCGCGGGGCTGACTTCCTGCTTGTCACCCAGAACGTTGACGGCCTGCACCGACGGGCCGGAAGCCGCAACGTCATCGAGATTCACGGCACGCTCGCCACATGGCGCTGCACCCGCACCGGGGAGGAATACTCTGAGCTTCCCGTGCCGCTTCCGGCCTACCCGTGCCCGTCGCCCGCCGGGGGGCTGCTGCGCCCGTGCGTGGTGTGGTTCGGCGAAGCGCTGCCCGAAGCGGGTGTGCGTCGGGCGGTCGAGGCCTGCGGGCGCGCGACGCTGTTCTTCTCGATCGGCACCAGCGCGCAGGTTTACCCCGTGGCGGGGTTTGCCGACGTGGCGGCGGGGGCCGGCGCAAAGATCATCGAGGTCAACCCGGAGGAGACGCCTTTGTCGCCTCGCGCGGACGTGGTCATCCGCGCGTGCTCCGCCGCGGCGTTGCCGCAGATCGTGGCGGGCGCCTTTCCCGGCAGCGCCGGGGCCGACCGCTGATCGTACCGGCCAAGGTACACTCGCCCGATGCGCACCCTTGTCTGCGTTCCCATCACGGTGCTGGACCCGGCGCAGGCGATCAGCCTCGCGCATGAGGCGCGGGCGGCGGGCGCGGATATCGTGGAACTTCGGGTTGACGGCTTCTTCACGGGCTCGGGCGAAGAGATCGAGGCGATTGAGCGGTTGGTGCGGGGGCTGCCCCTGCCCTGCATTCTCACCTGCCGCGCCGCGAGCGAGGGCGGACTCGGGGAGGCCGATGACGATGCCCGGGCGGAGTTGTACGCACGGGCCCGGGCGTGGGGGGCGCCTCCCGCGTACGTGGATGCCGAGTACCGGCACGTCGCGGCCCATGAGGGTCTGCGCGAGGCGTGCTGCGGGGGCACGGAGCGCCCGGCCTTGATCCTGTCTGCGCACGACTTTGCAGGGAGACCGGCAGACCTTGACCGGCGGCTGCTGAAGATGAGAGCCGAAGGGGGCTGCCGCGTGCTGAAGGTGGCGTTCGCGGCACGATCGCCCCGCGATGCCCTCGCAGCGCTCGATGTGCTCGCGGAGCGCGACAGGCCGACCATCGCGCTGGCGATGGGGGAGGCCGGCCTGCTCTCTCGGGTGCTGGCGCCCAAGTTCGGGGGGTTTCTCACGTTCGCGGCCCTTCGAGCCGGGGAGGCCTCGGCGCCCGGACAGCCGACGATCGACGATCTGCTCCGCGTGTACCGATTCCGCTCGGTGAGCGCGGGCACACGGGTGTACGGGGTGATGGGCGACCCGGTCGCTCACTCGCTCAGCCCGCACTTCCACAACGCGGCCTTCAGCGCGGCGGGCCTCGACTCGGTGTATCTCCCCTTGCCCACGCCGGCGTTCGCCGATGACCCCGAGGGGTCGTACGCGAGTTTCAAGGCGACGCTGCTCGCGCTGGTGCACCATCCGGGGCTCGACTTCTCCGGCGCGAGCGTGACGCTGCCGCACAAGGAGAGCCTGGTGCGCCTCGCCCGCGCCGAGGGCTGGGGCCTGGATGAGGCGAGCGAGCACACGGGCGCGGCGAACACGGTGATCGTGCGCGCCGGGGGCATCGAGGTCATCAACACCGACGTGCGGGCCCTCGCGAGGATTCTCTCGGGGGTGCCCGGTTTCGGCGGAGATCGCGGCGTGCCCGCGGGGTCGCGCAGCGCGGTCATCGGCGCGGGAGGCGTGGCGCGAAGCGCGGCGTATGCCCTGGCCCGTGCCGGGGCGCACGTCACGATCTACAACCGCTCGGTCGCGCGTGCGGAGCGGCTCGCACGCGACGTGGCGCCCCACGCACCGGCGGGGATAGAGGTGCGGCCGCTCGATGAGTCGGCGCGCTTTCAGGGGTCCATCGCCGTGCAGTGCACGAGCGTGGGCATGGAAGGGGCGGCCGATGGATCGCCGGTGCCGTCACTGGCGAACTGGCGCGAGCATGGAACCGCGGTGCTCGAAACGGTGTATAGACCTCGCGAGACGGCGCTGCTCCGCATGGCCCGACGCGCGGGGCTGCCCGTCATCGAGGGCCTTGCCATGTTCCTCGAGCAAGCGAGCGTGCAGTTTGAAGCATGGACCGGACGAACGCCCGAGCGGGGCGCGTGCGAGGCGGCGGTCAGTTCCCGTCTCAACGCGCCCACCTGAACGCGCCGGGCGTGCGACCCCGGGCACTTGTCCGGCTTTCCTCGATTCTCCCCGCGCCTGATCCGGCGCGCAGGGTTCTCCGGGTTCAGCCGATGCGTCGATGTCCTGCGGGCGCCGCAGTGCGTCCGTGAGGGTGGCCCCGCACCCCTCTCGTGGTCGGAGGAAGCCTCATGGTCCGATCTGCCGCCCGGCCCTCGCGAGATTCGCTCCTGCTTGCCTGGTACGTCGGTTTGGCCGGGCTCGACGTGCTGTGCACCTCGGCGATTCTGCTGCTGGGCGGAATCGAGGTGAACGCGCTTGCGGCCCGGGTGCTCGACGCCGCAGGCGTGCCGGGGTTGGCGGGGCTCAAGATCGCCACCGTCGTGATCGTGCTGGCGTGCTGGCGAGCGGTCCGCGCCCGCAGCGCCGCGGCCGCGTCGCACCTCGCGGAGTGGTGCGTCATCCTCGGGGCGGTGCCGGTTGTGCTCGGGGCATCGCAACTGGCGCTCGTCGCGGCGGGGGTCATCACGCCCATCGTCCGCTAACACGGGTGCCTGAGCGTGCGGCCCGCGCCGGCCCTTCGGGCGGAGCGGCCCAGACCTTGCGCCCGGCGAGGCTCGTTGGCGTCTGCGCCTGGGGCGCGAAGGGCGCGCATCGCGCCGGGCCCTGCTATCCTCTACGAGGTTTCAGAAGGAACTGAAACCCATCCCCGCGAACCCGGGATGGGAGGGGCACGTAGGCAGGGCCGCGTATGACCATTGGCGAACCAATGCTCCCGACCATCAACTCCCCGGCGGATGTCCGTGGGCTGAGCGTGGAAGATCTGCCTCGGCTGGCTGCGGAGATTCGCGCCGCGATCATCGACAAGGTGTCGCGGGTGGGAGGGCACCTTGCCCCGAACCTGGGCGTGGTCGAACTGACGCTCGCGCTGCATTACGTCTTCGATTTTTCGCACGACCGACTGCTCTTCGACGTGGGGCACCAGTGTTACCCGCACAAGTTGATCACCGGGCGACGTGAAATGCTCGGGGGCCTGCGCACGCGCCAGGGAATGGCGGGCTTCCCGGCGCCGAGCGAATCGCCCTTTGACCTTTTCGCCGTGGGGCACGCGGGCACGGCGATTTCGACCGCGGTCGGCATGGCGCGGGGCGACACCCTTCGGGCGGAGGCGTTCCACAGCAAGAACAACCCGGCGGGACGGCGGGTGGTCTCGCTGGTCGGCGACGCATCGATCGTCAACGGCGTCGCGATGGAAGGGCTGAACAACGCGGGCACGCTGGGCCGGCAGTTTCTGGTCGTCCTCAACGACAACGGCATGAGCATCAGTCGCCCCCAGGGGGCGGTCGCGCAGTACTTCGACCGCCTGCGGCTGAGCCACCTCTACGGCGATCTCAAAAAGGGTGCGGGCAAGGTGCTCCGGCACCTCCCCGGGGGCGGGCTGGTCCGCGAGGCGTACCACAAGCTCGGCGAAGCCACGAAGGCGGTCTACGCCGAGGATTCATGGTTCGAGTGGTTCGGGCTGCTCACCGTGGGGCCGATTGACGGGCACGACTTTCCGACGCTGATCGAGTATCTCGCCGAGGCCCGCGACTTTGACAGGCCCATGGTGCTGCACGTCAAGACCATCAAGGGCAAGGGCCTGGAGGCGGCGGAGCGGGACGCGACGACCTTCCACTCGCCCGCGGCCTTCCGGATTGTCGAGGATGATGAGGCCCCGGACCCGGCCCGGGCCTGCCGCGTGGAGGTCTCCAGCGGCGCCCGCAGCTTCACGAGTGCCTTCGGCGAGGCGATGCACGCGATGATGGCTCGCGACCCGGCGGTGGTGGCCTGCACCGCGGCGATGCCCGACGGGACAGGGCTGACGAAAGTGCTCGCGGACTTCCCCGAGCGCGCGTGGGATGTGGGCATCTGCGAGAGCCACGCGATGGACATGATGGCGGGCCTGGCCAAGACCGGCCTCAAGCCGTTCTTCGCGGTGTACTCGACCTTTCTTCAGCGCGCGTTCGACCAGGCGTTCCAGGAGGCGGCGCTCCAGGGCCTGCCCGTGCGCCTTTGCCTCGACCGTGCCGGGCTCGTGGGCGGCGACGGCGCCGTGCATCACGGCTTCTGCGATGTGGCGCTGCTCCGCACGCTCCCCGGCGCGTGCGTGATGGCGGCAATCGATGAGCCCAGCCTGCTCGCGGCCCTTGAGTTCATGCGTGTTCACGATGAAGGTCTGTCGGCGGTTCGCTATCCGCGTGATGCGGTCGATGCGCGCCTGTCGGGTGCGCCGTGCCCGCCGTTCGCGCTCGGGCAGGCCCGGTGCCTGACCCCCGAGTTCGAGACGGATCTGCCCGACGTCGCGATCCTGGCCTTCGGCACACCCGCGATGCAGGCCCTGGATGCCCGCGCGGCCCTGGCGGACGAGACCCGCGTCGGCGTGTGGGATGCCCGCTTTGCGAAGCCGGTGGATCGCGTCCTTTTGCGCAGGCTGCTCGAGGCGGGCGTGCCTGTCATCACGATCGAGGACCACGGCCTGGCGGGGGGCTTCGGCGCCGCCGCGCTCGAAGCGGCATCGGAGATGGGCCTCGACGCGTCGTGCGTGATGCGCCTCGGCCTTCCCGACGGGTGGATTCACCAGGATTCCCGGGGTGCGCAGCTCACTGAGGCGGGTCTGGACGTGCCGGGCATTTGCCGAGCAGTGCGGGCGAGCGCGCCGGCGGGCCCCGACGTGAGGGTTCGTGTGCCCGCGGCCGAGCGATTCGGAGTCCTGTGAACCGGGTTGACGCCTTCGGCAATGCCGAGATCAAGGCGTGCGGGGGCTGGGCGGGCGCCGGTCCCGCGTCACCTGGGCGTAGGCGTTGTGGCTGTGGATTGACTCGTAGTTCTCGGAGTTGATCGAGTACCACGAGATGCGATCGTCTCGGTCAAGGGCGAGCGCGAGGTCACGCACGATGTCCTCGACGAACTTCGGGTTCTCGTACGCCTTCTCCGTGACAAACTTCTCATCCGGGCGCTTCAGAACCGCGTAGACGGGGTGCGAAGCGGCGTTCTCGAGTGTCTCGACCAGGTCCTCGATCCACAGCATCCCCGAGAACCGGACCTCGGCCTCGACGCGGCAGCGCTGGTTGTGCGCACCGTACACGCTGATCTCCTTCGAGCAGGGGCAGAGGCTCGTCGCCGGGGCGGCCACGCTCATCATGAAGTCATCGTCGCCGTTGGAAGTGCAGGCGAAGCACACCTCGTAGTCCATCAGGCCCGCCGCGCCGCTGACGGGGGCGTGCTTCTCGATGAAGTAGGTGAACTTCGCTTCGAAATGCGCCTGCTCCGCCTTGAGGCGCTTGCAGATCGCCCGCGAGATGTCCGGAATCCGGTCCGGCGTGAGCGGTTCGCAACTGTGATCGTTGAGCACCTCGAGGAAGCGGCTCATGTGCGTGCCCTTCTGGTGGTGGGGCAGCGAAACGTACATGCTGATCCGCGCCACGGTGCTCTGCTCGCCGCCGTCGCGGGTGCGGAGGCGCATGGGGTAGGTCACGTTGCGGACACCGACCCGGTCAATCGGGACCCGGCGGGTGTCGCTCGAAGCCTGCACGTCGGGAATCGGGGCAGCGCTGGGTTTACGGGGTGTGATGATCTCCTCCTTGGGGCACGCGAGGCTGCCCCCAAATACAACCCTTCGGGCAAGGGATTATTCGCCTCGTGAACCGCCGCGGGCCGGGCGGCCCCGCGCAACCCCCGGGATTCTCCGCCTATTCTGCCAGCGGGACCTACCGCGTGTCGGGGTTGCCCTCGCACTTGCCCTTGCTCATCATCGAGCCGGCCCAGGCGATGCCCACCGGCATGCCCAGCACCCCCCCGGCGAGCCAGTCGAGGGGCTCGATGTGCCCGAGCGGGAACATGCGTCCGGCGTAGCAGGCGTCGATCAGGGCGGCCCCGCTGCCGCTCACCGCGAGCGTCACCCACGGCCCGAGCACGGCGACAAGCACGATCCCCGTGGCGACCCCCAACGGCGGCACGCGATCGTCGATCATCGAGCCCGCGAGGCGACCCGCCGCGCCGGCGGCGATGCCCCCGAAGCACGCGGCCGCGACGGCCTGTCCCTTGAGGGGTTCGATGGCGACCAGCCAGCCCCCGAATGCGGCTCCCGCCGCGGCGCCGACCATGGTCGCGACGAAGGAGGGAAGCACCCGGGAGGCCTTTCCGTGGTACTCCTCGCGCTCCGCGCCTGTGGTGCTGCGTGAGAGCCGCAGGACGATCGCGACCGCCGCGAGGCCCGGCAGCCCGAGCACAAGGGCTTCGATGCCGAGGCGCCGCATGGGCGCATCACTCTGCGCGGTGCGGAGCAGTTCATCCACCGGCCCCGTGCGCCACGCGGCCCAAAGCAGCACGAAGGCCAGAATCTTGAGCCCGAACCGCGGCCCGAACATCCGCCCCGCAGGCGCTCCGAGCAGGAGGGCCAGGGCGAGGGCCCCGAACCCGGCGATGAGCCCGGCGCCGGTCGAGACGCCGGTCAGGGGCGTGGCGAAATGGGAGCCGTCCGAAGCCCGGAGCGCTCCCGTCAAGCGCCCGGCAAGCGGCCCGATGACCAGCAGGGCCGCGATCATGAACATCCATCGCAGGGCGACCCGGGACCAGAGCGGCGCGCCGGAGACCGAGGCCGGACCTTCCGAAACGTGGGCGGCAGCCATCGACATGGGTCAGGTGCTCCAGCGCCCGCCGGGCGGGCGAGCAAACAAAACCGGCCGCTCGCATGATCCCGTGTTGGCCGTCCGACGCGCTCGCGCCGGGAATGCGCCTCGCGCGCTTCCGCGGGGCGAGAGGCCCGCGTGCTGGTCCACGACCGGCCTCACTGACCGGGCTTCGCAGCCCCCGACGTGCCCGCGATCGACTCGCGCATGGATGTGTCCGCAACCATGTTCTTCATGCGGTAGTAATCCATGATGCCGAAGTTGCCGCCGCGGAAGGCCTCGCTCATGGCCTTGGGGATCTCGGCCTCGGCGGCCACGACCAGGGCCCGGTTCTTCTGCTCCAGGGCCTTGAACTCCTGCTCCTCGGCGACCGCGAGGGCGCGGCGCTTCTCGGCCTCGGCCTGGGCCATCTGCTTGTTGGCGTTGGCCTGGTCGAGGTCGAGCTTGGCGCCGATGTTCTCGCCCACGTCGATGTCAGCGATGTCGATGGAGAGAATCTCGAATGCAGTGCCCGCGTCGAGGCCCGAGCGCATCACGGTCTTGGAGATCTCGTCCGGGTTCTCCAGCACGTGCTTGTGGTCGGCGGCGGAGCCGATCGTGGAGACGATGCCCTGGCCGACACGGGCGATGATGGTTTCTTCTGTGGCGCCGCCGACGAGGCGGGCGATGTTGGTGCGCACGGTGACGCGGGCCCGGACCTTGAGCTGAATGCCGTTCTTGGCGACGGCATCGATCGTGCCGCGCTGTGTGCTCTGGCCGGGGCAGTCGATGACCTTGGGGTTGACGGAGGTCTGCACGGCGTCGAAGAGGTCGCGCCCGGCGAGGTCGATGGCCGCGGCGGTATCCCAGGCGAGGTCAATGCGGGCGCCACGGGCCGCGATGAGGGCGCTCACGACGTTGGGCACGCGCCCGCCGGCGAGGTAATGCGTCTCCAGTTGGTTCGTGGTGACGTTGAGGCCTGCCTTCACGGCGCGGATGCGGCTGAACACGATCGTCCGCACGTCCACCTTCCGCAGGCGCATGCCAATCATGTCCCACAGCGAAACTCGGGCATTGGAGAGAAAGGCCTGGATCCAGAGGTTGATGAAGTTGCCGATGACAAACAACACCACCAGCACGACGATGAGCACGATGCCCGCGATCGCATAGACCACGACCTGCCCGGTCGAGGCCGCGGGCGCAAGGAGCACGGCGGCAGGTTGAATCAGGCTCATCAGCGGCGACTCCCCGGTTCGGGTGGTTCTCGTGCCAGCCGGTGTTCGCACCGACCGGCCGGGGCAGTATACGGATGTGCAGCGCGGGTGTCACCGGAGGCGGCCCTCACCCGCGCTCGACTCCGGGATCAAGCGGAGGGGCGACCGCGAGCAGAGGCCGGTCAGCAAAAAGACAGCGCGGCCTCCCCCCGTGGCGGGCGGGAAGGCCGCGTTGAAAGCACGCGTGCGAGGCACGTCTAGAGGCGGCGCGCCGCGCGGCGGCGCCCCGAAGCCAGCAGGCCCATTGCGCCGAGCACCGCGACAGAACCGGGGGCCGGGGCGATGCCCACGATGCGGAAGATCAGGAACTCTCCATGATCCGCGCCAGGCGTCAGCGGGTTGCCCCCCCCGGCCGCGGGCGCCCACACCCACTGCGCCGTCGGGTCAATCAACGGGAATGCGCCCCACGGGCCCAATCCCGGGTTCGTGTATCCGGGCCATGAGACGGCGGGCGTCCAGAGCCCATTGGTGGTGGCGTAGGCGATGGCCGCGTCAGTCTGCGCGACCGTGGGAAGCAGGTTGGCCGGCCACGGGCCGGGCGTTCCGAAGATGGGCATCAAGTAGTCGCCCGCGCGGAACACTTCCCAGGCCACGTCGCCCGTCAGCACCGTGGTGCTGGTGGTGAGATTGCGGAATGATCCGAGGAAACCCTGCGCGACGGAGCGGTCGGAAGCCGTCGTGACGTACAAGTAGTCGGTCGGGGCCCGCCCCAGCACGCTGTACGTCTCCATCGTGGGCCAATACGTGTCGCCCCCGACCGTTGTTGTCGTCATCATGCTGGTGCCGAAGTAAAGGTCGTACTGGTTGTCGACCGTCATGCGGATGAGCCAGTCATCCGCATGGGCCGAGGCTGCCAGCCCCACGACCACCGGGATAGCAACGCGCGCACACAACCGCACCATGTCTCGTCTCCTTCATGTGCCGGACGCTGCGCCGTGAGCCCGCTGACGAAGGGGGCCAATCACGGGGCGCCGGCTCTCCTCGTCCTCGGTATATCAGAAGCCGCCTTCGATGTCAAGGGAATCACTGGCGAATCCGGCGCGAAAAACGATCTGACCCTTGCCTCTGCCCGCAAACAAAACAGGCCCGGCGAAAGGCCGAGCCTGTCCCGGCTGGTCAGCGTGCAACCTGGGGCCTCAGGCTCGCACGGTCGAACAGCCTCCCACGAGTCTCTTCAGATGCGTGACCGCCGGGTCGGCGCTCGCTGCGGGCTTCCTTCGGGCTCAACCATGAACCACCGCATGGAGCGGGGCCCGCCCGTGTCGGGGCGCCCGGCGTCCGGTCCAACCGCGGGGCCCTCGCCCGCGCGGCCCTCTCCACGCCGGAAGCGGAACTGCATGTCGCGGGGCGGAACGCGCTGCACGTCCGGATTGCCGCGAGCCTCTCCGCGTCGGCGCAGGATCATCACCTGCGGCTCTCCGTCGCCCCGGGCGCCCATTTGCGGCTCCGGGCGGAACTCGAAGATGCGTCCCTGAAACCCCGGACCACCCTGGGAACCATCGCCCCCGCGAAGGAAAGGCCGTCGGCCTTGGCCTTCCGGGATGCTCCGGGAACCGCGCCGGAGTTGACGGCCCTCGAACTGCTGACCCGGGAAGGGGCGACCGCGGAATCCCTCGATCCCCCGGCGGTCGGCGCGCGGGCCTCGGAGTTCCCGACCGCTGAAACCCTGCTGCATACGGCGCTCGAAAAGGCGACGGCCCAGTTCACGTCTGCGCTCCGGGGGCATGTCGCGGAGACGCTGCGCAAGATCGGGGTGGTTCCGGGCGAACTCGCGCGCTCGGCTGCGCATCTCGCCGCGCAGACGCGGGCGGCCTTGGCCGTCGGGCGCGTTCGGCGCGGCCTGCGGGGCGTCCTGGGGTTCGATGCCCGGGCCGCCTTGCGGGAAGTCCTGTTCGCGGCGCCGCGTCATGCCGCGACGAGGGGGCGCATCGTTCGGACGCGCCTCCGGGGCGGGCTCGTTCTGCGCCGCCTGCGGGGCGCGGCGCTTCGGGGCGTGTTCGACCTCGTCTGATGGTTCAGTCGGCGGCTCCGCCGGCTGCACGCGGCGCGCGCGCCGGGGCGCCTCGTCAGGCTGGATGAGGGTTGCGGACGCGTGGGCCACAATGCCCGCGAGTGCGAGGCCGGCGATTGCCACGATGGATCGGCTGGTCATGGGTGTCCTCACAGATGGGGCCTTGCTCCTCGGCCCTCACGCCCAACGCCGGAGGCGGGCCCGCATTGCACGTCGATGACGCCGTGCCGCGGCGTCCGTCGGCGGTTATTCTGCCCGCATGAGGCGAGGCGACCGCTGGGTGGCACTCTTCACGGCCGGGTACATTGCGGCGTTTGCGGTGCCGGCGGTTTCGTACGGCAATCGAGAGTTCATCTTCTACGCCGCGGTCATGGTCGTGCTGGTCGCCCTGCTTCTGATGGCGCATCGGCGGTGCGGGTTGTCGCCGGGCGTGCTCTGGGGCCTCGCGGCGTGGGGGCTGATGCACATGGCGGGGGGGACGGTGCGGATCCCCGAAACCTGGCCTCGGGAAGGCGCCAATACCCTCTACAACCTGCGCGCGCTGCCGTGGCTCCCCAAGTATGACCAGGTGACGCACGCCTACGGCTTCGGAGTCGCGACGCTCGCCTCGTACCAGATGCTCTCCGCGGCGGTGCTTGGGAAAGGGGGGCGGCTGCCGGTCTCGTTCGGCCTCGCGGTGGCTCTCGTGTGCATCGGCATGGGCCTGGGCGCGCTCAACGAAGTGGTGGAGTTCATCGCGGTGCTCTCGATGCCGAACACCAACGTGGGCGGATACATGAACACCGGATGGGACCTCGTGTCCAACCTGACGGGTTGCGTGCTTGCGGCGGCGTGGATCGCTGCGCGTGCCCGCGCCAACCCCGGCGCGCGTTCAGCCGGGTCGCTCCCGGTTTCTTCCAATGCGTGAACAGCCTGTGCCGCGCCGAGGTCGCGAGGCGATCACACCACGGCATCATCGGAGACATCGGAAGCGTCGGGCTTCCATCGCGCCGCCTTGAGCCACTGGAAGAACCCCGCCGGGGGGCGTCCCGGGGGGGCCATGATGCTGCGTCGCCCGGCGGCGCGCACGAACGCCGCCATCTCGTGCACGGCCGGGCTTGACTCCCCGATCGCGTCGAGCCCGGCGATGAGTTCGTCGCGTGGCGTGGTGCGAGCAAGCAGCGTGCGGAATGCGTGCCACACGGCGTCGATCTCGGCTCGCTCCATGCCTGCCCGTCGCATGCCGACTCGGTTGATGCCGGCGAGCGAATCGCGCCCCGCGGAGACGCAGAACGGCGGCACGTCGCTCGGGACCGGCGCCCCCCCCGAAATGAATGCGAGCCGCCCGATGCGCGTGAACTGGTGCACCAGCACCGCCCCTGAGAGCGTGGCCTGGTCATCGACGGACGAGTGGCCCGCAAGGGCCGTGTTGTTCACCAGCACCACACGGTTTCCCACCCGGGCGTCGTGCCCGAGGTGCGTGTTGACCATCATGAAGACGTTGTCGCCCACCCGCGTCGGCACATCGACCTTGGTCGCCGCGTGGACCGTGACGTGCTCGCGGATGATGCATTTAGCCCCGATCACGACGCCCGCGGTCGGGTCTCCCGGCTTGAACTTGACATCCTGCGGGGGAAGCCCGATGCACGCACCCGGGTAAAGCGTGGTGCCCGCGCCGATCTCGAGCGGCCCGCAGAGATGAACGTGGGCGACGAGGGTGACGCCCGCGCCAAGCCGGACCCGGCCCTCGACGATGCACCAGGGCCCGATCGAGACATCCGGGGCGAGATCCGCCTCGGGCCCGATGATCGCGGTAGGGTGAACCTTCGCCATGCGGCATGGTAGGAATCCCGGGGTTCGCGCACGGCCTATGCCAAGGTCCGAGATCTCGCGCCGGGCGGGTCGGATAGCATCGGGCATGGTGACTCCCGCAGAACTCCGCGGATTGGACGCCGCCCTCGCTCAGGCGCGTAAATCCTTGGCCGAAGGGGGCATCCCCATCGGTTCGGTGCTGCTCGACGCAGAGGGGGTCATCGTGAGCGTGGGGCACAATCTTCGGGTTCAGACGGGCGACACCACCGCCCATGCGGAGACCGTGTGCATGCGCCATGCCGGTCGGCGGCGTGACTGGCACACCCTCACCCTCGTCAGCACGCTCAGCCCGTGCGCGATGTGCACCGGGGCGGCGGTGCTGCACCGGGTCCGCCGGGTGATCGTGGGCGAGAACCGCACCTTCCTCGGGCGCGAGGACTGGCTGCGGGCTTCGGGCATCGAGGTTGAAGTCGTGGACGACCTCGCGTGCGTCCGGATCATGCAGGGGTTCATCCGCGAAAAGCCGGCGCTCTGGGACGAGGACATCGGCGTCCCTGAGAGAACCTGACCAGGGCGTCTCGCCCGAGACCGGGGGGGCCTCCCATCACGACTCGTCGTCGCCTTCTTCTTCCGCCGGCGCTTCCGGCGCGGCTTCAAGGGCGGCGGGTCCGGCGGCCCGAATGACGGATTCGCTCATCACGTCGTAGCAGGTGGCGAGCAGACCCACGAGGGGGAATCGACTCTCGGTGAAAGGGCTCGGGCCCAGGCGCCGCAGGATCGGGTGGCTCACCTGGGGCCTGCCGATGGGCAGATCGAGTTCGCGCAGTTCCGGGCCGCACTCCCAGAAGTGCTCCAGGAATTGCTCCAGCGGCTGAGCCTGCGCATCGCTGACCCCGGGCACCCGGATGGTGTGGACGGGGACGGCCTCGGTGCTGCCGGCGACCGCGCGGCGCTGGCGCACCCTGTCGATCAGGTCTTCAGCAGAGACGCCGCGCAGCACGAAGGCGAGCAGGGGCTCCGCCGCGAGGCGCTGGGCGACGAGCAGGGCGAGGCAACAGGCGTGCTTGCACCAGGGGCCGCCTTCGCGGCATGAACACCGGGCATCCACGTCCGAGGCATCGCGCGCGAAGAGCCCTGCGCCCCGAGCGCGGAAGAGCTCGTCGATGTCGCCCGGCAGTTCGCCCGAGAGCACCCGGGCGGCGTGGGCGGCCTGGTCGGCCATGACATCCACTACGCCGGACCAGACCTCATCGGGCACGCGCCGGAACACGAGCGATGTGCGGTAGGGCGAGTCGAGCCGTCCTTGCACAAAGGCGTGCACCGCGCCGGGTTCAATCTCCATCGAGCGCACCTGCCCGAGCTCGGCGTACTCGCGCCCGGCCCGCTGGTTCTCGACGGAGGCGAGCCCGGCCACAAACGACATCCAGGGGCCCGATGCGCTGCCGTGGTCGATTCGATCTTGAAGCGCAGTGAACTTGACGCCCGCGCGGACACGGCGCGGCTTGGTGGGCACCTCGCGGCGCGGGCGGTGCACCGGCACACCGGGGGAGCCCAGCGGTCCGGGCGTGGTGGGCCTGATCGGGGGTTCGGTCATGTGTCGTGCATCCGTGCGGAGGGGGCAGGCGGGCGGTGCACCTCAGTGGTGGGGCGCGCCGGCCGACGAGCCGGCGGCTTCGGCCCGGCAGATCTCGTCAATCGTGCGCACGAGGCCCTCGGGCGTGGCATTCTCGTGGAGCGACTCATTGACGAGCGCCGCGGGCGCCGTGCCGCACGAGCCCAGGCATTCGAGTTCGATGAGCGTGAACAGGCCGTCGTCCGTGGTTTCGCCGACATCGATCCCAAGGCGGTCCTTGACGGCCTGGGTGACCCGTTCGTGGCCGGCGAATTCGCATGCGATGGAGCGGCAGATGGAAACCAGGTACTTGCCCCGCGGCTTGAGCCAGTATTCCTCATAGAACGACGCGGTGTCGTACACCTCCGCCGGCTCGAGCTTCAGAAACGACGCAACCTCAAGCATCGCCTGGGCAGGCACCCAGCCGTGCTCGTGCTGGATCATGTGCAGGGCGGGGAGGAGCGCGGCGTGCGTGGTCTCGTACCGGGGCAGCACCTCGCGGGTGAGGCGATCGCGCATGGACTGGGTCAGGTACGGCTCGTCGCGGCGCTCGATGCCCATGGTTCCCGAGGGCTTCACGATCCAGGCCATGCGGGGTCTCCGTCGTGGGGTTCAGACCGTAGGCGGGGCGGGGCGCGGTCAACCCGGGAACTCAGGCCGGGGCCTTCTCCTGCGAGGCGAGCAGGTCGTAGATCTCCTGGGGTGACGACGAGGCGTAGATCCGTCGACGGAAGGCTTCCATCGTCATCAGGCGGCTGACTCGCGCCAGCGCCTGGATGTGCTCGCTCGTACGGTCCGGGGGGCTCGCCAAGAGCACGATCAACTGCACGGGCTGCCCGTCGATCGCTTCAAAGTCGAGCGCCTCGGCAGGCTTCCCGATCGCCATGGCAAGGTTGGCGACCCCGGCGCCCTTGCCGTGAGGGATCGCCAGGCCGTGGCCGATGCCTGTCGTGCGCGTCTGTTCGCGCATCCAGACGGCCTCCTTCAGCGCGGGGGCATTGGTGACGCGCCCGGCGGCGGCAAGCACATCGACGAGCTCGTCGATGACCGCGCGCTTGGTCGTCGCCATGAGCGGCGCCCGGATGCAGTCGATGGTGAGAATGTCGAGCAAGTTCATCGCAGACGTGCTCCGCACGGGCGCCACCGAGGGCCAAGGCTGAGTGTAGGCCCCCAGTCAGCCGCGCCCGAGCAACGCGGCGTATGCGCCGTCGTGATACCGCGAGGCGTCTTCGCCCGGCAGCCCGGCGGGGAGCACGGTCTCCTGGCGTTCGACCTTCAGCCGGTGCCAGCGGGCGAGCCACTGGGTCTGGAGCTCGTTCTCGTCGGGCTCCAGCGAGCACGTGCAGTACAGGAACTTGCCGCGCGGGGAGAGCAGCGGCAGGGCGTCGGAGAGAATCTGGCGCTGCGCCGTGGCCAGGCGGTCGAGCTGCTTGGCGTTGGCGCGAAACTTGGCCTCGATGCGGCGAGGCAGCACGCCGGTGTTGGAGCACGGCACGTCGAGCACGATGAGGTCGGCCTGTCCGAGGGCGAGCCGGGCGTACTCACCCGGCGCCACGACCGTGGCGCGCGGATGGCCCTCAAAGGCGGCGCGGAGGTCGGCGAAACGGGCGGGGTCAACATCGCCCGCGATGATGCGGGACTTGGGGAACATCGCCAGCAGTTGGCGGGTCTTGGTGCCTCGCCCGGCGCAGTAGTCCACGATCACTCGGGGCGACGTCCCCTTGGCGAGCAGGAGAGACCCGCTGCTCGCGGGATCCTGCACCCAGATGTCCGTGCGCGTCCGCATGATCGACACAAGGTCTTCGCGCGTGCCCGTGAACACCAGGTGCCCCGCCCGGTCGTGCGCCCGACCCTGTGCCTCGGGAAGCACACGCGTCGCGTGTGCCGTGTGAAGAATGACTGGAGCCCGCGCCAGCGTGTGCAGCGCCAGCATCCTGGCGGCGTCAACGCCGCGCGTCTCAACCCACCTTCGGAGCAGCCACGGCGGCAGGCCGACACCCACGCCGAGGCGAGCCGGTGGGTCTTGGGGCAGAATCGAGCGGGTCAGGGCGAGGGCGCCGCCGGCCTCGAGCGGCAACTCGTCGTCCGCCCCGGAATACTCCTCCCGGCGGGTGCGGGCGCCGCCTCCCGCGAGGTCGTTGATCCGGCGGAGCAGGGCGTTGACCATGCCGGCGGCCCCGGGACGCACGTGCGACTTGGCCCACTCGACGGCGGTATCGAGCGCCGCGTGCGGGGGCACACGATCAAGAAAGAGCAGTTGTGCCGCCCCGCCGAGCAGCGCGGCGCGCATGGGTGGTTCAAGGGCTGCGCACGGCTGCTTGCTGAACTGATCCAGCAGCCACTCGATCGTGATCCAGCGGCGCACCGCCGCCTCGACGATGGCATACGCAAGCGAGGCGTCACGCGGGTCGAGGCCCCGGACATCGGGCTCCGCGATGAGGAGGTCCGGGAAGCGGCGGGCGTGAGATGCGATCAACCGGAATGCCGCGTCACGGGCGTCGGCGGCGGGTTGATCGCTGACCGTCTTCATGGGCGATGGTACCCTGGGGGGGCTGCGACTGTCTGCGGCACGCCCGGCACTACGATTTCGCACGTGATACCTCCAGAGCCCGATGCGAGCCCGCGCGAAGACCGCCGCCCCCCGCCGATTCGGGGACTCCTGGCACGTCTGCGCATCCGCAAGAAACTCATCCTGCTCCACACGGTCTTCTCGCTTCTTCTGCTGCTCATTCTGATGGTGGCGATCCGCCCCGCGGTCGGGCGCGTCGTCCGGACGGCGGAAGAGGCCGAGGCCCGTCTGCTCCTTCGGGTCGCCGCGGCGCAGGGTTCTCTCGATGCCGCTCCGGTGGGTGAGGGCGTCGAGGCACGTCTGCGGGCCGGCTCGGCCGAAGAACTGTCGCTGCGCCCTGAAGTGACTGAACGCGCACGTTCGCTCTCGGGCTCGCCGGTGTTGTTGCGAGGCAGGCCGGGCTGGCAGGGAGTGCTTCACGACGTGACGCCCGAGGGAGAACGGTTTCTGATCGCGGGCGTGACGATGGCCGAGGCCCGCGCGGCGGTCTGGCGGCTGTACCTGCTGGTGGGCGGGGCGCTGCTCTGCGTGTACGCGCTGGTGGCGGTCTCGCTGGAGGTCCTGGTGCTGCCGCGCCATGTGTACGGTCCACTCAGACGAATTCTGGAGGCGGATCAGGCGCTTCGGCGTGGAGACACCGGACACGAGACGATCCCCGACGGGGCGATGCCCGCCGATGAACTCGGCGAGATCATGCGCTCCAGGAATGCCTCGGTGCGGGCTCTCCGGCAGCAGGAACGCGAGCTTGCCGGAGCGCTCGGGCGCCTCGAAGAGTCGCACGCGGACCTGACGCGCAAGAACCACATGCTGGAGCGGGCCCGGCGCAACCTCGCCGACGCCGACCGGCTGGTGAGCCTGGGCATGATGTCGGCGGGCCTGGCCCACGAGATGAACACGCCCCTGGCGGTCCTCAAGGGCATGGCTGAGCGCATCGCGAGCAACCCCGGGGCCGGCCTGGAGCCGGGCCAGGCTGCGCTGATGCGCCGGGTTGTTGCTCGCCTGGAGCGACTGAGCGAGAGCCTGCTGGACTTTGCGCGGGTGCGCACCCCCCGCACGGCGCACGTCGCGGTGCGTGCGCTGGTGGACGAAGCGGTGACCCTGGTGCGGCTGGACCGCGAAGGCGCATCGGTGGACTACGCCAACGCGGTGCCCGAGAGTCTGCGTGTGCTGGTGGATGGGGATGGAATGCTGCAGGTGCTCGTCAACCTCATCCGCAACGGCGCCGACTCGGCCCGGGAGGGCCCGCGCGAACCCGCTCGCGGGCAGCCGCGCGTTGAGATCGGGTCTGAAGAAATCGACCGCGACGGGGAGCGGTGGGTGCGTATCACCGTGCGTGACAACGGCGCAGGGATCGCTCCCGAGATTCTCCCCCGGCTCTTCGAACCCTTCGTCTCGACCCGGCTGGACGCCCGGGGCACCGGCCTCGGCCTCGCCGTCGCCGAGGGGATTGTGCGTGAGCACGGAGGCGTTATGCTGGCGCGCAACATCCCCGACGGGCGCGGGGCGCTCTTCGAGGTTCTTCTTCCCTGTCCGCAGGCGGGCCCGGCCCCCGCGGCGCCGCGCGAGGCACCATGAGCGAGGCCGAGGCCCTTCATCCTCTTTCGATCGTCGCCCTCGACGATGACCCGGACTTCCGCGAGTACATCAGCGAGGTGCTGGTCCGAGACGGCCACGAGGTGCGGACGCCGGACAGCGTGGCGTCGTTCTTCGAAACCTGCGAGGCGCGCCTGCCCGATGTCGTGCTGCTCGACATCAAGATGGGCCGCGAATCAGGGGAGCAGGTGCTGGAGGAACTTCGCAGGCGCTGGCAGCGGTTGTGCGTCATCGTCGTCACCGGCTACCCCAGCCTTGACTCGATGCGACAGACGTTCAAGAAAGACGTTTTTGACTACCTTGCCAAGCCCTTTTCGCTCGAAGAGCTGCGCCGGGTTCTGGGCCAGGCCGCCGCGGCGTTCGGGCTGGGCGCCCGCCCGCAGGACCGTCTGCGCGTCGCGCTCGGGCGCCAGATCCGGTTGACGCGGACGGAGCGGGGCTGGACGCTCAAGGACCTGAGCGAGCAGTCGGGGGTGAGCGTGAGCCAGCTCAGTTCCATCGAGCGCGGGGCGCATCTGCCAAGCCTTGAATCGCTCCTCACCATCGCGGGGGCGTTGGGCGAGCGTTCATCGACGTGGCTGACCTCGGCCGGATTCTGAGTCCGCGCGGATGCGGGGCCCGGGAGCGGGGCGCAGCGCCGGCGTCCGGCGTCCGGCGTCCGGCGTCCGGCGTCCGGCGTCCGGCGTCCGGCGTCCGGCGTCCGGCGTCACCGCGTGCCATTCGCCTGCCCCGTTTACACGCGAACCTGCTTCACTTCTTCGACCGCCTGCAGCACCTTGTTGCGCACCGACTGGAGCAGCCGGAAGGCGTTGTCCGCCTTCTGCGTCGCGAGAATGACGCCCTCGACATCGTCGCGGCGGCCCGAGGCGAGGTCCTCGATCGCGGCCGTCGCGTCCTGCTGCAGCTGGTTGACCCGCTCGAGATTGCCCATCAGCACATCCTTGAACGACGGACCTTCGACGGGCGTGCTCGGGCCGGACGCACGCAGCGCCGGATTCGAGATGCTGGAGATCAGACCAAGGGGGTCGGTCATGGGGGCTCTCCTCACACTACGCGAGCAGGCGCAGGGCCTGGGTCAGCATGGTCTTCTGGGCCTGCGCGGCGGCGACGTTGGCCTCGTAGGCCCGGACCGCGTCCATCGCATTGACCTGTTCGAGAATGGGGTTGATGCTCGGCGCCATGATGTAGCCGTCGCCGTCCTGGTCGTAGGGGCTCCCGGGGGCGAAGCGCGGCTCCAGGGCCCGCGGGTTGGCGTCGATACTGACCACGTGCACACCCAGGCCGCGGGCCCGCTCGTCCGATGCGCCGGGGTCGCCCGGGGCGAACATGATCTCGCGCCGCAGGTAGGGCTCATACTGCCCTTTGGTATTCAGAAGGGTGTCCTTGTTGGCGATGTTCGCCGCGATGACTTCAAGCCGCGTCCGTTGCGCGATCATGCCCGAGGTCGAGATGTCGAGCGAGCCGTACACGGGTCATGCTCCTGCTGGCGAACCCGACCGGTCAGGCGACTTCCCTGGTCGCGGCGCGGATGATGTCGTACCTGCTGCGCAGCAGGTCGCTCGCGACCCGGTGCATCGCGGTGTTCTCGGCCAGCCCCTGCATCATCCGTTCCAGGTCCCGGTCATTGTGGTCGTGGAACAGGATGCCCCCGGAGGATGTCCGCGGGTGCAGCGTGATCCGGCCTCCCGGCCCGAACTCCACTTCCTCAGTGGACTTGGGGTTCAGGGCGCCTTCCCTGGCCCCGCCTCGGCGCTCCAGCGCTTCGCCGAGCGCCGCCTGGAAGTCCGCCACCGAGACGTCGCGGTTGCGGAACCCGGGCGTGGAGATATTCGCGATGTTGTGCGCGAGCACCTCCTGGCGCGATGCCGCGAACTGGACCATCAGTTCGAGGGTGCCGATCGCGCCGGAGTTGGTGATCTGGTCGATGAACATGGCTGGTCCGAATGAGCCTCGCAAGTTGTGTGCCAGATTCCGCGCCGAGCCGCGCTGCCAGGGGGCGGGCCCCTGTTTTGGGGGTACGAGCAACGCTACAGCCCCGCCTCCACGAGGCGCAACTCCTTCCACTTCTTCAGTTTGAGGCCCAGCGTGCGCACCCCGATGCCCAGTGCCTCGGCCGTCTTGACCCGGTGCCCGTTGAACCGCCGGAGCGTCGCGATGATGACATCGCGCTCGATGTCTTCGAGGGGTCGGGGTTCGAGCACGATGCTTCCTGCGGAGTGTGCCTCAGAGGTGTGGTGCCCGTTGACTCCGTTGGTGTACGCCGCGGGGCGCGCGGGCTTGGGTTCGACCATGCCCCCGAAGGCCGGGCGGATGTCGGATGTGGTCAGCCAGGGTTCAATGAGGTCACGGGAGATGCTTGGGCTGCCCCGGGAGAGCACCACCGCACGTTCGCAGATGTTCTCCAGTTCACGCACGTTGCCGGGCCACCCGTACTCCCGCAAGAGGTGCATCGCCCCGCCGTCGATCGCCGGCGCTTCGCGCCCCTCTCGTGAGGCGATGCGGGCGACGAAGGCCCGTGCGAGGTCCGGAATGTCCTCAAGCCGGTCGCGCAAGGGCGGCAGGTGAATCGGCAGCACGTTGAGACGGAAGAAGAGGTCCTGGCGGAAGGCGCCCGACGCGACGGATCGGGGCAGGTCCCGGTTGCTCGTGGCGATGATGCGGACATCCACGCCCATGGTCACGCTCGACCCGACTCGCTCGAACGACCGCTCCTGGAGTACCCGGAGCAGCTTGGCCTGGAGCGAAGGTGAGATTTCGGAGATCTCATCGAGCAGCAGCGTGCCGCCGTCCGCGAGCTCGAATCGGCCCTTGCGGAGGCGTTCGGCGCCCGTGAACGCCCCGCGTTCATGCCCGAAGAGCTCGCTCTCAAGGAGACTCTCGCTGAGGGCGGCACAGTTGACGGCCAGGAAGGGCCGGTCGCGCCGGGACGAGAGCTCGTGGATGGCCCGGGAGACGATCTCCTTGCCCGTGCCGCTCTCGCCCACGAGCAGGACATTGCCCTGGGAGTCGGCGACGGCGCGGATCTGCTCCTTGACGCGGCGCATGGCGGGTGAATCGCCGATAACCCGATCCAGACCCGCGCGCTGCTCGGGCGGGGCGCTCACGCGGAGGACGGCGTTCTCGCGGAGCACGCGGGCGTGCGCGATCGCCCGCTTGACGGCGATGATGAGCTCGTCCCCCTCAAAGGGCTTGGTGATGTAGTCGAACGCGCCGTGCTTGATCGCACGGACGGCGGTCTCGATGGTGCCGAAGGCGGTCATCAGGACGACCGGGAGTTCATCGTCGATGGCGCGAAGGCGTTCGAGCAGTTCCAGGCCCGTCATGCCCGGCATCTTCAGGTCGCTGACGACGGCGTCGGGGCGCTTGCGGCTGACGAGCTCGACGGCCTTCTCGCCGCCATCGGCGGTGATGACCGTAAACCCGGCGCGCTGGAGTGTGGCGCTGACGCTGTCGCGCATCATGTCTTTGTCATCGACGACGAGGATGGTGCTCATGCCGCTCGCTCCGCGGGGGTGATGGGCGTGGACCCGAGGCGCATCGATGGTGCGCCCCGGGCGATGGTGTCCTGTGCCGGCGCGAGGGGGAGACGAAGCTCCACGATCGCACCGGGGGGGGAACTGACGTTGGAGATCCGCACGCTGCCGCCGTGGGCGTCAACGATCCGGTGGACGATCGCCAGGCCCAGGCCGGTGCCGGCCCGTCGGGTGGTATAGAAGGGATTGAACAGGCGTTCGAGCGCATCCTCGGGCACTCCGGTGCCCGTGTCGCGCACCGAAAGGCACATCACGGTCGCCGCCCCGCGTCCTTCGCGCCGGGCGCTCAGCACCAGCGAGCCCGGACCCCGACCGCTCTCCTGGTTGGCCTCGGCGGCGTTGCGGATGATGTTTCCCAGGGCCTGTCGCATCAGCACCGGGTCGCACCAGACATCGGGCGCGCTGCGGTTGGTCTTCCACGACCGATCGACGCGCAGCCCCGCGACGGATACGCCGGACGCCTCCATCGCGAGGTCGAACAGGCTTCCGGCATCCACCCATTCGGGGTTTACGCGCATCTCGCGGGCGAAGTTCAGCACGTCATGCACTACGGCGTCGAGGCCCCGCACCGCGCGGAGGATCTTGCGCGCGATGCCCTGCTCGCTCTCCCGATCTGCCAGGTCGTCTTCCAGCATCCGTGCGTACAGCGCGATCGAGCCCAGCGGGTTCCGCACTTCGTGGGCAATTCCGGCCGCCATCTCGCCCAGTGCGGCGAGCCTGCGCGAACGTTCCAGGCAGGCGTTGGCCTCGCAGAGTTCGGCACTCAAGCGCGAGACCTCGGCCCGAAGGCGCTCGTGAGACTCCTGCACCCTCGCGGTCACGGAGTTGAAAGTCGAGAGCAGTTCGGCGAGGTCGCCCGGGGAAAGCTGACCCGCCGCCGGTGCGTGGGCGTCCGCCGCCGATTCCGGCCCGGACGGGGCGTGCGCATTCGCCGAACCCCTCTCACACGGGGGCGAAAACGGAGCGGGCGCGGTGGTCAGATCGATGAAGGGCGCTTCCGGCATCATGCCTCCCGGTCCTGAAAGCGGGGCATTTCGGCGCGAGCGCCGTACGCCCCCGCGGCGGCCTTGGACTTGGACAGGCCCGCGATCTGCTCGCCCAGGGCGTCCAGGCGCCGCGTGAGCGAGCGCCGATCTTCGTCGTCGCGGGCCGCGATCCGCTCCGTGATCCCCGCGCACTCCCCGAGCAGAACATCCACGACCTCGCGCTCGCTCGCGGCGCAGCGTGATCGAAGCCGATCCCACGCCTCGGGGTCCTCCGGCAGCGCTGTCTCACCCTCACGAAGCTGCTCGACGATGCGAGCCCGCGCCGCGAGCAGCTCGAGCAGCGGCCCGGGCTCTTCGTCCTCGATGAGCGGGCGTTGACGCAGGGAGAGTGATTCCAGCGATTCGAGCAGCGTGAGCTGGCTCCGCAGCGCCGCCGTGACCCGCGTGGTGCCGGATTTCTCGCTCACGGTCGGTCCTCCTCGCCGCCGGCGTAGAGTTTGCTCGACGACTCAAGCCAGCGCTCCCAGTCGGCGCGGCCCATCGGCAGGAAGGGGTCGCTCCACGCGCTGTCCGGCAGGCTCTCGAAGAACCGGCGTGCACGCTCGTTGCTCACGCGTGCGCGGTCGAGGTTGCCCATCTGCACGTGGGCATTGACGATCTGCACCAGGGCGACGAGCGAGGCCGGATTGTCCGGATAGCGGTCATAGGCCGCGTCGTAGTACCGGATCGCCGCTTCATAATCGCCGAGGTCGTACGCGCTGGAACCCCGGTAGAAGTAGGCATTGCGGAGTGCGTCGTTCTCAAGGCGGGTTCGGCGTCTCGGGTCGCGGGCTTCCAGCTCGTCAATGACCCGGGAGAGCGTCTCCAGGGCGGTTGCCAGTCGCCGGTCCCGCTCCGCTTCCAGCACCTGCCTGCGACTGTCGGGCAGGCCCGCGCGCAGTTCGGCCTGGAGATCCGTCGCGCTCCGTCGCAGGCTTTCGGCCAGCCTGTAACGCACCATCAGCGACTCGGGATCATCGGGGAAGCGTCCCAGAAACTCCTCGCACCGCTCGATGGCCTGCGGCTGCTGCCCAGACTGGGCGTAGTGCCGGGCGAGTTCCAGGAGCGCATCGCGAAACGTCTTGGCGTTGGGGTCCACCACGACGCCTCCCCCGACCACCGAGAGCAGCAGTGTTTCCGCCTCCGCATCATTCTGCGGGTCGGCATCCAGCCCGAGCACCTGAGCGAGGGGCACGTAGCTCGCATCCGCGAAGGGACCGACGCCCTTGACGTCCCGGTTGTTCCGATCCTCGATCAACCCGCGATAGAAGTCCGCCGCGATGGTGTACTCGCCCCGCGCCTGGTACGCCTGCGCCAGCCTGAAACGCCCCTCCGCCCGGCGCACATCGCCCGGGAAGGCATTGACGAACTCCTGAAAGTTCGCGATGGCTTCTTCGACATCGCCCGCGAGATCAAAGTCATCCGCGGCAGCCCACACCGAATCGCCGTACGCCGCGTTGTCGCTCACCGCAACTGTCTCGGCGTACTGCCGTGCGTTCGCGCCCGCCGCGATCAGGTGCCTGCGGGCCTCTTCTCGGCTGGCCGGGTCGAGGTGCGCGAGCGTGAGCGGTTCGCGGCCCGAGTCGTCGGCGCTGCCCATCAGGGATTCGGCGAGCGACCGGTGGGCCTTCGAAATCTCGAGGTACACCTCGCCCGGCGGATTGCCGGGGGCATGGAGACGTTCGGCCAGCTCGGCGAACTCGAGGGCGCTGACGAGGTCGTCGCGCTCGCGCTGCTCGCGGGCACGTGCGACGAGGCTCGCCGTCACCTGGTCGATGGTGACGCTCGGGTGTGCCCGGCCCGCATTCAGCTCCGCGACCAGGCGCGTGAAGGCGTCGAGCGAGCCCGCCGCGGAGCCCAGCACGGCCTCGGTCTCCCCCAGCCCGAGGAGCCCCGGCACCACCTCATCGCTGTGCGGAGAATCATCGACCACGGCGCGAAACCGGTCGCGGGCGAGGTCATACTCACCCCGGGCCTGCGCGGTGCCCGCTCGCAGGAGCATCACGCGGGGTCGCAGTTCATGCCCCGGAGGGACGATCGCCTCGACCCGTTCGAGCACCTTGTCAGCCTGGTCCGTCACGCCCGTCTCGAGGTAAGCCTCGGCGAGCATCACACGCATCGGGGCTGTGTCCGCCGGGGCAGTGTCCCCGAACCGCTGCAACTCGCGGAGCAGCTTGTTGATCGCGGCATCGGCGTATCCCTGATCGATGAGCGCCCTGGCCTGCCTGCTCGCGGCCCAGATGCGGTCTTCCGCCTTGAGTCCGTCGAACTGGAGGTACTCTGAGAGCAGTTCCATGACCAGCGTGCGATCACTCGCCCGAGACTGGAGCATCCCGTCGATCGCCTTGTGGAAGATCGCAATACGCCGCGCATTCTCGCCGGGCGGAAGCTCTCGCGCCGCCTTCAGCGCTTCGTCCGTTCTTCCCATCGCGAGGAGTGTCTCGGCGATGGCGCTCGAGTCCGCGTCCGAAAGCCCCGCGCCGCCCTCGCGCGCCGACTGAAAACCCGCCAGGACTTTGGCATGGTTCTCAGGAAGGCTGACGCCGAGTTCGCGCTGCCCGAAGTACATCGCCCGCGCCAGCAGCAGCTGGTAGCGAGCGTCCTGCGCGGGGGTCAACTTGCCGCCGGCCTCGAAGCCGAGCAGGTGCTCGTTGAGGTAGTCGAGCGTGCCCTGGTAGTCGTGTGATTCGAGGATTCTCGCGGCGCTGCTCAGGTACCCGTCAATCGGCGGGCTCGCCTTCTTCGTGGTGATGATCGAGAGCGCGGTCACCAGGAGCCCGGCGCTCAACACCAGCGCGGGCACCTGCCAGAGCTGCTTCCAGCCCGGCAGGGGGCTCTGGGGGGCATTGGCGGGGGTGGTCCCCGGCTCGGCCACGCGGATCCTCCTGATCCCTCGAACTAGGGGCATCCTGCCCCAAGCCTGCGCCCACGGCGACAGGTCCAGTATCGGCATGTTCTGCCGCGCAAACTTGAGCAGTACCCCGCATCGGCGTCAGGAACTTTCGCCCCCGTCACCGCGGTCGCTGCGGGCAGCGGGCGGCCGACGCGACGCGACGCACGCCCCGGCGAGCACGTCCCCCCGATGCCGGAAGTCGGGCGCGAACGCGGCGAGCATGGCCAGCGGGGGGGCAAACCACTTGCACGCGTTCCGGACGGCGGCGCGACCAAGCCCGAGTGCCTGCATGGTCCCGTCTACACGGAGCACGCGTGCGCCCACCAGGAACTTCCCCGGGGTGAGGCCGAAGCGGCCTTCGAGGACCGTCGATGCGCCCCAGCCGATCCCGATCGCCAGGAATAGCCCCCACCGGGCCGGTTCATCGCTGGCCAGCATTCGGAGTGAGACCAGGTCGCCGATCGATGCGCCGAGCAGCACTGCCGCGAGCCCGAGCGCGAGCAGCGCGTCGACGCTTGTGGCCGCGAGTCGCACGAACGGGGGGCAGAGCACCGCGTCTTCGGGCAGCCGAATGGCGATGGGCTCGGGGTCGCGCCGGAGCAGAAAGAGCAGCACGGCGGTCATCACCACAACCATCGCCAGCGCGATGATTCGAAACTCGCCGGGGGACACCGGCCCTGCGAGACGTGCCGCGCCTTCGAACCGCACTTCGCCCGTCAGCGTCGATATCTCGACGATCCGGGGCGTGCCGCTGCCTCGCTCGACCCAGATGAGCGCGAGTGATTCAGACTCTCGCAAGGGAACCGGCACGGCATCAGCCGGCACGCCTTCGATCCGGGCGAGCGGCATCCGCGTCTTGGGCAGCAGGCGATCGAGGTGCCGTGCCTCCGGTGACCGGGTGACCACCAGCACGCCATCGTCCATCACGAAATAGTCCGCGTGGGCGTTCTCCGGGGCAGGCGCGAGCGTGGTGGGGGTCCAGTTGCATTGAAGCGCCGCGCCGCCATCGGATTCGCCGGCGGTCCCATCGGCGGGATCGGGGGGCGCGACGGATGTCCGCCACCACACGGTCTCGCCGGTTCGAGGAACTATCAGGGAGACTCCGCCGATGTCGCCGACCAGCCGGGGCCTGTCTCCCGGGGCGAGCGCGGGGGCGGGGAGCGTGTGCCAGCGGTCGCGCGTGAGGGTCAGGATTTCATACCTGCCCGAAGACTCGCCGCCTTGGCGAAGGAGCGCTACCGGGCCGGGCGCACCCTCGGCGACCGCGAGCAGTTCGCCGTCGTCGGGCAGGGGGGGGAGCGTGCGCAGTCGCCCCACCGGCTCGTAGTACCACTGTCCGAACGCCTCCGCCGGGCGTGCGGTCGTCGAGAGCACCTGGCGCTTTGCGGCGTCACTGGCGTGAGCGCTGAAGGCGAGAATCACGTCACCCTCGATGGCCGCCAGGCCCAGGGGCATTGCGCCAAAGGTCTGCACCTTGCGCAGCGAACCGGGGGGCGCGCCGCGGTCGGCTGCGCTCCGGGCGGCCCGGGGAGGCAGGTGAACCAGCAGCGCCGGGGCTTCGTCATTGCCGGTCGGGATCACCGCCCAGGCGTGTTCGCGGGAGGATGCGCCCTGGGCGAACGCGCCGGGGGCGAAGAGACTGGCAGCCATCACGACCCACCGGAGCCACGCGCGCATGGATCATCCTAGGAACCTCGCAACCTCGCTCTGTGAGGTCTCAGCGCCCAGGTCGCGCTGCGACACGAGCGAGCCGATCGCGCACGCATTCCTGAAGCGATCCCGGCGCACGCAGGCATGAGTGAGTCGACCCAAAGGAGCGGGGGACAGACCCGCACGTCTGCCCCCCGCCGGTTGCACGCGTGTTTCCCGGCCTCACGCCGGCGAGATTCAGGGCCAACGGATCGGCTGGCCGGTGTCGATCTCGGTCGCGCCCACGTCGATACCGCGCAGGCCGCCCCGGGTCCAGAAGTAGTACCCGGTGGTCTGGTCGCCGCCGCCGGAGAGCGCGTCGGGCCACTCGCCCGAGCGGGTAGGAGGCTCCCACTGCGCGGGCAGGTAGGTGATGCGGAGCCATGTGCGGTTGCGCTGGAGGTGCGGATCCCAGCCTTTGTTGGTGTCGCGGCTGGTCCACACGTTGACCGAGCCGTCAAAGAACGCGATGGGCTGCTTGGCGTCGTCGTATCCGAAGTAGAGCGCGATCTTGCCCTCGTGGCGCGCGTTGGAATCGGCCAGAAGCATCTTCTGCGACGGGAAGGCAACGTCGCCGAAGAGCAGACCGCCGAACTTTGAATCTCCGCTGACGAGGAATGTGCCGTGGGTCGCCTGGCGGACCCGCCGTGTCCACTCAGCCTGCGGGATGCTCAAGCGGCTCTGGTACCAGTCATATACCGCGGCGGGCGTCTGGTAGCTCGCCGAATAGGGCCAGCGCTGGTTGCCCACGCCCGGGGTCGGCTGGTCGGGCAGGAAGTCGCCGTTGTCGAACCGGGCGCCGTTCTGCTCCTGCCACAACAGGCGGTTGCGGTCTTCGGGGCAGACCACGAGCTTTTCAGGCAGGCGGCTGGCGAGGTAGTCCTGGAGAACCAAGTGCGTGTAGAGCACGTTGGGAATCCACCCGCCGATCGGGGCGATGTCCTCGCGGGCCGCGCGACGCCGGAGAATGTCCACCGCCTGGGCGCTGCTCGGCCCGGTGCCGTTGGTGCGGCGCTGATTCTCAAGGTCGGGGTACCGGCTCTGCCCCTTGTCCTGCGTCCAGGTGAAACTGAAGACGCGGTCCTGAAACTCGGTGGAGTACGAGTTGGCGGCCTTGCCAAGCTGCGCGAGGTTGCTCGAGCAGATGCTCTGGCGAGTGAGCTTGCGGGCTTTGCCGAGCGCCGGAAGCAGGATGCCGATGAGCAGTGCGATGATCGCGATCACCACGAGAAGCTCGATCAGCGTGAACGCGCGACGACCAGCGGCCATTCCTGGGCTGTGCCTCATGCGACCCTCCCGCCGCCTGCGCCGCGGCGAATGCCCGTGCCCCACGCGATCCGGAAACGACGCGGGCCGAGTCTCCCCGGGCCCGCGCGTAGTTCAACGGAGCTCGCTCGCTTTGACGAGCGATTGTTCACCGGATCTGGCCGGTGTCGATTTCCTGCTGGCCGAAGTCGACGCCCTTGTTGCCGCCTCGAGTCCAGCGGTAGTAGCCATCGACCTGGTCGCCGCCGGCGCGACGAGAGCCGTCACGCAGCGGGGGCTCGTAGGCCTGGGGGTCGTAGAAGTAGCGAGTGACGGCGCGGCTGTTCTGGGCAATCGGGTTCCAGCCGCGGTTGGTCTCACGGGTGTACTGCACCGTCACGGCGCCGTCGAAAGTGAGCAAGGGTTGACGTGCATCGGCGTACCCGAAGTAGAGTTCCTGCTTGCCGAAGTGACGCCCGTACTGGTCGTGGTAGAGCACCTTGTTGGCAGGGAACTGGACATCGCCGTAAAGCAATTCGCCGAGCTTCGAGTTGCCCGGAACGAGATAGAAGCCGTGCGACCCCGCCTGCTGGATTCGACGCTGCCAATCAGCGGCCGGAATGCCAATGCGGTTCGCGTAGAAGTCGTAGGTGCTGCTCGGCGTCTGGTACGACGACGAGAAGGGCCAGCGGTTGTTGATGCCGCCGGGCGTCGGCTGGTCGGGGAGGAAGTCGCCGTTGTTGAAGCGACGCCCGACATCCTCCTGCCAGAACAGGCGGCGCCAGTCTTCGGGGCAGGCCACCAGCTTCTCGGGCAGACGGCTGGCGAGGTAGTCCTGCAGCACCAGGTGCGGGTAGAGAACCTGCGGACTCCAGGCATCAATGCGAGGGATGTCCTCGCGCCCGGAGCGGCGGCGAATGATGTCGATCGCCTGCGCGCTCGCCGGTGCGGTGCCCGTGCCGCGGCGCTGCGACTCAAGGTCGGCGTACCGACTGTTGCCGTGCGTGCGGTCCCAGGTGAAGGCGAAGATCTTGTCCTGGAACTCCGTCGAATAGGAGTTCGCGCCCTGGCCGAGCTGGCGCATGTTGCTGGAGCAGATTGAAGTCTTCGTCACCTTGCGCGCCTGCCCGAGGGCCGGCAGCAGGAGACCGATGAGCAGCGCGATGATCGCGATGACCACCAGCAACTCGATGAGCGTGAAGCCGCGCCTCGCGGCACGGCGGCTTGCGTTCTCGATGTGCAACGTTTCCCCCTCGGCACCAGGCCGGGATACCCACGATGCCCCGCGGAGCGTCCGGGAGCGACGCCGAAGTATACACGCCGAGGGCGGGGCGTGTGAAGGGGATTTCAGGGGAATGGTCGCACCTGAGCGGAGTGACTCCACCGGCCATTTGCGGACGTGCATATCTTCTATGCTTGAGATTCGCGGACTGCCGGCCAACCCTCAACCATGCCTCCTGACCAGACGCGGCTTCGCGCCGCATTGCAGCTTGTCCAGGCCGGACGGTTCCCGGACGCGGAAGCCGCGTGCAAGGGGTTGGTGCAGGAGGAACCCGACAACGCCGAAGCTCGATCGCTGCTCGCGCAGTTGATGCTCCGGCGCGGGGCGACGCCGGAGGCGATCGAGCACCTGAAAGAAGCCGTCAACCTGGCCCCCAAGAGCGCGATGCACCGGATCATGCTGGGCCAGGCGCTCGTCAGCCTGGGCGATTGGCGCGCCGGGCTTGCGGCACTCTCGGGTGCGGTCCTTATCGCCCCGGGGCAGTTTGAACCCCTGGCCGCGCTCGGGTTCGCCCTGGCCCGCTCGGGCAATCGCGAGGCGGCGCACGAGACGTTGGGCAAGTGCATCCCGCTTTTACCCGCGAATGCGGATCTCTGCCGCCAGTTTGCGCAGGCCGCGCGGGATGCCGGGCAGTGGGAGGCAGCGGGCGCCGGGTTCATGCGCGTGGGTGACCTGTTGCCCAAGGACGCGGCCTCGCGGATCGCGGTCGCGGAGTCATACGCGGCCCGGTCTGAGCCCCGCACGGCGCTCAACTGGGCGCGCCGCGCGGTGGCGCTGGAGCCGGGGAACGCGAGCGCGTGGTCGCTGGTGGCGACGCTGCTTGAGCGACTTGGCGAGGATGAGGGGGCCGTGGCCGCCGGCAGACGGGCGCTGGAACTTGACGGCGCGCAAGTGGGGGCGGCGATCGCGCTCTCGCACGCGCTGCGCCGGCTGGGCCGGGCCGAAGAAGCCCTCGGCGTGCTGCACAAGATCGCCGGGAGTTTCGTCGGCCCGCCTCCGCACCCCGGGTTCGCCGGAGAGATGGGGCACGTGCTCGAAGCAATGGGCGACCGGGCCGGCGCATGGAAGGCCTTCGAGGCGGGCCGGGCGGCCTGGCGCGAGGTCGCAGGGTCGCGTCGGCTCTCACCCGAGGCGTTTCCCCGGCTCGTCGATTCTTTGCTCACCTTCGTGCGTGAGACGGACTTCAGCGGTTGGCCCCGTTCGCGCGGGGGCGGGGCTCGTCCGGCGCCGGTCTTTGTGGTGGGGTTCCCGCGTTCCGGCGGCGCACTCGTCGAGCGGATGCTCGCCGGGGCGACCAAGGCGCTGATCGCGGACGAGTGGCCCCTGGTCAGGACCATGACCGATGCGCTCGTCGCCGCCCGGCCCGGGGGCAAGGGCTTTCCGGGGGCGATCGGCGTGATGGATGAAAAGCTCCGGGCCGCCCTGGAAGGGGCGTATTGGAAACGGCTCGAATCGCGCGTCGGTGCAGCGGCCCTCAAGGGCGTCACGGTCGTGGACAAGCTGCCCCTGAACATTCTCGCCCTGCCGCTCATCCGGCGCGTGTTCCCGGAGGCCAAGGTCATCGTGACGCTGCGCGACCCGCGCGATGTGGTGTTGTCGTGCTTCACTCAGGACTTTGAGTTGAGCGAAGGCATGTCGCAGTTTCTGTCGCTGGAGGGCACGGCCCGGTTCTTCGTGCAGGTCATGGATTTCTGGCAGGTGTGCAAGGAGCGCCTCGGGCTGGCGGCCTTGGAAGTCCGCTACGAAGATGCGATGCGCGACGGGCCGGGCTCGACGCGCGCCCTGCTCGGCTTTCTCGGGCTGGGCGAGCAGAAGCAGACCGGGGCGAGCATCGGCGAGAAGCCTCGGCCGGTGCGCACCGGGAGGGTGGCCCGCTGGAAGGACTACCACGAGCAGCTCGCGCCCGTCATGGGGTTGGTCGAAGCCTCGGTGACGCGTCTCGGGTACGCGACGGTGTGAAAGGCCGGGCCGACATGCGACGCATCCGCCGGTCGAGCATGGAACTCCGCGTCGAGCTGACGCCCCTCGTGGATGTCGTGTTTCTGCTGCTCACGTTCTTCCTGTTCAGCCTGGCGGTGATGGTCCGCGCCGACGTGCTTGATATCTCGCTGCCCGGTCTGGGCGCGGCGGAGGCGGCCTCGGAGCGTTCGCCCTTGGTGATCGCGGTGCATGCGCAAGGCGGCGTGACGATCGGGGGAGAGACCATGACCAGCGTGCAGGCTTGCGCCCGCGCCGCGGAGGCACGAACGAGAGATCCGAGCACGCCCGTGGTGGTCGCCGCGGATGTCGGCGCCCCGGCTTCTGCTTTGCTCGAGGTCATCGACGGGCTTTCCAAGGGCGGCATCCGCGATTTCGGGATCATGGGGTCGCCTGGCGCGGCCGGCGGAGCAGCCCCGGGCGGTGAGTGAACGAGCGAGGCCGGTCGGCCGGCACTGGGTTCGTCATGTGGAAAACTCGCGGACGATTGGCCGACGCGAGCCCGATTCCGCGAACATAATCCTAAAGTATGACGCTTTCTGCCTTTGACTGGAGCCCCACTGGAAATCGGACTGGACTTGGGGGCGAAGTCGGGGTAGTTTGGACGATGTCAAACCGCCGCGTTCGCGGCGATGAGCTGCTTTCGCAGCGAAGCCGCGATCAGCGCGGCAGGTCTCGTGGGATAGCGCAGCGGGCCTCGCCAAGGAGGCCTGCGGGAGGGTGCTCCATGAAGATTCGAACGCGTTGGAGATTGGGTTTCACGCTCATCGAGTTGCTGGTGGTCATCGCGATCATCGCGCTGCTCATCGGTCTCCTGCTGCCGGCCCTCGGGCAGGCGCGCAAGGTGACCAAGACGTCGATCTGCGCAAGTAACATGCGCCAGCTCGGCCAGGGCGCGAACTCCTATTCGACGGAGTTTCAGGACAAGATCTTCGCGTTCACCTGGGACCGTGATCACGGCCACAGCCGGTACGCCGACCTTGAGTCGCAGCGACGCGGCACGGGCACAGCCCCCGCGAGCGCGCAGGCGATCGACATCATCCGCCGTCGCTCCGGGCGCGAAGACATCCCGCGAATCGACGGGTGGATTCCGCAGGTGCTGTACACGCACCTGGTGCTTCAGGACTACCTCGCCAGCCGCCTGCCCGAGAAGCTGGTGGCGTGCACCGAGGACTGGCGCCGGCTTTTCTGGCAGGAGGATGTGGGGCGCAGGTTTGATAACGGCGATTTCTTGCCTGATCAGCCCAGCCCTGCGGGAGTCGGCAAGCGCTGGCCTTTCTCTGCGTCGTACCAGACGCCGAGCAGCACCTACGACTTCTATGCCAGCCGCATCGGCATTCCCGCGGCGCAGCAGCAGCTTCGCATCCAGCAGGCAGGTACGCACAGCTTTTACCTTGTTCCTGGCTCGTCCAAACTGGGCGACCTGCTCTTCGGCGACATCCAGTTCCCGGCCAACAAGGTGCTCTACCACGACCAGTACGGGCGGCATTTCGGCAAGCAGGAGCTGTTCTTCGGGTACCCCGATGCACGCCAGCCGCTGCTCACGTTCGACGGCGCCGTGACGGTGCAGTACACCCGGGACACCAACCGCGGCTGGAACCCCATCGCACAGACCAGCCGGGCCGTGTCGCGGTACTTCTACGACCCGTCCGAATACGAGCCCCCGCTCCGCGACGGGTCACGTCGCGCCGGCGGCGACCTCGTCGATGGCTATTACCGCTGGACGCGCGGCGGCAACAAGGGCGTTGACTTCGGCCAGCGGGAAATCGACACCGGCCAGATCCGCTGAACTCGCATCCGGTTCCGGAACCTCAGAACTGCACGTCATCTGAATGACACGGGGGTGGGCTTCGGCCCACCCCCGCTTGTTCTGGGGCGCATGGTTCGAGAATGTCGCGTTGCGGTGCCATGGCCGCACGCAGGCCATCGCGAGGTGGTGCAAAGCCCCGGCGGGTTTGCCCGGGTCGGACCGGACCTGGGCCGCATGGCCCCGTGCGCATCCAAGCGCGCTCTCGATGCTCACCTGCGGGCGGGAGGGGGCGAGCCGGCGCCGCCCGCCGGAGGATCGCTCGGGGGCTGACCTCCGGCCGGAGCGTCCCCGGAGGAAGGGGCCGGGCTGCCGCCGGCGTCGTGTACGGGGCCGTCGGGGCCTGACGTGGGTGACTCGACGACGGGCTTGGGTTCTTCAATGTTCAGGGCCGCCGCGATGCGGAGGGTGAGGTCATCGCCTTCGGGAGCGACGAGCACGGGCCGCCCGACGAGCGACTGCATCGCCACGGCGGTGTTGGCGAAGGAATCGGTTTCGACGGTGAGCGGCGAAGAGAGCACGTGCGAGTAGCCGAGCGAGGCCGCCATGTCGTGCGACGCCTTGACGATGCGCTCGTACACCGCCTTCACCTGGTTCGCCTGGAGCTGGTCCATGGCGGACTCGCTGCTCTGCTGCACATCGCTGTACTGCTGCGCGAGCGCCTGCATCTGCTGGTTGTTGACCTCGATCTGCGGGTCGCCGGCGGGCAGGGAGCCGTTGGCGGTGTTGAGCGCGGTCCACTGCTGTTCGATCGCGCCGAGCCGGGCGCGAATGGTCTCGCTCAGGGTGTTGCGCTCGGCGATTGACGCCGGTGACTGCATCGACCAGCGGAGCAAGCGGATGGTGTCCACGGTCGCGACCCGTTGCTCGACAGCGGGGGCGTCGCCCCCCTGGGCACGCAGGGGCAGGGTGGCCAAGCCGATGCCCGCGCACATCGCGAGCCCGCAGCACATCATGACCTTTGAGGAAGGACGCATCGGAGACTCCTTGACGCGGGACCGAGCCCGCGATGGGACCTGGGCGGCACCGTTCGCGGGCCGGGCCGAGGCCGGGTTGGGGCGGATCGTATCCGGGGCATTGCCCCCCAACCGCCGCGCGGGCGGCGTCGCTGACTCCGGCAGCCTCGGGCGACGGCCCGGCCTCGTCACGGGCTCGTCACGGAGCGTGGGCGGGGCCGCCTCCCGCGCGGGGTGCGGATCGGCGGGTGGACAATGCGCGAGAGGGGGCGGATACTTGTCCCGACGCCACCTTAGCTCAGCGGTAGAGCGATGCTTTCGTAAAGCATAGGTCCAGGGTTCAAATCCCTGAGGTGGCTTTGCCGGGTGCCGCAGGCCGAATCACGGTTCTTTCGAGAGCGGTCACGCGCGGCCCGCAGCGACGAACTCCTTGCAGCGTGCGAGGTCAACCGGGTTGGCCCAGTGGCCGCCCTGCTTGATCCACGTGCCCACGATCACGGCGTCGGAGTCGGCGAGCATGGCGCGGACGCTGGCCGCGGTCGCACCCGACCCCACCAGCACCGGGAGCTTCGAGGCCTGCTTGGCCTCGCGCAGGTGTTCGGGGGTGGGGGGGCGGCCGGTGAACTTGCCGGTGACGATCACGCCGTCGGCCTTGAAGAACTCCGCCGCGTGCGCCCAGTCGGCGAGCGAGAGGTCGGCGGTCATGGCGTGGGCGGCGTGCTTCTTGTCGATGTCGGCGAAGATTCGGACGCGGTCGGCGCCGATCTCACGCCGGTAGCGGAGCAGCGTGCCGGCCTCGCCTTCAGGCAGGATGCCCTCTTCGGCGATGTGGCTGAAGACGAAGTTCTCGACGCGGATGTACGCGGCGCCGCAGGTCTGGGCCACGGCGAGCGCGTGTCGGGCCCCGCCGGAAAGTATCTGGACGCCGACGGGGATTCGTACGGCCCGGGTGACCTCCCAGACGACGGCGCTCATGGCGCTGACGACCTCGGGGCCCAGGTGCTTGCCGTGCACATACGGCAGATCGTGCATGTTCTCGACGAGCACGCTGTCAAAGCCCGCCTGTTCGAGCGTGCGGGCCTCGTCCGCGGCGGCGCGTGCGAGCTCGCGCACGGGCAGCGTGCTCGCCGGCGAGCCGGGCAGGGCGCCGACGTGCACCATGCCGATGAGCGCCTTATCGCGTCCGAGGCAGGAGGCAATGGAGGCCGGCGTGGGGGCTGTGGTCATGCGGCGAGGGTAGGTATGACACGAGCCGCGGAGGCGCGCGCGGAGCGCAGACTCCCGCCCGCCCCCTGCCCTTTCGCGGCGCGATGTCCGAGGCGATGCAGGGCCTACCGGCGTCTGCCGGGCAGGTTGCGCAGCGCGATGAGTTCGAGTTCCATGGTCAGTTTCACATTCTGCGGACGCGCGGTCGGGAGCTGGGAGGGCGTGATGTTCATCTCCTTGGGCACCACGAGCCGGCGCGTGCCGCCGACTTTCATGCCCGTCACACCGGCATCGATCGCGGCCATCTCGCCCGGGATCCAGACATACGGGGCGTCGTCACCGGGTACGTCGATGGGCTTGCCGGTTTCGTCGAAGTACGACGTGCGTGCGACGGCGACGAACTGGCCCGTCGCCGCCTCACCTTCGCCGACGGTGAGGTCCTCGATCTGGAGGGCATCGACGACCTCGATGACGAAGACCAGGTCGGTGTTCGGAGGGATGTCTTCGCCCGCGCCGCGTTCGCCGTAGCCGAGCGCGGCGGGGATGGTGAGCCGGCGGACTCCGCCGACGCGCATGCCGGGCACACCCTGCTGCCAACCGGGGATGACGCCGGTGAGGGGGAAGGCGGCGGGCTCGCCGCGATCGAAGGCGGAATCAAAGACGAAGCCGTCGTTCTTGCGGGTGCCGTGGTAATACGCGACGACCGCACCGCCGGGCTTGATCTCATATCCATCACCGATGACGAGGTCTTCGATGAGGAGGCCGCCCTCAAGTTCCTCGGTGTGAACGGCGGGGCCATCCGGCACCGCGCGGGGCGGCGGACCCTGGGGCTCCGGAGCGGGCGTGCCGGGCTGCGCCGTTCCCGCCGGAGCGCCTCCGCCGGGCTGCCCGCCCGCGGCGGGCCCGCCCGGTTGCGCGGCGATGGCGAGCGTGGTCAGGCCGGCGGCGCTGATCAGGGCGAACACACCGACGAAACGAAAAGCTGATCGCATGGCGAGTTCCTTGTGTCGAGACGGGTGCTGCGCGGCAAGGATAGCCGCGCAACGGCCTGCGCAGAGACGAGGCCGTGCCCCGGCGCAGGCCGACGTACGCTTCAAACATGGAGACGTTTGTTGAGACGTTCCGTCGCGAAAGAGCATCGGCGATCGTGCGGACGCGCACGACCGACGATGCGCGGCGTGCCATGCAGGCCGCGGTGCGGGGCGGGTTTCGGGTCTGCGAGTTCACGCTGACGGTGCCGGGGGCGCTGGAGCTGGTCACGGAGTTCTGCCGCGATGCCTCGCTCACCGTCGGCGCGGGCACGGTGCTCACACCCGCGGACGCCCGGGCCGCGGTGCGGGCCGGGGCGAAGTTTCTCGTCTCGCCGATCATGGATGAGTCGGTCATTGCGGAGTCACGGTCTCTGGGCGTGCCCATGATGCCCGGGTGCGCGACGCCGGGAGAGATGTACCGGGCCCACCTTGCGGGCGCGGCGCTTCAGAAGCTCTTTCCCGGCGTGCCGGGTTCGGGGGCGGGCGGACCAATGGACCCGGGGCCGGCGTGGATCGCGCAGACGCTTGCGCCGCTGCCGATGCTGCGGATCGTGCCCACGGCGAATGCGACGCCCGCAAACGCGGCGGCGCTGCTCAAGGCGGGCGCGTGGGCCGTGGGGTTCGTGGCCTCGGTCTTTGACGCCGGCGACATCGCCCGGGGCGACTTCGAGGCGATCGAGCGTCGCGCGCGTGCCGCGCTGGAGGCCGTGCGGGTGTAGCGGGTCGGACCGCAGGCGGGAAGACATGCCATGATCGACCTTCACACGCACATCCTGCCTCGTACCTGGCCGGATTGGACAAGGCGCAGCGGTTATCCGGGGTGGATCGCGCTGGAGCACCTCGGCCCGGGATGTGCCCGGATGTGCCGGAGCGAACCCGGGGGAGGGGTCACGACCTTCCGTGAGATCGAGGCCAACTGCTGGGATCCGCTGGTCCGGCTGAGCGAGATGGACGCCTCGGGCGTGCGCACCCAGGTGCTTTCGACCGTTCCGGTGATGTTCAGCCACTGGGCGAAGGGCCCGGATGCCTTCGATCTGCACCGGCTGCTCAATGACCACATCGCCGAGGTCTGCCGGGCGCATCCCGGGCGTTTTGAGGGGCTGGGCGTGCTGCCCATGCAGGACGCGGACCTCGCGCAGCGTGAACTTGAGCGCTGCATGGGTGAACTCGGTCTGCGGGGGGTGCAGATCGGCACCAACATCGCCGGCGCCAACCTTCACGAGCCCTTCGTCGTCGAGACGCTCGCGCGGGCTGAATCGCTCGGGGCATCGGTCTTTGTCCATCCGTGGGACATGCCGGGGCAAGATCAGATGAAGCCGTTCTGGATGCCCTGGCTGGTCGGCATGCCGGCAGAAAGCTCCCGGGCGCTCTGCTCGCTCATCATGGGGGGCGTGCTCGATGCGCTGCCGCGCCTGCGGGTGTGCGTGGCCCACGGGGGCGGGTCGTTTCCGTTCACGATCGGTCGGATCGCGCACGGGCACGCCTGCCGGCCCGATCTGTGCGCCACGCACAACGCGCGTTCGCCCCTGGACTACATCGCGGGCCCGGGCCGGAAGGCCCGGTTCTTCGTCGATTCGCTCGTACATGATGCGGCGGCGCTCGAGTTCCTGATTCGGCAGATGGGGCCAGCGCGTGTCGCGCTCGGCAGCGATTACCCGTTTCCGCTCGGGGAGGATGTGCCGGGGAGGCTCATCCGCTCGATGCCCGACCTGGAGGGGTCGGTCCGAGCGAGGCTCCTGGAAGGCACCGCACGCGAGTTTCTGGGGCTTGCGGCGCCCGGGCGGTGATCCACGCGTGCAAGGTGGAGCGGCCCCCGGTCGATACACTGCCTACGGAGGTCACGCATGGTCAGGCCAGGAACATGCTGGGCGAGTGCGGCGGCGCTCCTCATCGCCTTCGGATGCGCCGGCGGAGCCCGGGTGGGGCGGATGGCGCTGCCCCCGGACGAGCCCGGGGCTGCACTGAACGCGCCGCGCCGCCTGCTCTTCGAGAAGCCCCTGGATCAACCATTCGAGGGGTATGTGAACGGGCGCGGGCCGTACCGGCTGGGGTTCGACACGGGTCAGAGCCTGCCCCTGCTGGTCACCCCCGAGTTCGCCCGCGAGCACGAACTGCCGACGATTCAGCGTACGACGGCGGGCGACGGCAGCGACCGCAATGCGCTGCGCGTGGACGTGGCTCGATCCCGGCGGTTTGAGGTCGGCGGGATGATGTTTCGTGATGTGCCGACGCTGGTGATGGATCACAACGGAGGAGCCGGGCCCGAGCCCACGGTGGGCACGGTCGGCTTCCCTCTCTTTGCCGGGCGGCTGCTGACGCTCGACTATCCGGCGAACATGCTGCGGGTGGAGACGGGATCGCTGCCCAAGGCGGACGGGCGCGCGGTGGTGGACTACGACGCCCCGCAGGGCCTGCCGGTGATCACGATCTACGTGCAGGGCGTCGCGGTGCGTGCGCTGATTGACAGCGGGTCCGATGCGGGGCTCGTGTTGCCTGCGGAGTTGGCCTCGACGCTGCCCCTTGCATCCCCGCCCGAGCCGGCGGGGCGGCTGGCGACCCTGTTCAACGTCATCGAGCTTCGCAAAGCCCCGCTTCTGGGAAGCGTGTGGATCGGGGATGTGGAGTTTCGCGACCCGGTGCTGACGTTTGCCGACCACTTCGAGGAGGCAAACCTCGGGCGGGGCTACTTGAAGTCGATGCGGATCACATTCGACCACGCGAACAGGCGGGCGCACTTTGAGAAGCCGGAGCCCCCCGCCGAGCCCGATGCGCACGACAACGCGGCTGAGGCTGAACTGCCGCGGCAATAGCCGTGCCCCTGGGCCCGTTGAACGCAAGCGAGCGGAGTTCCGTGCCGCGCGGCACGCCGGTTCAAAAAAGAACGACCCCCGGGGGGGAGATCCCGGGGGCCGCGTTCACGCATGAAGCACGATCAGCACACGCTTACGCACGACGACGACGGGCCGCGAGCAGGCCGCCGGCACCCAGGAGGGCGAGGCTGCCCGGGGCGGGCGTGATGGTCACGCCGGCGTCCACGGTGGGAACGGACACGGTCGCGCCCGAGCCGTCCGTGTTGGAACGGTAGAGGCGAGACGCGCCGCGAACGACCAGGTCAAGGGTGTCCACGCCGCCGTCGTAGGTGTAATCGAAGGCGAAGAAGGCCTCGCCGCTGCCGATGGGGAAGAGCGCGATAAGGGGGTTGAAGGTGGGGGGGAAGGTGGCGAGGTCGATGCCGCCCTGGGCCGCGTCCGACATCACCCAGCTGTCCCCGTCGATGGTGTGCCCGGTGATGACCGAGGCGCCGACCGCGCCGTTGGGCTTGTCGCTGGTCGCCTGGCGCATGTGGGGGTGACGCCCGCGGACGGGGGCGACGAGGTCGAAGGCGCCGGTCGCGTCCTCAACCACGGTGGCGGCGGCCACGGTGCTGCCCTCGACCGCGATATCGAACTTGGCAAGGCCGAGGCTCATGCCGTTGTGCACCGAGGAGACCTCGATGCGGAACACGTCGCCCACGGCCGCGTTCGTGGTGCCGCGGAGCGAATCCGTCATGTTGATGGCCGTGAGGCTGTAGGCCACGGCGTTCGCCTGGCCGAAAGCCGACGCGGCAACGCCACCGATCGCAACGATGAAAGCAGTCTTGATCACGTCTCTTCTCCTGAACGATTGTGCGTGTGCGACGGAGCACATCCCGCCGCGGGGGATCGACTGAGTCGAATATGCCCCGGTCTTCGCGTGAAGCCAGCAGGAATGTCCGTGCGCTCGGTTATGGGGCCGGAATAACCCGACTTTGGCGTTGCGATTCTCCGCGGCCGGTGCGCTGCCCGCGCCCGGCCGCGCTCAGCGCCCGCCGGCCGCGCGGACAAGCGAGCGGAAGCAATCCAACCCGAGGCGTTCGTCGGCGGTGCGCTCGGGGTGCCACTGCACGCCCACGTAGTGGGCGCGGCCCGCATCGCACACGCCTTCGATCACGCCGTCCGGCGCGCGGGCGATAACCTGGAGCGATCCGGGGTCGAGCAGGCGCTGCCGGTGCGAACTGGCGGCCTCGCCCGCCGATTCGCCGCCGATCAGCACGGCATGGGGGCGCTTCCAGTGCGCATCGGCGGCGTCGCCCAGCGTTTCCGTCATGCACTGGTCCAGCGTTCCTCCCGCCACGAGCCCCATCATCTGCATGCCCAGGCAGATGCCCAGCACCGGGCGATCCGGGGCCTGCGTGGAGAGCGCCCTGAGCAAGGCGGTCTCATATGCCTGGCGCTCGGGGTGCACGGGCGTGGCGCGCGGGTGTGTCGGAGCGCCGAAAGGCTCGGTGCGCGGGTCGTCACCCCCGGTCAGGACAAACGCCGCGCACGCCAGGAGGTGTCCCGGCAGCGCCTCAAGCACCGGCGGGAGAAGCACCGGGGCGCCGCCCGCACGACAGACAGCCCGCGCGTACGCGAGCGCGGCCTGCGCTCGCACCGGCTCACGCGCGGCATCGAGATCGCACGTGATGCCGACCAGGGGGGTCACGAGACCGTGTACTCGCTCATGGGCGGGCAGGTGCAGACGAGGTTGCGGTCGCCGTAGGGGTTGTCCACCCGCCCCACGCTCGGCCAGAACTTGCTGCGGCGCAGGTCCGCAGAGGGGAATGCGGCCTTCTCGCGGGGGTACGCGTGGCTCCACGAGTCGGAAAGGCACGCTTCGATGGTGTGCGGCGCGTGCTTGAGCACGTTGTCGGCCCGGTCGGCGTTGCCGGTCTCAATCTCGCGGATCTCGGCGCGGATGCTGATGAGCGCATCGCAGAGCCGGTCAAGTTCGCTGAGGGGCTCGCTCTCCGTCGGCTCGATCATGAGGGTGCCGGGCACGGGCCACGACATCGTCGGCCCGTGGAAGCCGTAGTCCATGAGCCGCTTGGCCACGTCGTCGATCTTGATGCCGGCGGACTTGTCGAAGGGGCGGCAGTCGATGATGAACTCGTGGGCGCAGCGCCCGTTGGCGCCCTTGTAGAGCACGTCGTAGTGGCCTTCCAACCGCTTGGCCATGTAGTTGGCGCTCAGGATCGCGACCCCGGTGGCCTTCTTCAGGCCCTCGCCGCCCATCATCGCGATGTACATCCACGAAATGGGCAGGATGCTCGGAGAGCCGTAGGGGGCCGCCGAAACCGGGCCGATCGCCTGTGCGCCCGCGCTGGCCGGCTTCGTCACCGGATGCCCCGGGAGGAAGGGCCTCAGATGCGGGGCGGCGCCGATGGGGCCCATGCCCGGGCCACCCCCGCCGTGGGGGATGCAGAACGTCTTGTGCAGGTTGAGATGGCAGACATCGGCGCCGATGTCGCCGGGGCGGCAGAGCCCGACCTGCGCGTTCATGTTCGCGCCGTCCATGTACACCTGCCCGCCGAAGCGATGCACGATCTCGCAGATCTCGCGGATGTTCTGGTCAAAGACGCCGAACGTGCTCGGGTAGGTGACCATGAGCGCACCCAGGCGATCCTTGTGCGCCTCGGCCTTGGCCTTGAGGTCGGCGGTGTCGATCGCGCCCGTATCGTCGCATTCAACGCCCACGACCTCGAAGCCGGCGATGACCGCAGAGGCGGGGTTGGTGCCGTGCGCGCTGGTGGGGATGAGGCAGACCGTGCGATGTCCTTCGCCCCGGCTGCGGTGGTACGCCCTGACAACCATGAGCCCGGCGTACTCGCCCTGGCTCCCCGCGTTGGGCTGGAGACTGACCCCAGCGAACCCGGTGATCTCCGCGAGCCAGCCTTCGAGCTGCGCGAAGAGCACCGCGTATCCGGCCTGCTGGTCGGCGGGGGCGAAGGGATGAATCTCGCCGAACTCGGGCCAGGTCACCGGGATCATCTCGCTCGTGGCGTTGAGCTTCATCGTGCACGAACCGAGCGGGATCATCGCGTGCGCCAGCGAGAGGTCGCGCTGCGCGAGGGTGAAGATGTACCGCAGCATCTCGGTCTCGCTGTGGTGCGTGTTGAAGACGGGGTGATCGAGGAATGTTCGCGTCCTCCGCAGCCCGGCGGGCAGGGTGGAATGCGCCCCGCCCGTGCTGAGCCGGGGCACGGCGACGCCGAAGGCTTCGCCGAGGGCGCCGAGCAGCGCTTCGTCGCAGGTTTCATCCAGGGCCACGCCGAGCGTGCCGTCTCCGAAGTCGCGCAGGTTCACGCCCCGGGCGAGGGCGCGCTCGAGCACCTGGGCGCTCCCGCGCCCCTTCGGGCGCACGCGGATGGTGTCGAAGAACGCGGGCGTCAGCACGTCGTGTCCGCCCGCTTGCAGGGCCGAGGCAAGGGTGCACGCCTGGGAATGAACTCGAGCCGCGAGGGTCCGCAGACCCTCCGGCCCGTGGTAGACCGCGTACATGCCCGCGCAGATGGCCAGCAGCGCCTGGGCGGTGCAGATGTTGCTCGTCGCCTTCTCGCGCCGGATGTGCTGCTCGCGGGTCTGAAGCGCCATGCGCAGCGCGGGGCGCCCGTGCGAGTCCTTCGAGACGCCGATGATGCGCCCCGGCATCTTCCGCACGAACTCCTGCCTGCAGGCGAGGAAGGCCGCGTGGGGCCCGCCCCCGCCCATCGGCACGCCGAAACGCTGGGCGCTGCCGAGCACCACATCTGCCCCCAGTTCGCCGGGCGGCGTCATCACGCAGAGCGCCAGCAGGTCGCTCGCGACCGCAACGAGGCAACCCGCCTGGCGGCACCGTTCGATGAGCGCCCGCGGGTCCGAGACGTGGCCCGAGGTGTCGGGAAACTGGATCAGCACGCCGCAGTACCGGCTGGGATCGAACGCCGCGCCGTTCGGGTCGCCGACGTCAACCGCGATGCCGAGCGAGCCGGCCCGGGTCTGCGTCACGGCGACCGTCTGCGGGTGGCAGTGGTCCGCGACAAAGAACCGGGGGCGGTCTTCGTTCGCCGAGACGCACATGGCCATGGCCTCCGCCGCGGCGGTGCCTTCGTCGAGCAGGCTCGCGTTGGCGACAGGCATGGCGGTGAGGTCACAGACCATGGTCTGAAAGTTCAGCAGCGCTTCGAGCCGCCCCTGCGCAATCTCGGCCTGGTACGGCGTGTACTGGGTGTACCAACCGGGGTTTTCGAGGATGTTGCGCAGGATGACCCCGGGTACGTGGGTGTGGCAATAGCCCATCCCCAGGCACGAGCGCATCACGCGGTTCTTCGATGCGATGGCCCGCAGGTCCGCAAGCGCCTCGTGCTCACTGCGGGCTGCCGGGAGGCGAAGGGCCCCCTTCATGCGGATCGCGGGAGGCACCGTGGCCGCCGCGAGCTCGTCGAGCGTCGCGTACCCCACGGTGGCGAGCATCTTCGCCGCATCGTCGTCGCTCGGCCCGATGTGCCTTCGGGCGAACCCGGTCTCAGGCATGGGTTTCTCATCGTGCGGTGCGGCGACGGCAGCGTGTGAAAGTGTGGTCATAAATGTCCAGCTTTGGCAGAAATCGGGGGGTGTGAACTGGCCGACGCGCATCGCGCCGGGCGGTTCGCGGCAACTGTAGCGGGCGCGTTCCGGTATGTCCGATGCGCAGACGTTTGGAGCGGACGACCCCTCCCCGGTACAGTGAACCCCCGCCGGCCCGCCTGCCGGCCGAATCACCGGGCGCGACCCCTGTCCGGCCCGCTGGTCACAAGGAAGCCCCACCATGCCACGATTCCCCGGCACGTCGCTCCGCCGCTCGTTGACTTGCTCGATCCTGGCGATCATCGCTGCGAGCGGGCCCGTCTTCGCCCAGCCCGAGGACGGGGCGATCGCGGCGCTCCTGAGCGAGAGCGGCCCGGATGTCGCGCTGTACGACCAGCATATCAGCACCCTGGCCAATCCGTTCTTCGAGGGCCGGGCCCCCGGCACCAACGGCAACTTGCTGGCCGCGGACTACATCGAGCGGTACTTCCGCGATTACGGATTGAGCCCGGCCTTTCCCGGGCTCACCGGCGAGGCGTCCTTCCGGCAGCCCTTCCCGTTCGGCGAAAAGACCACCCTCAAGAGCCAGTTTGTCCAGTACTCCACCGGGGCGGCGCCCACGACCCTCACCCCGGGCACCGACTACGTCGTCACCGACTATTCCGGCAGCGGGCTCGCGACCGGCCCCCTCGCCTTCGCCGGCTACTCCATCGCCTCGGGGCCCGACGATTACGCCTCATATCCCGAAGGCATCGACCTCTCGGGGCGCGTGGTGATGATTCTGCGATTCGAGCCCTTGAACGACAAGGGCGGCTCTCGGTTCACGCAAGGACAGGGTTGGAGCCCCGCCGCGGCGCTCGATGCCAAGTTCAAGGCCGCCGCGGAGCGCGGGGCGGCGGGCATCATCCTCGTCAGTCCCCCCGAGGCCGACGACGAGCGTGCCAAGATGCTCTCACCCATCAGTTCGATGAACCCGGTGGGGGGGCCGCTCAATATTCCGGTGGTGATGATGACGTGGGAGGCCGGCGCTGCGCTTGTGCAGGCCGCGGGCGGGTCGCTCCCCGAACTCCGCGCCAAGGCCGATGCTGCGGGGGGCGTGACCGAGTTCGCCGGCGCCAAGGTGCTCGTCGCCGCCGAGATTGAGAAGACGCCCATCGTGACAGCGAACGTCGGTGGCGTGCTTCACGGGCGGGGAAGCCTGGCTGACCAGTACATCGTGGTGGGGGCGCACTATGACCACGTCGGCTACGGCGAGTTCGGCAGCCGCGCCGGGGCGAGGGGGCGCGGCGTGATCCACCCCGGGGCCGACGACAACGCATCGGGCACCAGCGGACTGCTGCTGCTGGCGAAGCACCTGAGCGAGCGGTACGCAGCGCTGCCCGAGGACGCCGAGGCGCGTTCCGTGCTCTTTCTCGCCTTTACCGCGGAGGAGTCGGGCCTGAACGGATCTCAGTTCTACGTGCGCAACATGCCCTTCGCCAAGGAGGCGCACACGATCATGCTGAACATGGACATGATCGGGCGCCTCACCAACAACCACCTTGAGGTGCAGGGGCTCGGCACCGCAGAAGGCATGGAAGCGATCGTGTCCCCGCTGCTGGATGCCTCCGGGCTCGACATCGCGCGCATGCCGGGGGGTACGGGTCCGAGCGATCACGCCAGTTTCTATCGAGCCGGGATCCCCGTGCTCTTCTTCTTCACGGGGCTGCACGAGCAGTATCACATGCCCGAGGATGTCGCCGCGCTCATCAACCGCGAGGGTGCGGTGCGCGTGGTGGGGCTGGTCGAGCAGATCGCGATGTTCTTCGCGACCCGGCCCGAAGGCCTGGTGTATACCCGTGCCGAGCGGGCAGGCGTCGCGGCGGACTCTCCGGGCCCGACACGACTGCGCGTGCGGTTCGGCATCATGCCGGGGGATTACTCGGGGTCGATCAAGGGGGTGCTCGTCGGGGGCGTGACGCCGGGAACATCGGCCGAGGAAGCTGGCTTGAAGGAGGGCGACCTCATCACGCGCTGGAACGGCACGCCGCTTGACAGCGTGGAAGCGTGGATGCCCCTGCTCGCGCAGCACAACCCGGGCGACGAGGTTGAAGTCACCTTCGTGCGGGACGGAGCCGAGATGAAGGGCAAGTGCACGCTCAAGGCGGCCGCGATGCGGGGCGGGTGAGCACGAATGCCCGCATCGCCGTTCAACCCCGGGCCGCTCAGCTGCCGGGCGTCGGGTCGCCGCAGTTCCGGCTCACGGGCACAAGGCAGATGAACCGGAGCCCGTCATTCTGGTCGGGCGCGGAGCGGAACTGGTGCGTCTCGTTGGCAGGGACGTACAGCACATCGCCGGGGCGCAGCGGGTGGTCTTTCTCACCGAGGGTGATGGTGCCGCGCCCCGAGAGCACCACGACCTCGTGCTCGTAGTCGTGCGCGTGGCGCGGGGTGTGCCCCCCGGGCTCGACCCTGAACTGCCGGAGCGCAAAGTTGGGTGCGCCGTCGGCGCGTCCGACCATGACCGCCATCGACGCGCCCTGCACGCCGTCCATCTGCACGGGTTTGAGGGGCGTCGCATCGAGGTTCCTGATGAGCATGTCCATCCTCCGGTGGGCCTCGCGGGCATCGTATTCAGCGCATGAGCATTTCGATCCGTGCGATGCGTTTGTGGATCGGCGGATGCGAAGCGAACAGGCTGTCGATGCTATGGCCCGAGCGCATCGCCTTGCGGAGCGGGTTCACGATGTACATGTGGGCGGTGCCCCGATTGGCCAGGTCCACGTGCGGGTCGCGGTCTGAGGCGAGCCGTCGGAGAGCGTTGGCCAGCCCCTGCGGATTGCGCGTCAACTCGACCGCGCCCGCATCGGCGAGGTACTCCCGCTCCCGGCTGTACGCCATCTGGATGATCGCGGTGATGATCGGCGCCACGATCGCCAGCACGAGCGAGACGACCATCAGGATGATCCAGATCACGATGCGCCCGCCCGCCTCCTTGCTGTTGCGCCCGCCCACAAAGCCCCTGGAGTGCCAGACCATCCTCCAGAAGAGGTCGCACGCGAGGACGATGAGGCCCGCCATTGTCGCCATCAGCATGGCGAAGCGGATATCCAGGTGCCGGATGTGCGACATCTCGTGCGCAACGACGCCCTGCAGTTCATCGCGCGCGAGTTTCTCGCGCAGCCCCGACGTGATCGCGATCACGCCGTGCTCCGGGTCGCGCCCGGTCGCGAAGGCATTGAGCGCGGTCTCCGGAATGAGGTAGACACGGGGCATGGGGAGGCCCGCCGCAACCCGCACTTCATCCACGACATTGAAGAGTTCCGGGTCGAGTTCACGAGAGACTTCTTTGGCGCCCACGATCGCAAGCACGGCCTTGGCGCCGCTGTTCCAGCTCCACGCCGCCCCGGCGAGCGCGACGAAGAACGCAATCGCGCCCCCGGTGAACGCGCTGAGGAGGAGCGGCATCCGCGAGGGCTCAGGTATGCCCGGGCCGGGTTGCATCGTCACGGACTCGGGGTTGGCAAACCCGCCGAAGAGCAGCCCGACGACCACCCCGATGCCCACGGCGAGCAGCACCATGAACACGATGAGGAGCGCGCTGCGGCGCTTGTTTCTGCGGATCAGTTCGAGATAGGTCGACGTGCCGGCGTAGGCCCGCATCTCGCCGCGAATGACCTCTTCGGCGGCGTCGGAGAGCCGGGCCACGCCCCCGCCCGGCTCGGTTGGCGCTGGCGCCGGCTCGGGGCGCGCTGGACGAGGCTTGCTCATGGGGGCGGCTCAGACGGGGTACGAAGACTACTTGAACGACACCTTCGGGGCTTCGCGCTCCGCCGCGGACTCCAGCTTGAAGTACTCGCGCGGGCCGAAGTTGAACATCGCCGCGACCAGGTTCGCCGGGAACGTCATGCGTCCCTCCTCGTAGCGCCCGACCACGTCGTTGTAGTGCTGGCGGGCGAACCCGATCTTGTTCTCGGTGCTGCTCAGTTCTTCCTGGAGTTGCCGGAAGTTCGTGTCGGCCTTGAGGTTGGGGTAAGCCTCTGCAACTGCCATGAGCCGCGACAGCACCCCGGAGAGCTCGCCCTCCGCCTTGGCCTTCGCCGCCGCGTGCATCGCGTCGGAGGAGATGTTGACCGCCATCTGACGGGCCGAGATGACGGCATCAAGGGTTTCGCGTTCGTGCGAGGCGTAGCCCTTGACGGTCTCGACAAGGTTCGGGATCAGGTCATACCTGCGCTTGAGCTGCACATCGATCTGGGCCCATCCGTTGTCGACATCCACCCGCTTGCGCACCAGGCCGTTGTACAGCCCGATGGCGACAAGCAGAAAGAGCACGAAGACGCCCGCAATCACGCCGCCGATGATCCAACCCATGGGTGAGGCCCTCCCGCCGGACTCTTTCGTGCCGGCTTGCCCTCGCTTTCACCGGAGATGATACTTGCCCCGGGGCGAGCCCGCCCGCTGGAGCCGCGACATGCCGGAGCCCGCCACCCGCCTCCCTCCCGTCCGTCCCGCGCCGGTCACCCTGGCCGCCCTGCTCGACGAGCTGCTCTGGCCGCGGCTGCTGCGCGTCCCCGCGATGGCGCTGCGGACCGACCGACTCATCCTCGCCTTCCTGGGCGTGCTCGGCGTCGCCCTCTGCGCCTCGATCTCGTCGCTGTGGATGAGCGGGCCGGGGTTCCTGTCCCGGTGGCTCGATGGCATCGGCCAGGGCTTTGCCGCGTGCTGGGGTGGCGTACTCGCCGGAGACGGCGCCAGCGCCGCCTCGGGACTGCTGGCCGCGGTGATCGCGGCCCCGCGTGAGGCGTTGAGGGCAGACCCCGTGGGCGCGGTCGTGACGCTCCCCCTCGCCCTCGCTCTGTGGATGACCTTTGGGGGCGCGATTGCCCGGTCCATCGCCTGCGACTTCGCCGCAGGGGTTCGTCTCCCGTGGCCCGCCGCGCTGGGTTTCGGCGTGCAACGGGCCGGGGCGCTCTTCTTTGCCGCGGCCCTGCCGCTGGGCATCGCTGGGTTGATCGCGCTCGCCATCAGCCTCGTGGGCTGGGCCCTATTTGGCGTTCCGGTGCTTGACGTGATCGGAGCACTGGCCTTCCCGCTCCTGGTCCTCGGGGCGATCCTCGCGGTGCTCATCGGCGCGGTCATGTTCATGGGAGGCAACCTGCTCGCTCCCGCGGTCGCCTGCGAAGGCACCGATGCGATCGACGCCGTGCAGCGCACCATGAACTACGTGCTGCACCGCCCGCTCGTGCTCGCGCTCTACTCCGGCGTCGCACTCGGAATCGGCGCCGCAGCCTACCTGCTGGCCTTCGCGCTTCTCTCCGGTGCGATGGAAGGGGCCCGCTCGCTCGTTCTCGCCTGGTCGGGTTCACGGGCAGAGGGCATTCTCGGGGGCACCGGCGGCCCCGACGGTTCTGCCGATGTTGCGTCCTACTTCATCCGGCTCTGGTCCAGCGCCGCCGAAATCCTGCTGCTCGCCTTCGGGGTGAGCCTGTACTTCTCGATGTCCACGCTGCTCTACCTCTTCGCGCGCCAGAAGAACGACCTCCAGCACCACAGCGAGGTCTGGTTTCCGGGCATGATTGAGGGCACACAGGCCGCCGATGCGGCCGCCTCGGGCGTTCGCATCGAGCCCTCCGCCGCGAGCGGCGGCGATGCGGACTGACGCCCCATCCCCTGAACAGATCCCGGTTACCGCTTCGCCCTGCGGCGCGATGCGATCCACTTCTCCACGTCCTCGGCCGTCTTGGGGATCGACGCCGACAGGTTCTTCCGCCCGGTCCCCGTCACCAGGATGTCATCCTCGATCCGGATGCCCAGCCTGCGGTCGGTCAGGTAGACCCCTGGCTCGATGGTGACGATTGCCCCCGGCCTGAGCGCCCCGTCCGGGGTCGCATCGTGCACGTCGAGGCCCAGGTGGTGCCCGATCCCGTGCATGAACGCATCACCGAAGCCTGCTCGTTCAATGACCTCGCGGGCTGCGGCGTCTACCTGGTGCATCATCGCTCCAGGGCGCACGGCACGGATCGCCGCCTCCTGTGCCGCGAGCACCACGTCGTACACCCGGCGCTGATCCTTGCTGAACCTGCCCGACACGGGGAAGGTCCGGGTGATGTCCGAGGCGTACCCGCCGAACGCCGCTGCGGCGTCGACGCACAGCAGGTCGCCTTCGGCGAGCTGCTGGTCGTTCGCGTGATAATGCAGCACGGTGCTGTTGAGCCCCGCCCCCACAATCGGGTGGTAGGCATTTCCTGTGCCGCCCGAATCGGCAAACCCGCGTTCGAGCAGCCGATGCAGGCGACGTTCATTGACGCCGGGGGCGAGTTCGGCGAGCATCGCGTCGTACCCGGCCCGGGTGCACTCGATCGCCCGGGCCACCAGGCGCTGCTCGCCCCGGCTCTTGGTTGATCGAAGGCGCGGCACGAGCATCGTCTCATCACCGATGCTCACGCCCGGCACGCGCTCGGCCACCTTTCGGAATACCGCGAGGTCGGGGCTCACCGGCGCGTCGTAGGTGGCGAACCTGTGCAGGCAGCACGCCCGCTTGCTCCGGCGCAGGGCGTCGGTGAGCATCATGGGCAGCATCGTGGATCGGAAAATCCGTGAGAATCCGGTCTGCTTCCGAAGCGCGCCCGAGAGGGGCGAGCGCCACCCGTCCCACTGTTCCACTTCCGGGTTGCGCGGCTTGAGGAAGAGGCAGCAGCGCCGGTTGGGGTCCGGGTTCGTCGGGTCGAAGAGCACCGCCGCCCCCGCCTCGCCGCCGATACCAGTCGCGTAGTAGAACGCGGACTCCGCCTTGAAGGCGTCGTGCAGGCTCGCCGCCGCATCGCCCGCGAAGAGCACGCCCGTGCCCCCCTTGAGCGCCCGGGCAATCGCGTGGCGCCTGGCGACATACTCGGAGACCGCGATGTTCGTATCCATCATGGGGAGGGGTCCTTGCGGGGCACTGTGCACGCTCCGCGGATGATCTCGAGCGTCCGGGCCTCGTACAGCCGGCCCTTGTCAAACCCGTCGCGAGCGCCCGCGTCGCGGGCCGCCTGCTGCGCGTCAGCGTACCGGCTGACGAGCGACCACGTTGCGTGGCGCGCCCGCATCAGGTCGACGCCGAGCTCGACATCAAACGCGCCGTCAAGCACGCGATTGACGAGCACGTATGTCGCGTGCGGCAGGTGTGCCTCGAACGAGTGCTGGTCCGTCACCGAGGTCACCCTGGCCCCGGGCACCGCGCGCAGCACGGCCATGCGGAGCATCGCCGCGTCCGGGGTGCAGTGCCCCACAAGCAACACATCCGGGGCGGAGTTCGTCACAATGCACGCTCCACGGACACCAGTTTCGCGCCCACGACGACGATCACCGGGCCGAACTCCAGCAGGCGCCGACGATCCGGCGCGGCTCTGAGCGCCCGAATCGCGCTCGCGATCCGGCGCGCCGTGAGAGAGCCCGAGCGTACGCCGCGCGCCTGGGCGGTGCGACGGAGCCACGCGCCGAGCACATCGTCTGGTGCTTCCGCGAGCGTGGTTCGGTCCCAGGCCCCCTCACCCCGCGCCGCTCGCACAGACAGGCGCGCCGCCTCGCGCGCCATGTGGTCGGCGGTGAGCGCGAGCAGCCGCCCGGCCTGCGCCGCCCGCTGCGCCCCGGCGGGCCAGCGATCAAGCAGTCGCGGCACGATCTCAAGCCTCAGGAACGCCCGGTCGCGCGACGTGTCCCGGTTTGTCTGGTCCGTCCGCCAGCGTTCCCCGGCTGCGGTGCAGATCGCCTCCGCGTTCGCCCGGGTGAGCGCGAGCAGGGGGCGGATCACCCTCACACCCGCAAGGCGCGTGCGCTCGCGGATTCCGGCGAGCCCGGGGGCGCCTGCTCCGCGCATGAGGCGCAGCACCATCGTCTCGAGCTGGTCCTCGGCGTGATGCGCCGTCGCCACCCACCCGCACCCGTGCTCGGCCGCCATGCTCGCCAAGGCCGCGTAGCGGGCGTTGCGCGCGCGGGCTTCGGCGTTGCCCGGGCCGTGTCTGACGGAGACCTCTCGCACTGCAAACGCCAACCCAAGCCGTTTCGCGAGGGCCGCCACGTGGTCGCGGTCGCCCAAGGCCGCCTCTCGGGGCCGAAAGTCATGCACGACGTGCCCGAGGACGACGTCGTCGCCGAACTCCGCCAGGGAAAGCACCATCGCGACCGAATCACCACCCCCCGAGCAGGCGAGAAGGGTCTTCTTCGGGTGATGCGGGCAGCGTCTCGGCGGGGCGGTGAGCCTTCGCCAGGCACGCCGGATCTCCGCCGCCCCCGGAACCCCCCGTAGCCGAGATTTCGTGGAGTGTGGCGCCCGCACGGCACGATGGTAGGGGGCGATGCTCCAAGGCCCCCCGATCCCGGTTGCATTGCTTACGCCCGCCCAGGCGGAACCGGGCGCGAACGACCTGACGTCCGGCGAGGGGCAACCCGCCGACCCGAGGCCCGCCGGGGGCGGCTCGAGTTGGGTCGCGCCGATCCTGGGCGCGTTCGGCATCCTGGTGCTCATCCAGACGCTCTTCAGGGCCTATCGGCGCAACGCATCCAAGAAGTCTGCGCTCTCTCAGCCGCCGCGCGAACGGCTGGCCGAAGTCCGCGCGCAGGCAGACGCCCGGCGCGATCCCGTCGAACGCCTGATGGCCGAGGCGACGGAGCTGTGCCAGCGGCTGGCTACCCAGATGGACGCCAAGGCCGCGGTGCTCGAAGCCCTTATCGACCGCGCCGAGGCCGCCGCGACTCGCCTCGAACATGCCCGGGGGGGATCCCCTTCGCTCCGCTCGGCGGGTGACCCGCCGAATCCCGAGGAGCCCATGCAGCGCCGAGTTTTTGAGCTCGCCGATCAGGGCATGAACTCGCGCGACATCGCGGCGAGAGTCGGCCAGCCGCAGGGGCATGTTGAACTCATGCTCAACCTTCGCAGGGCATAGGTGGGCCCCGGCGCGATCGTCTCATCGTCGGACGGAGGAACGCCGGAAGCCTCGGGAGGGGCCCGCGCATTACCCGAGCGCCGCGGCCCGTTCCTGCAACTCGCGAATCTGGGCCCGCATCTGCTCAGCCTGGGCGGCAGCGCTGCGTGCCGCGGCCAGTTCGGAGAGTGAAGCGACCCACCCCGCCCCGGAGGCCAGCGCCTCTTCGCCGAGTGCCTGGTACTTGGCCGTCAGGGCCTGCTCAGCGGCCACCGCCTGCTCTCGGGCGGCCTGGGTCTCGCGCTGGGCATCGCCGGCTTCTGCGTTCGCCTTGGACTTCGCTTCACTCAGCGATTTCTCGGCCGCCAGAGTGGTCCCTTTGCAGGCATCGAGCTCCTTCGACGCGCGGGCCTGGTCTGCCTGGGCTCCGGAAAGCGCGGTCACCGCCTTGTCGAGGCCGGGCGGGCGGGTGCGGGCGAGCTCGGCGGCTCGCTCCAGCTGGTCACCCGCTGCCGGGAGCTTCCCCAGCACGTCCTGCGTGATGCGTCCCTCCAGCGCCTTCGCGAGCTCCGTGCAGACCGACGCGGCGGACTTCAGACCGTCAATGTGCGCCCCCAGCGCAGAACGAACGCCCGCCTGCGCCCGTTCGGCCTCTTCCGAAGCGCCCGTGAACGCGTCGAGCGCCGCGTGCTCCGCCTTGCGTGCGGCATCAACGGAGTTCTGGAGCGTCGCCAACAGCGTGTTGTGGGCCTTGGTGAGCGCGCCCGCCCGCTGCTCGGCCCGGGCCACCGCGCCCCGAAGATCTTCAACGGCGCGGGCCGCGTCTGCCACTGACTCCCCCGACGCGAGAGCCTCGCATTCCGCGCATTTCGAGGCCTGCATCCCGAGTGCTGCGCAGGCCGTCGCGCGGGCCCCGTCAAGGGTCGGGAGCTGGGCTTCGAGGTCGCGCTGCTCGCGCTGGAGCTCCTTGCGGTTCTTCCGCCGTTCGAGGTTCTGGCTGATCTTCTTCAGCGGGTTCCAGCCGCCGCCGGAACCGCTCGCGGGCGCCGGGCTTCCACCCGGCGTGTGGGCCGGCGTGCCGCTCGCCTGGCCGTGAATCGGTGTGGACTGGTGGCCGCCTGGCTCGGGCGCTCTCGGCGCCGGCCGCGCGCCGCGTGCCCCCGCGCCGGAGACCACCGCCATCGCCACCGCGCCCTCCAGCCCTTCGGGGCCGAAGCTCACGCGGTCGCCGTCACGCAGGCGCTTCATCCCGATGATCTGCTCGCCGTTGACGAAGGTGCCGTTGGTCGAGTCCTGGTCGGCGATCCACCACGCCCCATCCCGCACGAGCAGGCGCGCGTGCTTGCCCGAAACCATGAACCCGAGCTTCTCGGGGATCGCAAGTTCGTTCGAGGGCGCCCGCCCGATGCCGGCGCCGCCGGGCGGCACGACTCGGTCCTCAGGCTCGTTCACGAATCGAACCACCAGCGACCGCGGATCTGCTCCTGAAGCCGGGCCCTCCGACGCTGCTTGATTCATCGATCAACTCCACGGCGCGCCGCGCCCAAGGCCGCGTGCCGTGCATGGTATCCGGCCCGCACTTCGAGATACGCCGGCCTCCGGTCACGCGGCGTGCGGCGGACCCCTGCGAGTCGCCGCGGTGGGGTGCACCCAAACCCGGACCGCGCGCGGCGTGCGCAGGTTCTCGTTGCGATCCAGGAAGCGCCAAGCCTGCGGCTCGTGCGCGCATCACGCAGACCGGATGTATGCCTCCAGGTCGCGCACGGTGTCCGCGAGTGTCGCGTTGTCCGCGAGGTTCACATCACCGATCGAGATCATGCCCGCCAACCGCCCGCCATCGACCACAGGCACGTGCCGGATGCGGCGTTCACGCATCACGTGGCGCACTTCGTCGATGGTTGTGCGCGGTTCGCAGACCACGACCCGTTCCGTCATCACCTCGCTCACGCTCGTGGAAGACGGATTGCGCTGGCGGGCCACGACCCGGGTCAGGATGTCCCGCTCGGTGATGATGCCGACGACGTGGCCTTCTTCGAGTACGACCAAGGCCCCGATGTGGTGCGCGTTCATCAGCGATGCCGCGTCCAGCACGGTTGCGTGCGGGGTGGTGGTCACCACGCGCGCGCCCTTGGATTCGACGATCTCGTTGATACGCCACATGATGACCCCCTTTCCCCTTCGGGAACGGTCACCTCTCCTCCGTCTACTCGGCACACCCGCCCGACCTCGGACGGGATAGAACCCACGGCGCCCGAACCCTCACTGCTGGCGCAGTATCTCGCGCCGCGGGCGCGGGAGCAAGAGAATTCCCTAGGAATTGTGGCGATGTGTGAGATCCCCAGAAATCGCCCCGGCCTCACCCCGGGGTTTTGCCGGCCCGCTCGATCCGTACCCCGACGCCGAACTCACGAGCAAGCAGCCCTGCCTTGCGCTCGGCTCCCCACATGTCCGTCGTCGCGTCTCCCTCGGCGTGGCAGCGGAACACCATCGTCTCGTCTTCCGGTGTCAGCGTCACGCCTTTGACAATCTGAGCGTGGGCTCTGTCGAGGCCGTCCGCGATGCGCAGGATGGCCGCCAGGCGGCGCACAAGGGATCGATCTGCCTTGTCGAGACCGGCGAACCCGCGGTGCGACTTGCTCGGCTCACTCCGCCGGTGATAGCGGCAGAGCAGTGACACGACCGCGATCTGGCGGGGCGAGAGCCCGGGCAGGTCGGCATGAAGCACGATGCGCTCGCTGTGCCGGTGGTGCCGCCGGTAGCTGATGACATACCCGATATCGTGGAGCACCCCCGCGGCTTCAAGCAGAAACCGCGCTTCGGGGCCGGCCCAGCTCTTGTTCGCGTACGTCGGGTGCGCGGCGATCTGGTCAAAGATCGAGAGCGCAAGGGCCGTGACATGCTCGCTGTGGGCGTGCTCGTAGGAGAGCGCACGTGCAAGTTGACGCACGCCATCGACCGGGCGCATCGGAGGTCGGGTCGCCGCGCCTGTGAGTTCCTCGGCCAGGCGCCGCAGCAGCCCGGCCCGGACGCCTCCCTGGTGCACCGCCAGACGCGGGATGCCCAGGTGTTTCATCACCCGGTCAACGACGACCAGGCCCGGAATGATGATGTCCAGCCGGTCCGGGGGCAGTCCGCGCACGCGACGGCGCACCGCGGGCGGCATGTCCGCGAGGCGATCCAACAGCCGGCGCAGCGTCTCCCGCGAGACTTCCATGCCCTGAATCCGCACCGGCGCGCCGGCGGGCACGTCCCCCTGCTCGGCCTGGGCCATCGAGCCGAGGGCGGAGATCGTTCCGCCGGTGCCGATGAGCAGCCGGGGCCGGATCGGCGGCTCGCCCACCTGGCCTCGAATCAGACGCTTGACGTGGGCCTTGAGGCGTTTGAGCTTCTTCCTGCCGGGCGACGCGCCCGCGCGGAACTTCGCCTCAAGCCGCACCGCGCCCAGCGGCAACGAGTGAATCTGCTCGAGAGCGCCCCCCGATGCCAGCGCGATCTGCACCGAGCCGCCGCCGACATCGAGGATGCCCACCGGCTGGTCCCCAAGGTGAAACGCCTCCGAGGCCGAGGCGAAGGCCAGGCGCGCCTCATCTTCGCCGGAGATGACTTCGACATCGACGCCGGCCTTCTCGCGCACCTTCTCGATGAACTCGGGCGCATTCGTGGCGTCGCGCAGCGCCGACGTGCCCACCGCGGCGAGCCGGCTCACCCCGTATCCCCGGGCGATTCCGGCGAGCCGGGTGATGATCTCCGCGGCTTCGGTCATGGCCTCCGGCGAGATCGACCCTTCTCGCGTGACGCACTCCGCCATCCGGGTCGTCTGCTTTTCATCGTCCATCACGCGAAGCCGTCCGTCGGCGAGCAGCTCCGCGACGATCAGCCGAATCGAGTTCGATCCCACGTCGATCGCCGCCAGTCGCGCCGCAGGAAACAGCCCCGGCGATTCGGGCGCGCCCGCCGGGATTACCTCTGATGTTGCCGGCGGTGAGGCGATGATGCGCAGCGCCCCCGACAGCGCCGCGCGCCCGCGCTCCTGCCACCAGGCATCCAGGCGCTCACGCCGCGCCCGCACCCAGCGCCGGTGGCGCTCGATCAGCTCATCCAGCCCCTCGGGCGCGCCAGGGCGCGACGCGAGCGGCTCCAGCGCCGCCAGCAGCGACTCGGCATCACGCACCTGGCCCGCCCGCATCTGGAAGTCGCGCAGCGGCGCCAGCGACTCGCGCGACACTCCGGCGAGCTCCGCGGCGTACCTGGCACGCTTGAGCGCGATCCGAAGCGGGTGCAACGCCTCGGGCTCCTCCGCGAACTTCGCTTCGCACGCCCGGGCGCGCTCGATCAACCTCGCCAGGGGCTCACGCACACGCGGGGCGCCTGGGTCTCGGGTTGCGGCGCTCGAGGTGCGCCGGGAGAGCCGGGCTCGGATGTCCGGGGCGCAGCGCTCCCGCAGTCGTTCGGCTTCGCTCTGCCGCGTTGCGACGAGTTCACGAATGACCCAGTCCAGGACTCCCGTGAACTGCACGTCGGCCTGTCGGCGCTCCGCGCGGATGAGGCGCGTGTGGACATCCACGTCGCGCACCCGGCCCGCCGCGCGACGGGCCCGGCGGAGATCTTTCTCCCATCGTGCGCGGGCATGTGGAGCATCGAGCAGCGCGACGCCGACCCCGGCTCGGCGGAGCGCGATCCGCAGCCGATGAACCAGTCGCTCGTCGGGTGCCTCAGACTGATGCACGCGGCGCATCAGCGCACGCACCCGCCGGAGAATAGATGCAAGGTCGTCGCCGGGCACGCGGATTCCCGGTCCGGGCGAGGCGGGGTTGGAGCGGACCTCTGAAGGCACGAGAATCTCCGGGGCGTTTCGATCATAATCGTGGCGGGTCCGGCCCCGAAGCCGCTCCGCGCCGCTCGTGCAAGTTCGCGCTCGCGGGCCGGGAACCAAGGCCGCCCACGTGCGAATGGACTATCATCGACCGCAATGGTCGGGCTCCGGGGCGAGCGCCCGGAGTGGACCCGAGAACGGGGTCGGGTATCCTGTTCAACCGGGTTCGGGCACGAGGCCGGGGCACGCAGAGCGTGCGGAGGCCCGACCGGATACCTTTCATCGTCGGCGGTGCGCGGGGGTGTTCCCGTGATTCCGGCGGGGCAAGGTCCGGGAACTCCAACAGGGAAAGGCACGTTCGTATGGCAGAGAAGGCCGACAGCCGTCAGATCCAGCTGCGCATCGATGAAACCAAGATGCAGAGCACGTACTCCAACACCATCCGCACGTCGACGACGCAGGATGAAGTTGTGATGGACTTCGGGATGAACCTGCCCATGCAGGGCCCGGACAACCAGCCGGTGCTCCTGTTCCAGGTCGGCAGCCGGGTCATCATGAACTGGGCCGGCGCCAAGCGCCTCGCCATCAGCCTCGGGCAGGTCATCCGCCAGTACGAGGAGCGCAACGGCGAAATCGCCCTCTCGCGCCCCGACGCGGGCGGCCCCCGGCTCGCCCAGGACTAACTCCCGCGGAGGCTGAGCGCCCATGACCAGCGTGCCGAGCACGCAGAGCACGGCGACGACCGTCGCCCAGCCGGCGCGAGGCACGCAGGGTGGGGATGTGGCTCAGGAACTCGCGGGGTTTCTCACGGGCCTGATCGAGTTGCAGTGCGCGCTCGCCGGCGCGCTGGCCGGAATCATCACCCTGGCCGGTTCGGACAAGCGCCGGGCCGGCCTTTTTACGCGCCACGCCCGCCCGGGGCGCGAAGACGTGCTCACCCCGGCCCTCCTCGCCCGCATGGAGCGGATCGGCGCCGATCTCGCATCACTCCTCCCCGACCAGGCCCGCCAGGGCCGCGTCGAGAGCATCACGCTCCCGCGCGCGGGAGAGATGTACGGCAGCGAGACGACGTATCGCGTGATCGCCAGCCCGCTCGGGGCGGCGGGGGCCGTCGAGGGCGCCAGCGTGCTGGTCTTGTCCGCGAACGCCGATGCACAGGCGGCACTCCAGGTCGTCGGCCTTGCCGGCGCCAAGTTCGAGACCTTTCTGTGGCGTCAGCACGCCATGCAGGAAAGCCGACAGAAAGTTCTCGCGCGCGAAACGCTCGAACTTCTCGACGCATCTCAGAAGGGTCCGACGGCCCGAACGATGGGCGCGCTCATGTGCGATGAACTTCGCCGGCGCTTCGGGTGCTCGCGGGTCTCGATCGGACTCGTGCAGGGGCCTGCCCAGCGCATCCGCCTTGCGTCGGTCAGCGGGTCCGATGAGGCCGACCGGAACGGCCCGGCAGTGGACGCCATCGAAGCCGCCATGGAGGAGTGCGCGCTCCAGGATGTCGAACTCGTCTATCCAGCGCCCCCCGAGGCGGAGCGCGATCCCGAACTCCGGCGTGTCCTCCGGTCGCACGCGGCCCTGTCGCAGTCCTTCGGCCCCTCGGCGGTGCTCAGCCTCCCGCTGCGCGTGGCGGGCGATCTGGTGGGCGTGGTCGTGCTCGAACGCGAACTGTCAGACCCCTTCCCTCCCGGGTCGGTGCCCCTCGTCCGGCTCGCGGCGGAGTTCATCGGCCCGGCGCTCTGGACCCGTCGCCTCGCGGACCGGGGTGTGCTCGCGGTCGCCCGCGACCGGATCCGCGAGGCCGGAGCGTGGGTCGTCGGGCCGACGCACACCTGGGCCAAACTCATCGGGCTCGCGGCCCTTATCAGCCTGGTTCTGGCCGCGGTCGTGCCGGTGCCCCGGCGCGTGACCGCCGACGCCGAGTGCAAGGCCGCCACGTCGCGCACGGTTGTCGCCCCCTTCGTCGGCTACCTCCGGGAGGTGAAGGTAAAGCCGGGCGTGGCCGTGCGGGAGGGAGACGAGCTCGCGCGCATGGACACCACCGACCTTGAACTCCAGGCCGCAAACCTGGAGGCCCGTCGCGCCACCGTCGCGCTGCAGCGCGATGCCGCCAGCGCCGGGGGCAAACAGGACGAGGCCGCCATGGCCGAGGCCGGCATCCGCGAGATCGACGCCCAGGTGAACCTGCTGCGAAGCAACATCGCCAAGGCGACGCTGCGCAGCCCGATCAACGGCATCGTGAGCCGGGGCGACCTGGAAGAGTTCATCGGGGCCCGTGTGGAGCCTTCGCAGGCGCTCATGGAAGTCGTCCGCGATGACTGCGTGATCATCATCCAGGTCGATGAACGGGACATCGACCGGGTGCGCGAGGGGCAGCGGGGCAGGCTCTCCAGCCGTGCCAGGCCCGACCAGAAAGTCGAGATCGAGGTCCGGCGCGTGAACCCCGTCGCCGAGCCGGTGCGCGGGGCCAACGTGTATCTTGTCGAGGCGGCCATTGTGACCTCGCCCGCCCCCGAATGGCTGCGCGCGGGCGAAACCGGGATTGTGCGGCTGGATGCCGGGAGCACCACCGTGCTCGGGGCGCTCGCCCGGCCCATCGTGGAGCAGGCGCGCCTGCGCCTGTGGTGGTAGGTCGCCCAGCGCGATGAAAGGTGCCGGATGCTCGGACGCGAAGTCCAGCCCTCCTTCAGCGATGTCTGGTACCGGGTGGGGCAGACCAGGCCCCGCTTGAGCGCCCACGCCCGCATCACGCGCCAGCAGTACGGCCCGCAGGTCTCCTACGTGATCGAAGACCCCGCCGGAGGCGGCTACTACCGCCTCTCTGCGCCTGCGTACTTCTTCGTGGGCCTGCTCGACGGGCGACGCACGGCGGACGACGCGTGGGAGGCGTGCTGCGCCCAAATGGGCGACGATGCGCCAACGCAGCGCGAGTGCGTCGATGTGCTCTCCAAGCTCCAGCTCCACGGGCTGATCCTGGGCGCTGAGCCCCTGAACTGGGACATGCTCCAGGAGCGTCAGCGGCGCCTGAGGTCCGAGCGCATCGCCAAGCGCACCGGGCGCGGGTTCTTCTGGACCATCCCCATCTGGAACCCGGAGCGCCTGCTGGCGCAATCGGCGTATCTCTGGAGGGCGGTCTGGTCGCGCGTCGGGCTGGCCGTCTGGGGCGTGCTCGTGCTCGCGGCGGCCCTGACCGCCATCGCACACGCGGGCGCGCTGCTGGGCGGCCTCAACGCCATGCTCGACCCGGCCAACCTCCCGGTCCTCGGCCTGCTCTTCATCGGCATCCGTCTGCTCCACGAGCTCGGGCACGCGACGGCCTGCAAAGCGATGGGCGGGCGCTGCACCGAGATCGGCGTGATTCTCGTCGCTCTGCTCCTGCCTTTGCCCTATTGCGACGCCAGCAGCGCCTGGCGGATGCCCGAGATCCGCAAGCGTGTGCTCGTCTCTGCGGGCGGCATGCTCGCCGAGGGCGCGCTCGCCGCGGTCGCGGTCTTCATCTGGGTCGCCACCAACGAGGGCACCATCGCGCACGCGCTTGCCTACCAGACCATCATCATCTCGGGCATCACCACGTTCCTCTTCAACGCCAACCCGCTTCTTCGCTACGACGGCTACTACATCCTCTCCGACCTCGCGGGCAGCCCCAACCTCGCCGGGCGGGCCAAGGAGCTCTGGAGTTACCTGATCCATCGGCGCGCCTTCGGTGTCCGGGGCATGACGCCCCCGGTGGTGCGCGACCGGGGCGAACTCTGGCTCTTGTTGGTCTATGGGCTGCTCTCGCCGCCGTATCGCATGATCGTGGGCATCACCATCGTGATGGTGGTGTCAAGCCGGTACCTCACGTTGGGGCTGGTCATCGGTGTTCTCATGGCCGTGGCCATGCTGCTGGGGCCCCTGGTCAAGGCCGTGGGGCACGTGCTGGGCGCCCCCGTGCTGGTGGGGCGCCGGGCCCGGGCCGTTGGGATTTCGCTCGCGGCTCTGGCGCTCATCGCCGCGGGCGTCGGGTTGGTGCCCGTCCGTGCGGGTGCGTATGCGACCGGGTTCATCGAGCCCGCCGCCCGCCAGATGGCCCGCACCGGCGAAGACGGCTTTGTGCGCGAAGTCCTCGTGCGGGCGGGGCAGCGCGTGCGGGCGGGGGATGTGCTGGCGGTTCTCGACAATCCGCAACTTGCCGCCGACGCGGAGGTGAAGCGAGCCCAGCTCGCCTCGGCGATCATTGAACGTGACCGCGCGGCCGCGGCTGGCGCCGCCGAGGCCCTCGCCGCAGAGGAAAAAGTGCGGGCGCTCCGCGCCGAGATCGCCCGTCTTGACGAGCGCCGAGAATGCCTCACGCTTCGGGCCGAGTTCGACGGGCTCGTGGGTGCCGTGCGCGGCGCCGGCATCGATCTCGACAGCCTTCGCGGGCGCTTCCTGGCCCGAGGATCGCTCATCGCGACGGTCACCAGCGAGGCGGCGCCCGTGGTCCACGCCGCGGTGAGCGACCGCGACCGGGCGTACATCTTTCGCGATGACCGCATCGAGCGGGTGCGGGCGAGTGCGCGGGTGCTCGGCCGGGCGGGGCGGCTGATCGAGGCACGGGCCGAGCGGATGAGCCCCGTCGCCGCCCGTTCACTGATCGACGCCGCCCTTTCGACGGATGCCGGGGGCGAACTTCTGCTCGACCCGGGCGACCCGGACCGACGGCGCACGCTGGACCCGTACGCCCTCGTGCGTGTCACCCTCGTTGACGCCGAGGGGGTGCGCCCCGGCCAGCGCGTGCGCGTGCGATTCGAAGCGGCGCCGGCCCCGCTCGCGGCCCAGGTCTGGCGCCGCATCGGGGGCGAACTCTCGAAGAGGTTCATGCCGTGATGGTGCCGGTCATGACATTGCGGGACGCGCTGGACGGCGCCGGCACGCCGGGGGCCGCCCGGATGTGGGGGGCCTACGCGGGCACTGGGGCGAGGCCCCTTCCCCCGAAGGGGCTGGATGCGATCTGGGCGCGGGCGCGGGGCGCGGCGGCGCGCCGCCGCGCGTCGCGTTCCGACCGGGCTCGGGCTGAGCGGATCATCGCCGGAGCCCGCGGTCTCGAGACGCTCTCTGAGCGTGACCTCGACGCCCGGGCCCGCAGCGCGGGCGAAGAAGTGCTGCTGCACCGCGCGCGCGGCGCGGCCCTGGACCACGCTGCCTCGCACGTGGTCGAGGTCATTCGGCGCGAAGTCGGCCTTCGCCTCCACCCCGAGCAGATCATGGGCGGCCTGGCGATGTGCGCCGGGCGCTGCGTAGAGATGGCCACGGGCGAGGGCAAGACCGTGACCGCGATTCTTCCCGCGGCGGTCTTCGGCTGGATGCGCCGGGGTGTGCACATCCATACGGTCAACGACTATCTCGCCCGGCGAGACGCCGAGGTCACGGGGCGCGCCCTGGCACGCCTCGGGCTCAGCGTCGGCGTCCTCCAGGATGACACCAAGCCCGCGGACCGTCGCGAGGCGTACGCCCGCGATGTCACCTACGGGGCGGACAAGCAGTTCATCTTCGACTTTCTCCGCGATCGGCTTCTCAGCCCGATCGACCCGACCCCCGCCCGGATCACGCTCGACGAAATCGCGCCCGTCGAGGGTCGCTCCGGCAGGTGGACCGCGCAGGTGGTGCAGCGCGGGCTCTTTGCCGCCATCGTCGACGAGGCCGACAGCGTGCTCATTGACGAAGCGGTCACCCCCGCGATCATCGGTCTCGACGCGGGGGGCACCTCCGAGGCGCAGCGCTTCCACCGCACCGCCGCGGAGTTCGCCCGCGCGATGCGCCCCGGCGTGCATTACACCGTGGATGCGCGCCTGCGCCGCGTGATGCTCACCGAGGCGGGCCGGAGCCTTCTCCGCGAACGCGCTGAGGAGTTGCCGGCCTTCTGGAGGGGCCCGCGCCGCCGAGAAGAACTCGCCAATCTCGCGCTTCAGGCGAAGGAGCTGTACCGGCGCGAAGACGAGTACATCGTGCGTGACGGGAGCATCTGCATCGTGGACGGCTCGACCGGGCGCGTGCTTGAGGGGCGGCAATGGCAGCTCGGGGTGCATCAGGCCGTCGAGGCCAAGGAAGGCCTCGAACTCTCCGCCGAGCGCATCACCAGCGCCCGCGTGAGTTACCAGCGGTTCTTCCAGCGCTACGCGAGGCTGTGCGGCATGTCGGGCACCGTCTGGGAGGTCGCCGGCGAACTGTGGCGAGACTACGCGCTCCCGGTCACGCGCATTCCGACACATCGCCCCGTCGTGCGCCGCCTCGCGCTCGACCGTGTGTTTCTCGATCAACCCGCCCGCGACCTCGCGGTGTCACGGCGCGTCGCCGAACTGCACGCGCAGGGGCGACCCGTGCTCGTGGGCACCCGCAGCGTCGAGGCCAGCGAACGCCTCGGTGCGATGCTCGCCGAGCGGGCTGTCCCCTGTCGCGTCCTCAACGCGACGCGCGAGGCCGAAGAAGCAGCGATCGTCGCCGAAGCCGGGCAGCCCGGCGCCGTGACCGTCGCGACCAACATGGCCGGACGCGGCACCGACATCCTGCTCACCCCCCGCACCCGCGAACTCGGGGGGCTGGTCGTGCTCGCCACCGAACGCAATGACGAGCGCCGCGTCGATCGCCAGCTCTTCGGACGAAGCGGGCGGCAGGGCGACCCCGGCCTCGCGGAGACCTACGTGAGCCTCGACGACCGCCTCCTCGTGCAGTCCGGGTCTCGCGCACTCCGGCGCCTCGCCAAGGCACTGCCGCCGGGCCCCCGAACCGCCGTCGCCCGCGTGCTCCTGAGGCAGGCGCAGTGGGCGGCCTCGCGCGTGCTCGCGGTACGCCGCGCTGAGAGCGCCAAGCAGGATGCGTGGATCGAACTGGCCTTGCACGGCCAGACCCGGTGACCCTGGCCGCCTCTTTCCCGGGGCGTGTCTGACCCGAGCATCCGAGAACTTCCTCAATCTTCAGGGCACCGGGCTTCATGCGCCGGCGCACATTCTGCTTCACCTGTAGGCGCGCCCGGCCGACGCCTGTCCCGGCCTGCGCGGGACTCAGCATGTGCCCTGTCTACCCCTTCGCCGCCTGGGCCGCGAGCGCCTCGCCGTCAAGGCGACAGATGCGCCATTCGTCCAGCACGCGCGCGCCGAGCCCGCGATAAAACCCGATCGCGCTCTCGTTCCAGTCGAGGACGGCCCAGTCGACGCGTCCGTAGTTCCGCTCGGCCGCAAGGCGGGCCAGCCGGCGCAGCATCGCCGCGCCAAGGCCTCGCCCCCGCGCCGCAGGCAGGACAAACAGGTCTTCGAGCCAGAGCCCGGGCTTGCCGACGAAGGTCGAATAGGTCGTGAAGAAGATCGCGCAGCCCTGCGGTTCGCCGTCCACTTCGCCGATCAGCCCCTCCGCGCACGCGGCGCGACCGGAGTCGTCGCCGAAGAGAGCGCGCGCAAGGTCGTGCTCTGTCGCCCAGACCTCGTGCCGCAAACGTTCGTAATCCGCGAGTTCGAGAATCAGTGCGTGCATGAGGGGCACATCCGCGGCCGTCGCCGAGCGCACACGCACGGTGGTCATGCGCGACTCTAGGCGGCGGCCCGTGGCGCCCCGTACAGCAGCACCAGGCCCGCACACGTGGTCCGAGAACGCCGTGAACTCTTTTTTTTTTCTTGAGCGACGCAACCGGTTTTGGTAATCTGGGCAAGAGAGCGCACGGCATCCCGGAGAAACACCGGGGCGCTGCGCTGTCTGGAGGGCCCGTCCATGCCCGATCCGACACGAACGCAGATCGATTCCCAGCCCGGAGAGGTCAAGTGGTTTGACCCCCGTAAAGGGTTCGGATTTATCGTCGGGCCAGACGGGCAGGACATCTTTGTTCACTTCTCCGTCATCGACGGCGACGGATTCAAGGCGTTGAAAGACGGCTCGCGGGTGATCTACGACGCCTCGTTGACGGACAAGGGCTGGAAGGCAACGCGCGTGGCACGCGATGAAACCGCCGAGATCAAGGTGATGCCCAGGCAACGCCAGGTGCGGGCCGACCGCGACGGGTAAGCGAGAAGCGGGAATCCCTCGCCGCGATGAAGTCAGCGCGCTCGCGCGCGGTGGGCGAGCGCGTGAACATGATTCAGCCGGATCCCTCGTCCGAGCTCACGCCCCGCACCCGGGCAGCTAGCTCTCTCTCGCCGCTCGCCCACGCGAGCGAGAGACGCGGCACGAGGATCGGGCAGGGCCAGTCCGACGCGCCGCCGAGCGCGTGTCGTCCGAGCTTCGTCCAGTCTTTGGCGGTCGTCAGCAGGGCATCGGCGCTCCGGCAGAGCGTGCGAACGCTCGCCACGCGCGCGGGCGTGAAGGGTGCGTGATCGCGCAGGACGATTGACTCAACCCGCCCGCCGGGTCCCGCCGCGGCCCGCGCCTGCGCCAGAAAGGCGTCCGGGTTTCCGATGGCGCACACCGCCGCGAGTCGTTGACCCGCCAGGCTGTCCGGCGAACGCGCCGGCGCGCCCGCCGGTGAAACCTGCTCCACGGCCTCCCAGGTGTGCGCGCACGATGCGAGAAGGGCGTGCGGCGCGGCCGATGCCAGGCGGCCGGCGAGCCCCTCCAGCGCCTCCATCGACACATGCTCGACATGGGTGAGCACAATCGCGTGGGCCCGAGCGAGCGAAGGCACACCTTCGCGCAGCCAGCCGCGCGGCAGCAGATGACCCCCGAACGGGTCGCGGGTGGCGTCGATGAGCACGATGTCGAGGTCGCGTGCGATGCGACGGTGCTGAAACCCGTCGTCCAGGACGATCACATCGATCGCCGCGCCCTCGTCAGTCCCGAACAGTTCGATCAGGCCCTCGGCCCGGTCGGGGCGGGCGACAACGGGCACCCCCGGAAACGCACGTCGGTGCAGGGCTTCTTCGTCTGATTCCTCGCCCCTGCGCCGTGCATATCCGCGCATGGCGACGCAGGGGCGTCGCCCGGCTCCGAGCAGTTCGCGGAGCGTCCACGCGACGACCGGGGTCTTGCCGGTGCCTCCGACCGAGAGGTTGCCCACGCTGATCACGGCGCGATCGAACCGGATGACGCCCCGGCCCGCATCCCAACGCCGGTTGCGGCGCGCGACTTCGTTGCTGTAGATGCGCTCAGCGAGGCGTCCGAGGGGGCCCCGCAGCGGGCCCGGCGGTGGAGGCGGAATGGACGCGTGCGCCATGGGCCAGGCTTCCCATCACGATGGCCTTCGCCTCGGCGCGCAGCCGCGCGACCTCGCGCCGACGAAGGCGGAGCGTATTCAGCACGTCGGCCAGGGCGAGGAGGAGGATGAGGCCCAGGATGCAGACCACCGAAGTCCACGCGATCACGAACGCCTTGGCGTTTGCCGGGGTCACCACCGCGAGCGCGTAGGTGAGCAAGGGCACGGCGCACATCATCAGCACGGCGTTGGCGCTGCGGATGCGCCTCCGGCTTTCGGGCATCGGCGCTTCGCGCAGAGATGCCCCGTGCGCCAGCAGCACCAGCATCGTCAGGATGCCCATGGGGAAGGCCACCCAGGCCGGGGCGAGAGGCGCGGGGTTGAGGGCGAGCACCGTCATGCGCACGCCTCCGCGGTCGCCAGCGCCAGGTGCGCTTCGAGTGCGTTCATGGGAAGGCCGACGATCGTCGTGGGGTCGCCCTCGAAGGTGATGGGCCAGCCCGCGGCAAGTCGTTCACCCAGGTTGTAGGCCCCCGCCTTGCCGCGCCATTCTCCGGACGCGACATAGCGCTCGATGCGCTCCGGGCCGAGCTCGCCCACGGTGACGATCGCGCGATCGACGAAGATGTCCCGCCACGGCCCCTTCACCAGGGCGACGCCTGTATAGACCTCGTGACGCCCGCCCTCAATGGCGACCAGCGTGCTGCGGGCTTCGCGAGCATCCCGCGGCTGTCCGATCACCCGCCCCTTATGCACGCAAATCGTGTCGGCCCCGAGCACGATCGCATCTTCAGGTTCGTATTCCGCGCCCGCGCGAGCCTTCAGATACGCCAGAGACGCCACCCACGAAGCCGGAGTCGCCGCCCACCCCGGGCGCAGTCGCCCGTCGTCCACCCCGGGATCGCGGACCTCGTGAAGCAGCCCCCCGGCGTGAAGCAACTGCGTGCGACGGGGCGATGTGCTCGCGAGCACCAACCTGCCGCACGCTGGCTTCAGGGCTTTGTCAGACGGTGCGGGGGGCATGAGGGGAGTGTATCGCGGAGCGACGATCGCACCCGTGAACTCCGAGGCATGATCGCGGAGATGTGCGTGCCCGCAGGCGGCTGTGCGGCGCGTGGCGCGTGCGCGGGGGCCCGCCGATAACCCGGCTCTCCACGGAGAGCGCCGAACCGCGCGACCCCACGCCCGGTGGAGGCGGGCCTCCCAATTCTTCCAGCAGCCCGTCCACGCGCATTCTGGCCTGGCTTCTCACTCGCTCCCGCAGGCTTCGTGATCGACGAACCATCGGAGTTGCCCCGGGTCGGGGCGCAGCCGCGAGAGTGCATGGGGCGTGCTTCTCGACACCGCGCCGAGTGCGTCGCGCGAGCGCGCGCCGCCCGCGAACACCGCGACGAGCCGCGCGCGGTTGACCTCTGCGACCGTGAGCGCCACGACGCCCGGGCCCCGGGCGACAACCGTGCCGGGGGGGGCATCAACCGGGCCCAGTTGCGACGTGCCAAGGAGCACCAGGTCGAGACGGCTTTCGTGTTCGCCCCGCGACGCCAGCGCCGCGCGCATGTGCGATCCGAACATCGAAGCGTCCCCGACATCCGACGGGCCGGTGATGCGCCCCGCAGGGATTCCCGAATGGTGCTCGAACCACGCGCGCAGCGTCGCCGCACGGGTCGGCCGCGCGGGTGGGTCGGGCTCTTCAAACACCCACAGGTGGGTCTGCTCCCACGGAAAGCCCCGCATCGGCGGGTCGTACATCAGGCGCCGAAACACAGGATCGAGGTCGGGTTCAGCGCTCAAGGCGATGTGCACGCTCCCGTACAGACGCGCGCACCGGAGCGCGTGCACCAGCACCTCCGCGAGAAGGGCGTCCACCGCCGCGTCCGCGTTCGGGCGCATCACGACCACCCCCGGCAGGACCGGGGCGGCGGGGTCCGGCGCAAGTTCGTAGCCCTCGTCCATCGGCGTATTGTGACCCGTCCGAGGCCCAGGGACCACCCATGAATCCGCTTCACCGCCTCATCGATGCCAATGCCAATCGAGCCAGCGAGGCCCTGCGCCTGCTCGAAGACCTGGCGCGATTCGTGGCCGATGACCTCGCGCTTTCCGCGGCCTTCAAGGCTTCCCGGCACGACCTGGCCAGTGCGATGGCCGCGCTCCCCGCGAGCCGGGCGGAACTCCTCGCCTCGCGCGATACTCCCGGAGACGTGGGCACAACCCTGACGGCCTCCGACGAGTCAGGCCGAGCTGGGGCCCGGGCGCTGGCGGGCGCGGCGGCGGGGCGAGCGGGCGAAGCCCTCCGCACGCTCGAAGAGGCGACCAAGGCCGTCGCGCCGGGGGGCCTCGCCCCCGGACTTCTCAAGGCGCTGCGCTACCGAGTCTACGACCTTGAGAAGCGCCTCGTGCCCCTGTTGCGTGTGCGAGGTTGTCCGCAATGGCGCGTCTGCGTGCTCGTCACGGAGGCGCTCATGCTCGGTCGCCCGTGGCACGATGTCGTGGGCTCGGCGCTCGACGCCGGAGCCGAGGCCGTGCAACTCCGTGAGAAGGAGATGCCCGACCGCGAACTATTCCGCCGGGGCGAGGCGCTCGCTCGCGCGGCGCACGCGCGGGGGGCCCAGTGCATCATCAACGACCGGCTGGACATCGCGCTGGCCTGCGGTGCCGACGGGGTACACCTCGGGCAAGGGGACCTTCCCGTCCAAGCTGGCAGGGCGCTCGCGGGCGATCGGCTCTGGATCGGGTGCTCCGCGAGCACGGTCGCGATGGCGGTTGAGGCTGTGCGTGCGGGCGCGGACGTGCTGGGTCTCGGGCCGATGTACCCGAGCACGACCAAGCCCAAGGGCTTTGTCGCGGGGGTCGGCCTGATGCGCGACGCTCTCGCGGAGCCGGTGCTCGCGCCCGTGCCGCACCTCGCGATCAGCGGCATCGACGCGGCCCGCGCGCGAGAACTCGCGGGGCTGGGATGCCGGGGCGTGGCGGTCAGCGCCGCGGTCTGCTCGGCCCCTGATCCGGGCGGCGCCGTGAGGGCAATTCTGGGCGCATGGTCCGCAAGCGCGCGCGCGCCGTGAGCCGATGCAGGTTGCGGGCGGAATGTTCCACGTGGAACATTGCGACGGGCTTCAGCGCGGACCGGGCAGCGGATTCGAAAGGGCGAGCGCCGGCGCGCCCATCGGCATGTCAAACCGTTCGCGGGTGGTGCAGTACCCGCGCCCGCCCATGCGCCCGACGGCGCTGAGCGCCTCCGGATCAACATGCAAGCGCGCGTTGACGACCCCGTCCGCGGCCCGGGCCAGCAGGACCTCGCCGATCACGATGTTCCCCCCGTTCGGCGCGCCGGGGTTCAGGCGGATGACCCGGTCGGTGCGGCACTCGAACGCAAACGGGCTCTGCGCGACGCGGGGCGGGCGAACTCGCACGCTCGGCTCGGGGGTGAGGCCCGCGAGGGCGAACTCGCTCTCGCCGTACGCAAGCGGCTCGGCGCAGGCAGCCATCCGCAGTGCCAGCGCCTCCGGGACGACGTTGACAACGAACTCGCCGGTGCCGCCCTCGTTCGGCGGCTTGGCATTGCGCAGCGAATCTTTCTCAGCGCCGGCGTCGGTGTTGGCGGGGCAGAAGAGCAGCGACATGGGGTTGGAACTGATGCCCGCGAAGAAACTGAACGGGGCGAGGTTCAGCCGGCCGTCCGGAGACACAGTGGACACCCACGCGATCGGACGCGGCACAATCGCTCCGATCAGCAGCTTGTACCGGTCCGCGAGGCTCAACTCCGCAGGGTCAAGGTCCATGTCCGACTGTAGCGGCCGGGTCTCTACGCTTGAGCGTGACATTGCTTCACGAACATCCTGGGGGGGGAGGGTCGGGGGAGGGGCCTTCAGTCGTTACATGGGCGGCGCTCCTGGCGCACTGCACGCGGTTCGCGCAGAGCGCCGTCGGTCTGCCGCGTGAGGGCGAAGGGGCCCGCTGGCGGTCGTGCGTCCCGGACGTGATCGCACTTCATGCGGTGCGGATGGCGCTCGCGGACCTGGACTCGCTCGGCGCGGGTGAGCGGGAACTGGGGCTCGACCGGGCCGGCCTGCTGGTCCGGCGCCATGCGACGAACATTCACGAGGCGTGGCGCGGGGAGGCGTTGCCGGAAGGGCTGACGGAACTCGTCAACGACGCATTCGAGGCGTATCGGCGGGCACCGGAATCGGGTACGGAATGGGTCGCCGGGGAGCGTGGGGGGCTGGGTGTGGCTCCCCCGGCAACATGGCCCCCGGAGGCCGCGGCGCCGCACATGGTGGTGTTCGCGCTGCGGGTGGGCGAGGGCGTGAGTGCCGGATGCCCCGTGCTCTTCGCGCGGGGCGTGCGCGGCGGAGTGCCCCCGCAGGGAGCGATGACGGCGCTGAGCGCGTGGGCGGAGCGTATGGGCGCGACGGGAGGAGGGCGCCGCGTGCCGATAATGCGCCAGGTGTATCGGTGCGCCACAGGCGAGGTGATTGCGTCGCTGGATGAGACCCTGCCCGCGGGCATGCCGCTCCTGGCGGAGTGGCGCGGCCACGCGGGATCGGCCCAGCATTGACGAACGGAGGCAGGACCGGGCAGGCACCTGAAACCACACGCGTGATCGACCTCTACGCTCAGGCGTGGTCGGACTTGCATGGCTGATGCTCGTGGGGCTGGTGATGGCGTGTGTGCTGGTGGCATGGGCCACCATGCGCGCGATCTCACGCCCCCCAAGGCGGACGTACGCATCGGCCGTGGCGCGGGGCGTGCCGGGCGACCCCTCCGAGCTGGCGCAGGCGCGGACCTTCACGACGTGGACGTTCGCGGGGGCGCGCGGGGGGAGGATCGAGTCATGGGATGTGCCGGGGGATGACCCGGAGGGGCCGATTGTGGTGCTCACGCACGGCTGGGGCGAGTCGCGCATCAGCGGCCTGGTGCGCGTGCCGGCGCTGGCGCGGGTTGCGTCGCGCGTGGTGCTCTGGGACATGCCTGGGCACGGGGTTACGCCGGGACCGAGCACGCTCGGCGCACGCGAGGCCCGTGACCTCGGCGCATTGCTTGCGTGCCTCAACGGGCCCGCAGTGCTGTACGGGTGGTCAATGGGAGCCGGCGTGTCGATGGAGGCGGCGGTGCTCCACCCGGAGCGGGTGCGCGCCGTCGTCACAGAAACTCCCTACCGCGTGGCGCGCACGCCCGCGGCGGCGGTGCTCCGCGCGCGCGGGCTCCCGGCCGGAGTGACGCTCTCGGCGGCGCTGGGCGTGATCGGGTCGCGATGGGGCGCCGGGCTCTGGTGGCGGCGCGGGGTGACGGGTGCGTTTGACCGGCGCGATGTCGCAGCGAAACTGGCGTGCCCGCTGCTGGTGCTGGGCGCGGAGCGCGACGAGGTGAGCCCGTGCGCCGATGCGCAGGCCATCGCCGCCGCGGGGCGAGGAGAACTGGTGATCGTGCCGGGCGCGACGCACAACGGGCTGTGGCGGGAGGCTCAGACCAGGGCCGTCTGCGGAAACGCGGTGTGCGAGTGGATTCGCGGGCTGGAGCGATGAGCGGGTCAACGGAGCGCGCCGGCGGTGGAGATGCAACCAGTCGGCGGGTGCGGTGCGCCCCCACACGGAGTGTGGGGGTGCGCAGAGGTCGGGAGCACATTCGGGCTGCCGCGCTGCTTCGATCTCTGCGAGGGTCACGCGACGCCGACGGCTTCGGCGTCGCGGTCGCTGAGCATGCCGCCGTCGCCGCGGCGTCGGACGGTGCCGTCGCGCTTCCAACTGCGGTCGCAGCGGGGCTGGTCGCGGAGGTCGGTGATGCGGGGGGATTTCAGGCCCGCCTCGAAGCTGACGCGGCTGACGCCGAAGAGATCGGCGAGGTCGCGCAGGTCGAAGCGAGCACCGAGGTCATGCCCATTGCGGTCCGCGGGCAGAACGACCCCCATGTCGAGCGGGTTGTCGAGCGACTGTTCCTTGCGCGCGTGCTCGATCGCCTGCATCACTTCTGCCCGCAGGCGCATCATCTCGGGCCACAGCGAATCTGCGGCGATATTGAATCCGTGCAGGAACTCCTCGAGATGGACGCAGCGCAGCGCCTCGCCCGGCGACGGGCGATGAAGCGCCCCGAAGGCTTCGTCCGCGGTGTGGCAGAGTACCGGGGCGAGAAGTCGGCAGAGGCCGTCGGTGAGGTCGAAGAGCACGGTCTGCGTCGTGCGACGCCGGGGCGAGTCGGCCCGGTCGCAGTAGAGCCTGTCCTTCACCGCGGCCAGGTAAACCGCGCTGAGCGTGTCGGAACAGAAGTCGTAGAGGCGACGCTGCGCGCGCTGGAAGTCGTAGCGTGCGTACGACTCGATCACCTCCTGCGCCAGCGCATCGAACTCACCGAGCACCCAGGCATCGAGGCTTGCCGGGTCGAGAGACTTGAGGCTCACACAGTGCCCGGCGCGGCCGTCGCACGAGGGCTGGAAGTCAGCGAGGTTGCTGAGCATGAATCGAAGGGTGTTGCGCACCTTGCGGTAGCTCTCGCCCGCGACATCGAAGAAAGCCTTGTCCACCTTCACGTCGGCCTCGTAGGCGAGGCTCGCGACCCACCAGCGGCAGACATCAGCGCCGTGGCTCTTGAGAAGCTCCTCGACCTCCAGCGTGTTGCCGAGGCTCTTGGACATCTTGCGCCCGTCCTTGTCCACCATGAAGCCGTGCGTGAGGATCGCCTTGTACGGCGGGCGGCCCATCATGCCCAGGGCCGGCAGAAGCGATGTCTGGAACCAGCCGCGGTGCTGATCCGAGCCTTCAAGGTAGAGTTCAACCGGGAAGTCGCGACCCTCGGACCGCTCGCGCATGACGGCGTTCCACGACGAGCCGCTCTCAAACCACACGTCGAGGATGTCTCGGCCCTTCCGGAGCGAGTCGAAGCCGCCCGCGAGCGCCGCCGCGAGCGTGGGGGAGAGGTCGGGGTCGGACGCAGGGTTGTAGCGGGCGAGGAGTTGGGCGGGGGCGCACTGGAACCACGCGTCGCTGCCGCGTTCGCGCACGGCCGCCGCGACCGCGCGAACGCTGGCGGCGGTCATGAAGCACTCGCCCTCGGGCGTGAAGAAGGCGGGGATGGGCAGGCCCCAGGCGCGCTGGCGGCTGATGCACCAGTCGGGGCGGGATTCAAGCATGCCGCGCATGCGATGCTGCCCCCACTCGGGGACGAAGCGGACCGGGTGGGCATCGACGGCGCCGCGCGCTGTTTCGCCGATCGACTGCATGGCCATGTCGCGCAGGGAGCGCCCGGCGTGCCGGGTGGGACGATCGACGCCCACGAACCATTGCTCGGTGGCGCGGAAGATGACGGGGGACTTGCCGCGCCAGTCGTGCGGGTAGGAGTGGGTGAACGTGTGGGAGAAGTAGAGGTGCCCGCTGTCGCGCAGGTGGTCGGCGACCTTGGCGTTGGCCTCCCAGACGCTCAGGCCCCGGAGCCAATCGGGGGCGGTGTCGTCGTAGGTGCCGTTCTCGCGGACAGGGCAGTAGATGGGGAGCGCTTCGCGGAGGCCGGTCTGGTAGTCCTCGGCGCCGTGACCGGGCGCGGTGTGCACAAGCCCGGTGCCGTCTTCGAGCGTGACATAGTCGGCGGCGACAAGCGTCCACACGGCGTTGGTGTCGAGGCGCCGAGGTTCGGCGCGGAACTCGGGAAGAGCGGCTCGGAATGGGTGCCGATAGCGCATGCCGACGAGTTGCTCGCCCGACGTCGTCGCGAGGACGACGACCTGCTCGGCCTTGGCCATCTTCGTGACTTTTTCGACCAGTGCCTCGGCGAGCACCGTGACCGCGCCGTCAATCCAGACCAGGGCGTAGGTGAAACGAGGATTGACCGCCAGGGCCAGATTGGCGGGCAGCGTCCAGGGGGTCGTGGTCCAGATCATGAATGACGGGCGTGTGAGCGGGCGCACCCCGGGCCTGGGGACATCGACGCGCTCGGGCTGGTTCTTCCAGTCGTGGCGCCCTTCGGGGGTGCGGGCGGCGGGGGGCGCCTCGTCGACTTCTTCTTCGTCGTCATCGTCGGCGCGCGCGGGGAGATTGAACGCGTCGTAGACCCTTTCGGAGTCCGCGGCCTCAAAGTCGACGTAGACGGAGAGGTCTTCGCGGTCTTCGTACTCCAGTTCGGCCTCGGCGAGGGCGGTCTCGTTGGCGACCGACCAGTGCACCGCCTTGAGCGCGCGGTAGACCAGGCCCTGTTCCAGGAGCGATGCGAGCACTTCGAGCGTGGCGCCCTCGAAGGCCGGCTTCATCGTGAGGTACGGGTCGGCGTAGTCGCCCAGCGTAAGCAGGCGCTGCATCTGCGCCGCCTGGTGTCGCTGGAACTTCTCGGCGTACTTCTGGCACTCGCGCCGGATGGCCATCTTGCGCTGGTCGTCCGGGAGCGATTCGAGCTTCTTCGCCTTGTCGCCGGTGAGGAGTTCAGTCATCACCTTGTGTTCGATGGGCAGCCCGTGACAATCCCACCCCGGCACGAAGGGGCAGTCTCGCCCCATCATGTGCTGAGAACGGACGACGAAGTCCTTGAGGCACTTGTTCATCATGTGCCCGAGGTGAATCGAACCGTTGGCGTAGGGCGGGCCATCGTGAAACACGAAGCGCTCGCACCCCCGCCGGGCCTTGCGGAGGGCCCCGTACAGGTCCATCTGCTCCCAGCGCTTCTGGCTGGCCGGCTCGTTCTGCACGAGGTTTGCCTTCATGGGGAAGTCAGTTCGAGGGAGATTGAGCGTCGCGCGGTAGGCGTTCTTGTCGTCGGCACGGGTGTCGTTCGCCGGACGGGATGCGGTGGAGTCGTTCATCGTGGTGATCCAGGCTTGACGGTTCGGTTCGGAAATGTCGGCACCCGGGCGGCACGTTGCGACGCGGGCCGGGAGCCTTGAAACGAGGATGGTATGAGAAGGGAAGGGTCGCCGCGCTGCCCCGGGGTACCGGGCGGGTCAGGCGAATGTCGCCGCGCCGCCGCGCCGGGGCGGGGTAATTCGAAAGGCGCGGAATGAGGGGCGGCTGACCATGAGGCAGAACCCTAGCGGAGAGGTGCGCCAAAGTCCATCGGCGATCTGCGGGGGCGGCTGGAGCGGTTCAGCGCATACGCCGCTCAACGTCGAGGGTGAAGCGAGCGTGCATGCGCTCTCCCGGGGCGAGGGGGATGACGCCGTCGTGCCAGCCGCGCCCGGCGAGATTGAAGCCATTGTTGGCCATCGTGACGGGTTCGAGGCAGAAGAAGGGGGGTTGCTCGGGCATGCCCCGTCCGGTGTACAGGACCGTGTGGGTGAAGGCAGGCGAGGCGCCGAGGCGGACCGTGATGCCGCTGGCGGGGTAGTCAATGCGGGCGCCGTCGAGCGAACCCAGGAAGCAGTCGTCAAGCAGGACGCCGGAGAGCCGGGTGCCGAGGCGGAGCGCGGTGCAGATGGCGTCATCGTCCGGGGGGCTGAGCGGCAGCATGCGCGGGGCAGCGTATCGGGACCGGACCGGGAGCGTCAGACGCACATCGTCTTCGTCATTCCAGAGTCGGCGCTGGAAGTAGGGGTGCAGGCCGAGCCCGGCGGGCATCGTGCGAGCGGAATCGGTGTTGGTGAGATCGAGATCGATGGCGAGGCGCGGGCCTTCGATTTCGTAGCGCGCCGTGACTTTGAAGGGGAACGGGAACCCGGGCGAAGGATCGAGCGCGGCGTCGTACCCGAAACGTGCGGATATCGGAGAGCGATCCAGGATCCGCCAGGGCCGATCCTTGACGCACCCGTGGATGGCGGTGCCGTCGGGCCAGTCCGCGAGAAGTTCGTGGCACTCGCCCTGCCACTCGAAGCGAGCGTTCTCGATTCGATTGCTCCACGGCGCGAGGGTGTAGCAGGCGAGGTCGTTGAAGGACGTGATCGGCTCGGTGACCGGGCGCCAAAGGGGTGTCCAATCACCGTCCGGCCCGGAGAGGTCCAGCCTTGCCACGCCCGCGCCGAGGGCGGGGTTGAGGGTGAGACGGACTGAGTCGGACTCAAGGAGGATGAGCGGCACGCGGGGAGTGTAGAGGCAAGACAAAAGCCGATGCGATAACGCATCGGCTGAGTCGTTGACACGTGATTGGAGCCGGCAAGCGGGGTCAGCCGCCAGTGGGGCAGGCGGGCGCATCTGCGGCGATCGGGGCGGAGGGCTTGTCGGTGCAGCAGCCGGACTTCTTGGGTGCGGCATCTTCGCACGCCGTCTTGCACGCATCCTCGCAGGCCGTCCCGCAGTCGTCCGCGGATTCGGTGAGCGAAGCGTTCATCACGGGTGCCGCGGGGGTGCTCTCGGTGAGCGCGCAGCAGCCGCCGGGAGCGGCGTCGGTCTCGGTTGAAACCAGAGCCGCGGCGCTGGTATCGGTCTGACAGCGACCCGTGAGGGGGCAGCGCCCGGTCACGGTGGTGTACCCGGCCCAGCCGAGACCGGCCAGAGCCATGACGCCGACGATCGCAGTGGAGGGACAAACCTTGCAGCCGCGCATGACAACTCCTTTGCCTCGGGGGAGCCCCGTGTGTTGAGGAGTGTACCCGAACGGAGGCGGGCGTATTCCTCGCACGTTCGGCGAGGCGACGGTTTCGGGGCGGGGCAGCATTCGCTCCGTCCGAGATGCGGATTCTGCCGCGGTTGCGGTTCTCGGACCTCGTGGGAAGATTGGAACAGGGGCCCGGCGCGTGCTGGGAGGGGTGGGGTAGGGAGGGGGGCACGAGTGCGCCGACGAGGGTTCAGGGGCCGAGTGCGAATGACGATGAGCGAGGGAGCCCGATGCGCGTGCCTCCGGCGCGCACGGGTGTGGAGGGCAGAGTCGTCATGGTCCCCAGTTCCGGGTCACAGCCCGATGGAACGGCGCGAGAGGCGTCGGTGCGCCCGGGCGAGACGGCGGAGGAAGTGCTTCGGCTGATCGGGGACGTGGAGTCGCAGTTGGCGTCGCTGCGCAAGGCGCACGAAGCGCGCCGGCGCGAGATGGCCGAGATTGAAGCCAAGCGCGACGAGCTGGAAGCCCGGGAGCGTGAGGCCGCGGCCCGGGCGGAGCGCCTTACGGGAGAACGTGGCGAACTGCAAGCGCTGCGCGCGGCGTGCGAAGAACGGGCGGAGGAACTTTCCAAGCGTCAGCACCAGTTCGAGACGCTGAGTGAGGAGTTGGAAGCGCAGTCGGCGGAGTTGGCGCGCCGGGCGAGCGAACTCGATGAGCGGGCGCGCCAGCGGAGCGAAGAGCTGGAGCGGCGTCAGGCCGAGTTGGAGGCGGGACGAAGCGAAACGCGGGCAGCGCGGGCCAAGCTGGCCGCAGACCAGGCGATGCTGCAGGAGTCGGCGCGGGCGCTTGAGGATGAGCGCCGGCAGTTCGGCGAGTGCATGCAGGCCGCCGAGGAGCGATCGGCGGAGGATGCCCGGGCCCGGGCCGACGCGGAAGATCAGGCGGCGCGGGCCGCTTCGCGCCTCGCGGAGGTTGAGCGTGACGCGGAAGAGAAAGCGTCGGAGCGGCGTGCGCTGCGGGCCGAGGTGCAGCGCCTGGGGGCCGAACTGCACGCGCGGATGCAGAGCGCTGAAGAACTCGCAGTCCACGTGAAGACGCTGGAAGCGGCACTCGACGAGGCACGGCAGGAGATTGACGCGCTGACGGAGCGGTCGGACGAGGCGGCCGAGCGCGCCCGCGCAAAGGAATCGGAACTTGAGCGGTTGATCGGCGAGGCTCGGTCGGAGCTCGAGGCGTCGTCATCGGCCCGGGCGGATGAAGCCGCGGGGCGTGCGGAGGCCGAGGAGCGTGCCCGGGCGGCGGAGGAGCTCGCTCGTCGGCACGAGGGTGAGATCGGAAGGGTGCGGGAGACCCTGGGCGCTGAACTCCGGCGAGTTCAGGAGGAATCGGGGCGACTGGTCGAGAGCCTGCGCGACGAACTTGAGGCAGCGCGCGGCCTGGTGCGGCGCGAGAGCGAGGCTGCGGGCGCGCAGGCGCAGCGGCTGGAACGCGAACTGACACGGGTGCGCGACGAACTGGAGGCGCGGGCCGCCGAAGCCGAGCGAACCTGCGAACTCGTCCGCAGCGAGCGGGACGACGCCGTCGAGGAGGCCACACGCCAACGCGCCGAGATGGAGCGGGCCCGGCTGGCGTGTGACGAGGCCGCCGCGCAGGTCCACGTCCTCGAGACACGTCTTGCGGAGGCGGAATCGGCGCGGGGCGAGACGGGGGCGCTGCTTGCGGCGGAACTCTCCGAGGCGCGGGCCCAGGGTGAGGCGCAGCGGGCAGGCCTCGCGGCGGAGTTGGCGGCAAGCCAGGAGGCACTCCGCGAGCGTGAGCAGGCGCTGCGCGAAGCGGCGGAGCGCGAAGCGGTGGCGCTGCACGCGGCGGAAGCCAGCAATGAGGCATTGGCCGAAGCCCAATCGCTTCTCTCGAGCGCCCGGGCCGAGACCGAGGCGGCGCGCACAGAGCGAGAGAAACTGGGTGAAGCGCTGCGGGACGCGCAGGAGCAGCGCGAAGGCGCGCTCGCTCGCGTGACCGAGTTGGAGTCGGCGCTCGCGCAGGCGCGAGCGGGCGCATCGGCGGAGGAGGGCGCGGGAGGCTGTCTCGCGGACGAGCTGGACGCGGCCCGGGAGCGCGAGCGCGAGACGATGGAGAAGCTCTCAGCCCTCGCGGCGGAGTTCCGCTCGGTGCGCGACCAGCGCGACCAGGCGAACGTGCGGCTGGATGACGCAGCGCGAGAGATCGACGGGCTGCGCCGTCGCGCAGCGCAGGCGGAGCGCGAAGCGGCGGCTGAGCGGAGCCCCGGCGCACCCTCCGAGCGTGAGGCGCAGAACCTGTTGCGGCGCGACCGGCTTCGCCGGGCGACGGCGCTCGTGCACACGCAGTCGGCGAAGATTCGCAAGGCGACGGCCGCCCTCGAACAGCGCTACGCCCAGTGCGAGGAACTGCTGCGGATGCGGGGCGAGGTCGTCGCGGCCAAGCGCGCGCTCGGCGAGGCCCAGGCGAAACTGGCGAGAAAGCGGGCCGCGTTCAAGGCGACGTGGACGCTCGCGGGGCTGGTCATCGCGATGGCCGTGCTCGGGGGGGCGAGCTGGCTGCTCGCCGAGGAGTTCGCGCCGTCGCGGTATGCGGCCCGGGTCACCATCGCGCCCGAGACCGGGGCGCGGGCCATGAGCGAGGCGGAGTACGCCGAATGGCAGAGGTTCCACGTCGGGCTGCTGACCGACCCGCGCAGCGTGGAGGCCGCGGCGCAGCGCCTGCACCAGCGCGGTATCACGGAGCTCAGCGACCCGGCGACTCTCGGAGGTCGGATCAAGGCGGACATGACGCTGGACACCAGCGCGCCGGAGCGGATCAGGATCGAACTGCGCGGCACCGGCCGAACCGCGACCGAGCGGGTGCTTGAGACCTACGTGCGTTCCGTGGTGAGCGAATCCAACGCCTCACGCGAACGCCGTGCGGTGGGCGTGCTCACCCGGGCGGACGATGAGATCGTGGTGGACGGTCCGATCGACAGCCAGCGGACGAAGCTCGCCGCGGTGGGGGGCAGCGCCGGGGCCGTGCTGCTGGGCTTCTGCGCCTTCGCCGGGTATCGCCGAATGGCCCGGGTGAAAGATGACTTTGAACGAGACTCGCGTTTGAGCGCGGTGCTCGACGATGCGCGCTGGGTGAGCCCGGTGGAGCGCATCGTGGCGCGCGAAGGGGCCGAGGAACGCCCCGGCCGGCGATAGAGGCGCCGTCCGGCGGCCGCAGCCGCCGAGAGGGCTCTCGCTCCCAGGGCGGCATGCCGACAGGCCAGTGACGGAGCGGGCTTGCGCGCCCTGCGCGCGATCGATCAACTCGCCCCGGCTTCGGGCAGACCCAGCACGGCGGCGGGCGCCAGGTGCTGAGCGTTCATCTCGCGGGGCAGGTCGTCGAATGACACGGCGTGGTTCACGTGGCACGCCCCGACGCGCGTCCGCCGGAGCGAGCGCAGGAGGCCGCCGGCGCCGAGACGAGCCCCGAGGTCACGGGCGAGACTTCGGATGTACGCGCCCTTGCCGCACTCGATGCGGAGGTTCACGACCGGCCAGCGGTAGCCGAGCACGTCGATGGCGTCAATGCGGACAGGGCGAGGCTGAATGGGAGGCTTCTCGCCCCGGCGCGCAAAGTGGTAGGCCCGCATGCCCCCGACCCGCATCGCGGAATGTCCGGGCGGGAGTTGTTCGATCACGCCCACGAAACCGGCAAGCGCATCGCGCAGCGCAGACTCGGGAATGGGAAGCACCGCGACCGCGCGGGGCTCGGTTTCGAGGTCGTGCGAGTCGCTCTCGTGCGCGAGGTCGATCTCGGCGAGGTATTCCTTGGCGCCCCGCATGGCGGGCTCGCTCAGCCGCGTGGCCTTGCCGACCAGGACGATGACCAGGCCCGAGGCGAGCGGGTCAAGCGTGCCCGCGTGCCCGACCTTGATTCCCTTGGGCCCGCCGCCCTTGCGGAGTGCAGAACGCACCCGCCCGCACACGTCCATCGACGTCGGACCGACGGACTTGTCCACCAGCAACACGCCCTCCGGCGGCGGAGAGGGACCGAGAGGGGGCGCGCCGGGTCCGTGCGCGGTGTTCACTCGGGCAATCCGTGGCGTGCGGCCTGGCGGACGAGGTCGCAGAAGCGGTCAATCTCCGCAGGTGTCGTGTAGACGCTGGGCGTGACGCGCGTGCCGGAGAACTCATCGTGGGTGATGGTCGTGACCAGGATGCGGTGCTTCTCCCAGAGCCAGGACTGGAGCTTCGCGGGTTCAAGCCCGTCGATGCGGAAGTTGCCGAGACCGCAGGAGAGGACCTGTGCGCGCGGCGAGTTGAGGCGGAACCCGGGAACATCCTGCAGATGGTCGATCCAGCGCGCACGAAGCGCGCGGAGGCGGGCCTCCTTGCGTGCTCCGCCGAGCGCCTCGTGGAAGGTGAGGGCCTCGGCGATGGCGAGGAAGTTCGCCGCGGGGTGCGTGCCGATCTGCTCGAACTTGCGGATGTCGGCCCTTTCCTTCTCGTCGGCGGCCATCAGGGGCCAGGTGTGCTCGATCCGGTCGCGACGGACGTAGAGCAGGCCTGTGCCGATGGGGGCGAAGAGCCACTTGTGCAGGCTGGTGCCGTAGTAGTGGCACTGAAGTTCATCCAGTGAGAAGTGCAGGTTGGCGAAGGCGTGGGCGCCGTCGATCACCACCGGGATGCCGCGTGCGCTGCCGAGTTCAGCGATGCGCCGGACGGGGAGAACCTGGCCGGTGAGGTTGATGACGTGGCAGCAGAGGATCATGCGGGTGCGGGGCGTGATGCGAGAGGCGTAGGCCTCAACGATCTCGTCTTCGCTCTCGCAGGGCACCGGCAGAGAAAAGGTGATGAGCTTCACGCCTTCGCGGGCCTCGCGCTGGCGGAAGGTGTTGAGCATGCGGGGGTAATCCTGGTTGGTGGTGAGCACCTCGTCGCCGGGCTTGAGGTCGATCCCGAACTGGCAGATCTGGAGCGATTCAGAACTGTTCCGCGTGATCGCGACTTCTTCGGCGTCGACGCCCCAGGCACCGGCGAGCCGCGAACGCACGGCCTCGCGGCGCGGCGGCACGAGCGACCACAGCACGTGGGGCGGGGGGAGCGAGTTCGCCTCATCGAGGTGGCGCTTCATCGATTCCTGCACGATGCGCGGCGCCGGGCTCACACCCCCGTTGTTGAGGTTCACCACGCTGCGATCCATGGTGAAAGCCTGCTGCGCGAGAAGCCAGAAGTCCTCGTCGTCCGGCGCCCCGCGGTGAGAGCCGGCCTGCGTCAGTTCACGGATGACCGACGGGGCGGAGGCAGAGAACGCGGCCCCCGCGACGATCGCGGTGCCTGCTCCGGAGATGAACGAACGTCGGGAGGTCATGGGGCGCTCCTGCGCGATGGCCGGGGCCGGGAGGCGGCGCGCCGAGTGTATCAGGGCGGGCCCGCGCCGCGCGAGCCTTGGCGCCGCCGGGCGCGACCGGCGCCGGCCTCTGCGCCCCGCACGCGCACCTCGATCGGGGCGGCGGCACGGCGGTCGCACCGCACGCCGAACCGGGTGCAAATCGGGTGTTCGGAGCACGGGCCCCCGCGTGCGGTGCAGGCGCGACGGCCGTGCCAGATGAGCCGGTGCGAGAGCAACACCCAGTCTTCACGCGGGAAGAGCGCCATCAGTCGGCGTTCCACCCGGGCCACGGTGTCGCCGGGGCGCGCGAGGGCGAAGCGCTTCGCGAGGCGTTCCACGTGGGTGTCCACGACGAACCCTTCGGCGATGCCGAAGGCGTTGCCCAGCACGACGCTCGCGGTCTTGCGGGCGACTCCGGGCAGACGCAGGAGATCATCCATGGTGCGCGGCACCTCGCCCGAGAACTCCCGGACGACCATCGCGGCGGCGGCGTGGATGAACTTTGCCTTGTTGCGGTACAGCCCGATGCTGCGGATGAAGGGCTCGATCTCGGCGGGCGCTGTGCGGGCGAAGGCCGCCGCGTCGGGGTAGGCCCCGAAGAGCGCTGGTGTGGCCTTGTTCACGCCGGCATCGGTGGCCTGCGCGGAGAGAATCGTCGCGATGAGGAGTTGGAAGGGATTGTCGAAGTTGAGTTCGCAGTGCGCCTCGGGGTAGTGCTCCTGGAGCGCCGCGCTGAGCAGGGCCGCCCGCGCGCGTGCGTTCGAAGTGGGCCGGGGCGGGCGCGCGCTCACAGCGCGCCCCGCGCAAGCGTGGGCACGGGATACGGGCAGTCGGATTCGCGTGCGGAGCGTCCCATCGACCAGACCGCGGAGCCGATCGCGAACATCACGCCGACGGCGGTCGCCGCCAGCACCAGGCTTGCCCGGGGGTGGAGGGCGTTGAAGGCGTCGCGCGCGGCCTGGGCGGTGTCGTGCTCGCCGGCCTTGGCGGCACGCCAGTGCTCCCGGAGCTGCTGGTTCATCTCAGGGGCGAGAATGAGCACCTCGTATGCGACGAGGAGCAGGCACGCCGCCAGCGCAGAGGCGCGCACAAGCGTCGTGAGCCGCTTCAGGGGCAGTCCGCCGGCGAGCACGCAGGCGATGAGCGTGAGGAGGGCCATCACCACGCAGGCAAACTGGATGATGTCGCAGGTCAGAAAGGTGAACTCCCCGACGTGCCCCGCCACGATGAGCCAATGATCGCCCTCGTAGGCGCCGTAGGAGGGGACTCGCGGGTCAAGCGTCTTGATGCGGGGGAAGACCTGGGCGGCGACGGCGGCGGTCATCACGATCGCGCCCAGCCAGGTGCCGAGGCAGATCAAGTGAATCGTCTCAAGCAGACGCCGCAAGTTGCTCATGCGCGATGGTAGCGGGGCCTGCGTCGGGCCCCCTGCGGATGCGGCAGGGTCATCCGCCGGCCTCGAAAGGGAATTGGCCGAGAATCTGCCGGTGTGCGCTGCCCCGGGGCGCGGACAAAGTGCGGCGCTGGACGTACTTTCGTGCTAACCTTTTGCCGGTGAGAGCCGATCTTTGGAGGGGTCCGCTCGCGTACGAGCGTGCGGGAACGCTGCGGGTGGATGCCATGCGTGCCGGGACGGGCAGAACCTTTGCTTCATACCGGCGCGCGGGCGCCCGGTTCGCTGCGTGTGCGGTGCTCACCGCCGCGGCGGTTGCCGCGGCCCGCCCGCCGATGCGGCTGATCCCGGTTGACGAAGGGGTCGGGGATGTCGATTCGCTCGCCGCGGACCTTCGCGTGCAGCCCCTGGATCTGCGTACGCCCCTCGGGTTTGAGCGGGTCTATCGCGTGCCGGGTCGGGACGACCTGTACATGCGCGTGTCCGGGGGGCTCGTGGCGGTCTTTCCGAGGTCGGAATACGTGCCCGGCCCGGGGGGGCTCTGGCCGGTGATCCCGGCGGGAACTCGGTTCTATCCCGGCGGGCTGCCTCCGGAGTTGTTGGGTTCGCCCGAGCCTGCGCCCGGCGGCGGGACCGCAGGCCCCGAGCGCATCTCGCTCTCGCAACCGCTGCAAGGGCAGCCGCTGATGCGCGCTGCCGACCTTGAGGCCGAACGAGCCCGTCAAATCGCTGAAGAACGTGTCACGCCCCGGAGCGGCCAGTCAATCTGGGGAGACGAAGCCTACCGCTCGGAGCGCCTGGACGCGCTCATCAGTGCGGCGGGTTCGCTCGACCACTGACCTGACGGTGGACCCGTGGTGAACCGCGGCCCGCTCGACCCATGTCCAGCGGCCGCCCGAGTCGCGGGCGTAACTCTCCACACCGACTTGGATCACCCATCAAAGTCGAGGCCAAAATCGAGGCTGACGGCGTGGTGGGTCAGATCGCCGGTGCTGATGCGATCGACCCCGGTGCGGGCGATCGTGCCGATGGAGTCCAGCGTCACCCCGCCGCTGGCTTCGAGAAGGACCCGGGGGGCCAGCCTGTCTCGCAGCGCCACGCACCGGGCGAGTGAGCCCGGGTCCATGTTGTCGAGCAGGACGATGTCGATCTCTCCCGCGGCATGCGTGAGCACTTGGCGCAGGCCGTCGGGCGAGTCAACTTCCACCTCGATGAAGCGGAGCCGATCGCCGTGGGCGGCCCTCGCGCGCCGGGCGAGATCGCGCGTCCAAGCGCCGAGCGAACCGCGGGGCACCGGGGCGATGTGATTGTCCTTGATGAGCAGGGCATCGGAGAGATTCAATCGGTGCAAGAAGCCCCCCCCGCAGCGCACGGCGTACTTCTCAAGCCGGCGGAGGCCCGGGGTGGTCTTCCGGGTGTCGAAGATTCGGGCCTGGGTCGCGCGCGGCAGGGCCTGGACGTACGCGCGCGTTCTCGTGCTGACGCCGCTGAGCCGCGAGATCAGATTGAGTGCGAGCCGCTCCAGGGCGAGGACCCGGCGCGCGGGGCCTTCGAGACGGACCACGGGCTGCCCGGGTTCAACGGCGTCGCCGTCGCGGGCGAGCGGGGCGACGCGGCAGCCGGGGGTGAGCAGGTCCGCGGCGTCGCGCAGCGCATCCACGCCGCACAACACGCCGGGGGTGCGCCGGCACGCGATCACGCCCCGGGCGCGTGCATCCGGAGGGACGCCGGCCTCGCTGGTCACGTCGCCCTCGGGCACATCTTCGTCATACGCGAGGGTGAGCAACCGGCGCACCAGCGTTCGCCCCGGCTCTTCACGGCAGAGCGCGTGGTACAGGTCCGGGATGCAGAGGGCGTTGAGGTCAGCGGCCATGCCCTAGCGTAGAGTGGGGCAGGGGCGTAGCGAACGGGGTAGAGTCCTGTGCATTCAAGCCCGCGCGGGCTCCCGACAGGACCAGAAAGGCGGGATGGCGGATGGGGATTCTGGAAGGCAAGACCGGGCTGGTGGTGGGCATCGCCAACGACCGCTCGTACGCGTGGCACATCGCGAAGGCGATCCTGGCGCAGGGCGGCAGGTGCGCCTTCACGCACCTGCCGGGGGAGAAGAACGAGCGGCGCACCGCAAAGGCCGTGGAAGCGCTGGGCATCACCAACCCGTGGCTGGTGCCGATGGACGCGGCGAGTGACGGCGATATCGACAGCGCCTTCGCGAGGTACGCGGAGTCGTTCGATGTCATGCACTTCCTGGTTCACTCGATCGCCTTCGCGGACCGCGAGTGGCTGGCGTCCGGCAAGTTCGTGCAGACGCCTCGTGCATCGTACCTGTCCGCCATTGACATTTCGGCCTACACGCTGGTGGCGATGGCCGCGCGGGCACGGTCGATCATGGCGCGCTCGGGGGGTGGCTGCATCCTGGCGATGAGTTACTACGGGGCGGAGAAGGTTGTGCCGGGGTACAACGTGATGGGCGTCGCGAAAGCGGCGCTCGAATGCACGGCGCGGTACCTGGCCTGGGAGCTCGGGCCGGACAGGATCCGGGTGAACACGATCTCGGGCGGGTACCTGCGGACACTCGCCTCTTCGGCGGTGGGCGGCGCCGAGTCGATCAGCGAAGCGAACAAGGAACGGGCGCCGCTGCGCCGGAACGTGGAGGGCTCCGACGTGGGCGGGACTGCCGCGTTTCTGGTCTCCGACCTCGCGGCGGGGCTGACCGCGGAGAACATCTACGTCGATTGCGGAGTGAACGCCGTCGGGGTGTGAGGTGGCCGCGCGCGGATCACGGGATGCGCGCATGCGCCCGCGAGCGCCCGTAAACTCACCCGTGAATCTCACCTCACGAGCCCGGCCCGACCCGCGAGACTTCGTGGCGCTTGAAACCACGCTGCTCGTGCACGGGGTTCCTCCCGGCCGGGGCGCGCCCCTGGCGGATGAACTCCGGGCCATCATCGAGCGTGAAGGAGCGCGGGCGGCCGTCGTGGGGGTTGTTCACGGCAACCCCATTGTGGGGCTCGATGAGGCCGAGCTCCGGCTCCTGCTCAGCGCATCGAAAGTGCCCAAGGCCAACACCGCTAATCTCGGTGTTCTGGTGCATCGGGCCTCGCACGCCGCGACGACCGTCAGCACCACGATGGAACTGGCCGCTGGGTCCGGCGTCCGCGTGTTCGCCACGGGCGGCATCGGGGGCGTTCACAAGGGATATGGTGCCAGGCTGGATGTTTCTGCGGACCTCATGGCCCTGGCGCGGTTTCCCGTCGCCGTGGTCGCCAGCGGCGTCAAGAACCTTCTCGACGTGGAGAGCACCCGCGAGGCCCTCGAAACCCTGGGAGTGCCTGTCGTGGGGTACCGCGCGGATCGGTTCCCCGCCTTCTATCGGTGTGCAAGCGCGGCGGGCCTCGATGCACGATTCGACGAGGTTGACGACCTTGGTGCATTCGTCGCGGACGAACTCCGGCGTACCCGCCGGGGCGTGCTCGTGTGCAACCCCATCCCGGAGGCCGACGAGATCGGCGAGCAGGATTGGGATCGCTGGCTCCGAGAAGCGGAACGGGGCCTGAACGCGGCGGGGCGCGATGTCACGCCCCAGATTCTGGCGCGTCTGCACGACGTTTCAGGGGGCGCGACGCTCCGCGCCAACCTCGCCCTCGTACGCTCCAATGCCGGACTGGCGGCACGCCTGTGCGTGGCCATGAGACGGCATGAGTCCGGCGGCAGTTCGACGCCGGCAGACGGCGCGTGACCGAGGAGTCGGCATGAGTGTGCTTCTCAAGGGTGAGCAGGGCGAGATGCTCATCAACAACCACGGCTGGGCGGCCCTCCTGCGGCTCGCGTGGGATTATGGCTGGCGGCCCCGCGGCACACTCCCGCCGAGGCACTGGGTCACGCAGAGTCTGCGTGACCGGGCCCGCGACTGGCCCAGCGCCGATTACGTCACAGGCCGCGGCCAGCGGGTTACGCCGATCGATGCGACGCTGCTCGGTGATGCCCTCGCAGCAGTCTTCGATGACCTCTCCAACGACGATGTGCCCCCGGATGACTCGGTGCAGCCCTTCGTGATGCCCGGGTTCCCCGGGTTGGGGTATGTTTCCGAGGGAAGGCGTCTGCACTCGTTCCAGATGTTCGGCGGAAGCAACAAAGCGGGGTACCGAGCATTCGTGCGGTTCTGCCGCGCAGGGCCGTTCGAGATTTGGTAGTGCCGATCCGAGATGTGTCGCCTTGGAGGATCGGGGCTTTGCGTGGGTGTGAATCTGGGCAAGATCACGGATGATCCCGCCTTGATCGCGGAATGACTCCCGCTTACACGGACCTCGGCCTACACGCAAGTTTAGCGCGGCGGCCCTGCGTTTGATTGGAGGCCGGCTCGAGAGGGAGTACGATTGGGCAGGAGAAGACGTCGCGACGGCGTCCGGGTGGCGGGTCTCGATGGACCGCCCGGCCGTCAGCCCGTATGTCTGAGGGGCGCTGAGGCTCGCGTCCGGGCCCTGCGGTCGGGGTGTCAGTTCAGTGCGCACGGGGTCGTGCGAGAAGGAGCAGAGATGAATCGCATGGTGAAGGCGGCGGGGATTGCGGCGCTGGCGGGGCTGAGCGCGAGCGCGTATGCCCAGGACAGCACCGGCGTGGGTGGCGTCTCCGACGCGCTGTATCCGTACAACCTCGCGCACCAGCGCGTGTCGTACGTGCTCGATCTGTCGGGCACCACCACATCGTGGGAGAACATCTTCGGCGTGGGGCCGCTGGTGAAGTCTGCGAAGACCAACGTGAACTTCGCCAACAACCTGCTGAGCGGCAACGGGATCAGCCAGACCAACCTCACCGGCGTCGACGCCTTCAGCCCCGAATACAGCCTGTGGGTCGCGACCCCCGGAGCGGGCGTTCACCCCACCAACAACACCGCGGGTGAGCCGGTGCTTCCGCCGAGCGGCACGACCCAGTTCGCGGCGATCATGACTGACTTCGACCAGCGCTACAACGGCGTGACGACGACGATCGTCAACTACAACCCCGCGGACCCCGCCCGTCTCTTCGTGACCCGCATCAACGCGGCGGTCAACGGCACGGTCGAGACCGCGGACGATTCGCAGTTCGGCGTCGGCGCCGTGGACGCCGCGGGCTATTCGTACTTCCGGGCGGATGCCTCGGGCTCCACGGCGGGCAACAACGTGACGGGGAACAACCTGTTCCGCGTCGCGGCACAACTCCGCAACCCCGCGCAGCTCAACCACATTTCCGCGACGCCTGCGGAGCAGGACGCGGCGGCGTTCCAGGCGCTGCTGGTCGGGTCGGGCACGACGCACAACACGCCGAGCTGCCTTCCGAGCGACCGCGCGGGCAACCCCGTGATCGCGGGCTCCAATTTCGCGGTCCAGTATGTCCGCGGCGTCAACACGCTCACTTCGGACAGCAGCCACATCTCCGGCACGACCGCCACCGACCAGCGCGGCAGCGTCTCGTACAGCCCTGCGCGGTTCGTGACCAACAGCGTCGGCACGCTCGCGATTCTCGGCGTGGGCGCCAGCGCCACCACCGACTCGATCATCATGTTTGACGTGGACGCGAGCGGCAATGTGCTCCGCAAGAACGTGTTCACCAAGCCCGCGTCCGTCTCTGACCCCACCGATGCCTACACGCCGCCTCTCGGCAACGGGCCTTTCGACCACTACCGCAGCCAGGTCGCCTTCCGAGGCGGCAACGGCCAGGTGGCCGTGGGCTACAACCCCTTCGGCGGGTTCGGCGTGGTCGCCGCGGTGACGTATGACGGCGGCGTCGGTTCCACCGATCCGTACCAGAGCGTCCTCGTGGGGCACTTCGACCCTGCGGACCCCGCAGGCACGATCACCTGGCGCCTCGCGGGCTGGGTTGATATCGGGACCAATCTCGGGAAGCCCATCAAGAGCGGCCCCGGAGCGCTCGGCGGCACCGTCATCGGCACGCAGGTTCCTCTCTCGACCGTGACGGGCGGATCGGTGCTGGGGCCGTCCATCTCGGCCCCGGCGATCGACGCGGCGGGCAACATCTGGTTCCTCGCGGCGGCGGAGCAATACAAGGTGGACGACATGGGCGTCCCCTTCTCCGATTTTGACACGATCCTTGTCCGCGCCGTGTACGACGCGACCACCGGCGGGTACGAGCTCGAGCGCGTGCTGGAGCCGGGGTTCACCCGCATCGGCAACAACTCGGGCACGCGCTACACGCTGTCGTTCCTTGGTATCGCCGACAGCAACTCGATTGACTCCGACACGCTCTTCTCCAACGGCCTGAACCAGTCGGCCTGGAACAACATGGACACGGCGGACCTCGATGGACAGCAGGACCCGCGCTCTTTGGGCGGGCTGGTGCTGAGCGCCGAGATCACCTACGAGACGGGCGAGGAGTACCAGTGCCTCTTCTATGTCGGCAACATCACGCCGGGGCCGGACAACACCTGCCCCGCGGACCTCACCGGCAGCAGCGACCCGAACGATCCGACCTACGGCGTGCCCGACGGCGATGCCGACGCGGATGACTTCTTCTACTACCTTGACCTCTTCGTCGCCAACAACGGCGACCTCACCGGCAGCAGCGACCCCAACGATCCGACCTACGGACAGCCCGACGGGGACAGCGATGCCGACGACTTCTTCTACTACCTCGATCTGTTCGTGGGGCCCTGCCTCTGATTGAACAGAATTCTGCGGACGAGATGAAACCTGCGGTTCGTTCTCGCGTAGAACGAAGGCACTGAGAGCGGTTTCATCGATCAGGACAACAGCCCGGGGGGGCCGTTTCCCCCCCGGGCTGGTTCTTTTTTGATGCCGCACAGTCCAAAGGAGTGGTGCCGATGATGAGACCAACCGCGATGGTGATGGGACTTGCAGGGTTCGCGCTGGGTGCCGGAGCGCAGGTGGCGACGCTCGAGAGCGACGCCATCAACCCGAAGGAGGCGTTCGCCCACAACGTGCATGTGAACCTCGCGCCGGGCGTTGCAGGGCGCACAGTGCGCGGCAGCGGGCGCGAGATCATCAACGCCTTCGACACGCGCTTCAGCGGCTACATCGACAGCGGGACCGGGCAGCCGTTCACCGACGGCCAGAAGACCAACTACGCCCACGTGAACGGGGCCAATTACAGCACGGTCGCGACGGGCAGCGGGTACTACTGGCGCATCCACAATGCGTCGGGCCCCGGGCAGGACGCGACCGGAAGCCTGCGCTTCGACTTCGTCGACGACAACGGCACGCCCACCAACCCCAACGACGACGTGACCACCAACGCCATCACGGACTGCGTGTTCGACGATTACGCGTTCGAGCCGGGCATTGCCGCCCGGTACGGCCCCGGCGAACTTGCCACGGTCACACAGGTCCGCACGACCTGGCGCATCGGCTTCACCGCGCCGGAGGACGTGAACAACACGCCTTCCAACCCGAACGACGACCTCTTCACCCGCACCCACACGCTCCTCATGAACTTCTGGGAGGTGGACGATAACGGCACACCCACCAACCCCAACGACGATTTTCCGGCGTTTGTTTCCGGGTTCACGGCGAACTTTTCGGCGAGCGTTGCCGCCGCCGGCGTTCTTCAGGGCCTGACCATCAACGGCTTCTCGGGCTCGACGATCCCGACCGGGGGCATCGTGAGCTACGACTGGGCTAACAACCAGGCCGCGTTCGGGCGGCTGGGATCGGACAGCGGCATCGGCATCCCGGCGCTCGGAGGAGACGACCTGGGCGACGGCAACGCCCAGGGGCAGGACGGCATCGCGGTGCCGAACTACGACCTCATCTACCGCACCGGGGGCGAGATCAACACCTACGACAGCGGCGCGTGGGCGTGGGCGCCCACCGCGACCGCCAGCCTCATCGACCCGGGGGCGGACGGCAACGCCAGCGACACGACCTACACCGACATCCTCCTCACGGGGAACACCGTGAACTGGTCGCTCGGCGTCGCGGCCGACAGCGCCGGCAACCCCGGCTCGGACCGCGTCGATTACCCGGGCCAGTTCCACCTCGTGCTCCAGGTCGATGCGCCCGAGGGGTGCGCCGCGGACCTGACCGGCAGCAGTGATCCGAATGATCCGACCTACGGCGCGCCCGACGGTGACCAGGACGCGGACGACTTCTTCTTCTACCTCGATCAGTTCGTGGCCAACAACCTCGCCGCCGCCGACCTGACCGGCAGCAGCGACCCGAACGACCCGTCGTACGGCGTGCCCAACGGCATCATCGACGCGGATGACTTCTTCGTCTACCTCGACCTCTTCGTGCAGCCCTGCCCGTGACACCGGGGTCACGGGCCGTCGCGGCGGCGCGGGCGCGTGACTGAGTTTCCACTCTCGTGCGGCGGGTGAAGACCCGCCGCGCGAGTTCGAAGAGGGCGAATCGACGCGTGCGCGCGGGGGCGCGCGCGTTCGGGTCGCACAGCGCAGCGGGATGGGGTCGGGCTTGGCGCGTTCGCGCCGCGGTTGCGGTGCGCGCGGGGTGCGGTGCGCGTGGAGTGAAGTCGGCCGTGAGCAGGAGACGGATTCATGATGCGCATCGGAACCTTCGCCGGCTCGCGGCGTATGCCCACGGTCAACGAGTTCACATGCCCGGGGGGGCGTGTTCCCCCGGGCTTTTGTTTTTGTGTCGCGCCGCGGACCGCGGCGCCAATCGAGAGGAGCAAAGCGATGCGCAGTACGGGAACTTGGATGCTGGTCGCCGCAGCGGGGCTCGTTGCCTCGGCGGCCGCCGGACCCACGATCGGGGTCAAGCCCATGGCCAAGGCGAAGGCGCGGGCGGTGATCGCGCAGAACGTGCTCACCGGGCAGACGGTGAGCGGGCGTGAGGCGCGGCACGGGCGCGCCGCGGTGATCCCCTACAACACGCACTTCACGAACATCGGCACGGAGCAGCTCAACTGGGCCTGGGTCACCGGCGATGACTACGCCACCGGAGGCGCGGGCTCCGGCTCGTCCTATTACGTGGACACGTACGTGACCACGGGCCCGGCCGGCGCGGGCGGCATTGACTTCACCTACACGCTCGACAACGGCACACCCACCAACCCCAACGACGACTTGTCTGTCACCGCCTTCACCGATGCGATCTTCGACGACTTCGCGTTCGATACAGGCGTCGCGGACGTCACGGGCACCGACACGGTGACGCTGCTGAGCATGCGCCACCAGTTCTCGATGGACAACTTCTCGGCGGACGACAACGGCACGCCCACCAACCCCAACGACGACTTCTTCATTCCGCGCAACAACACCGTGGCGACGCTCTTCTGGGCGATCAACGATAACGGCACGCCGACCAATCCCAACGATGACTTTCCTGCCTTCACGGGCGGCGTGAACCTGACCTACTCCTTCGGCGCCAACTCGTCGTTCAACTACTCATCCGCCGATGAAGACGTGTCGTCTCTCGGGGTTCAGATCCCCGGCGCGGGCATCGTCATGCAGGACTGGGAGAACTTCTCGCCCAGCCACATTGACGGGGACAACGGTGCGGGCATGGTCTTCACCGGAGGCGACGATCAGAGCGACGGTACGGCCACGGGTCTCGACAGCGTCGTGATCCCCGCGGCGGAGTCCATCATCAACACCGCCGACTTGGACCGGATCTCGACCTACGACGAGGCCGGCGCCTCGTGGTTCTTTGCGCCCACCTCAGATCCCACGCTCATCGACCCCGCCGCGGACGGGAACGCCAGCGACACCACCTACACCGACATCATGCTCTCGGGATTCGGGATCAACTGGGCGTTCAGTGTTCCTGTCGGCGCCAACGGCAATGCCGGCCCCGGCGAGTATGACCTTCCCGGCAACCTCGGCTACGCCTTCACCGTCGAGTTCGAGGGCGGCTGCGCCGCGGACCTGACCGGGAGCTCCGATCCCAACGACCCCTCCTACGGCGTGCCCGACGGCGATGCCGACGCGGATGACTTCTTCTTCTACCTCGACCTCTTCGTCGCCAACAACGGCGACCTCAGCGGGTCCTCCGACCCGAACGACCCCTCCTACGGCGTTCCGGACGGCGACAGCGATGCCGACGACTTCTTCTTCTATCTCGACCTCTTCGTGGCCGGCTGCCCGTAACTCCGGGCGCGGCCGCTACTGCGCGCGCCCCCGGGGCCGAAAGGTTCCGGGGGTGATTGTTTTTGGCCCTCCGTGGCCGGGCACCCGAGTGAGTTTGCGGACCCTGAACGGGCGGTGTGGAGGCGCTTTCATCCTCTATACTCTGGGCCGTGCGGGCCCTTCGGGCGGGTGCCTCACGTTGGGACCGGGAGAGAGCCATGCGGAACGCGACGGGATGGGCGGGTCTGTCGTTGGCGGGCCTCGCGGCCTCGGTCTCGGGACAGTGGGACCCCGGCACGGGCGCGTGGGGCAGGACCGACCCGGACGACTACCGCGTCATGGCATGGAACGTGGAAGACGCGATCTGCTCGACCAATACCAAGAGCGGCGATGCCGGTCTCCCGGGGTACAACAACTGGAATGCCTGTGTGCGCATCGTCGCCGCGATGCGGCCGGATGTGCTCATTCTCACCGAGACCGGCGACAACAGCGGGAACGGAACCGGGGCGGGGGTGGACAGCGTCGCCACCCTCACGACGGTGCTCAACCTCTTTCTGCACGGGGGCACCGATACGTTCAACGGGGGCGTGCCGGTCACGAGCTACGTGCAGCTCTATGCCCCCGGCTACGACCTTCCGTACATCCACGTCTCGTCCAATCACGACAACTTCAACCGCAACGTGATACTCAGCCGCTACCTGTTCGCCGACCTCAACGGCGACACGCGCGCGGTCTACAACGACATTCCGCTCGTCGCCGCCCACCTGTGGGCACCGGGGGGCAACGGAGGGATCCGCGGGTTCCCGTTTGTGGAGATCAACCTGCCGGATGGCACGTACGCGGGGAACGCGGTGGTCGGCGGGGCCCACCTCAAGAGCGGGGGCTCAGGGGACGACGCGACGCAGCGTCTGAACGCCGCGAAGAACGTGAGTTACGTGGTGCAGCACTGGTACAACGCCAACCAGGGGTCCACGCCGGACCCCTTCAACAAGATCATCGACGTGCCCGCGGCCACCCTGCCGCTGGATGCCCACACGCCGGTCTTCATGGGGGGCGACTTCAATGAGGATGAGAACAGCACGCCCAGCACGCGGGGGCCTGTCTCATATCTCGCGGCGGGGGGGGTGATCGGCGGGGCTGACGGCACGGACCATGACGGCACCGACGCGAGGTACGACGATTCGCGCGACCCGTTCACAAACGGGCGAGCCACGCAATCATCGAGCAAGCTTGACTACATCGTGTGGCAAGAGAGCATCGCGACCCTCCGCCGTTCGTTCATCTACAACAGCAGTTCGGGGGGCTCCGCGGCCTGGCCGCCGGAGATCGAGACGTTCTTCAATCCGGCGTTGATCTCGGGGCGGGCGAGCGACCACAAGCCGGTGATCGCGGACTTCATGCTGCCGCTCGCGCCGGACGACCCGCCCCCGGGAGCGTTTGCGCTTCTCAGCCCGGGCGATGGAGCCGACGGGCTCGCGCCCGTTGGAGTTTCGCTCTCCTGGGAGGCATCCGCCGGGGCGGACACGTACACCGTGGAAGTGGATGATGCCCCGGCGTTTGACTCACCGCTCGTGAACGCCGGGGGGGTGGCCGGGCAGACGTACGCACTGCCCGAACTCGTGTATTGCACGGAGTACTTCTGGCGGGTTACGGCGGTCAACGAATCGGGAAGCACGCTGGCGAGCGGATCTCCGCGCGGGTTCACGGTCCGGGCCGAGGCGGATGTTTCCGGGTCTTCGGATGTCAACAACCCGATGTACGGCGTGCCTGACGGCCTCGTCGATTCATCTGATTTCTTCTATTTCCTCGACCAATTCGTCGCGGGCAACCTCGCCGCGGCTGACCTCTCCGGCTCAGCCGATCCCAACGACCCTTCCTACGGAGTGCCCGACGGGGCGATCGATTCCGCCGACTTCTTCTACTTCCTCGATGTGTTCGTGCAGGGGTGCTAGAGCGGTTCTAATCCAGGCGTGGCGAGTATCCGCAGTGTTTGAAGCAGTTGGCGGCATCGGCTGGCGTGACCTGGTCGAGGACTGACTGCATGGCGTTCCAGAGCGCTTCGACGGTTCGGCA
>JADLCM010000053.1 GCA_020847175.1 Phycisphaerales bacterium
CGCATGTGCAGTTGCTTTGGATCCGCGAGGAGGGGTCGGCGTGGGAGCGGGTGTGGATGCCGAAGAAGGAGATGTACCGGGCGCGGAAGTATGAGTGCCGCGAGCCATACGGGCCGGTGGATTGCGACTTCTACACCCGAGGCTGCCTGCACGGGAGCGTGCTCGAGTCGTGGTTTGCGCCGGGAATCGAGACGCTGGCACAATCGCACCCAATTCACACAAAGGGCTTCTTTCGCAGCCCAAATCTCGCGCAGGTGCCGCCTGATCCTGGAGCCGCGGGCGTGTGGCTCGATGTCTTCAACGAAGTCACACCCCGCGATGAGGAGCCCGAGCCCGAGTCGTTCTATCGTCGCCAGGACTTCATGCTCCTAGCGCGCGATGCGAAAGGCGAGCCGGAACTGCGCGAGTGGCGCACCCGTGTGGTCACAGACCCCCGCTGGGGTGGCATGGAACCCCAGGAAATACTGGCGATTCGCTGGCATGCCTACGACTTCTATCTCGAGGTCCCGGCGGCCCTACACGCAGCAACTCGTGAATTTCGCGCGCAAATCGAGCGAGACATCAACCCAGACCATGCCGAAGCCCGCCCGGTGTCGGACGGACAAGCGGCCGGGTCGCACCGCGAGTAAGGAGCCTTCATGTTAACACTTGCAACCGTAGCCGTGCTGGCCATTTCAGCGTCGGCCCGGCAGGGCGAGGATCCGAGTCTGCGCGTGGACGTGCGTTTTCCGACCGCGCGGGTTCTGTCAATGCTTCCGGACAACGTGATGAATCACGACGGCGTCGTCCTGAACTGGAGCCCGACCTCTGAAGAGTTCGCCCTTGAGATCGATTCGTCGGAGATCAGCGATCTTGTGACATTCACGAATGCAGAAGACTGGCCCTCCTTCGAGGGGTTGTTCGTGGGTGGCGTGCCCACCGTCTTCGGCAGCGTGATCCCGATCGACGAGAACAACTACACGGTGGAACTCACCCGCCCGAGCGTCAAGCCCAATCAGTGGGATGTGGAGCACAATGGCACGACCCCGAGCGTGGTCGCCACCCGAGAGTGCGACTGCACCGACAAGATCACTTTGACATGCATCACCAACCATTGTAACGAGCAGAGCAGCTGCGCCACGACCTACATCTGCCAGTGGAAGAACGTCGTCGGCGGCTCTGGCGAGTAAATCACTGCGGGCATCGATTTAGACTCTCTCTTTCCGCCGCAGGGCAACCTTCGGCGGAATTGCCATTGGTATCTTGGTCAGCATGTGCCCCGCCAGCGCGGGCTCATGCTCCTACCCCGGGTCTTGAAACAGCCCCGGCTCGGCGCTTCCAGCGGCGCCCCGCCGCAGGCGATGGCCTTCCACGACTGATCCAAACTCCCCCTCGCCCGTCCGCGTCACCACCCGGTCGCCGGGACGCACATCGCGGGGCGATCGCACCAGTGCGCCCCCCGGGCCCAGGGTGATTGAGAATCCCCGTCGCAGCACCGAGGCCGGCCCGACCGCCCCCAGCCGCTGCTCAGACGCCCGCAGGGCGGCCTCGGCCCGGCGCGCCATCGCCGCGCCTGTCCGGGCGAGGCGCCCCGCGAGCGGTTCAACGTCGATGCGCGCCCGGGCGAGGGCGGCCCGCGCGAGCCGGCGGGCGCACTGATCGAGCAGAACCGAGCGCCTCGCAAAGACGGCCTCGGGCCGGTGACGCTGGAGGCTTGCCGAGGCCCGGGCCAGGCGCAGGCGGTCGCGACCCAGCCGGGCGCGCGCCACGCGGGTCAGCCCGGTGTGGTGCTCGCGCACCCGGGCCCGGCCCATCGCAACCAGCGAACCCGGGTCGGCCAGCAGCGGGTGCGAGGCCACGGCCCGCAGTCGGTGCCGGGCGCTCTCCAGCAGCCGATCGCACAGGAGCCCCAGGCGGCGCGAGGCGTTGGCCACTTCGCGCGCGAGCGCGCCGGCGTCGGGCACGATGCGCATCGCGGCCTGCGTCGGCGTCGCGGCCCGCAGGTCGGCGACGAGTTCAGCGATGGTGGTGTCGGTCTCGTGCCCGATGGCGGCGACCACGGGCACCGGCGACTCAACGATGGCGCGGGCGAGTTCGCGGTCGTTGAAGGCCCAGAGGTCTTCGGCGCTCCCGCCGCCCCGGGTGAGCAGGAGCACATCGAACCCGCCCCGCTGACCCGCGGCACGCAGCGCCCGGGTGATCTCGGCCGGCGCCCCCTCGCCCTGAACCCGCACGTCGATGAGCGCAAGGCGCGCCCCCTGCCAGCGCTGGCGGGCAGTGTTGATGACGTCCTGCAGGGCGGCGCCTGTGCGGCTGGTGATGACGCCGATGCGCGCCGGCACGAGGGGCAGGGGGCGCTTGCGCTCGGGGGCGAACCAGCCCAGGGCGCGGAGTTCTTCGCAGAGGCGCCGGAACTCAAGTTCCATGGCCCCCACGCCCACGGGCTCACAGGCATCGGCGATGAAACTGACCTTGCCGCCGGGGGCGTAGAACTCAACCCGGCCCTTGAGGACCACGTTGAGCCCGTCCGCGGGGCGGGCCGCGAGCCGCCGGGCCGCGGATGCGAAGATGACGCACGAGACGACGGCGTGCTCATCCTTGAGATCGAAGTACAGGTGGGTGCGTTCGCGCAGGCCCGAGACCTGCCCCATCACGGCGATGCGCACCGGGAGGGCGGCGGTGAGGGCGCCGGCAACCCGGGCCGTGAGGGCCGAGACCGAGATCGGCCCGGTGTCGCCGGTCGCGGCGCGCCCAGCACCCGCCGCGGGCGGAACGCCGGGCGGGGCCGAGCGGGCCACGGCCATCTTGGAAGGGTCAAAAGGCAGCCGGCCCATGACGGCGATTGTCCGTCAGGGGCCGGCACGAGGCAAACGCCCTGGTGAGCGAGGGAGGAGGGTTGAGCCCAGGGCGGAGCAGGCAGAGTGGATCAATCGACCTTGGCGACGCCCTCGGGGCGGTGCGTGCTCACGAGGGTCCGTGCGCCGTCGAGGCGGCTGACGAAGACGGAGCCGGTCGCGGGGGTCTGGACCTCGAACCGGGGGCGAGCCTTGACGGGCACCTTGATGGTCTCCCAGTCGTAGCGGTCTTCGAGTGAGCCCGCGTCCGCGCCTTCCTGGACTTCCTCCGGGCGGGCAACGCCCCGGAAGACCCGCACGCCGCCGGTGTACCCCTGTTCACGGAGCCACTGGGCGCGTCCGGCCTCCATGCGGGCCAGCGAGCCTTCCCCTTCGATGCGGACCCAGGGGCTGACGGTGACGATCACGTTGCCGACGCGGGTGTAGACCGGGGTGAAGTCCCGCTCGTGCGCGCCGTAGTGGGCCGGGCCGGGGTCGCCCCAGGCGAGGGCGAGGGGGGCGCGCTCGCCTCCCTGCCAAACGCGGGTCTGCCATTCGCGGGCGAAACTCTCGCCGCCGTGGAACTGCATCGCACGCTCGTAGACGTACGGGGCGGGGGTCGCGATCATGCGGGTGCCGTCGGTGTTCATGCCCAGGTAGCGGTACTGGGCGGAGGCGCCGGCGGTCAGGGCCACAATGGCGGCAAGGGTGATCTTCATCTCTCGTCCTCCGGTCTGCTCTTTGCGGGCGGTCATCTCTCGGGGGTCTGTTCTCGGGCGGCTCGCCCGGACCTGTCTCCCGGGCGGCCGTGCCCCGGCGCGGGCGCCCGACACTTCAACCATGCCCCACGCCTGAAGCCTGACCAGCTCGAAGGAAGGAAATGAAGTACGCCTGGGAGGGCGGTGGCGCCTGTGCGCCCGATTATGAGACGGGCGCCCCCGGACGCGGGCGCGAACGGCCCGGGATGGGCTGGTTTGCGGGGTCTGTGGGGTTGCTTGCCCGCGTGAACAAGCGCGGTATAGTGGGCCGCCGCGGGAGACGCGGCGCGCGGGAACGGACCCCGCGCAGGACGAACGGAGGCGCACATGTGCGGTGGAACCGGTCAGGGACGGCGGCAGGGTTGGCGTCTGGCGGCGGGGAGCGCGATCGTGCTCTCGGGCGCGCTGCTGGGCGGGTGTTCGCAGGGCACCAAGAGCAAGTACAACCTCGCCCTGGAAGAGAACAAGGAACTCAGGCGGCGCGTGGCGGCGCTGCAATCGGCCAAGGATGCGACCGATGCGCAGAACGCCGAACTTGTCGCGGCGATGGAGGAAATGCGCGGCGCGCTCTCCACGGGCGGCGGCGGGGGAAGCGAGCCCAGCGGTGGCGACATCCTGGGCGGCTCGATGCCCGACGGCGTCAGCGTCGGCTCGCGCGATGGCGACCTGGTGATCGAGGTCGCGGGTGATGTGCTGTTCGACTCGGGCCAGGCGACGCTCAAGAGCTCGGCCAAGCGCACGCTCGACACGATCGCAGGCGCGATCCGTTCGCGGTACGGCTCGAACGTCATCCGGGTCGAGGGCTACACCGATTCAGACCCGATCCGCAAGAGCGGATGGAAGAGCAACGAGCACCTGTCCGCGGAGCGAGCGATCACCGTGGAGCAGTACCTGGTGCAGCGCGGGCTCACGGGCGAGCAGGTGTATTCGGCGGCGTTCGGCCCTTCGAACCCACGCGGGAGCAAGAAGGACAGCCGGCGCGTCGAAATCGTGGTGCTGGGTTCGGCGGCGTATTGAAGGCCGACGATGGCTCTGGACACGCAGGAGGGGCAGGCGCCGTGCCTGCCCCTTTGTTGTTGTACGCGGCGAGGCTCCCGACGCCGGGCCGGCTACAGGCCGTTTACGCAGTGCACGAACCTGCCCGTGTTCTTGAAGGCCTTGACGACCTCGACGGCGACCTCCGCCACGGCGTTCTGCGCCTGGTCGGTCGAGGCCCCGACGTGGTGCGTGCCGTAGACGCCGGGCAGAGCGGCGGTGGGGGTGGACCACGCCCCGTCCGCGGCGGGTTCATTGTCATAGACATCCAGCCCGCAGCGGATGCCCTTGGACGACACGGCCTCGCGCAGCGCGGCCTCGTCCACCACGCTGCCTCGCGTGGTGTTGATGAAGTAGGCGCCGGGCTTCATCGCGCCGAAGAACTCGGCGTTGCACATGCGCTTGGTCTGGTCGTTGGCGGCGACGTGCAGCGTGATCGCATCGGCGGTGCGGGCGAGGGCGAGCAGGTCGGCCCGTGAGTTGCCGGCGTTCTTGACCCCCAGTTCGCGGGCCCGGGCGTCGGTCATGTTGGCGCTCCAGGCGAGAATGTTCATCTCGAACGCCTTGGCGCGCTGGATGAGCGCCCGCCCGATTGCGCCGAGGCCCACGACGCCGAGCGTCAGGCCCTTGAGCCCCTTGGCCTTGGAGAACTCCTTCTTGCTCCACTGCCCCGCGCGGAACTGGGCCGCCTGGTCGGCGACGCGCCGGTCGCACTCCATGAGCAGGGCCATGGCGAGTTCCGCGACCGCGACCGAGTTCGTGCCCGGGCAGTTGCAGACGCCGATGCCCTTGGCGGCGGCGGCCTGCACATCGATGGTGTCGTACCCCGCGCCCGCCCTCACCACGAGCCTGAGCGCGGGCGCGCCCTGGAGCACCGGGCCGGGGACCTTCGTCGAACGCACGATGAGCACCTGGGCGTTGGTACGGGCCAGGGCCTCGGCCAGCTTCTCGGTGCCGATGCCGGGCTCGTTGTGCACGGTGCAGCCCAGGGCCTTGAGGCCCTCGATCCCGAATGTCTCGAACTTGTCCGCGATCAGCACGTTCATGATGCACTCCGAAAAGGCGTTGCCGCGATCTGCGGGGCGTGGGGGGCATGGTACTCGCGCCGCGGGGGAGAAACCCTACACTGCCGCGCCCACGGAGACGCCCGCGTGCCTGACGACCTCCAATCGCTGTCGCTGCCGGTGCTGCACGCGAACCCCGGGTGCGCGCGGTCTGAGGAAGCGTCCAAGAAGGAGAAGTGCGCCGTCTTCGCGGTGTGGGGCGACCACGACCCCGCGACCAAGACCTACTTCGGGCTCTACGCCCAGCAGCACCGGGGGCAGGAGTCGGCGGGCATCGCCGTGGCGACCCCGGGGGGCATCGCGTCGGTGGTCGGCATGGGGCTGGTGGTCGAGGTGTTCGGCGAGGCCGAACTGCGGGCCCTGCGCGAAGCGCGGGGGCGCGGCGCAGTGGGGCACTGCCGCTACTCGACCGCGGGGGGCAGCCTCGCGTGCAACGCGCAGCCGCTCGTGGAGCGTTACATCGGCGGACAGGTGGCGGTGGCGCACAACGGCAACCTGATCAACGGCGATGCGCTGCGGGAGAAGTTCAGCCGCGCCGGGCACCTGTTTCACACCACCAGCGACACCGAGGTCATCATCCACCTGCTCGCCTCGCCCGCGCAGCAGGAGAGCGCCGACCCGCTGGGGGCGACGCTTCGCCGGCTCGAAGGCGCCTTCAGCCTGGTCTTCCTGTTTCACGACCGCATTGAGGCCGCGCGTGACCCCTGGGGCTGGCGGCCCCTTGTGCTGGGCAGGCTGCCCGCCGGGGGCTGGTGCGTGGCGAGCGAGACCGTCGCCCTCGATGTGCTTGACGCGACATTCGTGCGCGAGATCGAGCCCGGCGAGATCGTCACCATCGACGACGCGGGCGTCCGTTCGCGCCGTTTCGCCGAGCCCGCTTCGCGCCCGGCACACTGCGTCTTCGAGCACGTGTATTTCGCCAATCCGGCCAGCGTGGTCTTCGGGCAGAACGTGCAGATCGCGCGCGAGGCGATGGGAGAGTGTCTCGCCCGGGAGGCCCCCGTTGCGGCCGACTTCGTCACGCCCATGCCCGACTCGGGGCGATCCGCGGCCAACGGGTACGCCCGAGCCAGCGGCATCGTGTACCGCGAGGGCATCGTGCCCAACCGCTACGTGGGCCGGACGTTCATCAAGCCCACGCCAGAGGCCCGGCGCAACGCCGTGCGCCTCAAGCTCAATGTCATCTCTGAGATGGTGCGGGGCAAGCGGCTGGTGGTGGTGGACGATTCCATCGTGCGCGGCACCACCACGCGCGAGAAGATGCACCAGCTCCGGGCCGCCGGGGCCAAGGAGATTCACCTGCGCATTTCCTGTCCGCCCATCCGGCACCCGTGCTATTTCGGCGTCGATTTCGCCAGCCGCGAGCAGCTCATCGCCCACGGGCGGAGCGTGGACGAGGTGCGTGCCTACCTGGATGTCGATTCGCTGCACTATCTCTCGCTCGAAGGGCTGTTGTCGTGCATGCAGCGGGCCGCCTCGGACTACTGCACCGCCTGCTACACGGGCGACTATCGCCTTGACCCGCAGCACCCGACCGCCGAGGGCGTCATCTCCGAAGCGCAGTTGCGCATGTTCTCCTGAGGCACGTCCGAGGGTCCTTTCATGCTGCTCGCGTCCTGGCTCAACGACCTCGACCCGGTGATCGTGCGGATCAGCGGCCAGTTGGCGATCCGCTGGTACGGGCTGGCGTACATCCTCGGGTTTTTCAGCGCGTACCTTCTGCTGCGATTCCTCGCGCGGCGCGGCGCCACGCCCATCCCCGCCTCCCGGGCCGCGGATGTCATCATCACCGCGGCGCTTGGCGCGGTCATCGGCGGACGCCTCGGCTACATCCTGCTGTACCAGCCATCGCTTCTCGTCGAGTTCAGCGGCTCATTCCCGTTCTGGGGCGCCCTGGCGATCCACAAGGGCGGCATGGCGAGCCACGGCGGCATGGCGGGCGTCATCGTCGCCGCCATCGTGATGTCGCGCGGCTTCAGGGCTCCCGGCGGCGGGCGCGAAGGGGCGAGCCATCCGCTCCATCTCCTCGACCGGCTCGCGATGGTCGCGCCCCCGGGCCTGTTCCTGGGGCGCCTCGCCAACTTCGTCAACGGCGAACTGCTGGGCAAGATCGCCGCCCGCGCGGGCGACCCGGCCCCCGCGTGGAGTGTGCGATTCCCGACCGAAGTCCTCGAACATCCTGACCAGATCTCGCCGGCGCAGTGGGTGCGCCTGGAGCACCTCACGGGTGAGACTGCCCGCGATGCCTCGGGGCGACTCACGGAAGCCTTTGAACGATCCTACGGGTCGCTCCTCCAGGGGCTCCGCGAGGGCACCGTGGGGCACGACGCCTTCGCGAACATGATCAACGCGCGCCACCCCAGCCAGCTCTACCAGGCCCTTGCCGAGGGGGTGGTGCTCGGCCTCGTCCTCTGGATCATCGCCCGGCGCCCGCGGCGCGCAGGGGTGGTCTCCGCGTGGTTCCTTATCGTCTACGGCGCGGGGCGCATCACCACCGAGTTCTGGCGGCTCCCCGATGCTCACCTTGCCGTCCAGCGGGTGCTCGGGCTCTCCCGCGGGCAATGGCTGAGCGCCCTCATGGTGCTTGCAGGCGTGGCCATGCTCGTGCTGCTGGCGCGCCGCGCGACGCCCGTCTTCGCGGGCTGGGGGCGCGCCGCCCGCTGACCCCGCCCATACCATGAACCATGACGATCCTCGTCACCGGCGGCGCCGGGTACATCGGTTCGCACGCGGTGCAGCGCCTGCTGCGCGACGGGCATGACGTGGTCGCCATCGACACGCTCTTTCGCGGGCACGCCCGCGCGATGCACCTGCTGGCCCGGGCCTTCCCCGGGCGGCTCACCTTCATCCACGCCGACGTGGCCGACCGCGCACTCGTCGAAGGCATCCTGCGGGCGCGAGGCATCCGCGATGTGCTTCACTTCGCGGCGATGGCCTACGTGGGCGAGAGCGTGGAGGAGCCCCTGCGCTACTACCGGAACAACACCCTCGCGAGCCTCGCCCTCATCGAAGCCTGCGACCGCGCCCAAGTAGAGCGCCTGGTGTTCTCCTCCACGGCCGCGACCTACGGCGAGCCCGACGCCTCGCGCATCCCCATCCGCGAAGACTGCCCGCAGCACCCGATCAACCCGTACGGCGCCAGCAAGCTCGCCGTCGAGCGCATGCTCGCCGACTGGTGCGCCTCCCGGGCCCGCGCCGGCCGCCCGGTCGCGGTCGCGTGCCTCCGGTACTTCAACGTCGCCGGGAGCGATGCCTCGGGCCTGCTGGGCGAGGACCACCACCCGGAGACGCACCTGGTCCCCCTCGTGCTGCAGGCCGCCGTGGGCGTGCGCGAGGCGATCACGATCTTCGGCGCGGACTACCCCACCCCCGACGGCACGTGCGTGCGCGACTACATCCATGTCGAGGATCTCGTGGAGGCCCACATCCGCGTGCTCGGGGCGCTCCGTCCGGGGGAGTGGCGGGCGTACAACCTCGGCACCGGGCGCGGGGCAAGCGTCCGCGAGGTGATCGACGCCTGCCGTCGGGCGACCGGGCGGGAGATCACCGAACGGGCGGGGGCGCGCAGACCCGGCGACCCGCCGGAACTCACGGCGGACCCCGGCGCGATCGCGCGCGACCTCGGATGGAAGGCGAGGGTCACGAGCATTGAGGACATGGCCGCGAGTGCCTGGCGCTGGATGCTCGCGCACCCGCGCGGGTACGACGATGGGGCGGGGGGCGCGTGAACTTCCTGCTGAGCCCCTATCTCCTCACCACGCGCGAGGCCCCTGCGATGGCGGCCCTCCTGCTCGGCGAGCGCATCGTCACGCTCCGCCCGGCGCCGCAGCGCCACGCCGACGCGGGAGATCTCCGCCACGCCGCCCGGATCAGCCCCTCCTACCTCGGCCTCATGGAGTCGTGGCGCTGGTCCATGCCCCTCTGGACCCAAGGTCTCATCGCGCCGCAGTGGGCCGGGGCAGACCCGGCGGACTCTGTGGCGCGGGCCGCCGCCGAGATCGAGGCGGACGATGACCTCGCCCCGCTCCGGGAGTTCATGCACACGGACCTCTTCGATCGCCCCGGCGAGCTTCTCGAACGCATCGCCCGCGACATCCTCAAGGGCGGCCCCGATCCCGGTCTCACGATCCCCGTGCACGCGGGCCTGGACACGTTCGGGGCGGACCACGGCCTCGTGGTCGCGCGGGCCTCGGCCTCGTCGCTCGCTCAGCGGGCCGAGGAACGCCTCATGGAGCCTCTCACGCGGGTGGTCGTTCCGATCCTGACCCAGGCCTCTGCCGAGGCCATCCTTGCGGCGCGCGCCCTGCTCGGCCCCCGCCTGTGCGCCTTGCGGGGGGCGATGCTGGAGGGCGGCGGCGCCCTGGCCGACGCGGCGGGCTCCTACGCCCGGGACTTTGAAGCATCCCTCGCCGCGATCCGCGAGGCCACCCCCCGCGACGAAGTGCGTGTGACGCACGGCGCCGCATCGCTGACCCTCGTGCGCCTCCCGCGCGCCGCGGTGGCCCGCTCCAGCCTCGAGGCCGCGGGGGCGCGCATGCCCCGCGCACCCCTGAGCGTGGCGCCCGCTCCGGCCGGGTCCGCGCCCGCCCGGCGTGAAGCATCCGACGTGCTTTCGCTGGTGGTCCGCGTGCTCGGGAGATAGCGGCACGCGCGCCCGGCGGGCCCGCCCCGGTTCCTATCGAGCCCTCCGCTACCATCGCAGCCATGCGCCGTCGCGCAATCACATCCTGGCTGCGCCGGCGCGGCTGGGCGCTCTACCTCGCGCTCGTACTCGCCTCAACGCTGGTGCAGTGGGTCAGGCGCGACGGGGCGCCGCGCGCCCGCGCCGACGACCCTTCCGTGAAGTTCATCGACATGCCCCTCATGACCAGCGCCGGCCCGGTCGCCGGGCGGAGCATGCGCGTGGCATACCGGGTGTGGCGCGCGCGGCAGCGCGGGGCCGGCCTTGGTCCAGGCGCGAGCGCCCCGGCGGAATGGCCGGTCCTGCTCATTCACGGCTCACCGGGGGATGCCGGGAACTTTGAGAAGCTCGCGCCCCTGCTCCAGGCCGCCGGGCGGGACATCGTGGCCCTTGACCTGCCCGGATTCGGCCGCAGCGATCGCGACGTGCCCGACTACTCGATCCTCGCGCACGCGCGTGCCGCCCTGGCCCTGATGGACGGCCTCGGGCTTGACCGTGTCCACGTTGTCGGGTGGTCGAACGGGGGGGGCGTCGCTCTGCACCTCGCCGATCTCGCCCCCGCGCGCGTCGAGTCGATCACGCTCATGGCCGCGATCGGCGACCAGAGCGTGGAGGGCTCGGGGAGCTACGCCTTCGAGCATGGGAAGTACGCCTTCGGCTACGGGGCGCTCGTCATCGCACCCCGGCTTGTGCCGCACTTCGGCCTCTACCCTTCGGGCAGCGCCCGCGCGTTCATCCGCAACTTCTGGGACACCGACCAGCGTCCCCTCCGCGGCATCATGCTGGGCTTGCGCGTGCCGACGATGATTCTGCATGGACGCAATGACTTTCTCGTCGCGCCCCGGGCCGCGGAACTTCACCACAGGCTCATCCCCGGCTCGCGCCTGGTCATGACCGACGCCGATCACTTCTTCCCCTTCCTCCACGAGCGCCTCGCGGCGGACGAACTCGGGACGTTCTTCGGTCTCGTGGAGCGTGACCTGCCCATCGCCGGGTCGTTTGACCTCGCGCCGCGCGAGCCTCGCACGGGTCTCGCCGGGGCGATCGACCGGGGCCTCGCCTGGCTCGGGTGGCGCCAGTGGCCCCTTCTGCTCGCGATGGTCGCCGGCGCATGCCTCGCCTTGCGCGCGGGCGGGCGAGCCATCGCGGCCTGCGCCGTCGCATCCGGGTCGATTGACATCGCAGTCGCGTGCCTGGGCGTGGTCGCAGCGGGCGCATGGACGCAGCGCCACGCGGACGGGGCGGGCTTGCGTCGGCGGCTGGTGAGGCCCGCGGGGCTCGCCATCGGATTCGTTCTCCTGCGCATTCTCGCGGGGCTCACCGCCTGGCCCTGGTTCGAGCGGTTTGGAGCACCAGGGCTGGCGGCGGGGCTCGCGGTTCTGCTGCTTGTCGGATACGTGATGCCGCGCGTGTGGACCTGGGAGTCGCGCCAGAGACTCAAGGCCGCGGTCGCGCGGGTCCGGCACCATGAGTTCTGGCCGGCCAAGGTCTTCTACGCCCCGCTCGTGCCCTGGCTCGGGGTTCTCGCCGTCCGCCATCGCGGGGCGATGGTCTTCACGTGCGCCAACCCGGGCATCGAGGCCGGGGGGGGCATGGTGGGCGAGAGCAAGCACGCGATCATGCAGGGGCTTGGCGCTGACCCGGCTCTGCTCCCCACCCTGCTCGTGCCCGGGTCACCGAGCCCGCGCGCCCGCGCCGACGCCGCCTGGGAGGCCGCCTGTTCTGACCCGCGCCTCGGCGGGCTGCCGGTCATCCTGAAGCCCGACAATGCCCAGCGCGGGTTCAACGTGCGGCTCGCGCGATCTCGCGACGACTTCGAGCGGTATTTCGAGGGGTACCAGCGCGACGTCGTCGTGCAGAAGTACCACCCCGGCCCGCACGAGATCGGGGTGCTCTGGGTGCGCCGGCGGCAGCCCGAGGCCGGGCGCGAGGGCTTCATCTTCGCGGTGACGCGGAAGGAGTTCAGTTTCATCGAGGGGGACGGCCGGCGCACGTTGCGCCGCCTCATTCTCGCCCATCCGCGCTACCGCTGCCAGGCGGATGTCTTCTTCACGCGATTCCGCGATCGCCTGCGCTCGGTGCCGGGTGCGGGAGAGCGCATCCGCCTTGCGGAGGCCGGCAATCACGCCCAGGGCACACTCTTCCGCGACGGGGCCGACCTGGTCTCACCGGCCTTCGAGGCCCGCATCGACGCCATCGCGAGCGGCTTCCGGGGCCGCGGAGGAGCTGGGTTTGACTTCGGTCGCTTTGACGTGCGATACGAGAACGAAACCGCCCTCCGCGCCGGCGAAGGCCTCGGCATCGTCGAGCTCAACGGCACGCTCAGCGAGGCGACCAACCTCTACGACCCCAGCCGCTCTCTTCTCTGGGCTTACTCCATCCTCTTCCGGCAGTGGGGGCACCTCTACCGCGTCGGCGCAGCCCGGCGCGACCAGGGCGTTGCCCCGCTTTCAATCCGTGACGTACTGCGCATGTCACGGGAGTATTACCGCGACCGCCCGGGATCGTCGGTCTCCGACTGAGAAGCAGGCGCGCACGCCCGCCGGCCCACGAGATCGCTCCGCCCGGCTCACAGGCGCGATGCCGCCACGCTCGCCAGCGTGCTGCGTTCGCTCTTGGCGAGCGTGACATGCCCCACGATGTTGAGCCCCTTGAGGCGTTCCACGGTGTAGGAGAGCCCGTTGGAACTTGAATCGAGGTAGGGGTTGTCGATCTGGCCGATGTCCCCGGTGAGCACGAGTTTCGTGCCCTCTCCCACCCGGCTGACGATCGTCTTCACCTCGTGGGGCGTCAGGTTCTGGGCTTCGTCCACCACCATGAACTGGTGCGGGATGCTCCGGCCCCGGATGTACGTCAGCGGCTCGAGCACGAGCCGTCCGTCGGCCATCAGCTTGTCGATGCGCTGCTCCGCGGTGTGCCCTTCGGCGCCCTGCTGCGGCCCGGCCCGCGTCGAGAGCAGGTACCCCAGGTTGTCGAAGATCGGCTGCATCCACGCGGTGAGTTTCTCGTCCTTGTCTCCGGGCAGGTACCCGATGTCGCGCCCCAGGGGCATGATGGGGCGGGCGACGAGGAGCTTGTCGTAGCGTTCCTCGTTGAAGACCTTGGTCATGCCCGCCGCGATCGCAAGCAGGGTCTTGCCGGTGCCCGCGCTGCCCAGGAGCGTGACGAGCTGGATCGAATCGTCGAGCAGCAGGTCCAGGGCCATGGTCTGCTGCACGTTGCGCGCAAGCAGGCCGAACACCGGCTTCCGCTGCGGGTGAACCGGGATGAGGTGGCTGGTGTCGGCGAGCCGGCGCCCGAGCCCGCTGTGGGCTTCGTCCTGCGCATCGCGCAGCATCACGAACTCGTTGGGCACCACGTCGCGGGTGTAGCTTGACCCGTCCTCGTGGCGCACCACCAGCGCCTCCTCGATGCGATCGAGGGCCAGCATCTTCTCGGCGTAGAGCTCGTCGATCAGGTCGCCGGACACCTCGACCGTCTCGTACCCCACGTGCAGGCGGTCGGCATCAACTTTCTGATTCTCGAAGTCCTCGGTCGTGATTCCCAGCGAGTCGCTCTTGATCCGCGCCGAGAGGTCCTTTGACACGAACACCGCCGGCAGCCCCTGCCGGTGCAGGTCATACGCGACCGCGATGATCTTGTTGTCGTTGCTCGCCTCTTCGATCGCGCTCGGCCGGTCATACTCCGAGATGTCGATCCGCACCGTGCCGGTCCGGCCCTCCGGCCCCGCGGCGAACTTGAAGCCCGCCTCCGCCCACGGCACACCCTGCACCAGGCTCCCCACCGTGCGAAGTTTGTCCAGGTGCCGGATTGCCGCCCGCGCGTTGCGCCCGATGTCATCCTCACGGCGCTTGAGCTTGTCAAGCTCCTCGATCACCGGGAAGGGCACGATGACCCAGTGTTCCTTGAACACGAACAGCGCATCGGGGTTGTGCAGGAGCACGTTCGTGTCGAGCACGAAGTGACGCACCTCTTCGGGGGCGACGGGCCGCTTGACAGGCTCTTCCATGCGCTTCTGACTCTCCATGCCCCACAGGCCCGGCCAGCATACGGCAACCCGGCGCATCCCGCGAATCCCACCGCTCAGTACGCGTTCAGTTTGCGCACAAACCCCGGCGCACGCGGGTCCACATCGGCCAGGGCCCGTGCGATCCGCGCCCCCGCCCGGCCGTCTCCGTACGGGTGCGCCGTGCCTCGCCCGCCCCGCGTGCGAGCCTCGTCAACGCCGCGCGCGACGGCTTCGGGCGAGGGCTGGGGCACATCCGCCACGTTGTCACCCCGCTCGCGCCCGGCCTGCCGGTCGCCCACGTTGACGACTCCGAGGCCGAGGGCCGCGGCCTCGATGAGCCCCGCCGACGAGTTGCCCACCAGCACCCCCCCGGCGCCCGCGAGCCGCTTCAGCAGGCCGACGAACCGCGCCCGGGGCAGGTGCTCCAGGTGCCGCACTCCCGCGCTCTCGATCGCGCGCACGATGCCGGGCCGCCCCGGATCGAAGTTCGGCGCGAGCGCCAGCACCCGGATGCCGCGCAGCCCGGCGAGCACCGCCGCCGCGCCCGCTTCCTCCTCCTCCGCATGGCGTCCTACCGGGTGCATCAGGAACACGGCCTCGGGCGCGCCCAGCTCCCGGTAAGCCCCTTCTTCCAGCGCGCCGAATCCCTCCAGCTCATCAATCGCGGGCGAGCCCGTCACCCGGACCCGCGCTCCGGGTTCGCCCATGCGGCGCAGGCGCTCGCCCGACGACTCCGTCGCCGCCAGGTGAAGGTGCGCCAGTTTGCTCACCGCGTGCCTGATCGCATCGTCGCTCACGCCTTCCGCCCGATCGCCGCCGTGAACGTGCGCAACCGCGCGGCCCCCGATGCTCGCCGCGCACGCCGCGGCCAGCGCCTCGATCCGATCCCCCAGCACCACGACCCAGTCGGGATCATGGGCCTCGAACGACCGACCGAACCGCGCGATGCCCGTCCCGATCGCCTGCACATCCGCGGCCCGGCCCGTCCGGCCCGCGACCTGCATGGGCACGGAGTCCGCGATCTCGAAGTCCTTCTTCACATCTCGAAACGTCAGCGCCGGCTGCACCAGGTGCGAGCCCGCCGCGATCACGAGCAGGCGCAGGTCCGCCTGCGCCTGTACCGCCCGCATCATCGGGCGAAGCAGGCCGTAGTCCGCGCGCGACCCCGTGACGACGGCCACCCGGCGCGCCCTCGGCTCCTCGCGCTCGGCGCCCGGGCGCACCGAAGGCTCGCCATCCCAGCCGTCGCCGATCATGCGTCATCTCCCTCGTGCCCGACCTGCGGCGCGCTGCCCGAGGTGACATCTCCCTCTCGGATCAGCGTGCCCCGCGCCACATCGCGCGCCCAGCGCCCGCTGAGGAGCGATGCGAGGCGCTCCGGGGCCAGGCCGGTGCCCGGCCTCATGCACGTGAGATCGCCCGCCTGAACCGCCTCGCCCGCGCGGACATCGCGCCCGGTCGCGAGCGACTGCCGCGAGACCCGGCGCACGGCCTCTTCGCGTTCGAGCACGACCTTTGTGCGCGCGCCGAGCATGGCGTGCGCCCGCCGGGCCAGGCGCACGTACTCCGCCAGGCCGGCCTCATCGACGCTCGCCGCGTGGTCCGGCCCGCGCGCCCGCCGATTGTGGGTCAGATGCTTCTCCAAGATCGTCGCCCCGGCCGCCACGGCCAGCGCGCCCGTGTCCGGGGCTTCGGTGTGGTCGCTGTAGCCCACCGGCGCATCGGTCATGGCCGCGAGGGCCGCGATCCCCCCGAGCGATGCCTCCTCCTCGCGCGCCGGGTAGTCGCTCACGCATTGCAGCAGCGCCAGCCTTCCACGGCAGGCGCCGAGCCACGCCAGGGCCCGCGCCACTTCCTCCATGCGCGCTGCGCCCGTGCTCACGATCAGGGGTCTGCCCGTGCCCGCGAGGGCGCCGAGCAGGGGCAGGTTGATGAGGTCCGGCGAGGCGGTCTTGAAGGCATCCCACGCAAGCCGCGCCGCGGCAGGGACCAGTTCGGCCGAGAACACGGTCACGATGGCGTGCAGGCCCAGTTCGTGCGCCAGCGACACCACGCGCTCCATGTCGCTCATGGACAGTTCGAGCCGGCGCAGCATCGCGCGGGGGTCGGTTTCGCCCGCCCTGGCCTGGTAGGGCGCGAGTTCGCTGTCGCGGCTCATCAGCCGGTCCGTCTCAAAGCACTGGAGCTTTACCGCGCTCGCCCCGGCCCGGGCCGCCGCATGGGTCATCTCCAGGGCGCGCGCTGCCGATCCGTCGTGGTTCACGCCCAGTTCGGCGATGACGTAGGGGGGTGAGAAACGGGTGATCTCGGTGCTTCCGATCCGCATACGGCCCATCACCTCAAACCTTCACGACCTCACACCCTCACGACTTCACGATCTCACGATCTCACGATCTCGCAACCCCGTCCCTCATCACCCCGCCCCCGCGAGCGCCCGCGCCATCCGATGGTTCAGTGCGTGTCCGCTCCGGCGCGCCACGATGTCGCACTGGATCGGCCCCGCGAGGGCGAGGTCGCCGACCAGGTCGAGCAGTTTGTGCCGCGCCGGCTCATCGTCATACCGAAGTTCGTTGTCGATGGGGCCAAACCGCCCCAGCACGAGCATGTCTCCGGGTTCGAGGTGCCCGAAGAGCCCGGCGCCGAGCATCTGGCGTGCATCCTCCTCCAGGCAGAACGTCCGCGCGGGGGCCACCTCGCGGGCGAACGTGTCCGGCCCCGGGCCGGTCCACGCCGCGCTCTGCGCCGGGATCGCCGGGTGTGCGCCGTAGTCCAGTTCATACCTGTACGAGCAGCCGGGGGTGCTGCGCGGGGTCGCCATGATCTCCGCCTCGCCGTCGCGAACCCGCACTTCGTTCCGCAGCGTGACGGGCGTCAGGTCGGCCCCCTCCTCGCGCCCCATTGCGCGAAGCTGCGCCGCGAAGATGCCCGCGGACCCATCGAAGATGGGCATCTCCGGCCCGTCCACCTCGATCTCCGCATCGGTGATGCCCATGCCCGCGAGCGCCGCAAGCACATGCTCGGTGACGCTCACCCGCGCGTCGCCCGCTTCCAGCGTCGTGCAGCGGGCCGGCGCATGCGTGAAGACGGGGTGCACCGGCGCGTTCGAGAGCGCCGCGATGTGCGCCGGAATCTCCGGCCGCCCCGCCAGGTCCACGCGCCGGAACCGCACCCCGGCGCCGAACTCAGCCGGGCGAATCGCGAAGCTGGTGGGGCGCCCGCCGAACAGCGACACGCCCCGTCCGGCGATCGGTCCGCGCGGGCGCGCCCGGCGCATCATGGTTCGCGCTCGCGAAGGCGCTTGATGAGGTCGGGCAGGCGCTTGATCGCAGCCATTTGCGCCGCCGCCTCCCGCACCGGCACCGCCGGCGCGCCCAGGTACGAAGCGCCCGCGGGCACGTCGCGGTGGACCCCGCTCCGGGCCCCCACGCTCGCCCCCGCGCCCACCCGTACCCCGTCCATGATCTGTACACCCCCGCCGAGTGTCACGTCATCTTCGAGCACCACGCTCCCCGCGAGGCCGCATTGCCCGCAGATGATGCACCGCTTGCCCACGCGGCAGTTGTGCGCGATCTGCACCAGGTTGTCGATCTTCGTTCCGTCGCCGATCGTCGTCTCGCCCGTCTTTGCGCGGTCCACGCACGAGTTCGCCCCGATCTCCACGTCATCCCCGATGCGAACCCCGCCGACCTGCGGCACCTTCACGATCCCCGCCGGCCCGCGCACAAAACCGAAACCGTCCGCCCCGATCACCACTCCGGGCGCCAGCACACAGCGCGCGCCCACGACGCAGCGGTCCAGCACCGTCACGCGCGGGCCCAGCCGCGTTCCCGCGCCGATCACGCAGCGCGCGCCGACGCAGGCCCCCGCCTCCAGTACGGCGCCCTCGGCGATCTCGCTCTCCGCGCCCACGACACACCCCGGCCCGACGCACGCCAGGGCCGACACCCGGGCGCTCGGGTGCACCGCCGCGCTCGGGTGAACCCCCACGGGCGGGTGTTCTCGTTCGGGGGCCATGCGTTCCAGCAGGCGCGCAACGGCGACATCCGCGTTGGGCACCACGAGCAGGGCCCGGCGCGTCGCATCGTGCCCCGGGACCTCGATCCCGCGCGACACCAGCGCCGCCGATGCGCCGCTCCGCGCCCAGCCCGCGGCGTACATCGCCGACCGGATGAACGTGAGCGCCCCCGCCGTCGCCTGTTCAATCGGTTCGAATGTGTGGACCGTCAGGTCCGCGGGGCCGATCAGCTCCGCGTCGAGCAGCGCCGCCAACTGGCCGGTCGAGGCCCGCAGGCCCCCGGGCGATGTCTCGCCCCGCGTTTCGGTCACAGTTCAGTTCCCCGCTGCGAAGTCGTTGTTCATCTTCGACAGCACCAGGGCCGTGATGTCCACGCTGTTCGTCCCCGAGGCGAAGAGCATGCGCTTGTTGAGGATCGCCCCCTCGATGTCGCGGCTCGGTGCGTTCACCGGCACGGGCAGTTTCCGGTCGTCCAGCATCACGATGTCATACCCCTGCTGCTGCGCGATCGTGTCAATGGCCGCCAGTGCCCGCTCGTAGGTATTGCGGAAGATCTCGCCGCGCTCCAGGTCGGCCAGACGTTCGCGGGTTTCGGCCTTGGCCTTGCGCAGCGCCTCCTTCTCATAAATCTCCACCAGCACGGCCCGCTTCTCGCTCTCTGAGAGGTTCGCGGTCTTCACGTCGTCCTTCAGCCGGTCGATCTCCTGCGTCAGCCCGTTGATCTCCGCCTGATAGGCGTCGATCTGCTGCTGGAACTTCCCCTGGCGCGCCTTCATCTCGTCCAGAGACCCAAACAGCCGTTCAATGTCCACGAGCGCCACGGAGGTGGGCGTCGCGAGGCGCTGGCTCATGCCCCACCCCGCCGCCCCAGCCACCCCCAGCGTCAGCCCACCCGCGACCAGCCACTTCGCCGCCTTCGAACTCAGCGCCATCATCGACTCCTTCGGGGCTCATCCCCAGGTGGGCCGGGTCGGCCCGGTCGCCCCGCACGATTGTACCCCCCGCCCGGGCGTGCCCCTGACGCCCCGATGCGGTACCCTCCGGAGCATGACCCGCCACCTCACCAGGCTTGTCTCGTCCTCGGCCCTTGCAGGGTCCGCGCTGTTCCTCGGGTGCGCGGCCCCAGCCGGAACGGGCGCGGCCTTCGAGGTCACCGCGGACCGTTACCCGGCGGCTCTCGAAACCGCACGACAAGTCATTCTTGACCAAGGGCTTGCGCTTGAGCGAATCGACGCATCCGCAGGGGTCGTCACAAGCGCTCCATCCCAGAGCGCCGGTCTCTTCACCCCCTGGGACCGCACCGCCTCATCCTTCGCCGACGAAGTCGAGGATGCCTCAAGACCTCATTTCCGGTCCGTCCGAATCTCCTTTGTCCCCGTCGAACGTGCTTCGGAGCCTCCCATCGGCACGCCCGGCACAAGTTTCACGCCCGCCCCCGACGTGAGGGCCGACCCCGGCCCCCTCAAAGTGGTGGTGCAGGCATTCCTCTACGCGCGCCACAAGCCCGACTTCCGCTTGGAAACCGAGTCGATCCGTCGAAGTCGCGCATTCACCGACCCCGCGTTGGTTGAGCGTGTGATGCAACCCACATATCTGGAACCGGTCCGCGAGGACCCCGAGTTCGCACGCCGCCTGAGCGCGGACTTGCAGCGCCGCCTGACCCTGAAATAGCACCCATGTCCGCCTGCGGCTCGTTCTTGGTGCGTACGTCGCTCCTGTCGCCGGGCGCAATTTCGTTGCTTGACATCTGGGGAGACGCCGCCTCTGTCTTCTCCATCCTCAACATGGCGCCGGTTGAAGTCGGCAGCGTCGCGCTGCGCAGGCTGGTCGGGACGGACACCGGCATTGTCGTCCTTTGGAATGAATACTGGCTTTCCGTGATGCCGCACGGGAGCCCGGCCATCGTCGAACAGATTCGCTCGGCCTTGTTTACCCTTGGATTCTCTGAGTTCGCTGAGCCGGAGGCGGCTCGCGCCTACCCCGAAGCGCGCAGCAGCGTGGAGGCGCTCACGCTCCACGCGCTGACCCGGGCGCTTAGCCCGCGCGCGCTTGAAGTGCTTCTGCCTCAGCATGATGCGCACATGCTCGGCAAGCCGCCAGCCCCGGGTCACGTCAACCGGGCCGTGCGCCGCCTCATTGACCCGCCTTTGGTGGTCGCCCTCGGGCCCCCGAACATCGGCAAGAGCACGCTCTGCAATGCCTTGGCCGGGGCGTCAGTCGCCATCGTCGCCGATGAACCCGGCACCACGCGCGACCCGGTCGGGGTGCTCATCAACCTCGATGGGGTAGTGGTCCGCTGGGTTGATGCGCCCGGGATTTGTGCGGGTGCACGAGGTCCGGACCTGGAGGCCCAGAATCTGGCGCTCGCCCTCGCCCAAACTGCCGATCTCTTGATCCGCGTGTGTGATCCGCTTCAACCGCCTCTCGCGGCGGTCCCCGACGTGCCGGCGCTGGATGTCTGCCTTCGCGCGGACCTCGGACCGGAGCGTTGGAACGCCGAGGCGGACGTGTCGGTCGCACGGGGCGTCGGTCTCTCCCAGTTGGCGGAGGTGATCCGGCGCCGGCTGGTGCCCGACGGGGCGCTCGACCCGTGCTGGGCTGTTCGGTTCTGGGGTGACGCTGACCTCTCCGGGGTCTCCTAGACTTCCTCCCCGGCAGCGGAGTCCCCATGGACGACAGGCAACGTCAGATCAAGGAAGGCGCGGGTCTTGAAGAGTCGCGCCTCAACGTCGAGTTCATCGAATGGCTGCGTACCTGGGGGCCGCGATTCCTGACCATCGCCCTGATCGCGCTCGTGGCCTATGTGGGGTGGATTCAGTACCACAGGTATCACAAGGGCAACACCAATAAATCGTTCGCGGATTACGAAGCCCTCGTCACCGACCCGCAGGTGACGCCGGAAGCGCTGCTCGAGTTTGCCCAGGGGCATTCCAACACGCCGGGGCTGGTCGCGTCTGCGCGTCTCATGGCCGCCGATCTCTTCATGAACGCCGTGCGCACCGGGGTTGAGCCCGGGAGTTCACCCACGCCGGACGGCTCGTATCTTGAAACAGACCTGCTTACGCCGGCGCGGCGCGATGAACTGCTGGGGAAGGCGACCGCGGCCTTTGAGCAGACCCTGAGCCAGACCAGCGGCAAGCCGGGCATGGAACTCCAGGCGATCAACGCTCTCTTCGGGCTGGCGGCCATCGCCGAGACGCGCGCAGACTGGAAGACTGCCGAGTCACGCCTGAATGAAGCCAAGGCCGCGTGCGAGGCGACGCGCTTCGATGCGCTCGCGGTCGTCGCGGCGGGGCGCATCGCCCGCCTGCCGGAACTCCAGAACCCGCCCCGGCTGTACGCGCAGAGCGAACTTCCCAAGCCGCCCGCGCCGCCCGAGCCCGTTCCGGTTCCCGAAGGCCCGGCTCCCGCTCCGGGAGATGCACCCGGCGCCGACGGCACCCCCCCTGCGGAAACTCCGCCAAGCGATCCCGGTACCAACCCGCCCGGCGCCGGGGAGCCCGGCTCGAGCAACCCCGCGCCTGCCGGGCCCGCGCCATCCGAGCCCTCCCCGAAAGAGCCGGCACCCTCTGAGCCCCCTGCAACGGGACAAGGCGAGCCCCCTGCGGGCGCGCCGACCTCGCCCCCTCCCGGGCGATAGCCGTGCCTGACGATCGCGACGACGAACTCCTTTTGCCCGGGGGCAAGATCGACCCCGAGGCCCTTCGGCGTGCCTGGGACGAAGCCAGCGACGACGAACGCCCGGGGCGCGTGCGCCTTGAACTGCGCAAAGACGTCGAGACGCGCCTCGACAAGTATCTCGTCAGCCGCATCACGTTTCTCAGCCGCACCCGCCTGCAACGGCTCATCGAGACCGGGGCGGCATGGGTGAACGGGCGCCAGGCCCGCGCTTCAAGCAAACTGCGCCGGGGCGATGTCATCGAGGTGGACCTGCCCGCCCCCCCGTCGCGCGAGATCCGCGCGGAGCAGATCCCGCTTGAGGTGCTCTACGAGGATCGGCATCTGGTGGTGCTCAACAAACAGCGCGACATCATCGTGCACCCGGCGCGGGGTGAACAGTCGGGGACGCTCATCAACGCGCTGGCCTGGCACTTCGCCTCGGTGTCGGAGGGCGCGCTCAGCCGCGTGGGCGAAGACTTGGCCCGGCCCGGCGTGGTTCACCGGCTGGACCGCAACACCACCGGCTGCATCGTCTTCGCCAAGGACGACGAGGCGCACTGGAAGCTCGGGGCGCAGTTTGAGCGGCGCGAGGTGGACAAGCGCTACCTGGCGCTGGTGCACGGCGCCGTGGAGCCCGAGGTGCAGGTGCTCGACATGCCGCTGGGCCCGCACCCGTCGCGCGAGAAGGGGTACCGCGAGAAGTACGTCGTGCGCTACGACGAACTCGGCAAGCCCAGCGTGACCATCTGCCGCGTGCGCGAGCGGTTCGCGCGTCCGGCGCGTCCGGGCGGGGCACGCGACAGGCCGGAGCGGCACACGCTGGTCGAACTGGAACTCAAGACCGGGCGGACGCACCAGATCCGCGTCCACCTCTCCCACATGCTCTGGCCCATCGCGGGCGATGAGATGTACGGCGGAGGCGGCATCTGCGATCGCGAGGGGCAGGAACGCGCTCCGCGCGTCATGCTCCACGCGGCCATGCTCGCTTTCCGGCACCCGATCACCGGCGAGGCGCTGTCGTTCGCGGCCCCGCTGCCCGGCGACATCCGGGGCGCCCTGGACGTGCTCCGGCGCGAGGGCGAGCACGAGCCGCTCTGCCCGCCCGGCGCAACGCTGAATGAGCGACACGGCCTGCTGCCCCCGACGTCCGGCCATGCGTGATGGGGGGAAGGCGGATTCGGTTCCGGGCGGCTCCGGACAGCGACTTCGGCCCTCCGCACATGGGTGTCTCCGGGCAGCCGCGAGATAACTGCCGCTATCCTCCGTGCATGAGCGGGGCAGATGCGCCAGCCAGGGCCCGGGAGGCCGCCACATCGGTGGTGCGAGCGCTGCGCGCCGCCGGGCACCAGGCTTTTTTTGCAGGGGGGTGCGTGCGCGACGAACTGCTCGGATTGCACCCCAAGGATTTCGATGTCGCGACCAGCGCCACGCCCGACCGGGTCCGCGCGCTTTTTCCGGGGGTGCAGGAGGTTGGGGCGGCCTTCGGCGTCATGATCGTCCGCGCCCAATCGGTGAGCATCGAGGTCGCGACCTTTCGCGCCGACGGCGTGTATTCGGACCGGCGCCGCCCGGACGAGGTGCAGTTCGCAGATTCCCGCGCCGATGCGTCGCGCCGCGACTTCACCATCAACGCGCTCTTCCTCGACCCGCTTGAACCCGACCCGGCGCGCCGCATTGTCGATCACGTCGGGGGCCTCACTGACCTTCGCGCGGGCGTGGTGCGCGCCGTCGGCGACCCGGAGGCCCGTTTGGCCGAAGACCACCTGCGCGCGCTCCGGGCCGTCCGCTTCAGCGCCCGCCTCGGCTTCACCATAGAAGAATCGACCTCTGACGCGATCCGGGCGCACGCCCGCGACCTCGCGGGCGTCAGCCGCGAGCGCATCGGCGAGGAACTCCGGCGGATGTTCGCGCACCCGGCCCGGGCGGTCGCGGCGTGGACGCTCCAGTACCTGGGTCTCGACGCACCCGTCCTCGAAACAACCCCTTCGCTCCGCGCGCCCCATCGCCTCGCCCGGCTCCGCGATGATGCGCCCTTCGGCGTCGCGCTCGCCGCGTGGGCGATCGACCGGGCGGTCGATCCGCCGGGCGGGGGGGAAATCGGGGCCCTCTGCACCGGATACCGCCGGGCCCTTTGCCTCTCCAACGAGGACCGCGACACGATGCGCGACGTGCTGGAGGGGTTCTCTGCGGTGATCCGCCAGTTCTGGTGGTGGGGGCCTGCGAAGCAGAAGCGTCTTGCCGCCCGCTGCGGGTTCTCGGACGTGCTGCGAATCCTGGGGGCCCAGTCAGCGGAGGAGTTTGTCCGCATTGTCCACCGCGTCGAGGAACTCCGCCGGACCCCATCGGGCATTGATCCGACCCCGTACATCACCGGAGATGACCTGGTCGGCATGGGATTTCGTCCGGGGCCCGCGTTCAAAGGGTTGCTGGACGACCTCTACGACGCTCAACTTGAAGACCGCGTGCCGGACAAGGCTTCGGCAGAAGCCCTGGCGCGGGAACTCGCGGCGGATCGAGGCGTCTCACGCGAGGATTGACCCCGGCGTTCGCCCGGGGTGCTGCTGCTGGGGGTCGGATCGCGTGACAAGGCAGACGAGGCGTTCGCGCGGCGAGTCGAACCGGCGACGGGTCGGCGCGGATGTGAAGGGGGTCAACGATTCGGAAGTTTCGTGGGCCGGGGCCCATCTTGAGACGTAGAGAAGGCAGGCACGCCGGACCGGGAACAGCCGTGATCGGGTGTCAGCGCCGGGGTGAGAAGCCGGTAGACTTGAGAGGCTCGACGACGAGTCGGAATTTTGACCGCGGCCCACGCCGCAGGCAGGACAAGGATGAAGATGATGCGAAGCGCACGCGGGCTGGTGGTCTCGGCGGGGATCGCGCTGGGAGTCGTGGTCGGCGCGGCGCCTTCAGCGTCGGCCTCGTTCGCCTGGACGATGGCCAAGGACGTGCTGGTCTTCAAGGACGGCAAGCAGGTGGAGGGGACGATCCTCGAAGAGACCGCGACCAGCGTCCGCATGAAGGTCGAGATGTACGGAATCGTCAGCGAGATGTCCTACGACAAGCGCGACATCCTAGCGATCCGGCGCGGCGAGGTGACCGACCCGGCCCCCGCCGAGCCGACCGAGCCTCAGCCCAAGGAGCCCGCGGCGGACGCTCCCGCCCCGGTTGAGGGGGGCACGCGGGTGTACATCGCGAACCTCTCCGGGCAGTTCGGGCGCGATATCTCCGAGACGCCGATCCGCAACGCGGTTGAGGATGCCTACCGCAACGGGGCGCAGGTCATCGTGTTCGTGCTCGATTCGGAGTGGAAGCTCAACCCGACGGAAGAGGCCCCGGACGACGTCGCGAAGTTCGACCAGCTCTTCCGTGCCGACACGATCTTTCCGATCCTGCGCGAAGAGATCCCGCGCATGTTCGACGAGGATCCCAAGGTGGTCTTCTGGGTGAAGAAGGCGATGGGTGGGGCGTGCTTCCTGCCCCTGGTCTCTCCGAACATTTACTTCCACCAGGACGCCAAGATGGGCGGCGTGGGCAACCTGACCACGATGTTCGGTTCAACAGGCGACGAAGTGGTGCGCCAGAAGCAGATCTCGCTGCGCCTGGCGACCGCGAAGGGCGCCGCGATCGAGGGCGGCTACGACACCAAGGTCATCGAAGCCATGACGATGATCGAGAAGGTTTTTTCATACCGCCTCGAGGGCGGGAAGCCCGTGATCGAAGAGCGCCTGCCCGACCCCAGCCTCGGCGAGATCCTGCTCACCGACGACGGGCTCGACGCCAACAAGGACACCATCGAGCAGCTGGCCCGCAGCCAGGGCAATGATGTGCTGACGCTTGACGCCACGCTGGCGCAGAAGCTTCAGATCTCCGACGGCACCGTGAACACCACGGAGGAACTGTTGTATGCGCTCGGGCTCTCGCGCACCGGCGTGCGCGTGGACCAGAACGCCGACAAGATCATGCAGCAGTGGTCCGACGGCGTCACCAACGCCGAGCGCCGCCTGCGCAAGCTCTGGCAGGACTTCCAGGGCATCCAGGTGCAGGGCGAATACTCCGAGCGCACGCGGGCCCGCGGGCAGCAGCGCCGCACGCTGGAGGAGATGCAGGGCATCCTGCGGCGCTACGAGGAGGCCCTGGTGCCTCAGCGCCTCGGCATCCCCGATTACAACTCGATCTCGATCATGATCGAGCAGATCAAGCTCCAGCAGCTGGCCGACAAGAAGTGAGTATTCCGGGGCCGCGGGCCCCGGCGGATCCGGGATATGGCAAAGTAGCGTCGCGAACCCCGGGGTTTCGCGTGCATGGGCGGGCGACGGGCCCGCAAGGGAGCCGTGGGACATGAAACTGATGCGGAGAATGCGTGCCTGGATGAGCGCGCTCGCGGTGCTCGTCGCCGGCGTGTGCATGACCCCCGCCGCCGGGGCGATTGACAAGATCCACCTCAAGGACGGGCGCGTCGTCGAAGGCACCGTCAAGGAGGAATTGGATGGCTACGTCTGGTTCGTGACCAAGGTGGGCGGCGTCGAGACCGAGGTGCTCTACAAGCCCGAGCAGATCAGCAAGATCGAGCGCGACGCCGGGTCCCCCTCGCCGGTCGACCCGCAGGGGCCTCAGTCGGGCGATCAGCCGATCATGGCCAGCGACTCGGGCGTGCCGGCGCGTACTCCGCGCTTCGCCGGCGGAACCAAGGCCGCCGTGCTGACGCTGGGCGAGCGCCAGGGCGGCAAGGACATGGTGGGCATCTTCGTCACCGCCGACAGCATCCGGCGCTGCATCCCGCTGCTCGAAGAGGAGCTGGGCACCGACGGCACGGGGATCCTCGTGCTCCGCGTCAACTCCGGCGGCGGGGCGCTCCTGGAAATCCAGAAGCTCTCCGACGTGATCGAGTATGAACTCAAGCCCAAGTTCCGCGTCGTGGCCTGGATCGACTGGGCGATCTCGGCCGCGGCCATGACCAGCCACGCGGTCGAAGAAGTCTACTTCACCCGTCGCGGCAACTACGGCGCCTGCACCGGCTGGTTCGGCGCCCTGCAGGCGGTGACGGGGCGCGACCTCGAAGACGTGCTGTTCATGATGGAGAAGATTTCCGCCCGCGGCAAGCACGACCCGATCATCATGCGGGCGATGCAGATCATGGAGCCCCTGAGCTGTTCGATCGACGAGAACGGCGAGGTGAAGTGGTTCAAGAGCCTCGACGGCGATTACATCGTCAACGAGCCCAACCGCATCCTTACGTTCAACTCCGAGACCGCGGCCAAGTACAAGTTCTCCAAGGGCACCGCCGACACCATCGAGGAGCTCGCCCAGGCCATGCGCGTGCCCGAGATCAACTGGGTGGGCGAGTGGATCGACGGGGTGGACTACCCGGTCTGCAAGGCCGAGAAGGAGATGCGCCGCTTCCGCGACCAGACCAAGAGCGACCAGGATCGCACCAACGAGTACTTTGTCCGGTACCAGCAGTCGATCGCGATGGCCCAGGGCACGCCCCGCGAAGAGCGCGGCAAGTTCGTGAACAAGGCCCGCGAGGCGCTTGACCTGATCGTCCGCATGGTGCGGAACAACCCGAACTTCCATCTCTTCGTCTTCAACATGGCGACGATGGACGAGTTCAACGCGTTCGTCGAGGAGCAGCGTCAACTTCTGCGTGACCTGATGAAGTAATCGGAAGTTGACGTCGGGTGAGTTCTCGCCCGGTCTCCCGCAGCAAGTCTCTTGATCGCCCCGGCCCCGCCGGGGCGTTTTTGTTGGGCGAGCGCCCGCAGCCTCGGCGCGGGCCGGGGGTACCATCCCGGACTCGGGAGGTCTTCATGCACGCACTCGATACCCGTTTCGTGCCCGCAAACTTTGATGCCGCGGTGTGGGAGAACATCGAACCGCTTGTCCGCGACCTCGAACAACGGGCGGTGCACACGCCCGCCGAGTTCGAACGCTGGCTGGTGGACCGCAGCGAGCTTGAGGGCGCGTGCGCCGAGGCCCAGGCCGAACTCTACATCGCGATGACCTGCCACACCGAGGACAAGGCCGTGCAGCAGGCGTACGCGAAGTTTGTGGAGGAGATTCCGCCGCGCCTCAAGCCCCGGGCCTTCGGGCTGGACAAGCGGCTGGTGGAGATCGCGGCCCGGGTCAAGCCCGACGCCCGGAGGTACGAGGTTCTGCTGCGCGATACGCGCGCGGGGGTCGAGATCTTCCGTGACGAGAACGTGCCCATCGAGACCGAACTGGCGAAACTGGGCCAGAAGTTCGGGCAGATCACCGGCTCGATGATGGTCAACTTCAGGGGGAAGGAGCGCACGCTCCCCGAGATGGGCGCGTTCCAGGAGTCTCCCGACCGGGCGGAACGGGAAGAGGCGTGGCGGGCTGTCGCCGCCCGGCGACTCAAGGAGCGCGAAGCGCTGGATGGCCTTCTCGATGACATGGTGTCGCGGCGCGACCTCGTGGCCCGCAACGCTGGGTTCAAGGACTTCGTCGGGTACACGTTCAAGAGCAAGTTGCGGTTTGACTACGGCCCGCAGGATTGCTTCCAGTTCCACGCCTCGTGTGAGAAGATCGTCGGGCCCTTCAACGAGCGGGTGCAGGCACGCCGCCAGAAGGCGATGGGCCTGTCGTCGCTGCGCCCGTGGGATGTGGGCGTGGACCCCAAGGGGCGCTCCGCCCTCAAGCCCTTCGACGGCGGGCGCGACCTCTACGAGAAGAGCGCCCGGTGCTTCGCAGGGCTTGATCCGCGGCTGGAGGAGATGTTCCGCCGGCTGGGTGCCGGCGCGGGCCCGGAGCGGGAGTTCCGCACGCCCCTGATGGACCTCGACAGCCGACGCGGCAAGGCGCCGGGCGGGTACCAGTACATGCGCGACCGCACGCGCCGCCCGTTCATCTTCATGAACGCCGCGGGGCTGCACCGGGACGTGGAGACGATGGTGCACGAGGCCGGGCACGCCTTTCACTCAATGCTGTCGGTCGACGAGCCCCTGCTGCATTACCGCTCGCCCCCGATGGAGTTCGCCGAGGTCGCGAGCATGTCGATGGAACTGCTCACCATGCCCCACTGGGGCGGCCCGGGCGGGTTCTACCCGAGCGAAAGCGACTGGGCCCGCGCGAAGCGCGAGCAGTTGGAGGGCTCGGTGGGCATGCTGGGGTGGATCGCGACCATCGACGCCTTCCAGCACTGGATGTACTCGAACCCGAAGCACACCCGGGCGCTGCGCAATGCGCACTGGCTCGAGCTCGATGCGCGGTTCGGCTCCAGCGGACGCTACCGGCTGGACTGGTCCGGCATTGATCCGGGGATGCGCCAGGCCTGGTGGCAGCGTCAGAGCCATCTCTTCACCGTGCCGTTCTACTACATCGAGTACGGCATCGCGCAGGTGGGGGCCTTGCAATTGTGGGCCCGGGTACTCAAGGATGGGCCGAGCGCCGCGGTTGACGCCTACGTGAAGGGCTTTACGCTGGCGAACGCGCGCCCGCTGCCCCAGCTCTTTGAAGCGTGCGGCATCCGCTTCGACTTCTCCGAGCAGACCATCGGCCCCCTTGTCGAACTGGTGGAACGCGAGCTGGAGCGGCTGAAGGACTGATCTCGTCGGCGCTGAGGGCCGATACACGGGCCAGTGGCCCGGGGCCGCCCGGGCGGGGATAATGAGCCATGACCCGCACGCTTCGACTTGCCGGAAGTTGCCTAGAGCCCGCCTGAGCGTGCCCGACTGTGGATTGGTCCGGGGCCTCGCCAGCGCGGGGCCCCGGTTGTTTTTGGTTCTGCCGCCTTCGGCTACCCTTGCGTTTCGCACCTGTTCCCTGTGGCACTGGAATCACCATGACGCCTTCACCTGAGCCATCGTCCGCGCCCGCTGCGGGGGGCGACCGCGCGCCCCGGTTTCGCTACACCGCCGCCCTCGCGGGCGAGATCGAAACGCGCTGGCAGGAGGAGTGGGAGCGTCGCGAGACATTCCGCCAGCCCAACCCGGGCGAACCCGGATTCGACGCGACCAGGCCGAAGTTCTACTGCCTCGACATGTTCCCGTACCCCTCGGGGGCGGGGCTCCACGTGGGCCACCCGGAGGGGTACACGGCGACGGACATCGTCTGCCGCCTCAAGCGGATGCAGGGGTTCAACGTGCTGCACCCGATGGGGTGGGACGCCTTCGGGCTGCCTGCCGAGCAGTACGCCATCGCGACCGGGGTGCACCCGGCGGTGACGACCCGGCAGGCGATTGACAACTTCCGCAGGCAACTCAAGCGATTCGGGTTCTGCTACGACTGGTCGCGCGAGGTCGGGACCATCGACCCGGAGTACTACACCTGGACGCAGTGGATCTTTCTCCGGCTGTATTCGTCGTGGTTCGACCCGCGCGCGAACCAGGCCCGCCCGATCGACGAGTTGAAGGCGCGCCTCGAGTCCGGCGAACTGGGCGTGACGCCCTCGGATGACGTGGCGCCCCGCACGCCCGGGGGAGCGGCACATGACGCCCCGGGCATCCGCGCGTGGCGCGACCTGGCGCCCGATGAGCAGCGCCGCGTGCTCGACGGGAAGCGCCTGGCGTACCTGGGCGAGCAGACGGTGAACTGGTGCCCGAAACTGGGCACCGCGCTCGCGAACGATGAAGTCATCGACGGCAAGAGCGAGCGCGGCGGGTTCCCGGTGCTGCGCAAGCCGCTGCGCCAGTGGATGCTCCGCATCACTGCCTACTCCCAGCGCTTGCTCGACGGGTTGCAGGGGCTGGATTGGCCCGCCTCGACCCGCACCATGCAGGAGGAGTGGATCGGGCGAAGCGAGGGCGCGGAGATCGAGTTCGAGGTGCTGGGTACCCCCACACTCCGTGTGGGGGAATGCGGGGCGAACACCATCCGCGGGGCGGGGGGAGTCGCAGACCCGTCGCCGCCCGGTGTGGGGAAGTCGGCGTGCGCCGATCCGGCCATGCGGCGCCGCATCGCGAGGGTCGCCGCCGATCCGGGGGCGGCGATGCAGCCGCTGGGATTCATGCCCCGAGACCCGTATCCGCCCGGGACGAGCGGCCCCGTTTGCGACCTGGTGGCATCCCGCCGGTTCCTGCCGCATCTTCGGCTGGAAGGCGCAACGTACATTGTCACGTGGAGGTGCCAGTCCGGGCGGATGCTCGATGCACAGGCGCGGTCCGTCGTCCTGGATGCGCTGCTGCGTATTGATGGCGCACGCTGCCGGGTGTATGCGGCGTGTGTCATGCCGGATCATGTGCATTGGGTTGTGCGGCCGGAGAGCGGGGTCGATCTGCCGCGGCTCGTCGAGAGCGTCAAGCAGCTTTCCGCCTCAGCGGTCAACGCAATTCGAGGGGACAGCGGGCGACCGTGGGATGCGGACGCTTTCGATCACATCCTGCGCGATGGCGGGTCGTTCGCGGAGTGCGTGCAGTATGTAGTGTGCGACCCGAAGGCAGCCGGTCTCGTGGAGCACGCCGAAGCGTGGGACGCGACCTTTGTTCATGCCGAGGCGGTTGGCGAAACTGCGGGAGCCGAGACCGTGGGGTCACCCGCGGCGGAGTTGCCGCTGGGGAGGACGGGCGCGGGGAGGGGTGAGAAGCCGCACACGGAGTGTGGGGGTACCCGATCCATCCGAGTCTTCACCACCCGCCCGGACACCCTCTTCGGCGCGACGTACATGGTGGTTGCCCCGGAGCACCCGCTGATCGATGACGCCGTGGCCCGCGCCGAGCCTCGGGTGCGTGCAGCGCTGAGCGCGTACGCCGCGTGGGCGCGCAACCGCTCCGATGTCGAACGCCAGGAGAGCCGGGAGAAGACGGGGTGTTTCACGGGCCTCTTTGCGCGGAACCCGGGCACGGGCGAGCGCATCCCGATCTGGACCGCGGATTACGTGCTCATGGGCTACGGCTTCGGCGCGATCATGGCGGTGCCGGCCCACGACGAGCGCGACTTCGAGTTCGCCGAGAAGTTCTCCCTGCCGATCCGCGATGTGGTCTATTCGCGCCAGGCGCTCGCGATGCGGTTCTTCGGCGAGCACGCCACGCCCGATGAGCAGCGCCCGGAGAAGTTCGCCGCGATCCTCGCCGACTTTCTCGGCTGGGTGAGCAGCCAGGATGTGCCCCCGGTGCAGTTCAGCGAAGCGATGGAGATCATCCGCACTCGGCGCGGCACGGGCACGCCGGGCGCCGCCGTCCACACCCACGTCGGCAAGCCCGTGACCGGGCGCGCCGGTGAGAGCGGCGAGCGCCGGGGCGTTGTGCAGTCCACCTGGCTCGACACCATCGAGGCCCTCGGGTTCAGCACCTTCCCGGCGATGCGCGACCGGTTCGATCGGGCCGCCCTCGCCGCGGAGGGGCCCCAGCGCGGCGCCGACGCGGGCGCGGGCTTCGCGGCCAACTCAACCGGGCCGGAACTCTCGATCGACGACCTTCCCACCCGCGAGGCGAAGGAGCAGGTGATCGCCTGGCTGGAGCGCACCGGGCGGGGCGGACGCAGGGTGAACTTCCGGCTCCGCGACTGGGTCTTCAGCCGCCAGCGCTACTGGGGCGAGCCCTTTCCGATCGTGTTCGACGCCGAGGGTCACCCGCACCCGGTCGGCGAGGCGTCGCTGCCGGTCACGCTTCCGGCACTGGCGGACTACGCCCCGGTGGAGAGCGAGGAGCCGCAGCCGCTCCTGGCCAAGGCGACGGAATGGACCCACCTGACCGCGGGCGAGGCGGGAGTGACGACCCTTCCGCCGGAGGCCCCGGTGGTGCGCGAGACCAACACGATGCCGGGTTCGGCGGGCAGCAGCTGGTACTTCCTTCGGTACTGCGATGCGCGCAACCGGGCCCGGTTCGCCTCACGCGAGGCGGAGGGGTACTGGATGGGTGGCGGCCGGGCTGGTTCTCCCGGCGTCGACCTCTACCTCGGCGGCAGCGAGCACGCCGTCGGGCACCTGCTCTACGCCCGCTTCTGGCAGAACGTGCTCTTCGACCTCGGCGAGGTCAGCACGCCCGAGCCCTTCCGCACGCTCTTTCACCAGGGGCTCATCACCAGTTACGCCTATCAGCGGGCGGACAAGGCGATCGTGCCCACCGACGAGGTGCGCGAGGCGGGCGATGGGGCGTTCGTGCACGTGCCCAGCGGCGAGCGGGTCACGCCTGTCGTGACCAAGATGTCCAAGCGCTACAAGAACGTCGTCAATCCCGACGACGTCATCGCGGAGTTCGGGGCCGACACCTTCCGGCTGTACGAGATGTACATGGGCCCGCTGGAAGCAAGCAAGCCCTGGAACACTCGCGATATCCCCGGGCTCTTCCGCTTCCTTGCCCGCCTGTGGCGCCTCGTCATCGATGAGGAAACCGGCCAGGCTGTGCTCGGCGAATCGGCCGATTCCGAGGTGGAGAAGCTGCTGCACCGGCTGGGCGCCAAGGTTGAGGCGGACATCACCCGGCTCGCCTTCAACACCGCGATCGCCGCGTGCATCGAGTTTGTCAACGCCGCCACGAGCGCCCGGGAGAAGCGATCGGCTCGGCTCTCGGCGGCGCAGGCGCAGCGTCTCGCGCTCATCGTGTGCCCGCTCGCGCCGCACATCGCCGAGGAGCTCTGGGCCCGCACGGGGGGGCACGGGCTGGCGAGCGGGCAGGCCTGGCCCGCGGCCGATCCGGCGCTCCTGCGCGATGACGATGTGGAGATCGCGGTGCAGATCCAGGGCAAGGTGCGGCACCGTCTCCGCGTGCCCGTCGGGGCCGAGCCGGGTGCCATCGAAGCGATGGTGATGGCCGATCCGGAAGTGCAGAAGCACCTCGACGGCAAGAGCGTGAAGAAGGTCGTGGTGGTGCCGGGGCGGATGGTCAACATCGTCGCGATCTGACGCCTCGTCGCCTGCAGGTCACGGCGCGCGCGGCTCGGTCCAACGCACGCGGGGCCGCCCGAAGGCGGCCCCGCGCGGGTCGTCACGTGGTGTTCCGCTCCGCGCCGGGGCGGTGCGGCGTGTGAAGGTCAGCGTCCCGAGGGCCGCTGCTCGCCCGGCTCGGTTTGCCCGATGATGATGGTGGTGCCGCCTCCCGAGCCGCCCGCGTTCATGGTGTAGTGGGCATCGAGGGCCTTCTCGATGCGGGTGCGGGCGTCGGAGAGGTGGGCCTTGGTGTAGGCATCCATGCGCGAGCCGTTGTTCTTGAGCGATCCGTCGATGGTTTCGAGGAGGTCGCGCAGGTTCATGGTCGCGAGGTCACCCGCGGCGTTGCCCGCGCTGCCCGTCGCGGCCCCGAAGGTGAGGTCGATCAGGCGGTTGAGGTGCTCGCGCTGCAGCCCCCGGCGCAGGCTGGAGACCATCGGCTCGCGGGCGGTGAACTTCTTGGTGCCGGTCTCCGAGAGTTCGCTCCAGATGCTCGCCGAGAGCGTGTCGAAGAGTTCGGGCAGGGTGAAGGCGTCCTGCCCGGACGGGACGCGGGACTCGTTGTCGAAGACGCGCTGCAGCGTCTGGGGGTTCATGAGTTGCGTGAGGGCCGAGGCCTGCACGCCCATGATCCGGTCGTGGACATCGAAGGCAGGGTCAGTGAAGATATCCGCCTCGCCGCCGGCGTCCCACCAGCGGTCGGTGGTCATGTGCTGGAGGAGTTCGGGCGTCAGGCCGAAGGCCTCATCGCGGAAGATGTTCTGGGTGATCCACCCCAGCGCCTCGCGCTGCTTCGCCGGGTCAACGGGGATGATGGGCACGCGCCCGTTGGGGTCGCCCTTCTTGTCGCGGTTGACGGAGGAGCCGCCGACCCAGCGGGCGATATTGCCCATCTGGCTGGTCTGGAGCCAGAGCGTGATCGCGTAGCCGCGCCGGCTGCGGGCCCAGCTCTGGCCTTCCTTGACCCAGCTGTCGAGGATCCGCCCGCGCAGCCAGTTGGCCAGGCGCACCTGCTCGGCGGCGTATGCGAAGGGGTCGGAGCCAAGGTCCCACTGCGTGACCAGCGGGTCCGGGCCCCAGGTGTCTTCATCCGTGCCGTAGGGCAATCCCGGTTCCGCGACGCGAGCCACGATGGGGTCGGTGTCGCCGAAGGTGTAGCCGTACTCGATGGCCCACATGTCGTACGACCCGATGTCGATCGGGCAGAGATCCCCCTGCACGGTGCCGCTCTCGACGCGGAAGTTCATGCCGTGGTAGTCCATCACCGAGGCGCTCCAGGACTTGTGGCCCTTGAACTCCTCGCTGTTGAACTGGTCCATGGTCGCGATGCTGGAGGCCTTGAAGTTGTGACGCAGGCCGAGCGTGTGCCCGACTTCGTGCGCCACCAGGTCAGCCAGCAGCGGGCCGACGTACTCCTCGGGCAGGCCGTCGAGGAGATTCTCCGGCTCGCCCGCGGGCGCTTCGCCCTCGGCGGCGGGCTCTCCGCCGGTTTCGGGCTCGGCCGCAGGGGGGGTGCCCCCCTGGGCATACCCGAGGCGGGCGCGGATCTCGGGCGGGAGCTGGTCGATGAGCTGGGGGTTGTCCTTGAGCTGCTTCTTGATGAGTTCGAGCACCTCGGGCGGGATGTCGTCGCCCGTCTCGGGGCCCGCCGTCGGGGTGGGCTGGGTGTTCGCCTGACGCATCTGGGCCGCGAACTCGTGCATCACCTCGACCTGCATCCGCAGGGCGGCCATCTGCGCCGCCTTGCCCCGGCCCAGCATGCACAGCCCGTTGAGCTGGCTGGACCGGTTGTTGAGGCCATCGAACGGATCATCGCCGATCGCATCGGTGCCGGCGTTGCCGGCGGGGTGCCCGCCATAGCGCATCACCCCGCGCGCCGCCCGCTCGCGGAGCATCTGGTCGGCCTCGGCGGGGCTCGCCATGCGCAGGCGCGGATCCCACGAGGGGTTCTTCTCCAGCCACGCGAGCGTCTCGGGCCCGAAGGTCTGCATCGCGGTTTCCGGCAGCAGCTTGTTCATCAGCACGTACGTGCGGATGAACCCGTCGGTGAGCACGATGTCCGCGTCAAGAATCTGGCCCGTTTCGGGGTTGACGCGGCTGGGGCCGATCGCCGTGCCCTCGTCGTTGGCGAGCCAGCGGATGAAGTTGTAGCGCACATCCTCGGGGTCGAGGTCCATGTAGGCGCCGGTCTGGGCGTCCTGGTAGCGCACCTCGATCGCGCCCTCGATGCCCACCTGGCGGAAGGCCTTGTTCCAGTATTCGATGCCCTGCTTCACCCAGCGCCGGTAGCGCACCGGGGTCGCCGAGTCGATGTAGAACACGATGGGCTGCGAGGGCGGGCTGACCTTCAGGCTCGGCTCGCGCTTCTCGAGGTGCCAGCGGTTGATGTAGCGCACCCACACCTGGTCGTCATCGAACGTGCCCAAGTCCTTCCACACCGTCGTGAAATAGCCCACCCGCTCGTCGGCCTTGCGGGGCTGATACCCGGAGTGCCCCGAAATCTCGCTGATCGAGTAGTGCAGCGTCTTGAGCACGCCGTCGGACGCGGGCACTTCGAAGGCGATCTCGATGTTCTGCGGGAATGCCTTGGCCTTGGCGACCGTGGCCAGGTGAGTCTGGAGCCCGTACCCGCTGCCACCGAAAAACTCGCCCGCGTTGCCGAGAAGGAAGTCCTTCATGTCGATCACCGGCTGCCCGCTCGGACCGAAGCACACGATGGGCGCCGTCAGCACCACCCGATCGGTGAAGAGCCGCTGGACCCCCTGCTGGCTCTCGGGGTCGCCCTGCGAGCGGACCGCGATCTGCGGCGCCATGAGCGCGAGGGTCCGGTCGTACTGCTTCCAATAGCAGTAGAGGTCGCTCACCTGCAGGCCCGCGTACGACTCGCCCCCGGCCACCGTGGTCGCGATGAACTGGCGCCGGCCCTGGTAGCCCTGCGGGAGCTCCGCGAGCATCCCTCCGTCCTTGTCGCGTACCCACACGTTGTAGAAGCTCATGCCGTCGGTCGTGGAAACGACCTGGCGGTAGCCTTCGCTGACACTCTCAAATGGGGGAAACTCCTCGTGGCCGGCGTCCCCGCCGCCGCCCATGCCCATCATCATCGCGTGGAGCATCTCCGGTGAAGGTTGCGCGGTGGGCTCGCCCGCCGGCGCGCCGTTGGGAGGGGCGTCCTGAGGCCCGGCGACCGCGGCAAGGGTCAGCCCCGCGCCCGCAAGAGCGAGCAGGGACATGATGCGAATCCGACGTGACTGACTGGGAGACATGCGTCACTCCTTTGAACATCCGAGCGGGCCGGGGTTTGGCGCCCGCGAGGGGGGACACCCTCTCTCGGACTTTGCTCCTGTTGAGATTGAGACATCCGTTTCCGCTTCCGTGCCTGCCCGGGGCACCCGGCTCCGGGCAGTTCCTGCGCGAAAGTGTACCGCGCGCGGGCGACCCGCAATTCTTCATTTCTGTGCTGTCATTACCCTTCCGCCCCCGCCGCGAAGGCGATGAGCGTGAGCGCCGCGAAGAGCACCGCGGCGATCTGGAAGGGCCGGTCGCCGGTCGCCAGTTCGGTGGGGTCGTCGAAGTCGCCCTTTTCCACCAGCACGATGCAGCGGAGCAGCGCGAAGGTTGCGGGGATGGTGGTGAACCAGAGCAGGTTGAACCCGCCGGAGGCCGCGAAGTCATCCCGCGTCTGGACGTACCCGGCGTAGGTCACGAGCGTCGCAACCGCGGACATCACAACCATCATCCGCAGCAGGTGGTCGGTGTAGACACTCTGGACCGCGCGCGCCCCATCCGCAGCGTCTCCCAGCGTCCGGCGCTCACCCAGGCGCTTCCCGAAGGCCAGGAACATCGCCAGGAAAAGCGTGGAGTTGAGCAGCCAGGTGCTGGGCGCGACGCTCGCTGCGGCGCACCCGGCAAGCACTCGGATCACAAAGCCCATGCTCAGGCTCATCACGTCGAGGATGACCTCATGTTTGAGGCGCAGGGTGTAGGCCCAGACGTTCACGGCATAAGCGAGCACGCAGGCTCCCAGCCACAGGGTCGCCGTGCCCCCGGCGCCCACCCAGGTGAGCCCGAGCGAACAGGTCGAGAGGGCGAAGAGCAGCAAGGCGAATCGCCACGCACGCGAGGGCGATACCTCGTCGCTGGCGATGGGGCGCCGGCGTTTGCGGGGGTGCATCCGGTCTGCCGGGGCGTCGCGCAGGTCGTTCAGCACGTATCCGGCGCTGGAGGCAAACCCAAGCGCAAGAAATGCGCCAGCCACGGCAACCCAAGAGACCGGCTCGCCGTCCACCCGGGCGTAGAGAGGCCCGACCAGCACGAACGCACCCTTGGCCCACTGGGTCGGGCGGGCGAGTCGGACCAGGGGTTTCCAGCCGGCGGGCAGGCGCTGGATCTCGGTCTGAGGCAGCGGCGCGGGGGCGGCGGCGCCCTCGGGAGCAGCGCTCACGGGCGCTGCGGGTGGCTCATGTCCCGGATCTCCTGCCATCGCACCGCCTGTTCAAGGGATTCCCGGTCGCCCTGATCGGCGACACCATCACCCGTGACATCGACCGGGGTGCGATGCCAACTGTACAGGTCCTCAACGTCTACCCGAGCGTCACGGTTCACATCAAAGCCCCGGATTGGAGCCAGAATCGCGGGCGTGAGCAGGTCGATGGCGCTCGCTGTGACAAAGCGGCCCACACCGCCGGGGAGTCCGACCAGCCGCACCCCGGAACAGGGGGTGACTTCGGCGAAGCGGAACTCAATGAACTGGAAGGGCTGTTCGGCGGAGAGGGGTTCCGACCATGTTCCGCCCGCGGCCGACCACACCCCGCCGACGAGCACCTCAACCCGAAGCGTTTCGAACCACCCACCTTCGGGGTAGTGGTCGCCTTCGATGAAGATCACCGAGTCTGTCGGGTGTTCTCCGGGGAGGACGAGAGTGAGCGCGATCTCGTCGCCCGCAGGGAGCGAGGCGTTCTCGGTGGAGTAGAACCGCCGGTCGCCGTCCGCCAGCACATCGCGTCCGGAGGCGTCGAGGTGAAAGCCGGAGGCGAAGGCGTCCGGCGAACGTACGCCGCGCCCCGACGGAGCCTGCGAAGCAACCGACGAAGCGCCGGTGGGGGTGAGTCCCGTCCGAATTGCGTTGAGAGTCACGCTCCGCGCATCGAGCCTGGACCCGGGGTTGAGGTCTGGGGAGATTGACGCGCCGGGAAGCAGCCAGCCTGTTCCGAACGGATCGACGATGCCCCCGGCGCGGGCGACGCTCTGGTCAATCAGCGGAAGCATGCGCGAAGCGAGGAGCGTGAACGTGTCTTCGGCGCCGGGATCATCCGGCAGGTAGTCGTGCATCGCGTCGCGCGTGCGGGATATCCAGTAGCGATCTGAGATCGACACCCCCGGGAAGGCTTCGGCGAGGATGGCGGGCCCGTAGACCAGTCCGAGAAGGCCCCCCATCGTCGCGGTGCCGTTGTCGGCATCCCAGCCCGAGAGCGTGCCGATGCGGATGGTGCGGGCGAGATCGCCCTGTCCGTAGAGCAGGCAGAGCACACCCGTGCCGAGGTTGACGCTGGATTCAGTCCAGCCCCGGTACTTAAAGCCGTAGAGGGCGTCGTCGCGCTGATAGCGCTCGTAGAGGTGGTCGCGGGTGAGTTCCCAGTTATCAAGGTCGGGATTGGCGAGGTAGTCGTCTACGACGAAGGTGACGACATCGCGCGCCTTGGAGGTCGCCGGAAGGAGCAGGGCGGCGCGCTGCACCAGGTCGAGGAGCGCGGCGGGCCGCGGAGCCTGCCGGTCCACGGTCGCCGCCAGGGCATAGAGCGCAACGTGAAACTGCGCGGCGTGGGCCGCGTGGCCGCGCGCGGTAATGCTGATGGGCAGGTCGGCGATGTCCAGGGCGACGCCGGGCAGCCCCGGCGCCAGGGCACCGAAGATCTCGGTGGTGAGCTGGGCGTCGATGTGAAGCCAGTAGCGGTTGGCGCTGGCGAGGCCCGTGCCCGGGGGGCGAACGCCGCGATCCATCAGGTCGCGGGCTTCGGCGTTGGAGACCCAGATGAATCGGTTGACGTGATCGGTCCAAGCCTGTCGCCAGGCGCCGGGCGATGGCAGGATGCCGTCGTGCGTGAGGAGGCTGAGGGCGACGTACTCGATGTCGGAATCGTCATCGGCGCCCCAGGGGTCCTGGAAGACGTACTCGAGCACGCCGCGCCCGAGATCGGTGCCCCAGTCGGCATCGGTGGGGAAGGGCGGGTTGATGCGCTGGCCTTCGCCGCGGATTCCGGTCCAGTTGGCGATGCAGAGAGCCTGCCACATGGCGTGGAGGCGGGACTCGTAGTCGGCGCGGTCGAGCGCGACCTGGGACCGGGCAAGGCCGGCACAGGCGAGGAGGGCGGCAGCGCAGCAGGCGGCGGAATGCATGGGTATAGACACGTTGCGGGCGCGGACGGGCCCGCCTCCATGCTACCAGCACAATGCTCCGAAGCGCAACGAATCGACGCGACCAGGTGTTTCGGAGGGTGGTCCGAGTTCCTAGTCCTGCCGGAGTGCCCGTCAGGGTGCCCGTGGTCCGCGAAGCGCGACCGCGGTTTTGCGCTTGATCGGCTTGGTGTTGAACCGACGGTTGTCGTGTCGGGGGTCAAGGGCGAAAGAGGCCGCAGTCGCGCGTCCGAGCACGCGGACTGCGGGCACTCGGAGGGAACCCGGAGGAGGTGCGAAGGGGAGCCGCAGTCGCGCCGCGGGGCAGGCGGACTGCGGGCACCCGGAGGATGGCGGGCACTTGGGGGGTGGCGGGGCGGGGGGTCAGATTTCGGCGAAGCGGGCCGTGAAATGGCGGAGCACGTCGGGGGCTTCGACGATCCGCATGCCGCGCAGAGAGTGCCGGCGTGCGAAGAGTTCGGCGCAGGCCTCGGCGACGTAGTCGTAGTGGCTCTGGGTGTATGCGCGGCGCGGCAGGGCGAGGCGGACGAGTTCGAGCGCGGGGGGAGAGGCGGGCCTCGGCCCGGCCATGACGCTGCCGATTTCGCAGGCGCGGATGCCCGCGATGCGGTAGAGCCCGCAGACGACGGCCTGGCCGGGGAACTCGGCGCGCGGGATGTGCGGGCAGAAGTGCCCGGCGTCGATGTAGATGGCGTGCCCGCCCGGGGGCTCGATGATGCGGAGGCCCGAGGCGATGAGTTTCTCGCCGAGGTACTCGACGCTGCGGATGCGGTAGGAGAGGTAATCCTCTTCCATCACCTCGCGGTACCCCTGGGCCATCGCCTCGAGGTCGCGTCCGGCAAGCCCGCCGTAGGTGACGAAACCTTCGGTGAGGATCAGCAGGTTGCACGCGCGTTGGAAGAGAGCGGCGTCGCGGATGAGGAGCAGGCCGCCGATGTTCACGAGCCCGTCCTTCTTGGCGGAGATGGTGGCGCCGTCGGCGAGGTCGAACATCGCGCGGGTAACCTGTCGCACGCTCATCGCGTGCATCCCGGGTTCGCGCGCCTTGATGAACCAGGCGTTCTCGGCGAAGCGGCAGGCATCGATGAAGAGCGGAAGCCTGTGGCGATCACAGACGGCCTTCACCTCGCGGAGATTGCCGAGGCTGACGGGCTGGCCGCCGCTGGTGTTGTTGGTGAGCGTCATCATCACGAGGGGGATGTTCTCGCGGCCCTCTCGCTCGATGAGCCGTTCGAGGGCGGGCACATCCATGTTGCCCTTGAAGGGGTGGCGCGATGTCGGAGAGGCGGCCTCGGGGATGGGGAGATTGACGGCCTTGGCGCCGCTGTGCTCGATGTTGGCGCGGGTCGTGTCAAAGTGGGCGTTGTTGGGCACGACCTTGCCGGGGCCACCGACGAGTTCGAAGAGGATTCGTTCGCTCGCGCGCCCCTGGTGGGTGGGCAGCACGTTGTCGAAGCCGGTGAGGTCGCGCATCGTGTCGCGCAGGCGCCAGAACGACTCGCTGCCGGCGTAACTCTCGTCACCCCGCATGATGCCTGCCCACTGCTCGCTGCTCATGGCGCTCGCGCCCGAGTCGGTGAGCAGGTCGATGAGCACCTGCGAGGCGTGGAGAAGGAACGGGTTGAACGATGCCTCGCGGAGGAGGCGTTCGCGCTCGTCGGCGGTCGTCATGCGAACCGGCTCGACGGACTTGATGCGGAAGGGCTCGATGATGGTGCGAAGGGTCGGCGGCTCGAAGGGGCCGCGATTCTGGATAGGCATGGCCGATTATAGAGTGTGTTCGTCGGGCGGAGCCGGGTCGCGGCGCGTGCTCGGGCGCGCCTCAGCGACCTGTCGCGTCGCCGACGACCACGAGGCCGATGAGTTGAGCGGGGCCTTCGCCCGGCGGGAGTTCGAGCTGAGCGAGCGCGAGGCGGTCGGGGGCCTCGGTGGCCCAGAAGCCGCCTGCCCTGAAGGCTTCGCCGTACTGGTCCTTGAACTCGGAGAGGTGGATGCGCGTGCGGGCGCCGGGGGGCAGAGCTTCCAACTCGCGGGCGTACCACATGTTGAGCCAGAGGGTTCCCGGGCCGAGCGTGGAGGCGGTGCTGTTGGTGATGTCGATGGTGGTGCCGCGCCGGTAAACCTGCACGTCGAGGGTCTCGCCCTGGCGCATCCGGGGATAAGGGCGGTTTTCAACGAGCGTCCTGGGTCCGCCCGAGGCGCACCCGGAGCTGAACCCGAGGGCCAGAATGCACGCCGACGCGACCCCCGGCAGCCACGAGCGAGTGCGGAGGGGGAGCGGGAGGGGGGAGTGGTGGCGCATGCATGATCCTCTCACCTTCGGCGCCCCGGGGCAAGCCGAGGAGTTGGAAAGTCGCGGCGGGGCGGTGCCGGGCCGGTACCATGTCCCGGCCCCTGTGAAAGGACCGGCGTGAGCGAGCCCCAGCCAGCGGATGCCGTCGGCGCCCTGCGCGATGCCCGTGCCGCGTTTGAAGCGCTGCGCCAGGAGATTGCGCGGGTGATCGTGGGGCAGGACCGGGTGGTGGAGCAGATGCTGCTGGCGATCTTCTGCCGTGGGCACGCGGTGGTGGTGGGGGTGCCGGGGCTGGCGAAGACGCTGCTGATTTCGACCATCGCCAAGACGCTGGGGCTCGGGTTCAGCCGGATCCAGTTCACGCCCGACCTGATGCCGAGCGACATCACCGGGACAGAGGTGATCCAGGAGGACCGGGCGACGGGGCAGCGCGGGTTGACGTTTGTGAAGGGGCCGATCTTCAGCAATGTCATTCTCGCGGACGAGATCAACCGCACGCCCCCCAAGACCCAGGCGGCCCTTCTGGAGGCAATGCAGGAGCGCCAGGTGACGGCGGGCGGACAGCGCCACGAACTTCCCGAGCCGTTCTTCGTGCTGGCGACGCAGAACCCGATCGAGCAGGAGGGCACCTACCCGCTGCCCGAGGCCCAGTTGGACCGGTTCATGTTCCAGATCTCCATCGAGTATCCGACGATGGACGAGGAACTGGAGATCGTCAAGCGGGCGACGGGCGGGGAGCGCGCCAGCGCGAACTGCGTGCTGTCGGCGGAGCGCATCCGGGCGGTGCAGGCGCTCGTGCGCCAGGTGCCGGTGGCGGACCACGTGGTGCGATACGCGCTGCGGATCATCCGGGCCACCCGCATCGGCGAGCCGATGGAGGGGGGGATCGAGCGGCCCGCGCTGGTGAAGGACTACATCTCGTGGGGCGCGGGCCCGCGGGCGAGCGAGAACCTGATCCTGGCGGCGAAGGCCAAGGCCGTGATCGAGGGTTCGGCGCATGTCACGCCGTCGCACATCCGCGAGGTCGCGCTGCCCGTGCTCCGGCACCGGGTGCTGCTGAACTTCGCGGCGGAGGCCGACCGTGTGAAGCCCGACGGTATCATCGAGGGTCTGCTGAAGGCGATCCCGGTGGAAGGGGGCGACCCCGGCGACCGCAGGCGTCTGGACGCACTGACCCGATAGGGCCGCCGGTTGAGGGGTTTCCTGTATACTCCCCCCGCCAAGGCAGGAGCGACGCATGTTTTCGCGAACCACTGAGTATGCGCTGCGGGCGATGGCGCTGCTCGCGTATGCCCCCGACCAGTTGACCCCCACGCCCGAGCTCGCGGAGCGGACCAAGGTGCCGCCCAACTACCTTGCCAAGGTGCTCCAGCAGCTGGCGTCGGCGGGGCTGATCGTGGGCCGGCGGGGCGTGGGCGGGGGGTATCGCCTGACGCGGCGGGCGGCGGACATCAACCTGATGGAGATTGTGAGGTCGGTGGGGGAACTGGACCGGATCAAGCAGTGCCCGCTGGGGCTTGCGAACCACGGGCCGAACCTGTGTCCGCTGCACAAGAAGATGGACGAGGCGGCCGCGCGGGTGATTGACCTGTTCAAGGACACGTCGCTGAGCGACCTCGTGTCGGCGCCCGGGGCTAATAAGCCGCTGTGCGACGACGTGACGACGGCCCGGCTGTCGATCTCGGGACGCGGCACTACCATCGGGCCATGAGCGACGCGCCGGCACTGCACGAGCAGGTACTCCAGAGACGGGCCAACCGACAGCGCATGCGCGCGCTGGGGCTGGACCCGTACGGTCAGCGCGAGACGGGGCTGTGCAGCCTGGCCGAGGCCAAGGGCGCGTATGACCCGGGCGCCGACGAGGCGTACCAGAAGGAGGGCAAGACGCCCGGATTCGCGGATCGTCGCCCGGAGCGGGCGGTGGCCGGGCGGGTCATGCTGCTGCGCGACAACGGGAAACTCATCTGGATGAACCTGCGCGACCACACCGGGGACATGCAGGTGGCGGTGAGTGCCCGGGACTGCGCATCGCCGGGCTTTGACGCGGCGAAACTGAGCGACCTGGGCGACATCATCATCGCGCGCGGGCGCCTGATGAAGACGAAGACGGGCGAGATCACGCTCTGGGCGGGGGAGATCCGCCCGGCGAGCAAGTGCCTGGCGCCGCCCCCGGCCAAGCACGAGGGCCTGCAGGATGTCGAACTGAGGTATCGGCAGCGGTACGTGGACATGTGGGCGAACCCCGAGACGATGGATGTCTTCTTTCTGCGGGCGAAGCTCATCACGGCGCTGCGCCGGTTTCTGGATGAGCGCGGGTTCGTGGAGGTGGACACCCCGGTGCTCCAGACGCTCGCGGGGGGCGCGGCGGCCCGGCCCTTCGTCACGCACATGAACGCGCTGGATATCGACCTGTTCATGCGGGTGGCGCCCGAGCTGTTTCTCAAGCGCCTGCTCGTGGGCGGGATGCCCCGGGTGTACGAGGTCGCGCGCAACTTCCGCAACGAGGGCGTGGACCGTTCGCACAACCCCGAGTTCAGCATGGTGGAGGTGTACGAGGCGTTCGGCAGCTACGACACGATGCGAGAACTGACCGAGAGCCTCTTGCGCTCGCTGGCCCGGGTGGTCATCGCCCATCGCACGGGGCGCGAGCCGGGCGCGGCGGAGCCGCTGGTGCTTGAGTTCGGCGGGCACGCGATCGACTACGCCCGGCCCTTCGACGTGGTGACCTACGGCGCGCTGTTCGAGCGTGCCCTGGGCTTCGGGCTCGGCGATGATGGGAAGGTGCGCGAGGCGGCGCGGGCGCGGGGGCTCAAGACCGAGGGGGTGGATCGCCTGCTGCTCGTGCAGGAGCTGTTCGATGAGGCCGAGGCGAGCATCGACCCGGCCCGACCGACCTTTGTCATCGACTATCCGGCGCCGCTCTGCCCGCTCACCCGGAGCAAGACGAGCGACCCGAGCGTGGCCGAACGGTTTGAGCTCTTCATCGCGGGCATGGAGCTCGCCAATGCCTATACCGAGCTCAACGACCCGGACATCCAGGAGGCGAAGTTCAGGGAGCAGCTGGGCGGAATCAAGGATGAAGAGAAGACCTTCCGCACGATCGACGAGGACTTCCTGAACGCGCTGCGCGTCGGCATGCCCCCGGCGGGGGGGCTCGGCGTGGGGGTAGACCGGGCGATCATGCTGCTGACGGGGAACTCGTCGATCCGCGAGGTGCTGCTCTTCCCGCTCATGCGCCCGAGGTGAGGGACGGCGCGCCGAGGCGAACGGGAGAGCCGGGCGCGGGCGGTCGCGGGATTAGTCGAGGAGGAGTTTCGCCGGGTCTTCGATGCACTGCTTGACGTGCACGAGGAAGCCCACGGCCTGCGCGCCGTCAACGAGGCGGTGGTCGTAGGAGAGCGCGAGGTACATCATGGGCCGGAGCGCGACCTCGCCCGGCCGGTCGGGGTTCTCGACGGCGCGGTTCTTGATCGTGTGCATGCCGAGGATGCCCGACTGGGGCGGATTGAGGATGGGGGTGCTCATCAGGCTGCCGAAGACGCCGCCGTTGGTGATGGTGAAGGTGCCGCCGGAGAGTTCGGCGAGTTCGAGTTTGCCGGTCTTGGCGCGTTCGGCGAAGTCCTTGATGCCCTTCTCGATGCCCGCGAAGGAGAGGCGGTCGGCCCCGCGCAGCACGGGCACGACCAGGCCCTTGGGGGTGCTCACCGCGATGGAGACATCGCAGGAGTCATGGGTCTCGACGGCGGGGCGGCCCTCCTCATCGGTGACGATGAAGGCGTTGACCGTGGGGAAGGCCCGCAGGGCGCTGCAGGCGGCCTTGACGAAGAAGGACATGAACCCGAGGCCCACGCCGTGCTTCTTCTCGAAAGCTTCCTTGTGGCGCGAACGGAGCGCCATGACGTTCGTCATGTCCACCTCGTTGAAGGTGGTGAGCATGGCGGCGGTGTGCTGCGCCTCGACAAGCCGCTGGGCGATGCGTTGGCGGAGCGGGCTCATCCGCTCGCGCTTCGCGGCGGGAGAGGCGGGGGATGCCGGCGCTTCGGGAGCGCCGGCCCCGGTCTGGCGCGACTGGATGAAGGCGATCACGTCCTGCTCGCGGACGCGCTGCCCGGCCCCGGTGGGCACGATGCGCGCGAGATCGACGCCGTACTCCTTCGCGAGCCGCTCGGCCAGGGGCGTGGCGCGGACATCTCCGGCGTGCCCGTTGGTCGAGGGGGCGGGCGGAGCCACGGTCGGGGTTGCGGGCGGCGCCAAAGGCGCGGCGGCGGGGGGCGGGGCCGTGGCGACGGCGCCGCGCGGTTCGCCCGCGCCCTCGGCGGCCTTGGCAGCGGCAGGGGCGGCGGAGGCGGTGGGAACGCCGGAGGGGTCAACCTCGGCGACGGCCGCGCCCACCTTGACCACGTCGCCGACCTTGGCCCGGTGGCGCAGCACGCCCGCCTCGGGGGCGAGAAGTTCCATGTTGACCTTGTCGGTCTCGATCTCCGCGATCACTTCATCGCGCGCGACCAGTGCGCCATCGGGCCTGGCCCAGCGCGAGAGCGTGGCCTCGGTTACGGATTCACCGGCGGCGGGGATGAGAATCGGGGTGGGCATGGGCTCGTCCTTGGCGGTCACGATACGGCGATGGGTGGTGTGCCCGGCGGGCGCGGGAAGGGTGCGGGGTCAGTGCGCGCCGACCTTGCGCGGTGTCTTGGCGGCCGGGGCCTCCGCGGCGGGCCCGGCGACATCGAGGGCCCGGGTGATGATGGATTCCTGCTGGGCGCGGTCGGCCTTCTTCGACCCCGCGGCGGGGGATGCGCTCTCCTCGCGCCCGATGTATGGGAGGGCGGGGATGTCGAGATCGGTGCGGAGCCGGTCGGCGACGAAGAGGTAGGCCCCCATGTTGCGAGGCTCCTCCTGGGCCCAGACCAGCTCGGCGCCGGGGTAGCGTGCGAGGGCATCGCGGAGCGTCGCGGCGTCGAGCGGGTAGAGCTGTTCGAGGCGGATGATGGCGACGGTGTCGCGGGAGTCCTTGGCGCGCCGGGCCGCGAGTTCGTGGTAGAGCTTGCCCGTGCAGAGGACGACGCGGCGCACGCGGGCGCAGGCCTCGCGCGAGGTCATCGCGGGGTCATCAAGCACGGGGTGGAAGCGCCCGTGGATGAGTTCGTCCGGGGCGCTGGTGGCGACGCGGAGCATGCTCTTGGGCGTCATCACGATCAGCGGCTTGCGGAAGCCGCGCTTGAGCTGGCGCCGGAGCATGTGGAAGGTCTGGGCGGCGGTGCTGGGGTAGACGACTTCCATGTTCGCTTCGCCGCAGAGCTGGAGGAAGCGTTCGAGGCGGGCCGAGGAGTGCTCGGGCCCCGCCCCCTCGTAGCCGTGGGGGAGGAGCATGACGAGCCCGGACCAGCGGTGCCACTTGGCGGCGGCAGAGGCGATGAACTGGTCGATGATGATCTGGGCGCCGTTGTTGAAGTCGCCGAACTGGGCCTCCCAGAGCACGAGCATCCCCGGGTCGGCGAGGGAGTAGCCGAACTCGAAGCCGAGGACGGCATACTCGGAGAGGGGGCTGTCGTGGATGCACAGGCGCGCCTGGCGCGTCGGGTCGGTGTTGAGGCCGGCGGCGCTGCCGTCGAGGGGGACGCGCCCGGGGCGCATGGCGTTGAGCGGGGAGTGGGGGGCGCCGGTGCTTGCGTCGAAGAGCACCGCATGGCGCTGGCTGAATGTGCCGCGCCGGCAGTCCTGCCCGCTGAGGCGCACGGGGTGGCCTTCGAGGAGGAGGGTGCCGAAGGCGAGGAGTTCGGCATCGGCGTGGCAGATGGCAGGGGCAGAGGCGAGCGCTGCGCGCTCGGCGAGGAGCTTGGTGAGCTTGGGGTTGACGGTGAAGCCCTCGGGCACGCGCGCGAACGAGGCGCAGACCTCTTCGAGCATCGCGCGGGTCACGCCCGTCTCCACCGGGCGGTGGGAGTGGTCCTCGGTCAGGCCCTGCCAGCGGAAACTGCCCGGGTCGATGGTCGGATCGACCGGCTTTTCGCGGGCGTGGCGCTGGGCGGCGTCGAGGGCTTCTTCGAGGCGGTCGCGGATGGCCTTGACATCGACTTCGGTGAGGACGCCCTCGCTGAGCAGGCGCTGGGCGTACTTCGCGAGCACGCCGGGCTGGCCCTTCACGAGGTTGGCGAGGACGGGGTTGGTGAAGGAGGCTTCATCCTGCTCGTTGTGGCCGTACCGGCGGTAGCAGTAGAGGTCGATGAAGATGTCCTTGCCGAAGGTCTGGCGGTACTCCGCGGCGAAGTGCGCGCAGGCGACAACCGCTTCGGGGTCTTCGCCGTTGACGTGCAGCACGGGAGCCTCGATGGTCTTGGCGACGTCGGTGCAGTAGCGCGTGGAGCGACCGAACTCGGGCGCGGTGGTGAAGCCGATCTGGTTGTTGACGACGACGTGCACCGTGCCGCCCGTGGTGTAGCCCTCCAGGCGCGAAAGGTTGAGCGTCTCGACGACGACGCCCTGCCCCGCGACCGCCGCGTCGCCGTGGATCAGAAGGGGCATGACGCGCTTGCGGCCGGTCTCGCCCGCCTCGCCGGTGTCGCCCCGGAGGCGCTGCTTGGCGCGGCAGCGCCCGAGGGCCACGGGACCGACGGCCTCAAGGTGGCTGGGGTTGCTCGCCATGACCAGGCGCAGGGTCTTGCCCCCCGCGGCGGGGCGGCTGCCCGAATAGCCCTTGTGATACTTCACGTCGCCGGTGCCGGTGGAGTCTTTGGCCTTGGTGTCCTCGAACTCGGTGAAGATCTGCTCGAACGTCTTGCCCAGGATGTTGTTGAGCACGTTGAGGCGCCCGCGGTGGGCCATGCCGATGACGACCTCTTCAACCCCCTTCGCGACGCCCTGCTCCACGAGGCGGTCGAGGAGAGGGATCAGCGACTCGGAGCCTTCGAGGCTGAAGCGCTTGTCGCCGGGGTAGCGTTTGCCCAGGAACTTCTCGAACTGCTCGGAGCGGATGAGTTGTTCGAGGATGTGGGCCTTCACGCCGCGCGTCAGGGGCGCGCGGTCCACGCCGCGCTCGAAGCGGTCGAGGAGCCAGGTGCGTTCGACGGCGTCGGAGACGTGCATGAGTTCGACACCGATGGTGCCGCAGTATCGGGATTCGAGGTGGTTGACGAGTTCGCGGAGGGTGACAACGCCGCCGAGGCCGACGGTGGCGGCGTCCACGGGGCGGTCGAGGTCGGACTGGGCGAGGCCGTGGAACTCGAGCGTGAGCAGGGGCGGGCGGGCCGGCTCGCGACCGAAGGGATCGATCTTCGCGGCGGTGTGCCCCGTGGCGCGGTATGCCTCGATGAGGTCGCCCACGGCGGCCTGGAATGCGGAGGCTTCGCCGCTCGGCCCGGCCTGGTCCCGGGCGTGAGCGCCGGCGAGCTCGAAGCCCGCGAAGAAGGCACGCATGTCACTGGTGAGCGAGGCCGGATCACGGCGGAACTGCTGGTACTGTGCTTCGAGAAACTCTGGGTTCCACCCGTTGACGGAGGGTGAAGAAGCCTTGACGGGGCCGGACATTTGATACCTCGTTGGACTCACGACTTCCCCCGGGGTTTCCGGGGGGCTGCGCCGATCAGACTGTAGGCGAAAGCATCGGTTGGCCGGGGGTGCGGGTCCGGGAAGATCGCCCGGAAGAGCCGTGGTGAGGGGAGTCGGCGGCGCGGGGGGGCGGGAGCGTCCTCCCCGTTATGAGCGGGAGGCTTGCCCGTTCAGCCGAAGCGCCCGGTGACGTACTGCTCGGTCTCGGGCAGGTGGGGGCGCTGGAAGATTTCGGCGGTGGGGCCGTATTCGACAAGGCGGCCCAGGTACATGAAGGCGGTGAAGTCGCTGACGCGCATCGCCTGCTGCATGTTGTGCGTGACGATGAGCACGGTGTAGCGGGCGCTGATCTCATGGATGAGTTCTTCGACGCGCAGGGTGGCGATGGGGTCGAGAGCGGAGCAGGGCTCGTCGAGGAGCAGGACCTCGGGGTCGGCGACGATGGCGCGGGCGATGCAGAGGCGCTGCTGCTGACCCCCGGAGAGGCGCAGGGCGCTGGCTGAGAGGCGGTCTTTGACTTCGTCCCAGATGGCGCTGGCGCGCAGGGCCCGTTCGCAGGCGCCGAGCAGCACCGAGCGACGGCGCTCGCCGTCGATGCGGAGCGGGTAGACGACGTTCTCGAAGATGCTCATCGGGAACGGGTTGGGCTTCTGGAAGACCATGCCCAGGCGCTTGCGGAGGTGGATCACATCGGTGCGACGGTCGTAGATCGAGGAGCCGTTGAGGAGCATGTCGCCGGTGATGCGCACGCCGTCCACGAGGTCGTTGAGCCGGTTGACGGAGCGCAGGAGGGTGCTCTTGCCGCACCCGGAGGGCCCGATGATGGCGGTCACGCGGTTGCGGGCGGCGCCGAGCGAGACATCGAAGAGGGCCTGGGTGGGCCCGTAGTGCAGGCAGAAGGAGCGAATGTCGAGGACAGGGTCGGCGAACCGTGCGTCGCGGTGCACCTCGGCCTCGACGTGTTCGCCCGCGCGGATCGCATCAAGCACGGACCGGCGCGCCGGGGCGGACGAGGGCGCGCCCGGGTCGGCGCGCACGTGACCCCGGGGGGACGGTGCGGGCGGGATGGCGGCGTCGGGGACCGTCATGCGCGAACAAATCTCCTAGAAGGCCCCCGTCCTGCGGCCCCGCAGGCGCGATCGGATGATGACCGCCGCGAGGTTGAGGCTGAGCACGATCAGCACGAGCAGCAGGGTGGTCGCCCACACGAGCGGGCGTGCGGCCTCGGCGTCCTTGGCCTGGAACCCGAGATCGTAGATATGGAAGCCGAGGTGCATGAACTGGGCTTCGAGGCGGATGAAGGGGAACTCGCCGGACACGGGGAGCTTGGAGGCGATCTTGGTGGCGCCGACGAACATGATGGGCGCCACCTCGCCCGCGCCGCGCGAGATGGCCAGGATGGCCCCCGTCATGATGCCGGGCATCGCGCCGGGGAGGACCACGCGCCGGATGGTCTGCCACTTGCTTGCGCCGCAGCCGTAACTGCTCTCGCGCAGGCTGCGGGGCACGCCGGCGATGGCTTCTTCGGTGGCGACGATGACCACGGGCAGGGTGAGGAGCGCGAGCGTGAGCGCGGACCACAGGATGCCGCGCCCGCCGAACGTGGGCTGGTTGCCCGCGGCGCGGGCGGCGAAGAACCCGTGGAAGTAGGGGTTCCAGGCGATGAGCGCGAGGGCGAGGGCCGCGCACACGCCCCAGAGGACCAGCGCGCCGCGCCGGGCCCAGCGGGAAGCCTCGGCGCGAGAGGCCGCCGCGAGCGCCAGCGACCAGGCGACGAGCAGCACCACGCCCAGCAGCAGCACCATGAGCCACCAGGCGCCCCGGGGGGCGCTGACGCGGGGGCCGGAGTCCACCCAGGCCCCGAGGGTGTAGCAGAAGAAGCCGAGCCCGAACACGCCGTAGACGATGCTGGGAACGCCCGCGAGGTTGTTCACCGCGATGCGCACCAGGCTTGTGAAGAGGTTCTGGCGGGCGTACTCGCGCAGGTAGAGGGCTGCGATGACGCCCAGGGGCACTACGGCGACGGTGAGGAGCAGCGTGAGCGTGACGGTGCCGACGATGACGCCCCAGACGCCGCCCTCCTGGTTGGCGTTGCGCGGCGCGCCGAAGAGGAACTCGGTGCAGCGGTCGAGGTAGGCGCCGGCGCGCCCGAGGAGGGTGAGGCGGTTGGGGTGCGTCACCCGCACGATCGCCGAGACGGGCAGGGGGTCGGTCCGCGTGGAGTAGTCTCGGGGCGCGAAGCCGCCGGTGCGCGGCTCGCGGATGATGACGCTGAAGCGGGCGTCGGCGGCCCGAAGGGCGCTGAGCCGCAGGTCGATGGCTTCGCCTGCGTCCGTGAGCGCGGCGACCTCGCGGGCGTGGGCGCGGGTCAGGGCGTCGAGGTCTTCGGGCGCCACCGCGCCGGCGTGCCAGGGGCGTTCCAGCACGGCCCAGAGCAGCAGGCACGAGCCGGCGATTGCGCAGGCGAGCGCGCGGGTGCGGGCCGGTGCCGCGGGCTCGGCATGGTGCGCGCGATTTCTGAAGAGCGCGAAGCCAGCCCAGCCTGCCGCCCCTGCGAGCGAGATCGCGGCGAAAGCGGGCCACGCCAGGCGCGGGGGCGCGCCGCGTGAGGCCCGCAGGCGGGCATCGGCGAGGCGTTCATCCCAGGCCGCGATGCGGGCATCGAGGGGGATGCGCTCGGTGCGTTCGATGCGCCGAATCTCGGCCCTGCGCGCCGCGGCGGCCCGCATCGCCTCGCGCAGTGCGCCCGGGCCCGAGTCGTCGTCCAGGGGCATGACCCGGCGTTCGCGCACGTGGGTCTCGCCTCGCGGGCCGGTGACGGGTTCGCGGGTCGCGCCCGGGGCGTCCGTTTCGAGGGGCGTGCCGGCGGGGAGTTCGCGGTCTTCGACGAGGGCTTCGACGACGCCGAGCCAGGGGCCCCATTCGCGGCGGTCGATCCACGCCGCGTCGGTCGGGCGGAGGGTCGGGGCGGCCATGTCCATGACGGCGACCCAGCGGAAGGGCTCCTGCCCGGCGTCGCGGTTGGCGACGTAGTAGAGCCGGCGCCGGGGGCGTCCGTCGGGGCCGACGGCGCCAGGGAGGAGTTCGCCCGCGGCCCGGAGGGACGCGATGCGTGCTTCGTCTGCCGAGGTGGGGTCGAAGGCCTCCTCGCGCACGGGTTGACCGAAGAACGCATCGCCGGGGAGGTCGCGCGGCGCATCGGCGCGGAGCGTGACGAGGTCAAGGCGTCCGGGCCAGAAGGCCCCGAGCCCGCGCACGGCGATGAGCCCGACGAGCAGGACGATGAGGGTGAGGGCGAGGACGAGCGCGAGGCCCATGAGCCAGATGGTGACGCCGCCCCGGGCCCGGGGGTTGACGGCGCGCGGCGCAGGGGGCGCTGCGTCGGGGCGGGAGCGGGGCTGTGCGGGCGCGGGGCTCAGGCGTGGCTCCGTTCAGAGGCCGGCGATGCGGGCGCGCACGCGCCGGCGGACGAGCTCGGCGCAGCTGTTGATGATGATGGTGAAGGCGAAGAGCACGAGCCCGCAGAGAAAGAGCAGCCGGTAGTGGGCGCTCCCGGCGCGGGCCTCGGGGAGTTCGATGGCGATGTTGGCCGCGAGGGTGCGGAAGCCGGCGAAGATGTTCCAGTTGATCTCGGGCGTGGCGCCGGTGGCCATGAGCACGATCATCGTTTCGCCCACGGCCCGGCCGAGGCCGATCATGCAGGCGCTGAAGATGCCGGAGGCGGCGACGGGCACGACGACGCGGAGGGTCGTCTGCCAGGGCGTGGCGCCGGCGCCGAGCGAGGCCAGGCGCAGCGCATCGGGGACGCTGCGCATGGCGTCTTCGCTGATGGTGTAGATGATGGGGATGATCGCGAAGCCCATGATGACGCCCACCACGAGGGTGTTGCGCATGCTGAAGGGGCCGAAGACAGATTCGCGCGGGTCGAGCCCGGCGCGGACCAGGGCCAGGGCGAGGAGCCAGGCGAGCGCTCCGCCCGAGAGCGCCGCGGCGCAGCCGACGCCCGCGCGCAGGAGGAGGCCCTGCGCGCCCGGGCTCCGGACCCTGCGCACCGCGAACGACCCGGCGGCAAACCCCCCGAGCACGCCCAGCGGGGCGAGCAGGACAATCCATCCGGGGGTCGGGCGCGCGATGGCGCCGTCGAGCCAACGCCGGAAACTGGGTTGACCGACCCTTGCGCGGGAGATTTCGTCGCGCCAGGCTTCACGCTCGGCCGGAGCCTCGGGCGGGCGGGCGCGGACCACGGCCCCGCCCTGGAAGCCCAGCCCGCCGCGGGCGAGGCGGCGCAGATCGGCGGGGGAGGCTTCGGTGCGTGAACCGAACCAGGCCGGGGGCGTCTCCACAGGCTCGACACGCCCGGTGAGGAGGGCGAGGTCGGTCTCGGAGGGCGCGAACAGCAGGCGTTCGACCCCCGCGCCGACGCTCCGGCTGGCCCACGCCCCGCCCAGCAGGAGCACGAGCACGACGCCCAGGAGCTTCGCGCCGGTGAGGCCGCGCGTGCGATGCTCGGGGAGTGAACCCCACACCCACGCCCCGGCCATGACCACCATCGGCACGAGGACCAATCCGGTCAGAAGCCATGCCAGATGCTCGGCGACCAGCGGCGCGAGCACGATCGCCGCGACGAACCCGAGCACCACCGACGGAAGCGAGGCCATGAGCTCGATCGCGGGCTTGATGAGGCGGCGTGCGCGCGGCGTGCAGAACTCGGAGGTGTGCACCGCGGCCAGGACCGCCACCGGCCCGGCGAAGAGCATGGCGAAGATGGTGGCTTTGAGCGTGCCGAAGATGAGGGGGATGAGGCTGAGCTTGGGCTCGGAGGCGCCGCCGGAACTCTGGTAGACATAGGACGGGCGGGGCTCGCCCTCATAGACCATCGGGCCGAAGACGGAGCGCAGGCTGACTTCGCCGTACCCCATGTCGAGGCGCCAGCGCGAGACGGCGCCCGAGGCGTGAAAGGCGAGCACCCCGTCGTTCCGCGGGGCGATCAGCACATCGGCGGGCGGCTCCGGGGCGACAAGGCGGGCGAGGTGCTTCTCGCTGGTGCCGTGCACCACCAGGATTTCGCCGGTCTCCAGGGCGAGGGCGAAGGCGCGGTCTCGCGGGCTGGCGCTCATGGCGAGCACGACCGGGCCGCGCTCACGGAAGGTGTGCGAGGGGCGAAGGCGCCGGCCGTCGCCAGGCGCGCCGGGGTCGCGGACGATGGTGAAGCCCTGCACGCGCCCGGCATCATCGGCGACGAGAAAGGTCAGGTCTCCGAGCAGGGTGGAGAGGCATCCGAGGCGTCGGCCGGGGCTGCCGAGGCGCGCCCGCTCAACGGGCACGAAGCGGGCGTGTTGGTCCGGTGCGTAGCGCACGCAGGAGAGGTCGTCGAAGACTGCGAGCAGGCCCGCGCCGTCTCCGGCGACGAGCCAACGGGCCGGGGCGGGGCCGGGCTCTGCGGCGACGTCGCGCTGCGCGAGCGTGATGCGGGGCGGGCCGCCCCCGAGGGGCCGGCGTTCGATGATCTGGCTGAGTGAAACAGCGCCGCTGTCTCGCGCGATGAGCAGGAGCTTGTGCCCGTCGGGGGTGCGGGCGACATCGAGCGCGCGGACCGGGCCGGCGTCGGAAGAGATCGGGGCGTTGAACTCGATGCGCGCGGCGGTCGCGCGCCAGTCGCCCGATTCGGCCAGCGACACGACGCCGGGAGTGCCGCCGGCGGGATCGATGACCGGGGCCGCGCCCCACTTCAGGCGGCGAACGCCCGGCTCGGGGGCTGGCCCGCCGACCGCCAGGGGGCCGGCCTCGAACCGGATTGAGCCGATGCGCACCGAGCCGTCGCCGAACCCCACCGCGATGAACTCGCCCCCGGGAAGGGCGGCGCAGGCGGTCATGCGCCGGTCCGGGGGGCCCAGGGGAGACTCCGTGACGGGCGCGCCGGTTGCGAGTTCGGTCACGCGGATGATGCCGTCCCACCCGATCGAGGCGAGCACCTGCTGGTGTTCATCGAGCACGCGCAGCGCGGCCGCCCGGGGGGCGGTGCCGGGGGCACGGGCCGAGGCGCTGCCGGAACGGAAGAGCGGGACCACGACCCAGACGAGGTAGGCGCCGATGCCGAGCACGGCTGCGAGCACGGCGATGCCGCCGAAGGAGATGCCGATCGAGGCGAGCCGGTCGCGCATGTGGACGCCGCGCTTCGTGCCTCGCGTGCGGTGCGGTGTGGGCGGCGTCGTCACAGAGCACCCTCCGGCGGCGTGCGTGCGAGGGCGGTGCCTCGGCGGACAGACTATCTCGAACCGGAAGTGCCCGTGCGGTAGGACGGGCGCGCCCGGGCGGGAGGGATCAATGCTGCGCGCTCAGGGGTTGGGCGACAGGCCGACCTTTTCCAGGTCTTCGGCGGCGATGGCGGCGGGCACCGGGAAGAACCCCTGCTTGAGGACGGCCTCCTGGCCCTCGCGGCTGAACATGAATCGGACAAACTCGGCCCGGAGCGGGTCGAGGCGGGTTCGAGGGTCGTGGTTGATGTAGACATAGAGGAAGCGCGCGAGGGGGTACTCGCCGGAGAGCGCGCTTTCGTACGTGGGGGCCACCGGGGGCAACCCGTCGGCGGAGATGGGCAGCGGGCGCACGTCCGCGGTGCGGTAGCCCTCGCCGGAGTAGCCCATGCCGAAGGGATCGTCCGCGATGGCCTGCACGACGGCGGAACTGCCGGGCTGCTCCTTGACCTCCGGCTTGTAGTCGGCGCCGGCGAGCGCGTGCTGCTTGAAGAAGTCGTAGGTGCCGCTGGCGCTGTTGCGGCCGTAGAGGGAAATCGGCGCGGCTCGGTACCTGGCGTCGGTGGCGCCGAGATCGCCCCATGTCATGGACGGGCCCTTGACGGAGAACACGGACTGGAGTTGTTCGAGCGTGATCGATTCAAGCGGGCAGTCGCGGTGCACCCAGACGACGAGGGTGTCGATGCTGGAGCGCAGCCCGGTGGGCTTGTAGCCGTAGCGGTCCTCGAAGGCTTCTTCCTCCTCGGCCTTCATGGGGCGGCTCATGGGCCCGAACTGGGCCTGCCCTTCGATGAGGGCGGGGGGGGCGGTCTTGGAGCCCTTGCCTTCGATCTCGATGGTCACGGCGGGGTAGTAGAGCCGGAAGTCTTCGGCCCACTGGGTCATCACGTTGTTGAGCGTGTCGGAGCCCATGCTCTTGATGATGCCGGTGACGCCGCGGGCGCGCTGATAGGCGGGAAGGCCGGGGTCAACTTTGGGTTCGGGTTCGGCGGTGCGAGGGCCGGAAGCCATCGATACCGCCGCGATCAGGCAGGCCGTGAGCGAACAAAGCATGGGCGACCTCCGCGCCTCGCGCCGGAACTCGGCGGGCCCAGGATTCTTGGTGCTGGAGGGTGGGGCTGCCGCGATGAAATGTCAAGACCGCGCGAAGAAGCGCGGCCCTGAGCGCGGACGGGGATGTGCAGCGGGGTCAGGCGCGCCGGCGACGCGACCCGATCACCGCGAGCCCGGCCAGGCCCGCAAGGGCGCCGGGTGCGGGGACGGGGCGCATGAAGTTTGCGAAGGCGAAGTCGCCCACCTGGTATCCCAGGGCGTTGCCGTCCGCGGCGTCGAAGTAGTAGTGAACCCCCAGCCAGACGCGGCTCATCGAGTCTTCCCACGCGGCCTGCGAGAAGCTCGTGAAGGTGCGGGTGAGGTTGGCGTCGTAGCCGAGGCCGGGGTTGACCGCGAACTCGTCGCTCCCGATCGTGAAAGTGATGTTGTCGGTACCGAAGAAGGCGGCCATGACCGCCGCGTGCGCGCCGGCGAAGGTCGCGTGCCCGGAGACATACGCCGGGAAGGGGGGCGTGAAGTCGTTGAGGGGAAGCCAGGCAGGGTCGGCAACCGTGGCGGCGTTTCCGTCGTCGAGGGTTTCGCGGACGGCGTCGATGGGGCGCCAGAGGTCCATTGGCGTGTTGTACTTCGTGTCCCACGCGGCGACGCAGGCATCACCGAGCGCCAGGCTCACGAGCCCGAAAAGGCGGGCGTTCTCGGAGAGCGACAGCCCCTGGTCGGCCGACACCCGCTTGGTGATCTCGATGAGTTGCCCCGAGGGCTTGCTGGTGCCGTCACGGTCGTTGGCCCAGAACCATGCGGCCTGGGTCTGGTCGGCGGTGCGGGAGGCGCTGTCGCGGGCGCCGAACTCCTTGACCCCGACGACGCCCGGGCCGCCGTTGATCTGGGCGGCGTACTCGTCGCTGGCGAGAAGATTCTGCATGGAGCCGTAGTCGGTGAGGCGGGTGGGGCGGAACATGGAGCCGCTTGGCATGCCCCAGGGGGTGACGTTGCCCCAGTGAGGCGTGAAGGGCTGGACGTTGGGGCCGTCGGGGGTGATGCGCCAGTCGCCGGGGCCGCCGCCCGGGGTGTACGAGGGGTCGCCGTCGTAGCCGTCGTTCTGACGGAGGGTGAGAAGATTCTGCGCGACGGCGATGCCGTGGGCCATTCCCGCGGCCTTCTCGGCGGAGTCGGGGATCGCGTCGATCTGGGCCTGGTAGCGGGCCTGGATGAGGTCCATGCTGGGCTGGTGCGAACCGTGAAGGGCGGCCATCACGTGGTACGCGGCAGAGGCAGCGGCTGCCTCACGCGATGCCGACGCCGCGGGGACGGGGAGGTTCTGCTGGTAGGGCTCGTAATGGGCGTTTGGGTGGCGGACCGCGTCGATCGAGTTCACCGCGTCGTACATGGCGAGGTTGAGCATCGGCCCTGAACGGGAGATGGGACAGGGCGCGCCCCCGATGAGCCGGGTGATGTCCTGGTACGTCGAGTTCCAGTCGGTGACGACATCCGCGCTCGCCGCGCCGGCAAGAGCGAGAACAACCATCGCTGCCCTACGGATCATGCCTGACCTCCTCAGCCGGCGCGCGTCGCGCGCTCAGATACACGCTACCACCGCGGCACGTTCCGACCAGGGAAAACCGTGGGTGGCAGCCCCATGGAGCGGAGAACATACGTGATGCCAGCGAAAGGGCACCATGAATTCTCCCAATTGAGGGGATTCTCGGATTATCAGGACCTGAGCATCGCGGCGAGCGCAGATTCGGTGCCCGCGGCTTCAGGCTCCGGGGCGACCCACGAAGCACGGCGCTTCACCTCGTCATGGGCGTTGGCGGGGCATGCGAAGAAGGCGACGCGGTCGGCGATGGCGAGGTCGCCGGGCGTATCGCCCACGCCGGCGAGGCGGTCGCGCGGGATGCCGGTGAGGCGGCTCCAGCGGTCGATTCCCGTGCCCTTGGAGATATGGGCAAGATCGCAGTTGATGTAGAACCAGGTCATGCTGATTCGGAACGACCAGCCGCACGCGGCGAAAGCGGTGCGGACCATGCCCTCGATGGATCGGAGGTACGCGGCATCGGGGTGATAGAGGGAGATCGAGGCGGTCTTGCCGGGCTGGATGACGACGCCGCGCGGTCCGAGTTGGCTCTCGACCCAGGCACCGGCTTCGCGGACCATTGCGAGGTGGGCGGGGGTGATGGCTGGGTCGCGGTCGTATGCGTTGGTGCGCGGGTCGTAGAGCCAGACGCCGTTCTCGGCGATGCATGGGAGGCGGCAGCCGAGGAGACGGGCCATCGCTTCGACGAAGGGCTGAGGGCGTCCGGAGCAGAGCGCGAGCCCGGCGCGGCCTTGCGCGATGGCCTCGCGGTTGAGCGCGCCGATGCGGGCAAGGGCGGGCGCGTCCATCGGGGCGCTGGTCTCGGGGCAGAGGCAGCCGTCGATGTCGCAAAGGACGGCGTCAACGTGCGTCATGGGGGAGGGTACGGCAAGCGGGGATTCCGGGGGCGCGCTGCTCGGGTTCAACGTCGCGGCGCGTGAGGGTGGGCGGGGTATCGGCGCGCGTGTCGTCGGGCGCCCCTTCAGCGCTTCCTTGCGACCAGGTGAAAGACGTGCCAGTGCTTGTGCCCTTCGCCCTCGTACTTGCTGGGTCGGTCTTCTTCGCGGAGGTGCTCGAGCACGAAGTCAGCGAAGCAGTCCAGGACTTCAGCGCGGGTGAGGTGGACGCGGTCTTCCAGCGTGGACCAGGAATCGCGGTCGCCGAAGAGTTGCCCCGCGAAGCGCCCGCCGGGGCGGATGGAGGCCCGCACCCTGGCCCAGACCCCGGCCCACAGGCGGGGCGGGCAGAAGGGCAGGGAGAAACTGGCGTTGACGAGGTCGAGAGCGGGGAGGCGCATCGCATCAAAGTCGTCGGAGCGGAGCTCGAGGCGACCGTCGCGGAGCGCTGCCTGGCACAGCGGACGAGCGGCAAGGCGGCTTCGCCCCTCGGGGTGGGGCTCGAAGGCGATCACGCGCCAGCCTCGTTCGAGCATGGCCTGGGTGTCGCGTCCGTCACCGGCCCCGAGATCGGCGGCGAGACCGGCGGTGGCGCCGAACGCGGCGCAGGCGTCCAGGAGGGTCTGGCGAGGGGGCTCGCCCTCGACGCGGGCGAAGTAAGTGGGCCAATCGCGGACGAGGGCGGCCATGTGGGCCGGCGGCTTGAGCGCGGGAACGGGCGGCACGTTCGGCGTTGCGTGGGCGGCGCCGGGTGGCGCGGGCGGGAGAGATGACGGGTCGGGGTGCGTGCTCATAGGCTTGCCCTGAATGTATCGCGACCTTCGTTCATTCGTCGGAGCGCTGGAGCGTGCGGGGGAACTCGTGCGTGTGCGGGCGGAGGTCTCGCCGGTGCTCGAGATCGCGACCATCGCGGATCTCGTCTCGAAGATGCCTGCGCCGGGGGGCGCCTCGGAGGCGGCGCGCCGGGCTGACCCGCGCTTCTGCGGCCGAGGGGGGCCGGCGATTTTCTTCGAGCGCGTGGCCGGGTCGGCGATGCCGGTGCTCATCAACGCCTACGGCAGCTATCGGCGCATGGAGATGGCGCTCGGATGTCATCTGCCCGGGCGATGGCGCGCACCGGGCGGGCCAGAGGCGTCGGGGTTCGAGGCAATCGCGGGAGTGATCGGCGCACTGGCGAAGCCGGCGCCGCCCCGGAGCGCGCGTGAGGCGGTGGGGCTTGCGCGCCGGATGCTGCCGCTGATGCGGGTGGGGCCAAGGCGTCTGCGGGGACGGGGCGCGTGCCAGGAGGACGTGGTCTGCGGGGAAGAAGTTGACCTCACGCGCCTGCCGCTGCTGCGGTGCTGGCCCCTCGACGGCGCGCCCGAGGCGGTGGGGTACCCGGCGGGTGTGAACGGGGGCGTGCAGGGGCTTGGGCACGCGGGGGTGGACGCGGAGCGATGGGAGCGCGAGCACCGGGGGCGGTACATCACGCTGGGCGGCGTGCACACGATCCACGCGCGAGATGCGGGGGTGAATCGCCCCGCGAGCCACAATGTCGGCATGTACCGGGTGCAGCTGCTCGGCCGGCGCACCATGGCGATGCACTGGCACATGCACCATGACGGCGCATCGCACTGGCACAGCTGGAAGGCCCGGGGCGAGCCGATGCCGGTGGCGATCGCCCTCGGGGGGCCGAGCGTCATGCCCTACGCGGCGACGTGCCCGCTGCCGCCGGGCATCAGCGAACTGCTGATGGCGGGGTTTCTCAACCGGGGGGGCGTGCGGCTGTGCCGGGGGCGAACCGTGCCTCTGTGGGTGCCCGCTGACGCGGAGATGGTGATCGAGGGGTACGTAAGCGAGGAGGCGGGGGGCATCGGGTGGGATCCGCGTGAGCCCGGGGCGACGCTCGGGCCGGGGGCGGTCTTTGAGGGGCCATTCGGCGACCACACCGGCTTCTATTCACTGCCGGATCGGTACCCGATCCTGACCGTGACGGCGGTGACGCAGCGCCGGGGGGCGATCTTTCCGGCGACGGTGGTGGGGCTGCCCCCGCAGGAGGACTACTACCTGGGCAAGGCGACGGAGCGGATCATGCTCCCGCTGCTCAAGACCGTGATTCACGACATCGAGGATTACGACCTGCCGCAGTTCGGGGCGTTTCACAACGCCGCGATGCTGCGGATTTCCAAGGCGTATCCGCTCCACGCGCGCCGGGTGATGCACGCGGTGTGGGGGGCGGGGCAGATGTCGTGGACGAAGTGCCTGTTCGTCGTGGATGACGATGTGGACGTGCATGACACGTTCGCGGTGATGCGGGCGGCGGCAACGTACTGCCGCCCCGGGCGTGATGTCGAGCGGGTGCGCGGGCCGCTGGACATTCTCGACCACGCGGCGCCGTACGTGGGGGCGGGCACGAAGATCGGCTTTGACTGCACGCCCAAGCGGGCGGGTGAGAGCGCGCCGGGCGCGCCGTGGGATGCGCCGGCGTGGGCGCCGCCGGCGGAGGGCACGCGGGGCGATGTGGTCGCCCGGGCGTGCGCGATGCCCGGGGTGCGCGGGGCGAGCTGGCCCGACGAGCTCGGGGGCTGGCTGCTGGTGCGGGCGGCGCCGGGGGCGGGGAGCGCGGTCGCCGAGGCAGTGCTCGGGCTTGAAGGGGCGCCGCCCTTCAGCGTGGTGCTGGGTTCGGAGGCGGACCTCAGCGACCTCGACCGATGCCTGTTTCTCTGGTGCGCCCACATGGACCCGGGCCGCGACGGCCTGGTGCGTGGCGCGCGGATGGCCTTTGACGCGGCACCGAAGGAGGCGCGCGGGAGCGCCGGCGCGGACCCGGCCCGCGACTGGCCGCCGATGCTGGAGCACGACGCGGCGGTGCTGGCGCGGGTGCGTGCGCGGTGGCGTGAGTACGGGTTGCCGGGCGAGGCGTAGGCCTATTTCCGTTCGCCGGCGAGAGCCTCGTTCATCAGCGTGAGGAAGATGCCCTGGGCTTGGGGGCTGTCTTCGGGGGTGCCGGGCGGGGGCATTCGTTCGACGTAGACGCCGCTCGGGAGAAGGTCCCACGCGGTGCGGTGGTCGAGGTCGTGGAGCCGTCGGATGTGGTCGAGCCGGGTGCGGGCGATGGGGTCGCGCACGGGCACGAGGACCTCGACGCGGTTATTGAGGTTGCGGTACATCCAGTCGGCGCTGCCGATGAACCAGTCGCCTTCGAGCGGGTCGGCCTTGCCCGCCCCGAAGTGGTAGATGCGGGCGTGCTCGAGGAAGCGCCCGATGACGCCGATGACGCGGATATTCTCGCTCATGCCGGGTACGCCGGGGCGGAGGCAGCAGAAGCCGCGGACGACGAGCGTGATCCTGACGCCGGCGCGGCTGGCCTCGTAGAGCTTGCGGGAGATGCGGGTGTCTTCGAGGGCGTTCATCTTGGCGAAGATGCGCCCTTCGCCCCCGGCGCGGGCCACGTCGATCTCGCGGTCGATGAGGGCGCTGAGGCGCCGGCGCAGGGTGTAGGGGGCGACGATGATGTTGTCGTAGTTGCGGGGCTCGGCCCGGCCGGTGAGCGAGTTGAAGAGGTCCATGATGTCTTCGACGATGCCGGGGTCGTCGGTGAAGAGGCCGAGGTCGGTGTAGAGCTGGGCGGTCTTGGGGTGGTAGTTTCCGGTGGAGAGGTGGACGTAGCCGCGGAGGCCCTCCTGCTCGCGCCGGACGACCAGCGAGCACTTGCAATGGGTCTTGAGGCCCATGACGCCGTAGGCGACGTGGACGCCCGCCTCTTCGAGCTGCCGGGCGAAGCGGACGTTGCGGTGCTCGTCGAAGCGGGCGCGTACCTCGACGAGGCACGCGACCTGCTTGCCTGCCTCCGCCGCGCGGATGAGCGAACTGACGAAGGGGGAGTCGGGGCTGGTGCGGTAGAGGGTGATCTTGATCGCGAGGACGTCGGGGTCTCGGCTGGCGGCGGCGATGAACTTCTCGACGCTGGTCTGGAAGTTCTCGTAGGGATGGTGCACGAGGATGTCGCGTTCGCGGATGGCCTGGAAGATGTCGCCGCCCGCGCGGGTGATGGCCGAGTGGGTGACGCCCGCCCACGGCTCGTACTTGTGCTCCTTGCGGTTCACCTCGGCGAGGGTGAAGAGGTCGGTGTAGTCGAGGGGCCCGCGCTGGGGATACACGTCGGCGGGGTCGAGGCCGAGTTCGGTGCGGACGAGATCGAGGGCGGGGCCGGCGGCGCCGGCGGGCACCTCGAGGCGGACCGCATCGGCGAAGCGGCGCATGCGCAGCTGCTCTTCGACATGCTCAAGCAGGTCGTCAACTTCCTCGTCCTCGGTCTCGACGGCGGCGGAGCGCGTGACGCGGAAGGGGAGCACGTCGCGCACTTCCATGCCCAGAAAAAGGTCCTGGAGGTTGGCGGCGATGATCTCGTCGAGGAGGATGAACTGTTCGGCGTCGCGCGTGCCGGCGCCGGGGTCTTCGGCATTGACCATGCTCGGGATGACGCCGGGGATCTTCACGCGGGCGAAGTGCGTCTCGCTGGAGCCGCTCTCGCCCAGCACCACGCCCAGGTTCTTGCTCAGATTGCTGATGTGGGGGAAGCGGTGCCCGGGGTCGACGGCGAGGGGCGTCAGGATCGGAAACACGCCGGCGCGGAACCACTTTTCGATGCGCGTCCGCTGGCGCGAGGAGAGGTCTTTCCACGCGAGCAGGCGGATGCCCTCGCGCGCGACGGCCGGGTGCAGGTGGTCCTCCCAGCACGCGGCCTGGCGCTCCAGAAGTTCGAGTGCGCGCGGACGGATCACGCCGATCTGTTCGGCGGGGGTCATGCCGTCGTTGGAGCGCGAGGTTGGGTGCTCGGCGGCGAGCCGCTTGAGCAGGCCCACCCGCTTCATGAAGAACTCGTCGAGATTGTTCCCGAAGATGGCGAGGAACTTGACGCGTTCGAGGAGGGGGCGCCGGGCGTCTTCGGCGAGGGCAAGCACGCGCCGGTTGAACTCCAGCCAGGACAGGTCGCGGTTGATGAAGAGTTCGCGCGCGGGGATGTCGGCCAGCGGCCGGCTCTCGGCGCGGTCGCGGGGCGAATTGCCGGGGTCTGCCTGGCGCGAGACTTCGCTGCCGCCCATGGAGGTCGTTCCTTCTCACGGCGCACGCGCCGGTGCGCGAACGCAATCCTAGTTCGCGGGGCGGGGGCGGATGTGCGTCGCTTCGCACCCCGGGGCTTCGGTGACGCTGACCCGGTCCACCCAGGCACGCGGGGAGAGCACGCCGCCCAGGCGGGATGCGAGGGCGTCGGCGATCACCATCGCGACCTGTTCCGCGGTGGGGCTGATGCCACGGGAGAAGGGCTCGCAGGCGTGCAGGTCGGCGTTGTGGAAGGGGGCGACGATCTCCTTGAGGGCTTCGTCCACGGCGTGGAAGTCGCAGACGAACCCGTCGGCGTCGAGGCGGTCGGCACGCACAACCGCGATGACGCGCCAGTTGTGCCCGTGCACCGGCTCGCGCGCGGCGCCGATGCGCAGGGCGTGGGCGGCACAGAACTCCGTTCGCACCGAGATCTCGAACATGGGCGGAGGGTACCCGGCGGGTTCAGGCCTGGGCCGGCGTGACCGTGAGCGTGGAGCCGTCGGCCCTGGTCACCCGCACGCGCGTGCCGCGCACGATGTCTTCGCCCTCGGTCACGGCGTTGTACTCGCGGAGCCGGTTGGAGATGACGAGGCGGACGCGCCCTGCGCCGGCGCCTCGGCCCGGCACCTTCACGTCCACGCTGCCCTCGAGGCCGATCGCGTCGGAGATCTTGATGTTGCCGCTGGCCTGGAGGTCATTGGCGGCCTTGAGGAGGATCGCGAGCATCCAGACGAAGGCCGCGCCCCCCAGGAAGGCGAAGGGGATCGCGAGGGCGAAGTTGCCCTCGAAGGTGCGGAACGAGGCGAATCCGGTCCACCCGAAGCCCATGAGAAACGAGGCGACGGTCTGGATGGAGAGGATGTGGAAGGCATCGGTCGAGTCGAAGTCGTGCCCGTCGGGGAGGTCGTGGGTGATGTCGGCGTGGAAGTCGTGCGAAGCGCCCGCGAGCATGAGAATGACGCGCACCACGAAAAGCGAGGTGCCGATCAGGGCCGGAACCGTGAACCAGGGCAGGTACCCCCCGAACAGGTAGTCCATCATCGCGCGTCCCTCGCAGCTGCGTCGCCCGGAAGGGTAGACCCGGCCCATCGATAGTTCGGCGTTGGACGCGTGCGGTTTCGGCGGGGCGTGTGGCGAATCGGCCCGCGGCGGGTTGCCGCGCCCGTGCTCGGGTGACGGGGCCGGGCGTGTTCTGGCGAATGGCGCGGGTTACGCGGCCTGCGAGAAGCCGCCGTCTTCGCCGGAGTCTTCGCGGTCGAGGCCGGGGTCGAAGCCGGCGTCGAGGCCCCAGGAGTCTTCGTGCTTGGGCTGTCCCCGGTGGTGGACGTGGATCACGCGCCCGAGCTGGCGGGCGAAGCCATCGGCGATGGTGGGGAGCATCTCGATGAAGTCGGCTTCAAAGGGCGCGCGTTCGCCGCGGAAGAGGGCGACGACGGCGAGGGTCTCGTCCTTCTGCCGGGCCCCGAAGATCACGGCGTTCTGGCCTTCGAGCCAGCGCGCGTCGTGGCCGAGGCGGTCGGCGAGGTCCACGCGGTCCTGAAGGTGAACGACGCCGGGCGACTCGTCGAAACGTGGGGCGATGGCGCAGGCGAGGTGGTCGAAGTAGTCCTCGATGCCGTCCTTGGGGCAGTCGAAGTTGACGTAGGCCCCGAGGGTGAACTCGCCCGCGGAGTCGGGGAGGAAGACCGCGCCGTTGGTGGGGCCGCCCTTGGCGAGCAGGTATTCGAGCACGGTGCGCAGCAGGCCCTCGATCTCAAGCTCCGGGCGCACGAGGTTGCCGAACTCGCTGGCGACCGAGACCTTCCCCATCTGCTCGCTGAGTTCCTGGTAGGCGCTCACGAGGTCGTTGCAGAGGCTTCCGACCTGGCGTGAGACCTCCTGGCGGGCGGTGTTCAACTGGCGACAGACGTTCCGCAGGCGGCGGATGCGATCGGCCTGGCGGCGTCCCTGGCGGGCGCGGCGCAGCGCCATTTCGAGGCGCGCGCTGACTTCACGGGCATCGTCGTCGGGCGTGAGCAGGTCGCAGGCGCCCCGGCGCATCGCCGCCACGGCGTCGTCAACCCCCGGTGCCTCGCTGACAACCACGAGGGCGGTGCCTGAAGGAATGTCGAGGCTTGCGGGGAGGAGATCGCTCCAGGCGATGACGAGGTCGAACATGCGTTCGCCGAGGGCGGCGGCGGCTTCGAGCGCATCCTTGGCCATCACGCACGACACGGGGCAGGCCCGCACCGCGCGGGCAAGCCGCGAACGCCACGCCCCGCGCGGCGCGACGAGGAGGACGTGTGCGCCCTGGGTCTCTGATGCTGAAGCGTCGGTCCGCCTGCGAGCCATCTCAGCCACTCCCGCCGAAGGGTTCACCCTCGCCCCTGTGCATCGACGCGGCGGGGGCGCCGGGTCAGCCGAAGTGGCCGGTTGGAGCCAACTTCGCATCGCCCCGTTTGCCGATAAGGCAGAGATTCTGCGCAAGGTGCTGTCGGACACGCCGTTGCACTCAGGCCGCCCTGAGGGCGGTCTCGGGAAGCCCCGCCGACGGGAGGCGCACGAGCACCCGTGCCCCCCCCCCCGGGGGGTTGCTGAGCGTCACTTCTCCGCCGTGCAGGCGCACGATGGCGCGGCACCGGGCAAGGCCAAGCCCCCGTCCGCGGCCTGCCTGGCGCTCACTGAAGAAGGGGTCGAATCCGTGACGGAGCGCCCTGGGTGAAAAGCCCGGGCCCGAGTCGCGCACTTCGATCTCCGCCCCTTCGGGCGTCGTGCGGACAGACACGTCGGCGTCGCCGCCGGCCTCCCAGGCATTGCGGATGAGTTCGCTGAGCGCGCGGGCGAGCGCGGCGCTGTCGGCGACGATCGTGAGGGGCCCGGGTCCGTCGGAGTGAAACCGGATGCCCCCTGCGCACTGGCGCTCAGGGTCTTTCCGCCCCGATGTTCTCGGCCGCTGGTCGGCGGCGAGGCCGGCGGCCCTGCGCACGAGGTCGGGCAGGGAGAGCGGCTCGCGGCGCGGGGTTTCGGGCGCTGCCAGTGCGTGGAGCTGGGTGACGAGGTCGGAGAGTTCGCGCGCTGCGCCGGCGATCTCTCGCGCCGCACCGGCGTCGGGTCCGCTCTTGAGCGAGGAGGCGAGGAGCTGGGCGCGGCCGCAGATGACGGTGAGCGGGTTGTTCATCTCGTGGGCGGCCCCGGCGGTGACTTCGCCGAGTCGGACCATCGCTTCGGCCTCGGTGAGGCGGGACTGCGCCTCGACGAGGGCCCGGTTGGCCGAGACGAGGCCCTGGGCAAGGCCCTCGGCGCGTTCGTACTGGGCGGCGGCCCGAACGACCGCGGCCCACGCCGCCACGCGGGGGTCGCCCGGGTGGTTGAGGGCCGGAAGGCTGCCGCCGACGATGATGCGCGATTCGTGCTGCGAACCGGCGAGGACGACGGCGTTCCACGCGGCGTCGGTGGCGAGGCCCGCCGCGCGGGCGAGGTGCAGCGCCGCGCCGAGGGGATCGCCCCCGTCGATCATCCGGGTGAGTTCGTCCGCCGCACCCGGTGCGAGGCCGAGGCGGGGGGCATCGTCCGGCGTGCGATCGCCCGCGGCGAAGGCGACATCGCCCCGCCCCGCGCGAACGACGCCGACAATGACGGGGCCGCGTGCGCCGGCGGCGATTGCCCGGGCCACGTGCTCCAGGCCCGAGGCGGTCTGGCACGAGTCAAGGAACGCTCCGACCTCTGAGGCGACCGAAGGGTCGGCGCGGGCGGGCGCGCCAGGGGCGGTGCCGGCGCGCTGAGAGAGTCGAGCGTGGACCCGGGCGAGGCTCTCGTTGGCGCGGGCCAGTGAGCGCAGCAGAAGGTCGGGGCTCGTCGCGTCGCCGAGGCCGAGCATGGCGCAGCGCTCCGCCGTTCGCGCGTGGATCGATTGGGAGGCTTCGCGGGCGCGCCGGGGGTCAACACCCGGGCCGGCACCCAAGACGTCCGGGCGCGGCGGAGGATCGCTGTCCCCGGTCCACCCGACGTGCATGGAGCGACAGATGGCCTTGGCCGCGCCCACGAGCACGATCAGTTCGCGGGCCGGGCCGTCGGGCACGGCGTCCGGTGGCTGTCCGTGCATCCACATGCACTCGATGTAGGCCTCCGGGAGCCCCCAGTGGCGCCCGAGGCGGCGCCCGGCTTCGTACTGGTCTGTGCCGATCACCCTGCGAAGGACCGGGGCGAGGGCGACGCCCGCGCGAGAGGCCGCGGCGACCACGCTGTCGATGGTCCGGGGGATGGCGAGGTGAAGGGCAAGGGTGCCAAGGTCGTGGAGGAGGCCCGCGACGAAGGCGTCTTCAGGCCTGACCGTTGCGCGGCCCCGCGCGAGGAGTTCGCTGGCGCAGGCGACGCCGATGGAGTGCTGCCAGAAGCCGGGCCGGTCGAAGCGGGGGCCTTCGGGGGGAGTTGAGGGGGCACCGTCCCCGGGCCGGGACGAGGCGAGGCCGTCGAGCAGGTCGAAGACGCAGACCGCGAGCACCGCCGCGCGCACGGCTTCGATGCCGAGCATCACGACGGCTCGCCGGACGGTGGTGACGCGGTCGCCCAGGCCGGTGTCGGCGCGGCTGCACATGCGCAGGACGCGCGCGGTGAGCGCGGGGTCGCTCTCGATCAGACGGGTGACTTCTTCAATGCGGAAGTCGTCGGAGGCGCTCGCCTGGAGGAGGCGCGTGGCGATGGGGGCCAGCGTGGGGAGGGCGTCAATGCCGTCCAGGATGAGTTGCACCTCGCGCGGGCCCACGGTCGCCTCCGGGTTGTGCCGTCAGGGGCGCGGATTTCAGGCGTTCGATTCGATGCCGAGCAGGTCGCACACCCGCGCCATGAGTTCGGTGACGTCAAATGGCTTCTTCAGGAACCCGTCGGCCCCCGCTTCGAGCAGTTGCCGGACGTCGTCCTGGTTGACCACGCCCGAGACGATCAGGATCTTCATCGCTTCCATGCCCTCGGTGCGCCGTACCCGGTCGCAGACGATGTTGCCGTTCACGTCGGGCAGCATGTAGTCGAGGATGATGAGGTCGGGGCGGAACCGCTCGGTGAGCAGCCCCGCGTCGTACCCGGTGGAGGCGGTGCGGGCGTCAAAGCGTCCGTCGGCGCGGAAGAGGTCCATGAAGAAGGCCAGGATCCGCTCATCGTCATCGACGACCAGCACGCGCTTGCGGTCGTGCTCAAGCAGTTCGGTGGGGATGCTGTTGGCCTTCATGAAGCGGATGAGCTCGTCGCGCGGGATCCGGCGGAACTTGCTCCCCGGGACGCGAAAGCCGGTCAGACGCCCGCTGTCGAAGCAGCGGATGATGGTCTGTTGACTCACCTTGCACACGGCGGCCGCCTCACCCGTGGTGAAGATGCGCTTGTCGCGCCACGATTCGGCGGGCGATTGCGAACTCGGCGTGTGCTGCGACATCGCGGACCCCTGTCTGGTCTCTCAGGCCCTCCCAGGCGTCACGTTCCTCTATCGTTCTCCAAAGCCCCCGACTTCACACGATGTCCGAGAACCCCGCGCGGGTTTTCCCCCGCTTATCCTCCCACATGCCCTCCGGGCGAAGGTTCTCATCCGCGCGATTCGCGACGCCGCTCGTCCTGTCCCTGTGTTTCCACGGGGCCCTTTTTGCCGCCCTCGCCATGGTGACGTGGTCGCTGGTTCGTGCGCCGGCTCGCCCGGAGCCCGACCTCTCGCTTGACCTCGCCCCCGCGCCGGCGCGGGCCCCCGAGGCGCGGCCCTCCGCCCCGGAGCCGGGTCACCGTCCGAGTGAGGCTCCGGCTGACCCCGTGCCGCCCCTGCCGGAGCCGACGGCGCCGGCGTGGATGGACGCGGGGGAGGTGCCGCCCGCGCCGCCGGTCGATGCGGCCGCGGCGTTGCCGGTGCTCACTCGTCCGCCGGACGCGGCGGGCGTTGATTTCGCGGGGGTGCGCGCCCGGGATGTCCGGTCAGTGGTCTTTGTGATCGACGCGAGCGGCCCCTCGGCCTCGTGCCTGCCGCTGGTGATCGATGAACTGCGCAGATCGCTGGCGCGGCTCGTGCCGACCCAGTCGTTCCAGGTGCTGGTGTCGCGCGACCAGACCGCCTTTCTGCCCGGCGCCCCGCGCGCGGAGCTCTGCCCGCTCGGCGCGGGGTTACTCGCCGGGGATGCGCCGAACAAGGCCGGCGCGCTGGAGTGGCTGCGGACGATCCGGCCTTCGGGCCGCCCGGACCCGGTGCCCGCGCTTGAAGCCGCGCTCGCCCTGCACCCAGATGTCGTGTACCTGCTCTCGCGGTCGATCGCGCGGACCGAGTCGGCGGAGTGGCCCGCGGAACTCGAGGCGATTCTGAAGCGTCTGGAGGAGATCAATCCCGACGGGCCTTCAGGCCGGCCCCGCACGCTCATCCGGGCGGTCCAGTTCATCGACGAAGACCCGACCGGCCTCATGCCGGAGATCGCTCGGCGACACGGCGGAAACGATGGGTATGCACTGCGCACGCTGGACGACCTCGCCCAGGGAGAGGCTCGGCAGGCGGCGATGGTGGAGGCTGACCGCAGGGTTGATCGGGCGTTGACGGCGCTGGCGCGGCTCTCGATGTCCGGCACGCTTGCGCGCGCGATGCTGCTGGGGGCCGATGCGGAGGCCGCGCAGGCGCTGCGCGGCGGCGCCGCCGAGGCGGAGCGCGAGCTGGCCGGGTCGCCGGAGGATGACTGGACGCGGGTGGTGCGAGCGAGGGCCTTGCTGGCGCAGGCGGCGTCGGAGCCGCGCGACGCCCGCGAGGGTGCGCTGGCGGATGTGCGTGCGGCCCTGGCTGGGGTCGAGTCATCGTCCGGGGGGGTTACGTGGATGCGTGACCTCGCGCTGGCATGGGCGGAGCCGCAGCGCCTGCCGCCCGGGCCCAGCCCGGAAGCCCCGGAAGCGTTCGAGGCCGAGGCGCGGGTGCTCGCGATCGCGAGGGGCGGGGCGTTCGACCCGGACAATCCGCTGGGCGACGAGGCCTCCGGTGCTTTAGACCCGCTTGCGCGGGAGGTCGCGTGCGCGGCACTTGTTCGCAGCGCTCGGGTCGGCGATCGGCCGTGGAGCGACATCGACCGGCCCTGGCGCCGATGGCTCTCACCCGGCGCGGAGGCCCTGCAGGGGCTGACCCCGGATGCGACGCGCGCGTGGGCACTGCGGGCCTTGGGCGAGCAGATTCCGTCCGATGCGCCGTGCTCCATGCTCTCGCCCGTGGCGCACTTCGCGCACGGGCTGTTTCTGGCGCAGGGCGCGGGCGGGCGCGGGACGGCCCCGGGCGAAGTGACGCCGGATGGGGGCGAGTCACCGGCGGCACAGGCCGAGGGCGTGCTGCGCGACCTGCTGGCCCGCGATGATGCCGATGCACTGCGGGCTGATGCCATGCTGGCCCTGGGCACGCTGCTGCTGCGCGAAGCGCGCCCGGTGAAGCAGGCGCAGGGCGTCGAGTGGCTCATCACACGGGCCGAGTCGATGCCCGGCGCCCCGGGCGAGTGGACCCGGGCCCGAGACGCGGCACGGGCGCTGCTGAACGGCGCGAGCGAGCCCGGCGCGCGCCGGGTGGCGCTGGGCGTCCTTGAGGGTGTGCTTGCCCGCGGACGGGCCGCGGAAGGAATCCGAGGGCGCGCGGACTGGGCCGAGGAGCACGCGGGGGTGCTGCTGGAGTTGGCCTCGCTGCACAAGCCGGCGATGGCGATGAGCCTGCTGGAGCGTGTGCCCGAGGGTTCGGCGCGACTCGCCGAGGCGGCCGATCGGTACGGGGCGCTGCTGTGGCCGGAGGTTGAACGCCTTCGCGCGGAGTTGGAACACGCGCAGGCAGGGGAGGAGCAGGCGACGGTCCGCGAGCAACTCGTCGAGCGCCTTTCTCGCGCGATTGAACTGTTCAAACGCGCGGGGCAGGAGCGTTCGCTGGCTCGGGCGCGCCTGGCGTGCGCCGGCGCCGTGCGCGGTGACAGACCCGACCTGGGCGCGGCGCTCTACCGCGCGGTGATCGAGAGCGGCACCGTTCCCGACGCGGGGCTGGCAACCCTCCGCATCGCAATGGGGGAGTGCCTGGCGGCGGCGGGCAGGCGGGCGGAAGCTTGGAGCGCCATCGCCCGGGACCTGGAGAGCCCGCCGACCACCGAGGGCTTCTGGCCTGCGTGGGCCCTGGCGCTGGAGATTCAACTCGCGGAGAACGCCGACGGGAGCCGGACGCGCGAGATCGGGGCGCGCCTTTCGACGCTGCGCGCGATCGACCCGGACCTGGGCGGAGACGCGACGAGGGGGCGCATCGAGGCAGTCGGGTCCAGTCTGCACGACAACTGATGAGCCTGCGTGGAGAAACGTGCCACGGTCCTCGTCCGCGCGATGGCACAAGGCAACTGCGGCACATGCGTTCCGACTTCGGCGCTGTTCAGGTGAGGGTGGAACGCGCCGCGAGCCGGTCGAGGCGTGCGCCCACCTCTCGCTCCGCCCGACGCATGGCGCGCGAGATGTGACGCACTGGACTCTGCTTCGTATCAACGCTGAATCCCAGGTCCGCCTTCGTCCGGCTTGCGGGTTTCAAGCGAGCCCTCTCCTGTCGTGGGGAAGAGGTGCCGGAGCGCCAAGCCACATGCGCCGCTTCAGACGCTCCAAGACGGCCGACCCAACTTGGGGGAGGGGCTTGGCCATCTCGGAACAGGCATCGCCCGATCAAAAAGTCCGGGCGAGGGCCGACCTCTACAAGCGGTCCGCGACCTGCGGGCTACAGCCCGCTCGCCCGAGCCGCTTCAAATGCCTGGGGCGAGAGCAGTTCCTCCGCGCGCGAGACGACATCAACGCGGAAATACTGCATCGCGCCCTCGGCATTGACGCGGTAGCCGTAGACGTGGTCTTTGCGCGGGCTGACGCGGGCCGTGCCGCGCCACCGGCCGTCGGGGCCGACCGCGGCCTCGCGGGCCGAGGTCGAGCCGTGGTCGTAGAGGTAGACGCGGGTGCCCGCGTCGACGCGCCCAAAAAAGAGCGTCTCGATCTCGCCTCCGACGAAGGGCGTGGCGTACACGACCTTGACCGAGGCCGCGGCGAAGTCCACGCGCTTGCCCCCGACGGTCCTGCCGCGCCTGGCGGCGATCTCATCGTTCATCGCCGAAAGCGCCGTCATGCTCTTGACGACCATTTCCACGGTGTAGTCGGTGATGCGCAGGCCGAGGGGCGGGTTGGGACGCATCTTGGGCGTGACGCGGTACTCCACGCCGTAGGCATTGCCCGTCTCGTGGTATCGCTTGAGGATGGGCGTGATCTCGTCCCACTCGTCCGCGTCCACCTCTCCCGCGCCGGTCAGGAACGTGCGCACGCCCTGGAACGTGAGCGTGACGGGCACGGCGACCCGGTCGGTGGGAGTGGTGATGTCGGGGATGCCGAGAAACGTGCCGCCCGACGAACTGTCCGAGGCGCAACCGCCGAGGAGGGCGAGGAGCGCCGACGACGCGATCCATCCGTGAATGCGGGTCATGGCATGAATATACCCGGGTTCCCGCGGCTACGCTCGGGCATGTTCGGCTCGCATCTCTCGGTCGCGGGGTCGATGGCCGGGGCGCTCGAGGAGGCCTCGCGCCTGAAACTTGATACCGTACAGGTTTTTACCAAGAACCAGCAGCAATGGAAGGTGAAGCCGCTCGACCCTGGGGTGGTGCACGACTGGCGGAGCGCCCTGCGCGAGCGCGGCTGGGAGGGGCGACCCGTCAGTCACGCGTCGTACCTCATCAACCTCGCCAGCGGCAATGACGAACTCTGGGGCAAGAGCATCGACCTCATGCAGGTCGAGATCGAGCGCTGCGAAGAGCTCTCCATCCCCTTCCTCGTCCACCATCCGGGTTCGACGACCGGCGCTCCGGCCTCCGAGGGCATCGCCCGCATTGCCGGGGCCTATGCCGAACTGGGCCGGCGCACCAAGGGGCTGCGCACCGTCTGCTGCCTGGAGGACACGGTGGGCTCGGGGAGCCACCTGGGACGCACCTTTGAAGAACTCGCCGCGCTGCGAGGCGCGATTCTCGCGGGCGGCTTTCCGGAGGCACGCGTGGGCTTCTGCCTCGACACCTGCCACCTGCACGCAGGGGGGTATGACCTGTCAACCCGGGCGGGAGCCAAGGCCGCGTTCGACGAGTTTGCCTCGGTCTGCGGCGAGGAGCACCTCAAGGTGCTGCACCTGAACGATTCCAAGGGCCCGTGCGCCAGCCGCCTCGACCGGCACGCCCACATCGGCGCAGGCACTATCGGGGGCGGCACAACGAAGAAGGCGCTGGCGGCATCGGGGTTCGCTGAGGTCGTCAATCGTCCGGCCTTCGCACACATCCCCAAAATCCTCGAAACGCCCAAAGAGGACAACGACAAGGGTGTGCCGATGGACACGGTGAACCTGAAGCGACTGAAGTCGATCATGGGGGCATGACACCCACCACGAAGGGTTCGGCGCTCGCGCACGACCTGGCGCATCCCGAACGCGCGGGGCGCATGCCTCTGCGGCGATCGCGCTCTGGGGATGCCTTCGCGTTTCGGGGAGGGTGCCTCGTCCACATCCTTCCGCGTCGATCCCTATGCTCGCCCATGCTGCACTGCCTGGTTGCCGGCGCGCTTCTGAGCGCGGGGTGGATGTCGCCGGATCGTCCAGCTCCCGCGGCGGAGGTTGATGCCGCGCGGTTGATGGCGACGGTCGATGCGTTTCCGCACAAGAGATCGCCGGAGGGCTCGCCCGAGCACCTTCAGGGCCTGCGCGACACCGAGGCGATGATCCGCGAAGAACTCACCGGGCTCGGCTACGACGTGCATGAGCAGCCGGTGCCGTGGGTCAGGCGGCCGCGCGCCGAGGGTGCCGAGCCCATCGAGTGGTTCAACCTGTGGGTGGATATCAGGGGGTCGGAGCGTACCGGCGAGGTGGTGCTCGTCGGGGCCCACTTTGACGCCGTGCCCCGGAGCCCCGGCGCCGACGACAACGCGAGCGGGGCAGCCGCGGCGCTGGAGCTCGCCCGGGTGCTGCGCGGGCGCGAGCCGCGCCGGACGATCCGCATCATGTTCTTCACGCTGGAGGAGTACGGGCTTGTCGGCTCGCGGGCCTACGTCGAAGAGTTTGCCGGCCCGAACCACCGCGAGGGCAAGGAAACCATCGCGGGCATGATCAGCCTCGACATGATCGGCATCTTCTCCGACGCGGAGAACAGCCAGCGCTCGCCGCTCCCGCGCGTGGGCCCGCTCAAGATGATCCCGACCACGGCGAACTTCATCACCGTGGTGGGCATCCAATCGTCGCACGAACTCTCGGCCCCATTCGCTGAGTCCATGGCGCAGGCGGCGCCCGACTTGCCGGTGCTGCGCTTTGACATGCTCGCGGTGCCGATCCCGGACATGCTCCGGTCCGACCACGCGCCCTTCTGGGGCATGGGCGTACCGGCGATTCACATCACCGACACCTCCGAGTTCCGCTACGACCACTACCACAGGCCCACAGACACGATCGACCGGATCGACCGCGATCGCTACGCGATGGTCGTGCGGGGGATCGCCCAGGGCGTGTGGGACTTCGCCAACGCGCCCCCGGCAGCCCCGCCCGCAGCGCCGGGCGGAGACGCCCGCGAGAGCGCCGAACCTTCTGCACCGTGATGCGGGCCGCGCCGGCCTGCCATGCCTACGCGCGCCGGCGGCGGGCGCTGAGCACCCGCGCCAGGCCGTCGACCTCGCGGAGCACCTGCGCATCGTCGAGGAGGGGATGGGCCTGCGCGAGCGCAAGCGCCTGCTCTGCGCGCGAAGAGGCAAGTTCGATGAGCAGCATGCCGCGCTCGCGAAGGAGTGCCGGTGCCCCCTCGATGAGCGGGGCGACGAAGCGCATGCCGTCGGGCCCGGCGCGAAGGGCGAGCGTAGGTTCGTGGTCCTTCACGTTGGACGCGACCGCGGGCCATTCGTCGTCGGGGATGTAGGGCGGATTGCTGACGATGAAGTGGGCCCCCGCGCCCGCGCCGGCCCCGAGGCCCGGGTACGAGCGGACGGGCTCCAGCAGGTCGCCTTCGGCGAAGTCGGCGCGGGCGCCCACGGCATGCCGCGCCAGGTTCTTCCGGGCCACGTCCAGGGCCTCGGTCGAGACATCCGTGCAGAGCGCGCGGGCGCCCGGGAGAAGCTTGAGAATCGCGGCGGCGATGCACCCCGAGCCCGTGCAGACGTCCACGAGCAGCGTGTGCTCTCCCGGTCCGAAGCCGGGCTCCGCCTTGGCGTAGGCGAGCACCCGCTCCACGATGGTCGCCGTGGACGGGCGGGGGATGAGCACGCGCCGATCCACGTGAAAGGGCATGCCGAAGAACCATGCCTCGGCGGTGAGGTACTGCACGGGTTCTTGCGCGAGCGCGCGGGTGACCAGGCCCCGCAGCCGCGACCGCTCCTCGTCGCTCGCGGGCCGGTCGGGGTCGGTGTATAGCCGAAGGCGCTCGCACCCCAGGGCGTGCGCCATGAGCACTTCGGCCATGAAGCGCGGCTGGTCCAGGTCCTTGCGCTCGAACGCCTCGTTCATCCAGGCCAGCAGCGTGCGCGTGGTCCAGGGGGCCGCCATGCCGGGAGAATAGCCGGGGCGGCATCGACCCCGGAAGCGCCGCAGGGCGCCGGCGCGCACTGGGAGCGCGCAGGCCACCACCGGGCTCGGGGCCTCGCGTGGCCGGCGCGGGCCGTCCGCAACCCCGAGTTCGTTCGGTGATGCGCGGCGATCGGTCCCGCCCAAGCCCCCTTGAATCGTCCGATCGGCGGAAGAGCAGCGGCCGAACCCTGATCTGTCATTGCTTCATGCACGGGACAACGACGGCCGGCCGGGGGGGCCTCTCACCTTCTGGGTTGCAAGCCGCCCGACCGAGGGGTCCCCGGGCGGCTCTTGGTCATGCCAGCCTGAACTGTCGCATGGACCAACAAGCCCGCATGCGGGAGCCCCTTACCATCGTCAACGCTACCGCTTCGACAGCCACCCCTTGGAAGTCTCCTCAACCCGCTTCGCTTTCAGGACCGTCGCTATCCTTGCACCCCCGGGAGACCCCCATGCACGACGCATCCACGCTTCTCGAGGTTGCCCGCGAGGCCGTGACCCTGGCCGCCTCGGTCTGCCGCCAGGTGCAGCGGAACCTCGACGAAGTCCGCGCCATCACCAAGGACGACAAGAGCCCCGTCACGGTCGCCGACCTCGCAAGCCAGGCAGTGGTGGCGCACACCCTCCGGCGCCGACTCCCCGCCGTGACGCTCGTGGGCGAGGAGGAGGCACGCTCCCTCCGCGACCCGGCGCAGGCAGCCAACCTGCGTGCAACGCTGGCGGCGGTGCAGACGGTCTGGGCCGACTGCACTGAGGCCGCGCTCCTCGACGCGATCGACCTCGGCCGGGCGCAGCCCTCCGGAAGCTTCTGGACGCTCGACCCCGTCGACGGCACCAAGGGCTTCCTGCGCGGGCAGCAGTACGCGATCAGCCTCTGCTTCATCGATCGCGGCACGCCCGCCGTCGGCGCGCTCGCCTGCCCCAACCTTCCCATCTCCTTCGACGCCCCCCTCGACCAGGCCGATCCTCACGGCACGCTCTACACCGCGATCCGCGGCCAGGGGGCCTACGAGCAGCGCGGCGACGCGGGCCGGGCCTCGACCGCCCGCATCCGTCGCGCCGATCACCGGGCCGATGAACCCATCAGCGTGTGCGCGAGCGTCGAGAAGGAGCACTCCAACGTCAGCGACACCGATCGCATCCTCGAGCGCATCGGCCGCGCGGGCGAACCCGCGCGCCTCGACAGCCAGGCCAAGTACGCCGTCGTCGCACGCGGCCAGGCCGACGCCTACCTGCGCATGCCCACCAAGAAGGACTACGTCGAGAAGATCTGGGACCACGCCGCCGGTGCTCTCGTGGCCGCCGAAGCCGGCTGCATCGTCAGCGACATCCAGGGCAAACCGCTCGACTTCACCCGCGGGCGCGGGCTCTCCAACAACAGCGGCGTGATCTGTGCCGCCCCGCGCGTCCACCGGCTCGTCATCCAGGCCATCAGCGAACTCGGCATCGGCCGATAGGCAGGCACGCCGGTCCGGGCGCCCGCGGGGCACAGCTGTTCAGGGGAAGGTCGCCGCGGGGGCGGGTTCGGCGGCTGCCGTCTGCGTGCTTGCACGCGGCGCGGGCGGGGTCGGCGCGGGGATCGCGGCCCCCGCCGCGAGGGCCGCCTGCTCGGCGAGTTCGAGTTGGCGCCTTCGGGCGCTCTTGATGGCGATGACCCCGATGTAGCTGGCGAAGAGCAGGGTGAGGACATAGGTGATGCGCGCCTGCCAGAGGCTCATGGCGATGCCCAGGAGAGCGAAGCCGAGGCCGATGCCGTAGAGGGCGAAGACAGCCCCCTTGACGCCGAGAGCACGTTTGAGCATGTGGTGCAGGTGCTGGTCGTCGGCCTCGGAGATGCTCTTGCCCGCGAGCTTGCGCCGGATGATGGCGAGCACGGTGTCGATGATGGGGATGGAATACATCACGAGCCCGGCGAGCACGAGGTTGGTCTTGCCCTGGTCGCCCAGCGAGAGCACGATCACGATGGTGGTGAAGCCGAGCAACAGGCTGCCCGCGTCGCCCAGGAAGATGGTCGCCGGGTTGAAGTTGTGGGGCAGGAACCCGAGGCACGCGCCCACCAGGGCCATGCACAGCACGATGCGCTGCGAGTCACGTGGTCCGTCATCACTTGAAGCGAGCGTGAGCGCGACGATGAGCAGCCCGACGGCGGCGATGGCGGTCACCCCCGAGAGCAGCCCGTCCAGACCGTCGATCAGGTTGCTGGCGTTGCACGCGCCCAGCACGGCGATCGCGATGATCGCGGTGCCGGACCAGTAGACGAGATCGAGCGGCAGCTTGGAGCCCAGGAGCGGGATCGAGAAGGGCAGGTCGATCATCCAGCGCAGATCGGTGTTGTTGAGCCACGCACCCAGCGTGGGCGAGAGCACGCCGCGCGCCACATCCACGCCCACGTTGTCCATCGCCAGGGCCGCCGCGGCGACGCACATGCCCGCGAGCTTGAGGCGCGGGAGCGTGCCGACCACGTCGTCGATGAGACCCAGGAGCATGATGATGGTCATGCCCAGGAGGATCGAGAGGGGGACGGGGTGAGGAACGCCAAGGTCCACGTGTTGGAAGCGGGTGCGGTGGAATCGGACGAGTTCCTGCCCGAAGGTGCCGAGGTGCGGGGCGATGTAGCTGAAGAAAATGCCGGCGATCAGCCCGAGAAAGACCGCCACGCCCCCGAGGTAGGCGACCGGTCGGCGATGGTGCTTGCGGGGAGAACTCGGACGATCGACGATGCCGTTGGCGACGGCAAGTCGGCGCATGACTGGCGTCATGATGAGCGTGACGAGGAAGGAGACGACGAAGATGCCCATGTAGCCGTGGAAGATCTCCAGGCGCTCGTGCGGGCCCTGGAGGGCATCGGGCACGAGAGCGCTTGTCTGCGCCTGGTCGGGCGCGCCAGCGGGCGCGCCAGCGGGCGTGCCGGGCTGCGCCGGGGTTGAGTCGTTCTGGGGCATCATGCTCCCGGCGTCCTCTCACGCATCGCGCGGGCGATGTCGAGGATGGTCTCCTCCAGTGTGCGCCGGGTCTCGAAGCCGATCGCCTCGCGGGCCCGGCGTACATCGGGCACACGCCGGCGCAGGTCCTCGAACCCGCCGGCGAAGACCGAATTGTACGGAACGAAGTCGATGCGCGAGCGCGAACCGGTGATGCGGATCACAAGTTCTGCAAGTTCACGAATGGTCACCGAACGCTCCGAACCAAGGTTGAACACCCGTCCGGCGCACTCGTCGCGCGCCAGCAGCACGGGGAGCGCCCCGGCGATGTCGCGCACGTCCGCGAAGCAGCGGCTCTGCGTCCCGTCGCCATGCACGGCAAGGGGTTCCGCCGCGAGCGCGGCCCGGATGAACCGCGGGAGCACCATGCCGTACTCACCGACCTGGCGCGGACCGACCGTGTTGAAGAACCGCGCGACCACGCACGCGGGGCCGGTGGCCCGCTGCGTCCAGGCGAGGGCCAGGAACTCGTCCACGGCCTTCGAGCAGGCATATGACCAGCGCGTGACGGTCGTGTTGCCGTAGACCACATCGTCATCTTCGCTGAAGGGAGACTTCGAGCCCTTGCCGTACACCTCACTGCTCGATGCCACGAGCACGCGGCAGGGAGCGCCTTCGGGGCCGTGCGCGGCGGCGAATCGCAGCAACGCAGCGGTCTGCTCGACGTTGGTCTCGATGGAACCGATCGGGTCGCTCATCACGCGGGCGACCCCGACTGAGGCCGCGAGGTGGTAGACCTCGTCGAAGCGCTCGCCCGGCCCGAACGCCCCCAGCGCATCACGAAGATCGGCCTCGATGAAACGCAGCCCGGCGTGCCGCGCCGGGAGGTTCTCTCGGCGCCCCGTGGAGAGATTATCGACCACGGTGAGGTTGTCGCCCCGGGCCAGGAGCAGGTCGCTCAGGTGGCTGCCGATGAACCCGGCGCCGCCCGTGACGAGCGTGCGCACGGGTCGAGATGGGTTGGGGCGTGTCATCGGTCGGGGTGCTCTGGCGGGGCATCCGGGGCGGGCGGAAGGCCCCGCCCCGGGGGATCTGCGGGGTGCCGGGATCAGGTGCCGCGGGCGTAGGCGGTGGTGGCGCGGATGTTCTTGCGCATGTAGCCGCCCGCCGCCGGGCGAACCGCGTTGACGACCACGCCCATGAAGGCGCCCTTGGCCTCGCTCAGTTCGCGGGCGAGGCGCATGACCAGGCCTCGCTTCTCGCTGTAGGCCCGGACAACGAGCATCGTTGCGTCGACGCGGTTGGCCAGGGCGAGCGCATCGCCGGCGACGACCATCGGGGGCGCATCGAGCACGATGAGGTCGTATTCCTTGGAAGCGTGATCGAGGAGCGATTCCATCGCGTCGGTGCCGAGCCGTTCGAAGACCCGCTGGGCCGGGGTGCCGGCGGTGAGCACGTCGAGGGCGACGTCACCCGCGCGGAAGTTCTGGACCATGCCGTTCACGGCGCCGGAGGCGAGCGCGTCGGCGAGGCCCGGGGCTTCAGATGAGAGGCCGAGAGCCTTGGGCACGCCGGGACGCCGCATGTTGGCATCGATGAGCAGCACGCGCTGGCCGGAGGCCGCGGAGCCCACCGCGAGATTGATCGCCGTGGCCGTGGCCCCGGAGCCGGGCAGGCCGGCGGTGACGAGGAGCGTCTTGCGGTTCTCCTCGCGCATGCGCTTGAGCAGGGGGGCGCGGAGCTGCCGGTACTGCTCGGCGATCACGCCGCGCGCGCCGCCCTCGGCGGCGAAGAGCCGCTCGACCGGCCCCTTGAGGGAGGTGTCGTCGCCGGCGCGGGAGACGAGGCCGAGCACGCGAGCGCGGGGGATCATGGCGACATCGCCGGGGCCCTTGATGCGCTGGTCCACGAGCTCGCGCACCACGACGAGCGCGCCGGTGAGGCCGACCACGACGAACAGGCCCGCGGCAAGCATGATCGGGAGCTTGGGGAAGGCCATCTGGTCGGGGGGCGTCTCACGCTGCACGAGCTGCACGCGGTCTTCAAAGACCAGGCGCTGCCCGGTCTGCGCCTCGCGCTCGAACTGCTGCTGGAGCTGCCGGCGGTTGTCGATCTCGAGAAGGAGGTTGGCGTTCTTGCCACGCAGCTCGTCGATCTTGGCTGCGAAGTCGGCGACCGTGAGCTGGGTGAGCAGCACGGCATTGAGCTGCTCGACGAGCTTGGTGTGCCGCCCGGCGAGGTCGGACTCCTGCGCCTGGAGCGAGGCGAGCTGGTTGCGGAGGGCCTGGATCTGCCCGAAGAACTGCTGGTTCAGCTCCTCCTGGCGCCGGCGTTCGAGCAGGTCGCGCTGGGCGGCGAGGTCGGCCTGGACGGCGCGGTACTCGCTGTGCCCCGAGCCGATGCCCTGGCGCTCGAGGGAGAGCAGGGAGGCTTCGAGCAGCGCCACGCGCTGCTTCATGTTCACGATGATCGCGCTGGTGTCCACGCGGGAGCGGAGGTCATCGTCGTAGCGGGGGCCCTGCGGGTTCTTGGCGTCGGTCTCGTAGCGGGTGAGCGATGCCTGCACGCCCTGGATGTCGAGGCGGACCTGGTTGAGCTGGGCGTTGACCCCGGCGACCGAGTTGCGTGCCTCGTTGAGGCGGGTGTCGATCGAGTCGATGCCCGCACGCCGGAGTTCGTCGTCGCGCTTGCCCACCAGGGCGCGCACCTCGTCGTCGTTCGTGTTCCACTGGCGCTGGAGAATATCCGTCTGGCGCCGGAAGTCGGCGGAACTCTGGGCCGAGATCATCGCCTGGTATTCCTCGCGCACCCGCTGCACCATCGTGGCGACCTCGGTCTTGTCGCTCCAGCTCGCCCCGAGCCGCACGAACTCGGTGCCGGGCAGCACGCGGGCCTTCACGCGCTCGGCGAGGTCGATCTTCGCCTCACGCGAGTCGAACGTCCCCGCCTTGGTGAACTTCTTGTACCACTTGGGAAGGTCCTGCGACAGGCGCGGCAGGTTCACCACGCGCTGCAGGACCGCATCGGAGACCATCAGCGACACCTGTGATGCCTGGTAGCGTTCCAGTTCGTCCTCGCGGGTCACCGCGTAAATGGTCGTCGAGTCCTGGCGCGGGCCCAAGATGCGGAAGACCGCGAAGGAGTCGTAACTCGGGGCGATCTGGCGCAGGCCCATGTACAGCCCCACGCCCGCCGCGATCCCGAGGATCAGCGACGCCGCGAGCACCCACTTGTACTTCTTCAGCAGGCGGATGGGATCGATCGCGGGGGTCCCGGTGGGACGCCCGGGCGCCGAAGCCCGGCCTGGTGCGCTCGTGTTCATGACCAACTCGTCCTTCCCTCCGCGCGGGGCGCGGCTCACGGTTCCAGTCTGCTCTCTATCGGACACTCCCCGCCTCAGCCTTCGTCAGGGCAGGCGGCTCGCCCGGTCTCGAACATCGTCAAGGTCCGACCGATAACGATCGGGCAGGCGGATTCCCTCGGCGTCGAGGCGCCTGATCTGCTGGTCGTACTGCTCCGCCGCGCTGCGGTCAGAACCCGCAACGCAGACTTCCATGAGGTGCAGCAGGATGACCGGGCGGGAGGAGCCGCGCCCGATGGTGGCCAGGGCTTCTTCGAGCGCGAGGCGCGCCTCGCGGTCCTGGCCCGACTTATAGAGCGTCCAGCCGAGGGTGTCGAGGATGTCGGGGCGCCCGATCGCCGGGGCGATCTCCGCGGCCTTGCGGGCGTGCTCGACGGCCTCGGCGCACTGGCCGAGATCGACGCAGAGGGTGTAGGCGAGGTTGTTGAGCATCTGCCAGTCGTCGGGGAAGATCGCGATGCCGCGGCGCCAGACCTCGACGGCGCCGGAGACGTCCTTGCGCTTCATCAGTTCGCGGCTCTTGCTCTGGAGGGCGAAGCGGCGCACGCTCTGGTCGGTCGCGCCCGCGATCAGTTCGTCGAGCATCGCGCGCCCGGTGGTCCAGTCGTTCTCGCTGCCCGTCTGCGAGAGGGCATCGCCCCGGAAGAGCGTGATCCACTCGGAGCTGGTGGTCTCGCCGGCGACGCGGTCGAGCAGCATCACCATGTCGCGCCCCGCGAAGAACGCCTGCGTGCGGTTGAACCATCCGGCCATGTCGCCGGGAGTGCCGTCCACCAGGCGGAAGGCCCGCGTGGCGTCGGCGACGGCGGCCTCGCGCTGCTGGGTGTTGAGCATGATCTGGGCGCGGCTCAGCAGCAGCGACCAGTCGTTGTCAACCTGCTGCCCGAGGGCCGAGAGCACGTCGCGCGCCTCGGTGTAACGGGGCGGATTCACGTTGAGCAGCACCGTGGCGTACGCGCTGCCGGTCTGCTTGTCCTTCACGCGGGTCCAGGCCTGCTCGTAGAAGCCGCGGCTGCGGGCCCAGTCGCCGGCCAGCGCCAGCGTGGCGCCGGCGATGATGTGCACGCGCGGGTCGCCCGGGCGAAGCGTCGAGACCTCTGTGGCGAGGGCCGCCGCCTCGGCGTTGCGGTCAGCGCGGATCATCTCCTGCATGACGCCCTGGAAGAAGGAGTCGTCGCCCGGATTGAGGCGCACCGCCTCGGTGAGGTCACGGAAGCCGGCGTCAAACTCGCCGAGTTCAAGATGGGCCTGGCCGCGCATGCGCAGGATCATCGGGCTTGACGCCTCGATGGCGAGGGCCGCGTTCAGGTCCGCCACGGCGTCGCGCATCATCTGGAGGTTCCGCTCCTCGGTGCTCTGCACCATGAGGAGCTGGGCCCGGCGGGCGAAGACGCCGGGGGTCTGCGGGAAGGTGCGGACCGCGTTGTCCAGCGTGGCGCGGGCGTCGTCGCGGTCGCCCCGCGTCTCCTGGAGGTCGGCGAGCAGCAGGAGCACCGAGGCGTCGTCCCCCTGGCGCGGGCGGAGCGTTTCGATCACCGCCGCGGCCTTGTCGAACTGCTTGGAGCGCGTGTAGGCGTCGGCCAGGCGCTTGGTGAAGCTGGCGGACGCGTCGTCCTTGCCCGCATCGACGATGCGCTGGAATGACTCGGCGGCTTCGGCGTAGCGCCCGTTCACGCGCAGGGCCTCACCCAGGGTCTTCTCGACGCCGAGAGTGGCTTCATCCTCGAAGCGCCGGGCCGAACGGAAGGCCTCGATGCCGCCCGCCGCGTCGCCGTAGCGGAGCAGGAAGGAGCCGAGGGTCACGAAGGGATCCGCGGTGACGCTCTCGGGCGCGTTGGCGAAGAGGTCGGAGATGTAGAGCTGGAAGGCCCGCTTGCCGCCCTCGATGTCGCCCTGCGAGGCGTACCAGCGGGCGTCGAGGGCCACCATGGTCAGTTCGTCGCGCTCGGCGCGCAGCGCATTGATCATCTCGCGGGCCTCGGTGAACTCGCCGGCATCGACGAGCATTGAGGCGAGTTTCTGCCGGTTCAGCCGGTTCGCGGGGTCGCTCTGCAGGATCGCGCGCCTCGCGGCGATGGCGGCGTCCTTGTCGCCCACCTGCGACTCAAGGTCGATCCGGAGTTCGATGAGGTCGCGCCGACCGCGGAGGGACTCGCCCGAGTCCTTGAGCACGCCAAGGGCCTCGGCGCTCCGCTGGGCGCCCACGAGGGCGCTCACCAGTTCAGTGACGACCGCGGGGTCGTTCGAGCGGAGCCCCATCGCCCGCCGGTACGTCTCGATCGCGGGCCCGGACTGTCCCGCCGCGAGCTGCTGGGCCGCGAGCAGGCGGAGGAGCGCCACGTTGTCGGGCATGCGCTCAACGGCCCGCTGCAGCATGTCCAGCGCATCCTTGGTCTTGCCCTGGTAGATCATGATGCGGGCGTCGAAGGAGAGCCCGCCGAGCCCGTCGGCGTTGAGGTTCCGGGCCTTGTCGGCCTGGACCTGCGCGCCCGGCAGGTCATCGCGAGAGAGCGCATCGCGGAAGACCGACTCGATCACCAGCGGGTCATTCGGATCGGCGGCGAGGGCCTCGGCCAGGAAGGCCCGGGCGCCCGCGGCATCCCCGGCCCGGACGCGGTTCTCCCACTTGGCCAGGGCCTTGCGCTGCGGCTTGAGCTCCGAGCCGTCGATCATCATGTCAGAGAGTTCGGTCGTGTTCTTCGCCGTCAGCATCGGCTTCATCGACTGCAGCACGGGGTCATCCGGGTGGCGCTCCAGCCCCGCGCGGAGCACATCGGCGGCGGGGGCGATCTCTCCCCGCAGCGTGTAGATCTGCCCGATCGCGCGGATCAGCCGGGGGTCGTAGTTTGAGGGCTCCAGCATCGTGCGGAGGGTGTCGATCGCGCGCTCGGGGTCGCCCGGCTCCGTGAGCGACCCTTCGTAGATGCTGAAGGCGGAGACGATGGCCTCGGTCACCTTGTCCAGCGAGCCGCTCTCGCCGCGTTCGAGGCGCACGAGGATGTCGCGCCGGCGGATCAGTTCCTTCTGCAGGTCCGAGCCCTCGGTGAAGGTCGGGATCATGCGGTCGTAGAGGGCGATTGCCTCGGGGTTGCGGCGCAGGCGCGTGGAGAGGATCTCCGCCAGCGCGACCGCGGCCCGCATGTTCTGGCCGTTCACCGCCAGGATGGCACGCAGCCGGTCCGCCGCCTCTGCGTAGTTCTGGTTGCGGTTGGCGATCTGAGCCAGGATCCAGAGCGCCTGCTCATCGCGCAGCCCCTGCCCGTCCACGTACTTCACGAGCGTGGCGCGGGCCTCGGGCACCTTGGCTTCGGCGAAGAGCACCCGGGCATCCGAGAGGAGCAGCAGCGGGGCATCGGCGGGGAGGCGGTCCTTCAGGGTCTGGTTGTACTTCTTGAGGTCCGCCAGCGCAGCGCTCTTGCCCGCCTCGTCGGGTGCGCTCTCCCAGAGGTCGAAGGCGATGGCCGACTGGCGGTCCACCGCATCGTCGCGAAGCCCGAAGAGCATGAGCCCGTGGAAACTCACGGGGAGTGTGGGCATCGCGGCGACCTGCGCGAGCGTCTCGACGCTCCGGGCGAGTTCGCCGCCCTCGCGCTGAATCTGGGCCTTGAGCATGAGGAGTTCGGGCTGGTTGGCGTGTGCGCCCAGGGCCGAGTCGATCAGTTCGAGACTCACCCCGCCCTTGCGGGAGTTGGTGGCGAACTGTTCAAGCTGGCGCACGCGGGCCGCATCATCGAAGGTGATGGCGCCGGGCGCCTTGGCCTTCACCAGCGCGACGAGCTGCTCGTAGCACCGGGTCATGTGCTCGCGGTCAGCCCGGTCCTCGAGGCCGCGGGCGCGGCGCATGGTGTTGTCGTTGTGCACCTGCGCGAGCAGGTACGGCCCCGTCGCGTTTTGCGGGTTGGCGGCGACCCAGGCCTCGGCCTCGGCGATCGCCTGCTCCGCGGTCTGCTTCGCCGCCTCGGTCTGGCCCGCGCGCAACTGCTCGCGCGCCGTCACCGAGGCGAGCACGCTTCGGGCGAGGGCCACTTCGTCGTCCCCGGGGTTGGCGGCCAGGGCGCGGTCAAGATCCGCCCGCGCGGCCTGAACCCGCTCCGCCTTGAACTCCGCCGCCCGCTGCACCTGCTCGGTGCGGGCGATGCCCCGGAAGCGGTACAGCCGCTCGAAGGGGGCCTGGGCCGGGTCCATGCCCTCGAACGAGGCAAGCGACTGCTCAACCTGCGCTTCGTACGCGATCCACCCCGCCTCGTTCGAGCCCACCTTGAGCTGTTCGAGCAGGAAGTTGAGGTACCGTTCGTGGGCCTCCACGTCGGTGGTCCTGGCCAGGGCGAGGTCGCGCAGGCCGGCCTGCAGATACTCGAACTTCACGCGGTAGTCCGTCGCGCTCTCGGTGGTGTAGTGTTCCAGCGCGCCGATCCACTTGGTCAGGAACTCCGGGTTCTTCGGCTGGTCCTTCACCGCCTTGCCGTACTCCCGCTCCGCCTTCACGTAGTCGCTCGCCTGCATGGCGGCGTCGCCGAGGCGGATGTGGTCCTCCGCGCTCTTGAGGTAGACCTTGACGAACATGAACGCCACCCCGCCGAACACGGCGCAGAGCACCGCGCCCAGGATGACCATGAACTTCACGTTGACCTTCGAGCCTGTCATCGCGTCCGCCCTCACAACAAGGCGCCGGCCTCACGGCCCGGCGCGCTCACCCTCGGTCTTGGTTGCCTCGTTGGGGTCTCGCCCCTCGTCCTGCGCCATGCGCACGTCGATCCAGTCGGGCGTGCAGAGCAGCAGTTCGCCCAGGTTTTCGTTCAGAAAGTCCGCCGCCAGCGCCGCGAGTTCTTCCGGCGAGTCCACCATGTCGCTGGTGAACTGCACCTTCATGTAGTAGGCGTAGCGGTCCTGGAGCTTGAAGGCGAGCAGGCGCACCGCGTCGGCGTTGTCGGTCACGCCTCCGTTGGCCAGGAAGAAGTACCCGGCGTACAGGGGGCGCGCCCCCTCTCCGCGGAAGGAGCTCACCCGCAGGTGCAGGTCCGCCGGGTCGAAGGGCACGCGCACGAACTCGCCCTTGCGCTCCGAGAACCGGCTGCTCAGCCGGATGAAGTACACGTCCTTCGCCCCGGCGCGCTCCACCGGGCGGTACGCCTCGGGTGTCCGGCGCTCCAGGTAGCGGTCCGAACTTCCCAGGCGGAACATCGACCGCACGCTCGTCAAGTCGAGCGGCACCGGCACCGACACCGCCGCCGACGCCTTCTGCATTCCGCCCCCCACGAAGCAGCGGTCGGGCACGTGGGGCACGGTGTCGATCATGCCGGTGTAGTACGCCGCGTGCACCTGCATGCCCACCCTGAAGTCACCCAGTCGCCTGGTGCGGTGGAGCATGAGGCGCGTGACGTAGTTCTGCGTGCCGAGGGTTTCGACGACCTCGGGGGTCTCCAGGCGGTCCTGACCTTCGCGTTCCCAGCTCTCGCTCTCGGGCGGCACCGAGCGCAGCAGGCGGGGCGGGTCGAGCGGCGCCTTGCGCAGCGTGGCCTTCATGCGCGCGAGACCCAGCGGGAGCGCCACCGCGCCCCCGGCGAGAATCAGCCCGACCAGGCCGGCCGCGACGGGCCACGACTTCATGGCGCGCCCTCCGGCTTCACGACGCGGTTGAGGGCCCACAGCACGCCCATGAAGAGCAGCAGCGAGGGCACCAGCAGCAGCACGCCGATGAGCATGTGGGCCTGCCCTTCGGCCAGGCGGGGGTCCTTGAGCGTCAGCACGCCGAGCACCGTCACGCGGATCACATTCATCAGCACCGCGACGGGCACCGAGATGAGGAGGAGCGCCGAACGCTTCCACCACTCGTTGCACCCGATCAGCGCCACCGCGCCCGAGAGCGCCACGAAGGCCACGACCATGCGGATGCCCGAGCACGCCTCGGCGACGTTCATCGCGTGCTCCACACCTGTCGAGGTCGTCACCGTCAGCACGTTCCCGCTGATCTCGGTGCCGAAGCCGAACATCGCGCCCAGCAGCGAGAGCAGCACGAAGGCGCCGTCCGACGAGATGATCTGGAGTTTGAAGGTCACGTCGGTCATGATCCGCTCGGAGATCGTGACCGCGAATCCGAGGTAGGCGATGGGCGCAAACACGTGGCGCAGCAGCGCCGCGCCCCCCACGCACGCGACCGCCCCGAAGAGCGTGAGCAGCATCGCGCCGCCCGCGAGCATGTGGTTGGGCACCCCTACGAGGAAGAAGAAGTACGCGTACGCCCCCAGCAGCAGCGGGATCAGCCCCGGCCAGAAGGGGCGAATCGGGCAGCGCGCGATCGCCTCACGCCGCAGCCAGATGACATACCCCGAGATCAGGGGGATCACGAAGGCGTGCCCCCAGTCCTCGATCTTCTTGCTGCTCATCTCACCCTGGGTGAGAAACCAGCGAAAGTACAGCCCGACGAACGCCAGGGTGAGGAGTGACGTCGTGATCAGTCCGGCGCGAGAGAACAGCCCCCAGATCCGGGGCGCGGGGGCATCGTCCCGGAAGCCTCCGGCCCCGCTCGCCGAACCGGAAGTTGCCGCTGCGCCCGACATCTCGCGTGGCCTCATCTGCGACCGCGACGGGTCGAACCGCTCCTACGCCGGGCACGCCCCGGAGTTCACACGCCCCGCCGCCCCCTTTTCTCGGGCGATCCCCGGGGTTGGTCCACCCGAACCCGAGCAAAGCACATCACGCCAGGCCCGGGCAGGGGCTAGTTCTGCCGGTTTGTGGGGGGAGCGCCGAACACGTCGTTGCCGAAGTTCCGGTCAAGCAGGAACCCGAATCCGTACGTGGCGCGGAATCCGCCCCGGACCACCGCGAGGGGCACCGCCCAGAAGTTGGTGCCGATGTTCAGGACATCGCCGTCCTTGAGGAAGATGTCCGGCTGGGTTCCTTCGTGAATCGCGGCGAGATTGAGCCGCACCGTTGCCTGGCGGTTCTCTCCCACCAGGCGGGTCAGGTCCACACGCTCGGGGACGGCGAGATTCCCGAGGCCTCCCGCGGTCGCCACCGCGCGGATCACCGTCATCTTGTCGGTGATCTGGAAACTTCCGCCGCGCGCGATCTCGCCGGTCATGTAAAACGTCCCCTCGAGCGGGCGCGGCACGCGAATCGTGTCGCCGGGACGGACCACGACGTTGTATCGGGCATCGCCATCGAGCAGCGGCTTGAGAGGCACGCGGATGACCCGCTGCGTGACGAGTGACGGCTCCGGAGACTTGCCGGTCGCATCAGGGGGCGGCGCCGCCGCACGCTGCACCAGCACCCACTTCCCGTTCAGGTACATCCACTGGGCGCCCGTGGAATCGGAGGCCGTCGGCTGTGAAACCGCGGGCTGCACGGCATCGCGTTCAGCAAGCGGCACCGCCGCGGGGCGCCCCGCCTCGGGGTTGCGCCGGATCGTCGCACCCCCGGGCTCCGTGACGTTCGGAAGCGCGATGGGCGGCTCATCACCAGGCAACCCGATTGGGGGAGTATCTCCCGATGGTGGCGGAGTTGTGCCCTGTTCAGGGGGGGCGGCCGGAGCCGCTCCTTCTCCGCCGGTCAGATCGTCGATGACCTTCAGCAGGTCTTCGCCTGTGGGCGCGCCTTCAGGAGGTGTTACACCCTGTTCCGGGGGCGGCGGATTGGCGCCTTGCTCGGGTGGAGTCGTGGCGCCCGCGGCCTCAGCGGAGAGCGGGATGTGCCTGATGATGTACAGGAACTCTGCCCGCTCGTTGAATCCGCCCACGGATGAGAGCGCGTCCATGAGTCGGAAGTCGGCCCTGGGGACGCCGAAGGTGCCGCCTCCGGTCACGCTCCCGAGGATGTTGAAGGTCTGCTTGCGGGGCGAGAGGACCACGACGGCGACCACCGGATTCTGAGTGATCTGCTTGGCCCGCATCGCGTCTTCGATGGACTTCTGGACGCGTTCGCGGGTCGAGCCGTCGACGTAGATTTCGCCGAGTTGGGGCACGTCGATGTAGCCGCGCCGGTCTACTTCGCGGTTGAGACGCTCGGGCACGTTGCGCACGAAAAGGTCGCGGATGGTGACTTCGAGCACATCCGCCGGGCCGATTCGATACGCGGCGATCTCGGGGATCAGGTCTTCCGGCTGCACGTCGCTGTAGTCGATCTGCTCCGACGTGCCCGCTTCGATCACGCCGATGCGGTCGAGGATCGGCACGATGGTCGCGGTCTTTTCCCAGCGTCCGAGGCGACTTGGGTCGAGGTAGGAGTCGGCGTTCGAGCAGGCCCCGAGCACGCCCGACGCGGCGCAGAGCGCCAGGGAGCGTCGGAGAGTCGCGTGGGCGTGTGAGTGCGCTGGCTTCACCACATGAACTCCCATCAATCATCGTGCACGGGCGGAGAGGATAAGCCGGAGGGGATAGGCTGTCTCGGTCCCGACCGCAACCCATGTTCAGACGAGCGGCGTTTCCTCCCGGTTCGGTCCGTCCCGCGTACGGGTCCGATTTCTCGGACTGGTTCAATCGACCGAGGCGAATACCCCGGTTGAGTCGAGCCGGGCATTTGGGGCGCACGAAAGCGAGCGCGTGAGGGGCCGTGGGCCGGCCGAACGGTGCCACCGCGCGGGGCGCAGTTCTTGCGCCGCCCCCCGGCCGGGAGATCGTGCGCATCCAGCGATGTGCCCCGAAGACTACAGTCACGCGATGCCGACCGACCCCGAAGAATCCAAGGTCAACCCTGCGGTTGCCCGGGCGCTGGCGCGACACCCGCGCCCCGCAGGGGGCGACCCGCTGCGCCGCATCGACAAGCCCGTGGTCAGCCTTTCCGGCATGGTGCTCAACAACGCCTCCGGGCAGGAGAGCATGGCGCCCAAGCGCAAGCCCGCGTGGCTCCGGGCCCGGCTTCCCGGGGGGGAGGGGTATACGCGGCTCAAAGGGATCATGGAGGAGCACCGGCTGCACACCGTCTGCCAGGAGGCGGGGTGCCCCAACATGGGCGAATGCTGGTCGCGGGGCGTGGCCACGATCATGATCCTGGGCGACACGTGCACGCGCGCGTGCGGGTTCTGCAACGTGAAGACGGGGCGCCCCCCGTCCCTCGACAAAGACGAGCCGCGGCGCGTCGCGGAGAGCCTCGCGCTCATGGGCCTGCGCCACGTCGTCATCACGAGCGTGAACCGGGATGAACTCTCCGACGGCGGGGCCGGCATCTGGGCGGAGACGATCATCCGCACGCGCGAGGCCTGTCCGGACATGAGCATCGAGGTGCTCATCCCCGATTTCGAGGGCAACTGGGCGGCGCTCCAGATGGTGATCGACGCCCGCCCGCACATCATCAACCACAATCTCGAGACCGTCCGGCGCATGTACCCGGCGGTGCGCCCGAGCGCCAAGTTCGATCGATCGCTCGAGCTTCTCCGGCGCGTGAAGGCGCAGGGCATGGTCGCCAAGACGGGCATCATGGTGGGCATCGGCGAGCGCGATGATGAGGTGCTTGAACTGCTGCGCGATGTCCAGGAGCGGACGCGGGCATCGGCGGGCGAAGGCGACAGCCCGGAGACCGCGCGGCCTCACAAGCCCGCGACGGCACCACCCCACGAACTCGCGGCTTCAGAGTCTGACCGCCGGGGCGCCGCGTGCGACATTCTCACCATCGGCCAGTACCTGCAACCGACGCTGAATCACCTGCCCATCCACCGCTGGGTCCACCCTGACACCTTTGCGATGTACAAGGCCGAGGGGCTGCGCGCGGGGTTCAAGGTCGTGGAGAGCGGGCCGATGGTGCGCAGCAGTTACCACGCCGATCACCAGGCCGACGAACTGACGGACTTCCGCTCACGGGTCGGCATCTGAACAGCGATCGCGCGTCTGTGCGTTGAATGGCGCGGATGCGAGCGGCGACCCGCACGAGCGGCGCGCCGGAGGCCGCGCCAAGGGAAGTGCCGCGCAGAGTGCGAGACGTGCGATCGCCCAGTGAACCATGGGCGGATCGTCGAAGTTGGGGTGAGGCGAGTGAACCGTGCTGAATGACAGGCGAGGTTCACGCCACCAAACCGCACATCCACGTCCCCGAACAGGTACTTGGCGATGCCCAAACAACTTGGCTGGGTGGTTATGGGTCTAAGCACCCCCGGATTAGGTGGGACCGACCGCCCCGGGTTGACGCAAAGACAAGGAAATCCCTGTGTCTGAGGCTCCACTCGCGAAGTTCCTGCGTATGCTCTGGGCACGGAGCCAGAACCGGCTTCCGTGAGTTCGGCACCAATCGCGGCTGAGAGGCCGCACTGAGAGAGGACGGGTAAGTCAATGCGTACCAAGGGTCTGCGCCGGTGCGTGGCAGCGGCGGGTCTGTTCGGGCTGGCCGGGGGGGCGGGGGCGGACATCATCGCCATCATGTCCGACAGCGCAAACAGCACCGAACAGCTCGGGCATTTCACAGGCTCGGTGGACTACACCCCCGGGACGGGCGTGCTCGTGATCAGCCTCACCAATGACGCCCAGACGGCGGCGGGGGGCAAGATCACGGGCTTCCTCTTCAACATCGGCGGGGTAGACCTCGCGGCCTCTGCGGCGCTGAACATCGCCACGTTCCCGTCGTTCGAGGACACCGGCTTCGACAGCGCGGCGCCGTTCGGCTCGCTCGACGCCGGCGCGGCGCTGGGGGGCAGTTTCCTCGGTGGGGGGAGCCCGAACCCGGGCATCCTCATCGGGCAGACCGGCGTGTTCACCTTCCAGGTGACCGCGACCGACGCGGCCGGCCTGAGCGCGATCGACTTTGTGGACGGCACCGCGGCGCCCATCGACTTCGTGGTGCGCTTCCGCGGGTTCGACAACGGCGGGTCGGACAAGGTTCCGGGCATCACGCCGGCCCCCGCGACCGCGGGCCTGCTGGGCGTGGCGGGGCTGGTCGCGACGCGCCGCCGGCGCGGGTGAATGGTGGGGCGGCTGGACGCCTCGCGGGTTGACACCATGATCGAACGGTGCGGGGCCGGCGCTTTGCCGGCCCCGGGTTCGTTGTGGCCGTAGCGAGGGGAGCCGGGCCCCGGCGAGCCCTGCGCGTCAGCGGATCCAGAGTCCCCACGCGAGCACGAGAATGGGCAGGAGGAATATGACGGCGTAGCGGGTGTACCCGAAGAAAGAGGGCATGCGCACGCCGCCTGCTTCGGCGATGCTCTTGACCATGAAGTTGGGGCCGTTGCCGATGTAGGTCATGGCCCCGAAGAAGACGGAGCCGAGCGAAATCGCGGCGAGTTCGAGGGCGCCGCGCTCGGTGGCGATGAACGTGTGGATGTTCTCGGCGTTGAGCGGGATGCCGTGGGCGGCGAAGGCGACCTGGAGGAAGTTCAAGTAAGTCGGCGCGTTGTCAAGCACGGCGCTGAGCGATCCGGTGGCGAAGTAGAACTTGGTGGGACTGTCGATGCCCAGCTCGCTGCCGTGAGCGCTGAGGTAGGCGAGTGCGGGGGCCATGGTTGCGAAGATGCCGAGAAAGAGCAGGCCCACTTCCTTCACCGGGAAGAACGTGAACTCGTTGGCCTTGAGGTTGGCCTTGTTTGCGAGGAGGTACGTCGCGGCGGCGACCAGGACTTGGAAGGTCGGGCCGACGGGGATGCCCTCGAATCCGTGGGGCTTCAGAAGAGGGTCGATGAACACGCCGAGCACGATGAGGCCGAGGCCGACCATCGAGCCAAAGCCCGAAAGCCCGAAGCGCAGGCGCTCCCGGGGGCCCTGGTCGGCGCCGGGGCCGATCCAGGTGTCGATCACGAAGAACAGCGCCAGCAGGGAGAGGATGACGGTGGCCCACTCCGGGAAAAGGTGGGTGGTGGTCCAGAGGAAGGGAACACCCTGGAGAAAACCGAGGTAGAGGGGCGGGTCTCCGATGGGGGTCAGGCTGCCGCCGCAGTTGGAGACGGCGAAGATGAAGAAGACGATGTGAAGGGGAGAGAGGCGGCCGGCGTTCATGCGCATGAAGGGGCGGATGAGCAGGACGCTGGCGCCCGTGGTGCCGACCACATTGGCGAGGACCGCCCCGAAGCCGAGCAGCACGGTGTTGGAGAGCGGCGTGCCGCGCCCCCGGACCTTGACGAGGATTCCGCCGGAGGCAACGAAGAGCCCGCCGACGAGGGCCATGAAGGCGTAGTACTCCATGCCCGCGTGAAGCATCTTGTACGCGCCGTATGACATGCCGTGGGAATACTCGGCGTGGAAGGCGTTGAGGTAGTAGGAGAGGGTGGTGCCGCCGAGGAGGAAGGCGAAGTCGGGGAAGTGGTGGTGCCAGAACTTGCCGTTGATGAAGGGCATCAGCGCGATGGACGCGAGGAGAAGCGCGAAGGGAGCGACGAGCCAGATGGGGATGCGCGGCGCGGGGCCGTGATGGTCGTCGCCCTGCGCGCCGCCGTGCGCGGCGCTGCCGGCGTGATCACCCGCGGGCAGGTCGGGGGGTGAGTCTCCGTCGGGCCGGTCGTGCCCGGGCAAAACGCCCTGCGGCACGCTCTCCTCGTCCGCGCCCTGGGCCAGTTCGACCCCGCGCCCTGATGACTCCGCGTGGGCCGGGCCCGCGAGGGGCGCGCTCGCGGCGGTGGCGCCGTGCGTGTCGTAGTGCGCTGGGGCGAGAAGGGAAATGACCCAACCGACCACGAGGCCGGCGAGAAAGGTCACCGCCCAGCACTTGGGCCCGTGGAAGCCGTGGCCATCGCTCATGCGCGCACCCTCACATCTGTGGGGCGAGGCCCCGGGGCCGGTTCATCGGTCGCCGCGTTTGTTCGGGCGAAAGAGTCTGGCTTGGAAGGACCGCTGCCTTGCGGCGAGGTTCCCGAACGGGTGTCGGAGGCCCCCTGAACGCGGGGGTTCCGGCGAAGGATTCCCGAGGTCACCTGCCCAAGCACACCCGCGAGCATGATACCCACGGCATCCGCGAACCAGTCGGAGGCATCGGCGGTGCGCCCGAACCAGGGCTGGGTCAGTTCATCCGCCGCCGCGAAAGCGAAGAGCGTGAGGCAGATCCAGCGGAGGCGCGGACGAGAGAGCGGCCCGCGCGCGGCCAGAACGGCCAACGTGAGCAGGCCGAGGCCGAGGTAGGCCGAGGCGTGGACCCACAGGTCGGAACGTACCACCGGTCCGTGGATTGAAACGCCCGGCCAGTGGGTCGCCGTGAGCAGGATGAGTGCGAAGGCGAAGAGAGCGGGCGGGCCCGCGCGCCGAAACACCATCAGCCCTCGCTCCGTACCTGCGCGCCGGGAACCTGGGAGGCGGTCACGACGACCTCGGGCTGGGCCGGTGCCGAGTCGGGCGCACCGGAGGCGCCGGGGCTCGCGTGGCGCGAGTCCCACTCACTGACCACGCTCTCGGCAAGGGCGGCATAGTCCTTGGCGCCCGCGGCGTCGGGGGCGTACTCAAAGATCGTCTGGCCGAAACTGGGGCACTCGGCGAGCTTGATGTTGCGGCGCACCGGCGGGCGATAGACGCGGGCGAACTGCCAGGGCGTCTGCGACTTGCGGGCCTCGGTGAAGAACGACTCCAGGTCGGCGAGCACTTCCTGCGTGTGCGTGGTCTGGCCGTCAAACATGCACAGCACGACGCCCGCAACCCGCAGGCGCGGGTTGACCTCGCGGGCGACAAGGCCCACGGTTTCGAGGAGTTTGCCCACGCCCTGGAGCGCCAGGAACTGCGCCTGCATGGGGACGAGCACCTCGCGGGCCGCGACGAGGGCGCTCACGGTGAGCAGACCCAGGGCCGGCGGGCAATCGAGCAGCACGAACTCGTAGGCGTCGCCCAGGCGGGCGAGCACCTTGGCAAGGCGCCCGTGCCGGTCGGGGGCGCCCGCGAGTTCCGACTCAACCGCCGCCAGGTCGGTCTCGGCGCGGAGGAGCCAGAGCCCCGGCTTGACTTCGCGGACCACCTGGTTCGGGTCGAGAGAGGGATCGATGAGAAGGTCGTACATCGACCCGCTGATCTCGGAGGGGTCGAGCCCGAGCGCGAGCGTGGCGTGGGCCTGCGGGTCAAGATCGACCACGAGCACCCTGCGCCCGAGGCGGGCGATGCCCGCGGCGAGGTTGACCGTGGTGGTGGTCTTGCCCACCCCGCCTTTCTGGTTCATCAGGGCGATCACTCGCTGAGGCATGGCCGAGTATACGTGAACGCATGGGCGGATCGGTGGATGCGTGACGAGGCCGGGCGGGCCCCGGAGGTTCGCGCGGCGCCTGCGGTGCGGGGTGCCGGCCTCGGGTCTGGGTTGAACCCGGGGCCGCGCTCCTTTGAAGGATGCCCGGCGGTCTGCCGAATCGTGCTCTACGGTTGGGGCCGTGAATGACGACGCCCGCCAGGACGGCTCGGACGGACCGGTCGCACGCGAGGGCGGCGGATCGACCGGCGAGGGACTCGCCGGCGCGGTGCGGACGGTTTCGGGGCTGACCCTGCTCTCTCGCCTGGGGGGGCTGGCGCGCGACGTGGCGACCGTGCGCGTCTTCGGCGATACCGCGATCGGGTCGGCGTTCGCGGCGGCATTCCTGTTGCCCAATCTCTTTCGCAGGCTCTTCGGCGAGGGGGCGCTGGCGGCTGCGTTTCTGCCGGTGTACTCCAAGGCGGTCGCGCGGGGCGGCGAGGACGCGTCGCGGCTGGCGTCGCTGGTCCTCCGGCGACTGGCGCTGGTGACCGGGGCGATCACGCTGCTGGGCGAGGTTGTGCTGCTCGCGCTGGTGCTGTGGGACGGCGGCGGGGCGGAACGCTCGCTCTCGTTCCGGCTGATGATGGTGATGCTGCCCTTCATGCCGCTGGTGTGCCTGGCGGCGATCCTGGGGGCAATGCTGCAGGTGCATGGACGCTTCGGGCCTGCCGCGGGGGCCCCGATCCTGCTGAACGTCTTCATGATCGCCGGGGCGATGCTGCACTTCGCGGGGCCCCGCTTCGACGCGGTGACGAGCGCGTACCTGATCGGGGCGCTCGTGGTTGTATCAGGCTTGGCGCAGGTGCTGTGGTGCGCCCGGGCCTTGCGGGGATACTCCCGGACCATCGCGGACCATCGAAGCGCGGCGGCGGAAGGACGCGCCGTGCTCCGGGGGTTTGTGCCCGTTGCGATCGGGCTGGGGGCGATCCAGCTCAACACCTTTCTCGACACGCTCATCGCGATGTGGCCGATCTGGGTGGGGCCCACGGTGTTCGGCGTGGTCTACCCGCTCGACGAGGCCTCAAACGCCATTCTCGGGTACACCCAGCGGCTCTACCAGTTTCCGCTGGGCGTCTTCGGCATCGCTGTGGCGACGGCGGCGTTTCCGATGCTGACCGCCGCGGCGGACGACCCGGTGCGGCTGGGGCGCACGCTGGCGCGGGCGATCCGCCTGAGCCTGTTCATCGGTCTGCCCGCGAGCGCGGGGCTGGTGGTGGTGCGCCACGACCTGGTGTACACGATGTTCGGGGGCGGGGCATTCAGCGATGAGGGCGTGGGGCGCGCCGCGAACGTGCTCACGGGGTATGCCTTCGCGGTGTGGGCCTACGGGCTGAACCACGTCTTCGTGCGGGTGTTCTATGCCAAGGGCGACATGACGACGCCGATGCGCCTGGCCCTCGCAAGCGTGGGCGTGAACATCGCGCTCAACCTCACCCTGATGTGGTCGATGCGCGAGGCGGGGCTGGCGTGGGCCACGGCCTTTTCCCAGTTCGCCCAGACCCTGGCGCTCGCGGTGCTGGTACGCCGCCACGTGCCCGGGGGCGTGCTCACGGGCGCGGACGTTCGGGCGATCGGGGCGATGGCCGGGGCGTGCCTCGTGATGGCGCTCGCGGCGCAGGGGGCGCTGCTCGCGATGGGCCGGGCCCTCGGGTGGTGGGCGTCCGCGGCCCGCCTCGGGGTGTGCACGGCGGCAGGGGGGGCAGCGTACGTTGCGGCGGCGCGGGCACTTCGGGTGGATGAACTGAGAACCTTCGCGGGGCGGCTGGCGGGGCGGGCAACGTCGAACGCCGCCCGGACCGATCTACCATGACGCATGGCCTGGGCACGAGTTCGAGCCTGGTGCGGGGCGGTGCTGGTGACCTCACCGACGGGGCTGGCGCAGCCGGGGCGTGCCGATCCGGGGGCGGGACCGGGAGCCGTCGTCGAACCGGCCCCGGGCCCGGGCGACGGAACGGCCCAGAGTGAAGGCGCCCTGCGCGACGGCGACGTGGCGTTCGTGCGGTGCGCCGAGCCCGACGCGCGATACTTCGACGAATCGCGCCGGGTGATTTTTGTCAACGGCATGGGCAATGACCCGGCGGAGCATCGCGCCTCCGCCCTGGCGCTGAGCGCGCTGGAGCAGTGCGTGGTCGTTGGCATTTTCAACGCCACCTCGGGGACGACGCGCGACCTGGGGCAGTGCATCGCCGACGCGTGGCAGTTCTCGCGCCCCGCGCCGGGCGATCCCGCGCAGGCCTTTGAGGCGCTTTGCGCGGACCTCGCAGCATGCGGCGACACGCGTTCCCGCTCCGAGATCATGCGGGCCGTGCTCGCCACGAACCCCGCGGCCGGGGCGCTCTACGACGCGCTGACAAACGCGAGCCTCGCCCACGCCCCGATCTACGCCCACAGCCAGGGCAACCTGATCACCTCCAACGTGCTGCGCGGGATGGAGATCGCGCTGGGGCCCGAGTCGATCAAGGGTCGGCGCGTGTACTCGTTCGGCTCGCCCTGCCGCGTATGGCCGCGCGGGATCGTGCGCAGCGAGAACTCGTTTGCGTTTGACCCGGTGACGTGGATGGGCCGGCCCCTGAGATTGCGGGTGTCACGGGTGGTGGTGCCCACCGATGTGCCGTGGTACTGGCCCTTTGCGCACTCGCTGCGGGTGTACCTGGAGCATGACGCCGAGTTCGTGGTGAACCGGCGCCGGCTCGGGGGCACCAGCGTGAGCGTGTCGATGGACGAGAAAGGGCTGGCGCGCGACCTGTTCGAGATGGGCCGGAACACGCCGCGGGTCGATGCGGTGCTGCGCTACCTTGACGATGAGCACCGGGGCAACGCGGACGACGTGGTCCGGTCATACGTTGCCCTGCTGCGGGAGTCGGGCGTGTCTGAGCCCATGCGGTCTGCCCTGCGCGGGCCCGAGGGGCTGATCTCGCGGCTGATCCGGGCGCTGGAGCGGGGGTACACGTCGGACCGCGAAGACGACTCGATCGCGTTCCTGCGTGCGTTGAGCGCTGCACCGTGATGGGACACCAGGGGCCGCGCCCGCTTCAATAATGCCCCGATGCTCCGCACCGACGAGCTTGACTACGACCTGCCTCCCGAGGCGATCGCGACGCGTCCGGCTTCGCCCCGCGACAGCGCGCGCCTGATGGTCGTGCGGGGCGCGCGCGACCCCGAGCACGCCCGGGTGTGCGACCTGGCCGAGCTTCTCCGCGCCGGCGACGTGCTGGTCTTCAACCGCTCGCGGGTGCTGCCGGCGCGGTTCGAGGGCGTCCGTGCCGACACCGGCGGGCGCGTCGAAGGTTTGTACCTGCGCGACGGGCGCGAGGCGGGCACCTGGGAGGTGATGCTCAAGGCGCGCCGCTTCAAGGTCGGCATGCGCGTGCGGCTGGATCACGCCGAACTCGAACTCATCGCCCGTGCGGACGCCGATGAGCCCGGGGCATGGGTGGTGCGCACGCACGGCGGCGCCGTCGAAGTGCTCGCGCGGGCGGGCCTCACGCCGCTGCCCCCGTACATCCGCTCGGCGCGGGTCCGGCGGGGCGAGTCGGTGCCCGATGCCGACGACCGGGCCTGGTACCAGACCGTGTACGCCCGCGAGGCTGGCTCGGTCGCGGCGCCGACCGCCGGGCTGCATTTCACGCCGGCGCTCCTCGAAGCGCTGGACGCGGCGGGCATCGGGCGTGCGACGGTGGTGCTCCATGTCGGGTCGGGCACGTTCAAGGGGGTTGAGACCCCGACCGTGGACGAACACCCGATGCACGCGGAGCGCTGCGCCATGGATGATGCCTGCCGAGCGACGATCGAGGCCGCACGGCAGCGCGGCGGGCGGGTCTTCGCCGTGGGCACCACGTCGGCGCGGACGCTCGAATCGCTGTGGGAGCGCGACACGCGCGAGGCGGAGACACGCCTGCTCATCACGCCCGGGTACCGGTGGCGCGTGGTGGACGGCCTGCTCACGAACTTTCACCTCCCGCGCAGCACGCTCATGGCGATGGTGGGGGCGCTGCTGCCGGGGGGCGTGGCGCGCCTGCGCGCGTTGTACGGGCAGGCGATCGGCGCCGGGTACCGGTTCTATTCCTACGGCGACGCGATGCTGGTGATGCCGGGGGAGACACACGGGGAGCACGGATCATGAGCGGAGAACACACCGGAGAGGTCGTGGGGGCACTGGTCGGTCCCGACCGGGTGCGGGGTTCGCGTCCGGCGCTGGTGATCCGCGACCCGGCGACGGATGAAGTCATCGCCCGGGTGGCTTCGCTGGAGCGCGCGGAGTCGGGCCGGGCGATCGACCATGCCGCCGCGGCGCTCGGGCCGTGGAGAGCCCGCACGGCGATGGACCGGGCGTCGTGCCTCGACCGCCTGGCGGCCCTCATGCGCCGCGACAAGGAACGCCTCGCCCTTCTCATGACACGCGAGCAGGGCAAGCCGCTGGCGGAGGCGAGGGGCGAGATCGAGTATGCCGTGTCGTTCCTGGACTGGGCCTCGCTGGAGGGGCGGCGGCTGGGTGGCGAAGTGATCCCGGCGAGCGTGCCCGGCAAGCGCCTGCTCGCGCTCCGCCAGCCCGTGGGGGTGTGCGCGATCATCACGCCCTGGAACTTTCCGTCCGCGATGATCACGAGGAAGATCGGCCCGGCGCTCGCGTGCGGGTGCACGGTGGTGGTCAAACCCGCGGAGCAGACCCCGCTCTCGGCGCTGGCGATCGGCGAACTGGCGTTGGAGGCTGGTATCCCCCCGGGAGTCGTGAACATCGTGACCGGGGCGCCGGCCGAGGTCGCGGCCCCGTTCTTTGAGCACCCCGCTGTGCGCAAGGTGTCGTTCACGGGCTCGACCGAGGTGGGCAGAGTGCTCATGGCGCAGGCTTCCGGACGGGTGCTGCGCGTGAGCCTGGAACTCGGCGGGCACGCGCCGTTCATCGTGTTCGATGACGCCGACCTGGAGGCCGCGGCGCGGGGGGCGTGCGCGTGCAAGTTCCGCAACGCCGGGCAGGCGTGCATCAGCGCCAACCGCTTTCTCGTGCAGCGCCGCGTCGCGACCGAGTTCTCTGGCCGCCTCGCGATGCTGATGGGCGACCTTCGGGCTGGGCGCGGCAGCGAACCCGGCGTCTCGATCGGGCCCCTCATCGACGACCACGCCCTTGCCAAGGTCGAGGCGCACGTTGAAGACGCCCGCGCGCGGGGCGGGCGCGTGGTGCGGGGCGGCACGCGCCTGGCTCTCCGCGGGCTCGCCGATCGGTTCTACGCCCCCACGCTGATCGAGGGCGCAACGTCGGACATGCGCATGTGGCAGGAGGAAACATTCGGGCCCGTCGCGCCGGTTCGGGTGTTCGAACACGAGTCGGAGGCGGTCGCCCTCGCCAACGACACCGAGTACGGTCTGGCGGCGTATGCCTTCACGCGGGATGCCGCGCGGGCGTGGCGGGTGGCCGAGGGGCTGGAGTACGGCATCGTCGGGGTCAACGATGCGCTCCCGAGCACGGCGCAGGCCCCGTTCGGCGGGATGAAGCAGTCCGGCCTCGGGCGCGAGGGCGGGCACTGGGTGATGGATGAGTACACGGAGTTGAAGTACGTGTGCTGGGGGGGCTGAGGTCGGCGTGGCGAGGGCAAGGAGAACCACAGAGCGACGGAGTCGCTGAGATCGGAGCGAGTCCGGGGGCGGGGGACTGATAAGCCTGGAGTGGTGAGCTGGGGTGATGAGCCGACCTCGTTCCCCAGTCGGGCAGGCGTCCCGCCTGCCTTGTCGCTCTTTTCATCCTCACCCACGACCTCAGGGCGGCCGGGCGACACCACTTTGCTTTCCATGGGCCGTTCGCCACTCACCAATCATTTCAACAATCAACCGGGGGCGAGCCAACGCCCGCCCCCGGTCCCGGAGTGAGTGTTCTCAGCGCCCCGCGCAGGGGCGATGTTCAAGGCGTCATCGCAGGCCTACGAGCAACCCTCGACGAAGAGGTCGAGGTAGTAGAAGAAGTCGGCGGCGTCGATCGCGCCATCGGGCACGCCGTAGGTGGGATCGTTCGGGTCACTGGATCCCGTGAGATCGGCCTCGGCGAAGTTTTGGGCGACGAACTGGTCGAGGTAGTAGAAGAAGTCGGCGGCGTCCACGGCGCCGTCGGGCACGCCGTAGGTCGGGTCGTTGGGGTCGCTGGCGCCCGTCACGTCGGCGGGGCAGGCATCAGCGGCAACGAAGCCCTTGATCTGGATGTCGTCGATGTTCCAGCCGGGGTAGGTGACGCTGCTGTCGGTGGCGCCCATGGTCCAGCGGATGTAGACGGTGGGCTGATTGTCGGCGACGGCGCTGATGTCGTACGACACTTGATCCCAGGACGTGGGGCTTACGCTGGTCTCGGTGGTCCAGTCCCAGACGAGGGTCCATGCGAAGCCGTTGTTGCTGACCTCGACCATGGCATGGTCCCATCGAGCGCTCTCGATGGCGAGCCAGCGGGCAAAGTGGAGTTCGGCACCGGTGACGCCGGTCATGTCGAGTGCGGTGGTGGTGAGGGTCTGCGGGGCGAGGTTGTTGGGGTAGTCACCAAGGAGGTTGTATCCGTAGACGTTGGAGCCAGTGAAGCCGCTGGTGGGGTCGAAGTTTTGGGTGCCGGCGCCGGTGGGCTGTCCGAAGGCCCAGTCGCCGGTGGTCTGCCAGCCGGGGTTGGAGTCGAGGGGGAAGTCGTGGACAACCACGCGGCCTCCGACATCGAGGCTGATGGTGGCGGTGTTGGAATCCTGAGAATCGCGAACATGGAACGCAAAGGAGTCGGCCCCCTGGTAGCCGTTCACGGGGTCGTAGCGGACCATGTCGCCATTGGCGGCGATGGTGTGCGGGACGCTGGTGATGGGGTCGCCGCCGATTTCGCTGAGCGTGCCGTGGGCGGGGAGCGAGGAGACGATGAAGGAAAGGGGCGGATCGCCGCTGCTGCCCGTGAGTTCGATGGTGCTGGAAACGTCGGCGGGGACGCTGAAGAAGTCGTCGAAGGCGCTCGGCGGGCAGGACGTGCCCGAGGAGGCGACCTTGAGCTTCCAGAAGTTGAGCGAGCCCGTGTCGATGTTGGCGTTGTCGCTGATGGTGAGAGTCCAGAGACCGAGGCTCACTTCACCCGCGTAGTCGGCGAGGACGCCCGGACCGTCGGGCGGGAACGAGGCGTCGTCATAGGTGGTCATGAGATTGTCGGTTGTGCCGCCGGTGCGGTTGTGAAGGCGGACGACGGTGCCCTCGGGGCTGCGGAGGTCGAGAATGAGGTCGCCGATGTAGGTGTGGGTGATATCAACTTCGACATCCACGTCGCCGACACAGAACGAATCGGTGACCATGATGGTGCTGGTGATGGTGCTGCCGTCGTTGATGGGCTGAGGCGTGTCGGGCGACTGGTAGGTGTAGCGTCCGACATCGAGGGAGACATCGCGGCTGGTGGTGCCGGCCCCGCCGGTGATGTTGGTGAAGTTCACTGAGCCGGAGTAGAGACCGTTGGGGAGAGCGTTGGCATCGGAAGAGAACCCGATGGTGACGACCGCAGACTGGCCGGTGCCGTTGAGATTGATGGAGACGGGGGCCGTGGAGCCGTTGACGCTGATCCAGGGTTGGAAGGAGTCGATCTCGACCATCACGGACGTGGGACGGGTGGACGTGATGGTGTAGGCCATGGTGGCGTTGAAGGGACCGCCGACGGGGCCGCCAGCGACGAGCCCGGTTTCCGGCGTCACCGTGATGCCGGTCTGACCGATCTCAAGCCGGTGCACCCGGGTCTCGGTGCGGCCGTTGGTCTGGTCATCAAAGAAAACGGACTGCGTGTACACGCCCGCAGGCAGGCTGGCGGCGGAAGGATCGAGCGACATGGTGATGAGCGTGGAGGACTGCCCGGGAAGTGTGCCGGTGATGGTGTTGGTGCTGCCGTTGATCAGAATCGGCGCTGTTCCGCCGCTGAGAATGACGGCGTAGTTGACGGGGGTCTGGGCAGAGTTGGTGAGGAGGTAGGGAACGGGGTCGTTGGTGAAGGGTCCGCCCACGAGGCCGATGTGGTCCTGCGCGCCGCCCGGGGTCACCTGCATGCCGAGCGGTGGAATGTCGCTGATGAGCGCGCTGATCTTGGAGATTTCTTCCCAGTCGGGGCAGCCGGAGTCGGCGCAGACGGCGGATCGCACGCAGCCCGAGGCGGAAGTGAAATCGGTGTTGCCGCGAACGAGGATGCCCTCGACCTCGCCGGTGATGAGGTTGACGACCATTGAGCCGGAGTTTCCGCCATAGGCGTCAACGTTGGCGTAGAACCAAGGCTGACCGACGCGGGCGTCTTTCACTTCGCCGCCGTCGTCGATCTTCTTGGGAAGCACGACGGGGTGCCCGATCATGACGAGGGGATCGGCGAGGGTGGGCTCTCCGGAGCGGCGGATGGGCACGGGCTGGAAGCCGGTCACGTCGCGGTCGAGACGGACGAGGCTGTGATCGAACCCGCCCGCGAGCTGCTGGTTGACGATGCCCGCCGCGAAGTACACGTGACTGGCGGGGACGACGACTTCGGGCGCGAGCGAGGCGCTGCGCTGGTCGAAGCCGAAGACGAAGGCGACGTTGCCGATGTCGCCTGCATCAACGCAGTGGCCGGCGGTGGTCACGAGATCGTCGCCGACAAGGAACCCGGAACAGAAGCCGACCTGGAGCTGGCCGCGGAAGGGCTCGTCGGCGCAGATGGTGCCGCCCTGGCTGAGCCAGGGAGTGGCGTCGAGGGTGTAGGTGCCATTGCCGTTGTCGGTGAGTTCGCTGACGAACACGACGACACAGGCGGCCTGGGCCAGCTGGAGGAGCTGCGGGTCGCTGACCTGGTAGACGTCCTTGCGGTCGTCGGAGCCGTAGACGACTTCGGGA
>JADLCM010000054.1 GCA_020847175.1 Phycisphaerales bacterium
CGGTCGCGACCCCCTTGCCGCCGTGGAAGCCGACCCACGGGCTGAACATGTGCCCAAAGATCGCGGCGAGCACCGCGCCGAGCCACCACCACGAGTGACCCTCGGGCGGATCGACGCGCCCGGCGACACCATGCACCATGCCCGCGATCAGAACCGGAAGCAGGCCCTTGAGGACATCAAGGCCGAAGACGAGCAGCCCGAGACGCATGCCGAGCACGCGGGCCACGTTGGTTGCGCCGATGTTCCCGCTGCCGTGCTTGCGGATGTCCACGCCGCGTGCGCGCGCGACAAGCAGCCCGAAGGGCACCGACCCGCACAGGAAGGCGATGCCGAGCGCAAATGGCCAGGACATGACCCTATGGTATCGTCGCCGGGCTAGCCGAGGGCCAGTTTTTCGCGAAGTCCGCCCACCAGCCGCTCCCAGACGGCCTCCTCGTCGCCCCCGGCGTCAACGACAAGGAATCGGTTCGGGTCTGCGGCGGCCTGGGCGAGAAAACCCAGGCGCACACGGCGCTGGTAGTCATCGCCGCGCTGCTCGATCCGATCGTCGAAGAGGCTTGATCCGGCGGCGGCGGTGCGCCGGCCCTTACGCTCGATTCCCTTGGTGCGCCTTGAGGCCGTCTCGGGATCAACGTCAAAGATGACCACGAGGTCTGGTTCGACGCCCAGCGTGGCGACCCGGGCGACGGCGTGGATGGCCGCCTGGTCGAGCCCTCCGGCATGACCCTGGTAGGCGTGGGTGCTGCTCACGAACCGATCGGCGATGACGAGGCATCGGTCGCGGAGCGCCGGGCGGATGATCGTTTCGACGAGTTGCGCCCGCGAGGCCATGTACAGCAGCATCTCGCAGGTGAGGGTCATATCGCTGGTGCGGTCGAGCAGGATGGCCCGGATCCGCTCCCCCACCTCGGTGCCGCCGGGCTCGCGGGTCTGGCGCACGGTGAGGCCCGCGGCTTCGCAGGCGGTGACGAAGCGCTTGAGTTGCGTGCTCTTGCCCGAGCCGTCCGGTCCGTCAAAGACCAGGAACCTGCCCGCGAGCGTCGTGAGGTGGGCGACATCCATGCCGCGCGGAGTGTAGCGGGAGAGGACGCGCGCGGCAGACGACACGCACGGCGCGACCCGTGGTTTCACCGCCGGGGGTCGGCGTCAGGAGGTGTGCGGATGAAGCGATTCGACGCCGCGGACGGTGAGGCCGAATGCGTCGAGCCCGGGCATGGCCTTGGGGTGGTTGGTGAGCAGGATGAGGTCGTGCAGGCCGAGGTCGCGGAGAATCTGGCACCCGACGCCGACCTCGCGGTTGGCCTGCATGGCGCCGAGATCAGGGGTGTCGCTGCCCCGGCCGGGACGGGGGACGCGGATGGTCTCGACCAGCCCGCGTGCGCCCGCGCGGGCCTGGGCGGCGTCGCCCGCGCCCTCCGGGCGCAGATAGACGATCGCGCCCCGGCCTTCACGTGCGATGCGGCGCATCGCCGCGTGAAGGACGGCGCTGGTGGGCCCGTCCGGGGAGGCTTCGAGATCGTCGAAGATGTCGCCGAGCACGTGGCGACGATGCACGCGCACGAGCGTCGGAGCGCCGTGCTCGATGGCGCGCCCCGAATCGTCCAGCGCGCCGACGCCGCCGATCGTGAGCGCGAGGTGAGGCTGCGGATCGACAAGGCTCTCGTAGACGTGCAGGGTGAACTCGCCGTGGGCGGTGCGGAGGAGCGTGCCGGCGCGGGGTTCGAGCCGGCGCACGAGCGACTCGCGGGCGAGGCGATGCTCGATGATCTGGGCGACGGAGCACATCTTGAGACCGTGCCGGGCGCAGAACCGCTCCAGGTCGGGCACGCGGGCCATCTCGCCGTCGGGCTTCATGATTTCGATGATCGCAGCGGCGGGGACGAGACCGGCCAGGCGGCAGAGATCGACCGAGCCTTCGGTCTGGCCCGTGCGCACGAGCACGCCCCCGTCGCGCGAGCGAAGGGGGTTGACGTGCCCGGGGCGGACGAAGTCGCCGGGGCCGAAGGCAGGATCAATGGCCATCTGGATGCACTTGGCGCGTTCCTTGGCGCTGACGCCGGTGGTGCCGCCGAAGCGCGGGTGGAGGTCGAGGGAAATGGTGAAGGCCGTGCCGCGTGCGCTGGTGTTCGTCGCGCCCTGGGGGTGGAGCTGGAGGCGGTCGCAATCGGCCTCGGTGAGCGCGAGGCACATGTAGCCGAGCGCCTGCGAAAGCATGAAGGTGACGGCCTCGGGGGAGATGAACTGTGCGGGGAGCACGAGGTCGCCCTCGTTCTCTCGGTGCTCATCGTCGGTGAGGACGATCATGCGCCCGGCGCGGAGCTCATCGAGGATCTCGGGAATGGAGGAGAAGGGCATCGGGGGATTGTTGGAGGGGGATGGGGCCAGGGGGCGACGACGAACCCGGCCTGCTCCTTTGCGGCGTTGCGCCCCCGCGCCGCTGGTGTGCGCCGCGGTGGTCGCTCCGCCGCTACACTTCGGTGATGACTTCGGTCGCCGCCCCGCCGCCGATGCGAACCCAGAGCAAACGTGACCTGTTGGAGTTGTCCGGGCTTTCCGGGGGAGAGATCCGGGAGTACCTGGACATGGCGCGGGGCTTCGTCCCGATCGCCAACAGGCCGGACGCGGGCCGGAGCGACCTGCGCGGCAGGGTGGTCGCCAACCTGTTCTTTGAAGACTCGACGCGGACGCGCCTGTCGTTCACCCTGGCGGCGCACCGGCTGGGCGCAACCACGGTTGACCTCGCCGGACCGGGGTCGAGCGCGAGCAAGGGCGAGAGCCTGAGCGACACGGCGCGGGTGGTGGAGGCGATGGGGGTTGACGCCATCGTGGTGCGCGCGAAGAGCGCCGGGGCGGCCCGGATCATCGCGGGGGCCGTGGGGTGCCCGGTGGTCAACGCCGGCGACGGCAGGCATGAACACCCGACGCAGGGCCTGCTCGATTGCCTGACCTTCGCTGAGGCGATGGGGCGGCTGGAGAGCTTTGATCTCTCAGGGCTGACGCTCGGGATCGTCGGGGACATCGTGAGTTCGCGGGTCGCGCGGAGCGCAATTGCGGGCATGACGGCGCTGGGGGCGCGGGTGGTGTGCGTGGGCCCGCCGACCATGGCGCCCGGGGGGCTGAGCGCCATCGCGCCGGGCGTGAGCGTGACGCACGACTTCGACGCCGTGCTGCCGGGCCTCGACGGCGTGATGATGCTGCGGATCCAGTTCGAGCGCCACGGAGAGGGCCCGGCATCCGGCGCTGCGGCAGGCGGAGGTGGGTCGGGGCTCACGGGGTCTCTGCGGGAGTTCCGGGCGTTCTATGCCCTGACCGAGGCACGAGCGGCCGTGCTGCGCCCCGGCGCGGTCATCATGCACCCGGGGCCGGTCAACCGCGGGCTGGAACTTGACCCGGGCGCGGCCGACGCATCCGCCAGCCTGATCCTGCGCCAGGTGTCGCGCGGCGTCGCGGTGCGGATGGCGGTGCTGGCCCGGCTGCTCGGGCAGGGTGCGTGAAGGTCGCACGCCTGATGCAGACCACGGAAACCACGCGACGACACCGCGGCCCGGGAGTTCGCGTGCCGCAGCGGCGACCCGTCAGCTTCGCCTGGCCGGATACACCTTGGGCGTCGCGGATGACTTGGTGATGACAACCACGCGCCCGGTGGGCGTCTCGACGGTGCCGGCGTGCACCGCCTTGAGCGCATGAAGTACCGGGGCGGCTTCCTCCAGCTCTTCGCTCGCCTTCTCGCCCTTGATGAGCAGCACCGGCGCGCCGATGCGGGCCAGCGGCACCGTGACTTCGAGCAGTGATGCAAGACGCCCCACCGCGCGGGCGCACACGGCGTCGAAGCACTCGCGCCCGGGAGTCTCGCCCTGCGGGCCGGGCATGGTGCGCCGGTGCGCGAGGCGTTCGGCCCGGTCGGCGACGACGCGGACGTTGCGCAGTTCGAGCTTCGCGCAGACCTGGCGCAGAAACTCGGCCTTCTTGCCGACGCTCTCGATGAGAAAGACCCGCAGGAAGGGGCGGACGATCGCGAGCGGAATGCCCGGCAGCCCGCCGCCCGAGCCCACGTCGGCGATGCAGCCCCCATCGGGCACTTCGGCGAGGAGGGGGAAGAGGGTGAGCGCATCGAGGATGTGCCGGCGCCACGCGGTATCGGGATCGGTGACGGCGGTGAGGTTGACCTGCTCGTTGGAGGCGAGCAGGAACCCGAGGTACGCGCCGAGAAGTTCGAGTTCGACCGGCTCGAGCTCAAGGCCAAAGCCCTCGGCGTCGTCGAGGAAGGCCCGGGGGGGTGTCAACGGCGCGGCGTCGGGCAACCGAAACCTTGACGCGGCGGAGGGATTGGATGCGGAATCGGGCATGGGAGCGGAGTGAATCAGGAAGGAAGTGCAGGAGTGCAGAGGGGCAGAGGGGAACCGGGATTCGGAGGGGCGGGAATCCGGAGAGGCCGGAGGGCGAACGGATTCTATCTGTCTGATTTCAGCGGCCGGGCCCTTTGGCGCTTTGGCTCTCCAGCCCCTCACCCCGGCTCTTCGTCGTCGTACTCGAAACTGCGGCGCATGAAGCCGCGGGTTCGGTGGACGCCGACCGAGAGGATCAGGCCGGACATGAGCCAGCAGATCAGGATGCTTGAGCCGCCGTAGCTGACGAAGGGGAGGGTGATGCCGATGATGGGGAGCAGGCCGAGGTTCATGCCCACGTTGATGACAACCTGGGCCGCGATGAAGGCCGCCAGGCCGAGGACGAGGAGACGCCCGAACGGGTCGCGCGCCGTCGCCGCGGTGGCGAGCGCGCCGGCGATCCAGAGGGCGTACAGGGCGAGCACGCCGACGCCCCCGAGCAGTCCCCAGCGGCACATGATGACCGCGATGACCATGTCGTTGTGGGCTTCGGGGAGGCTGTTGTAGTGGATGATCGCCCGGGCGTGGTCCGCGGGCATGCCGGAGAGGCCCCCGGCGCTCGCGATGGTCTGGGCGGTGTACGCCTGGTAGTTGAGGCCGTCGGCGGTTGTGCGGTCGCCCTGCATCTGGCGCCACAGGCCGACGATTCGGGCCTTCTGGTGAGGGCGGAGCAGGGGGTACATGGCGGGGGCGGCGAGGGCCGCCGCGAGCACGATGACGCCCAGGTGCCGCAGGCGCGCCCCGGCCCCGAGGAGCATGGCGAAGAGCGAAGGCACGAAGAGGCACGCGGTGCCGAGGTCGGGCTGAAGGATGATGAGCGCGCCGGGCACGAACGTGATGAGCGCCAGGGGCACGAGGCCCAGGAAGCGACGGTGCTCCTTGCGGAAACGCAGGTAGCGCGCGACGACGAGCACGTAGGTGATCTTGGCGAGCTCGGCGGGCTGGAAGTCCGCGATGCCGAGGCTGATCCAGGCCCGCACCCCGCCGGGGCGCGGGCGGACGATGCTCTCGGGCACGACGGGGATGAGGACGAAGATGAGGAGGGCCACCGCGGCGGCGTGGGCCGGCAGGGCGACGAGGACCAGTCGCCGGTAGTGCGGGAGCGTGATGGCGGCCGCGGCGAGCAGGCCGACGGCGAGGAAGACCCCCTGCTTCCGCGCGACCGGGCCGATGAACGCGGCGCCCTCGCGGTCGGTCGCGAGGTCGATGGCGGCGAGGCTGACCAGCGAGAGCGCGAGCGAAGCCCCCACGCAGAGCCACGCCGGGCTGGCGAGCGTGCGCAGGGCCCGCAGAAGCCCGGCGCGGGTGAGCCGCGTGTGCGGGCGCAGGCGGGACACCTACAGGTACCCCTCGGCATGGAGCGCGGCGATGATCTGGTTGACGATGGGGCCGGAGACCCGCCCGCCGGAGCCGGCGTACTCCATCATCACGGCGATGACGAAGCGGGGTCGGTCGTGCCCCGCCATGACCACGAACCATGAGTGGTCGCCCGAGCGCAGGACCTGCGGCGCGGCGCCCTCAGTCGCTGGCGCGACGATCGATGGCGCCTGCGCGGTGCCGGTCTTGCCCCAGATGCGCACGCCCGGAGGGAGCGTGAAGATGTCTTCCTGGCGGCCGTCCGCGAAGGTCAGGTGGTTGCCGGTGCCCTGCCGGTCCGAGACGGATTTCTCCATGCCCGCCAGGGCTGCGCGGAGGGACCACGCGGGGTAGTCGAGGCGCCCCTGGGCCGCCGGGCGCGGCTGGTCGGCGATGAGGCGCGGCGCGAGGATGCCGCCCGCGCGGGCAAGGGTGGCCATGGCGTTGGCGGCATGGAGGGGCGTCCACGCGATCGGTCCCTGGCCCATACCCATGAACGTCGCATCCTGCGTGTCGAGCGCCCCGTCGGGTGCGCCCAGGGCGCCGATCTTGCCCGCGAACTCTTCGCCCGCGCCGAGATCGAAGGGGCGTTCGACGCCCCAGTGCCGGTAGGCGTGCGCGATGCCTTCGGGGCCGAGGCGGCGTCCGAGCGTGTAGAAAAAGATGTTGCAGGAAACCATGAGGGCTTCGACGGGGTTGAGCGCGTGCTGGAAGGTGTCCTGGTGCGTCAGCCCGAACGACTTGTAAATCCAGCAGCGGAACGCCTCCGGGGCGGCGGGATACAAGTGCCCGGTGCACGCGATGGTCTCCCCTTCGCGGAGCACGCCCTGCAGGGCGGCTTCGCACAGAATCGGGGCCTTGACGATGGAGCCGGGGGGGTAGGGCTTGTTGAGGGCGCGATTGACCCAGGGAGTCCGTACCGGGTCGCGGAAGACCGAGGCGGCGTCCCGGGCGAGGTCATCGCGCGTGAACGACGGGGTCGAGACCATCGCGAGGATGTCGCCCGAATCGACATCGAGCACGACGGCGGCGCCGTGAAGCGGGGTGCCGGGAGACATGGATTCATTCTCGCGCCCGTGCCATTCGTGGACGCGGGCGAGGCCGGCCTCGGGGAGCATCAGCGCGTGAATGCGGGCCTGGAGCGCGATGTCAAGGGTGAGGCGCACGTCGAGGCCCGCGCGGGCGGGGAGTTCGCTGGTGTCGCCGCTCTCGAGCCGGAGGGTGGAGAGCCCGCGCAGCCCGCGAAGGACGGGCTCCATGGAGGCTTCGATGCCGGTGGCGCCGACTTCATCGTCGGGGAGGTACGCGCCGCGGTCGGCCCCCGAAGGGCTGAGGGCATCGGCGCGAAAGACAGGATCGAGATCGAGGCGGGCGGTCCGGGCCTTGACGTCTTCGGCCTGCACGGGCCTCATCCAGCCGAGCAGGTGGGTCGCGAGCCCGCGCACTTCCACCTCGACGGGCTCATCGGAGCGCAGCGGACCCGGAAACGTCCGGCGGTCAACGCTGACCCGCACCGATTCCAGCGGGTAGTCGCGCCGGCCCGACTCGACGAGCGTGACACCCGGATAGGTCTTGACCCGGCACGCCTCGCCCGACGCGCCGCCGGGGCGGACCTCGGTGGTCTGTTCCAGGAGGCGGGCGATTGAGAGGGCGGCGGCGTCGGGCACGTCGCGGGCGAGCGCGTGCGGGATCGTCTGCTCGCGGATCTCGGCCTCGGCGATGCGGGCGGCGGCGGCGTCGGAGAGTTCGCGCCCCTGTTCTAGGGCCGCGGCCTCGGCGGCGCTCAGGTTGCGGCGCTGGAAGACCGCGTGCATCCGCTCCACGCGCTCGATGACTGATGCGCGCTCGGCCTCGAGTGTCTCCACGGGCGTGCCGCAGGCCTCGGCCAACCGGGGGAGCAGAGACCGGAGGTGGGCGTCGAACGCGGGTTGGTAGCGTGCGACGAGCTCGGCGCGCTGCTCGGGGGCGAGGCGGCCCCAGAGGGCCCGGTGCGCGCGCTTGGCGTACGCGGTCGCCTGGTCCCGGGCCCAGCGCCCGTTCAGGACACGGAAGTCCACGGCGAGATCGAACCCCGGGGCGGGGCGCGCGAGCACGCGCCCGTGCCGGTCGAGAATCCTCCCTCGAATGGTCGGAGTCCAGGACTGGCGGACAAGGCGCAGCTCGGCATCGGCGCGGGCGTCGTCTCCGTGCCGAAGGGTCATCTGGGCCATGCGTGCCGCGGTGCCGCAGAGGGCGAACGAGACCAGGCCCCCCATGAGCAGAAGGCGTCGATGAAACATGCTGGGGACGGCGCGCCGGACCATGGGCGCGCCATGGTACCGCCCGGGCGGGTCAGGGTCGCGGCGCGTACCGGGTCACGACGTAGCGATCGTCGCCGGATCGGAACACCTCGTCGCCCGAAGGCAGGGGCGTGAGGCCGAAATGCCGGCGCGTGATGATGAAGGCGCCCGCCGGGGCGCCGGGCGCATCGCCCGCCCCCGCGTCGCGGGGCCACCAGCCCAGGGCGAGATACAGGTCTCCCAGGTCGTTGCTGGAGAGTTTCCACGCCCAGACTTCCTCGCGCGGGGCTGATGCGATCCACGCCAGGAGTTCGGCGCGGGCGGGCTCGTGCCCCGACTGCCAGCGGATGGGCAGCATCCAGAGAAGCAGCCCGAGGGCGGGCGCGCCGATGAGGAGCACCCACTCCAGGCGGGCGGAGAGCCGGGGTCGCCGGGCGGCGAGCCGGGGCGCAAGAACCGCGCCGACGATCCACGCCAGCCCGGCGTAGGCGGGAATCGCGTCCCGCGGGTACTTGTCGGGGAAGAGGCTGATGAGCCCGAGCCAGCCGAGACCCCACACGAGCCCGAGGGCGACGAGTTCACGCCGCCCCGATGCGTGAGCCGACGGCTCGGGGCCGGGGGCGGGCTCACGGGCTGCCGTGCGCCGGCGCGACCTGAACCAGCCCCACGCGCCGGCGAGAAGCACGATGTTCCAGGGCCAATAGGTGCGAAGCAGGATGTCGAGGTAGTACCAGGGCGGAAGACTCTGAATCTCGCCCAGCGCGCGCCCGACGACTTCGGCCCCGAAATATTGCCCGGAGAACGACGGGCCTCGACGCAGGCTCATGGCGATGTGCCACGGCGCGGCGACAAGTGCGGCGCTCGCGAGGGCCCATGCCAGCGCGGGCACGAGTCGCGCGCGCGCCGTGGCCGCCATCCAGACCCCCATGAAGGGGAGGACGATAAGCCCGACCAGCGGCTTGACCATGAGCGCGAGGCCGACGGAGGCTCCGGCGAGCAGCATCGTGCGCCGGGTGCGTGCGCGTACGGCGTGCAGGATCAGCCAGGCCGCGCCGAGCATGAAGAAGGTCTGCCAGACATCGAGGGAGATTTCGCGGACGCGCCGGAAGTATTCGTAGGTGAGGGCGAAGGCCAGGCCGCTGAAGAAGCCCGCGGAACGACCGGCGAGCCGCGCGCCGATCGCCGAAACGAGCGCGACCGAGGCGGCGGCGAGCATCACGACGGGCAGGCGCGCCGCCCAGACGCTGACGCCGCCAAGGTGCAGGACCAGGCCGTGCACCCAGAGCGCCAGCGGCGGCTTGTTCTGATACGGCACGCCCGGCTGAAGGTGAAGGTCGAGCAGGTTGCCTTCACGCCAGGCTTGCAACCCGACCGCGGCGTATCTCCCCGTGTCGGACCGAAACCCGCCCTGATCGAGATGGGGCGAGGCGATGGCCAGAAGAACGAGCGCCGGGGCAAGCCAATAAGCCGAACGCACGAGCCACGCGCGCAGGCGGCACCCGCTCACACCCCGCCCAATCGCTCGAAGCGGGGCAGATCGCCGACGAGAGGGCGGCAGTAATCGAGGAAGACCTGGCTGACGTTGTTGTGGCCGCTCGTGAACTCGGCGGGGAGGTGGCGCGTCTTGGCGGCGACATCGGCGAGCTCGATGCGCCGATACTCCACGCTGTAGTTCTCCCACGGGCCGGGCGTGCTGGTGCGGATGATCGCGATCGAGCCGTCGAGGTCGCCCCGGCAGGCGACTTCTGCCGCGAAGTGACCGGCCCGGCGCGCCTCGCGCTGATCGACCGGCGAGGCATCGGGAAAGCATCGCTGCACGTAGCCGAAGGTGTCGGCCCGGACGCGCGGCGGCTTGCCCCCGGCGGGCGTGAGCTTCTCTTTGAGCAGGTCGGCGAGTTGGTCGCCCAGCGCCCCGGAGCCCGAGAGCTGGACATTGCCGTGCGCATCGGTCTGGGCGCCCTTGATGAGCTTGGCGCCGATGGCGACGTGATCCTTGTCCTGGATGCCCTCGCTGACGGCGATATGGCAGCGCCCCTTGCGGTCATAGACCGACGCGACATCGTGGACGAATCGCTCGATGTCAAAGGGCACTTCGGGCAGGTAGATGAGTTGCGGGCCGTCGGTCGAGCCTTGTTCGCGGTCGGCACGTCGCGCCAGCGCGCTGGCGGCGGTGAGGAACCCCGCGTGACGCCCCATGATGATGTTGATCTTGATGCCGGGGAGAGAGATGTTGTCGAGGAAGTCCGCCATGCAGGCCTTGGCGACGAACCGGGCCGCGGAGGGGAACCCGGGAGTGTGGTCGTTCACGAGCAGGTCATTGTCCACCGTCTTCGGGATGTGAAAGCATCGCAACTCGTACCCCGCCTTGCGGGCCAACTCGTTGACGATGCGGCAGGTGTCTGAGGAGTCGTTGCCGCCAATGTAGAAGAAGTAGCGGACGTTGTGATTCCGGCAGGCTTCGAGAATCCGTTGGCAATAGGCGGCGTCGGGCTTGTCCCGGGTTGACCCGAGCGCGGCGGAGGGCGTGATCGAAAGCGCTTCCAGGGTTTCTCGGGTGAGGGCCCCCAGGTCGATGAACTCGCCCTTGGTGAGGCCGCGCACGCCGTGGCGCATGCCGAGAATCTGGGAGATGGGGGCACCGGGGCGGCAGGCGCCGAGTTCGCGCAGCTTCTCGACGACTCCGACCAGACTCTGGTTGATGACGGCGGTGGGACCGCCGGATTGTCCGATGACGGCATTGCCTGCGATGAGGGTGGGCATGAGATGATCCTGCGGGGCGGTGTGCGGTTGGTCGCGCCCATTGCGGGCACATCGTAGAGCCCCTTCCGGCAGGTTCTGTGCCGCACCGCGCCCGCCCGGCCGAGGAGACGTCAAGGCTGCGAGGTTCGACCGATGGCCATAACCGTCCATTGGTGCCGCGACGATGCCGCGTGCGGCATCGGGGTGCTTTCCGTACTGCCGCCTTCATTCCGTCGGCGTCACCGAAAACGTGAACGCGCCGGTGTGGACATCCGCGGCGGCGGCATCGCTCGCGGCGGTCGTGTTGGCGCACTTGAGTTCGCCCGCGACCGGCGTGATCTCCCATTCAAACCAGCCGTCGAACGTGTGCCCGCTCTTGGGCGTGATCGTGACGGTGCGGCCGCTGACGGCGTAGTTGCAGTTGTTCGTGACGGTCACCCAGTCGCCCATCGGCGAGGCGATCGCTCGCTTGCGGATCGCCATCGGCGTTTCGCCGC
>JADLCM010000055.1 GCA_020847175.1 Phycisphaerales bacterium
CCGGTGATGATCCCCACCGGGATGCGCCCCGCCGCCCAGTCGTCCCACTCCCAGATGTGCCGGTCGGTGCCGCAGATGCCCACCTTTTTGACGCGGATCAGGACATCGCGCGGCCCGGGGACGGGCTTGGGGCGATCGACGAACTTCAGACCCACCCCGGCATGATGCTTGATGAGCGCACGCATGGACGAGACTCCCAGCGGCGGCACATCGGCCGCCGCGCAGGCGCAGGATAGGAGCCGACGCCGGACGATTCGCCCCCTCGCGCACAACCGCGGAGCATGGGCCGCCTGAAACCCCTTGACCTCGCCGGTCGGCACGTGGTAGGCTGAGAGACCTCGGGGGGCGAGGAGCGTTCGCCATGGCAAATCCGAATCGCGTGCGGCTGGGCGGCTGGGCGGCTGCGGTAGTGGTCGCACTCGCGTCATCGGCGGCGTTCGCTGAACCCGAAGGCGGCACCACGGGCTGGAGTTTCACCGACCCGGTGAACATCGCCGAAGGCCGCCAATGGGCTGCCCACTATTGGGCAAGCCAGGATGCCGGAGCCCCGACCCCTGAGTTTCGTGCGTTTTCGTTTTCCAACCCGATCAGCGGGGGCGTGAACCCGCTGATCCCCGCAGAGCTGCTCTTCCGCCAGATATACGCCCACCGTCTGAGCGAAGACGCCGACCCAGTGCTCTATACCTTTGCGCACTTGCTGCAAGATGACCCGCTGGTCATGAACCACTTCAGGCATTACACGATCACCGGCGAACTGGAGATCGCCTTCGATGAAGACCCCGAGGCGGCGATGAACCACCTGCTCGCGATCGCCGACGCGGCGACCGAGAGCGAGGAATACTCGTTTGTCGCCGGGGGCGAGTGGGCAATTTATTCCGATGCCGCCACGAGCACGGGGCTGGTGGGTGCGCCGGGGGGAGATGAGCCACCGGGCGAGCCGCCTCCTCAACCGTTTCCGCCGGGGCCGGAGGTGCCGCAAGAACTCAGGCCGCTTGACCACGACCTTCGGCGCGAGGTTCCTGCGAGTCGTCTGCCCAACCGCCTTCGTCCGCCGGGCAAGCGAGATCTTTATTGGTGGGACCACAAGGTTCCTTGCCCTGTCCAAGACCCTGTCAAGCCCGGTATTGAATGGTGTGAAGCGCCCGGGACCATTGGCTTTGACTGCGACGATTACGCGCTCGCCATGATCGCGTGGCTCCGCCACTTCAGAGAACTGTACGATGCGGCGTTCTATCAACTCCACCTGTTCTGGGGCGAAGACAGCGGCCACGCGCTCGTTCTCATCCTTGTCAGCGAGTATTTCTATCTCGTCGATCCGCAGACCGGGCTTGTGCTCGGGCCGTTCGATAAGAGCGACTATTACGCGAACGACTTCGCACTTCTGAGGCAGCTATTACGTCATCTTCTCAACAATCGCTACAAAGACGACAAGGACACTCTGCTCACGCCCGAAGACAACATTGAGATTTTCATCCGCGACCGCGATATCCCCATACCCGCCGAACCGCCGCCCTGGTACACCGACCCGGCGATGCGCGATCGCTTCAAGGACAAGATGAACATTCCGGACGATGCCGGACTCGACCCATGCATCTGGTTGACGGCGGGTGGCCAGTGATCTGCGCACGCGCCAAGCGAGGTCGTCGCTTTGTGCTGGCAAGCGCGGCGACGATGGTCTGTCCGCCAGCATCGTCGTGCGCCGCATTGGAAACACCTTCGATTCTGGGCACACCGCCTGTTGAGAAAAGAGCGGTCCCCGAGTCTTTCGAGGCGCTTGGCTTTGAGCTTCGCGATAATGGGTGGGCTTTCGGATTACGTACTGAGTTCATGTTTGCGGCGCGGGATGTATGGACCGCGGCCCGGTGGGAGGCACACACTGGCACGCTCACTCCATTTCCGCCGGTGGCGCGACATGTCTTGTCGCCAGAGTCCTTTCCACTCGATGTGCAGGTAACGCCATCCACACCCGGCCGGCTACCAATGGTGCTTCTGCCTGATCCGGCGATTCTTCGCGCGACGATCACCAAGTACCAGGCGCTCTTCGACGCTGAGTACAACGCGCCATTGAACGACTGGGGCCTTTCCCTTCCCGGGGGACGTCCCGAAGCGCAGGTGTGGTGGTTCGGGGCCAGCCGGCCCGAGTGTCGAATGTCCGTTCCCCTCGCCGACGCCGTCGAAACGGTGTCGGCGGTCCGCCTCGCCCAAGAACACGCGGCGAAGTTCAACAGCACCGCCCGGGTCATCGGTGCCCCCCTTGCCCTGCAGAGGTGGCGTTATCACGATGAAGACGGCCCGAGCGGCGATTGCCCGGCCCTTGGAATGGCGAGTGTCCAGCTGGAAGCTCCTGGCGTGCTGAGTTGTTACATCGAAGACAAAGGCTCGTTCTACGCCTTCCCCATCCTCGATGCCAACGGCGGAGCCCGTGACCCGGCCACCGACCGCTACGCCGCCGTGCGCCACGGGCCGTACCAGTGCATCGTCGAATCGCCCGATTTCGACCCGCGCATCGGCACGCACTCGCTGCTCATTCTGCCCTGGCCCGAATCCAATGACCCGCGCCTGCAGCGCCCGGCCCGCGTGCAAGAACGACTCTGCATCCACGAGGACATGGCCAAACTCGATCCGCCCATCATCACTGTCCGCACGCTCCCGGGCTCCACACCCTTCCGAGAGGACTACCTGCTGCGGGCCGAGTGCGACTTCGAGACCGCCGACGACCTTGTGATGGTCGTCATCTTCGCCAACGCCAGCGCGGAGCAGCTCAGCCGCCTCTTTGAGAGCCTCGGCAAGGCGGCCAAGGCTCAGGCCCCCCACGAACCGCCCGCCGGCGCCCCGACCGCGCCCGGTTCCAGATAGCCCGCGTCATCCACCCCGGACGCGCCGGCGAACGCGGGCATCGTCGGCCCCCTGCTCGGGCGTCTGGGCCTCTGGCGACGCCTGACCCCGCCGCCTCTCCAACACATCCGCCAGGCGCTCCTGCTCCTCCTCGGTCATGTCACGCAGCAGGCGCGCCAGCCGCCTCGACTTGATGATCCCCGCGAGCGGGTTCTCCGCCGCGATGCCCATCTCATCCTGTGCGACGCCCGGGGCTCCCGGCCCTGCCCCCGGGGCCTTGTCGTCGGCCATCGCCCGGCGCATGTGCTGCGCCACCCATTCGCGCTGCTCGGGCGTGAGCAGCGCCCCCAGTTCTCGATGGTGCGCGATCGCCGGAGATTCGCGCCAGATCGCCGCCAGCGCCTTGAGCGCCTCGCGCTGCCCCTCCTCCATCATCGGCGCCTCGTCGCCCGGGTTCACGGGCCTTTCCCGCCGATTCGCCTGCTGCGCGAGCACTTCGAGCGTCCGCGCCGTGAAGCCGTCTCGCTCGATCGCCTCCGCCGCGCGCGCCATTCCCGCCTCGCGCAGGTGCCCCACGACCTCCTCACGGCGCTCGTCAAGGTATCCGATCATGTCCTTCTCGTACGCGTCGATGCGCTCCTCGATCGCGACGCGCTGCTCCTCGCTCAACCGCACCTCGTCGGGGGCCTCCTCAGAGGCCAGCACCTCGGCCGCTCGGCGCATCAGCATGATCGACACCGGGCGGGCCTGGTCCTGGCGCCCCGGCCCGTTCTCGCTGAATCGCCCGCGCCCGCGCTCCGCCTCTTCGCTCACCCGGGGGCCCCGCAGCGGCGGGGGGTCGCTCTCCGGCTGGGCCAACGCCGAAACCACCATTCCGCCCGCCGCCAACACCAGCAACAAAGTGCGTTTCATCGGGTCCACTCCCACGAAGCCTTCGCCGGTTCAACGCGGCGACGCCCCCCGCATTGCCTTCTCCTACCATCGGACCATCAAGGAACCTGCGATGGGACTCTCCAAAGACGATGTGCTCCGCCTCGCCCGCGCCGTGACACTCCCCTCCGGCGCCCGGGCCCCTCTCGACGACCAGGTCGAATGGGCTTCGGTGTGCGAAGGGTTCTTCGCCCTCAAACTCCACACGCCCGCCCTCTCCGACCCCGCAGATCGGGGGGTGCTCGCCGCCTCCTGCCGGGCGGCACTCGCGCCCGCCGCCGATCGCTCCGGAACACCCATCCAGTCCCTCATCATCGAGTTTGTGGATGAACTGGGGACAACCGTCCAGACCGTCCGCTTCGGATCGCCGACCCAATCACCCGCACAGACCCCACCCCAAACGGGGCGGTCGGCACAGACGCCAAGCCAATCCGCGCCGGCCGGGCACCCACCCCAAGCACCGAAGCATCCCGGCGCGGCAGACCTATCCCCTCTTGAGGTGGCGGGCTCGATCATCGCAGTCGGGGCCGGCAAAGGCGGCGTCGGCAAGAGCACCATCGCGCTCAATCTCGCCGTGGGCCTGGCCCGGCACGGCAAGCGCGTCGGCCTGCTCGACGGGGACATCTACGGTCCCTCGCTCCCCACGCTCCTGGGTCTCCACACGCTGGAACAGGAGGCCAGCGAGGGGCGCTTGCAGCCCTTCCTCGCGCACGGGGTGCGCGCGATCACCATCGGAAAACTGGTGGAGCGCGACCGACCCCTGATCTGGCGCGGCCCGATGGCCCACGGCGCGTTCAAGCAACTTCTCGACCGCACCGATTGGGGTCAGCTCGACCACCTCATCATCGATCTACCCCCCGGAACAGGTGATGTCCCCCTGACCATGGCGCAGGTCCTGAAGCTCTCCGGGGCCGTCATCGTGTGCACGCCTCAGCGCGTCGCCCAGGACGATGCCGTGCGGGCGGCGGGCATGTTCAAGCAGCTGGGTATCGAAGTGCTCGGCGTTGTGGAAAACATGTCGTTCTTTGTCGGTGATGACGCCAAGGTCTACGACATCTTCGGGCGAGGCGGGGCCGAGCAGATGGCCCAGCGGCTCGGGGTGCCTTTCCTGGGAGCCGTACCCATCACGATGGCGCTCCGGGCCAATTCCGATCGAGGCGACCCCAGCGCGAACTTCGACCCAGGGACTCCCCTGGCGGCGGCGCTCGAAGGCTTGGTTACACAGCTTGAAAACCAGGTTGCCCTGGCGTCGATGCGATCGGGCTCGTCGCGCCCGGCCCTGAGTATTTCTTAGCGCCGGCGCCCGGCACACTGAAAGTCGTCGGCGCAAGTTCCGACCAATGGACGGGCCCTGAAGTGGGGCCTGCTTTCGCATGGCTTACGCGCCCTGGGAAGGGTGCTCGGAAAGGTGACTCATGAACCGTTCGGCCCGCCGCGTGCTTGGGATGGGACTCGTCCTGTCGATGTCGATGCCGGTGCTGGCGGATATTCCCGAGGTGCTGGACCGAGTGCCGACAAACGCGGGGCTTGTCATCGCGATTGACAATCTCAGCGGGTTCCATACCCGGGCAGAGGGGTTGATCTCGATGCTTTCGCTCGACCGCGTGGGGCCGGGCAATGTACTGGGCATGACGAAGGCGTGGCTGGATACGCCCGGACTCAACGCCACCGGGGGGCTGGTGATCGCCTTCCTCACTGACGCGCAGGGGCATCTCGACCTTGAGGGCGAGACGCCCCAGGCGGCCATGTTCATCCCTGTGTCCGATTTCAACGCCTTCGCCGGGGCCTTCGCGGGCAAGGACGAGGGCGGCGTGATCGTGGGTTCGATGGACGGCGACACGATCTACTTGAAGGACATCGGGGGCGGATATGCCCTGGCGAGCCCGAACCGCGACCTGGCGTCGAGCCTGAACCCCGTGGCGGGCAACATGGCGTCCCACGCCAAGCGGCTCGGCACGACCGGCATGCGGGTGGCGTCGTCGAGCGCGATGTTCGCGGCGGTGGATGTGCAGGTCGTCGCCCCGATGATCACCGAGGCGGGAGCGGGGTTTCGTGAGCAGATGGAGATGGTCTCTTCGATGATGGGCGACCAGGCGCAGGGCATGGGCGCGATGGGCCAGCTGATCGAGACGTTTGCGCAGGACCTCGCGCGCGACGGCCAGACCGGGCTGGTGGGCGTGAGCCTCGCGGACGACGGCGTGTCGCTCGATCTCGCGGCCACGTTCAAGGACGGTTCCGAGATGGCGCAGGCGATGTCGGTGCCCGGCAACGCCATGGAGCTTCTCTCGCACGTGCCCGACATGCCCTACCTGCTCGCCGGCGCGATCGACATGTCGAGCCCGGCGGTGCGCAACATGTTCAAGGCGATGGGCACGATCAGCGCCTCGATGACGCCCGGCCAGCCCAACATGATGGAGTTGTTCAACCTCGGCAAGATGATCGACGGGCAGCGCGGGATGGCGATGGTCATGGGCAACCCGCCTTCGATGATCATGGGCGGCATGTTCTCCAAGACCGTGCAGTTCATCGCCTGCGACGATCCCAAGGCGTCCATCGCGACCGTGACCGAGATGATGAAGACCATGAACGGCATGGCCTCGGGCCCGATGCGCTTCGAGACTGAGTTCAAGCCGGGCCTCACCACCGTGGAGGGCACGTCGATCGACGGCTGGGGCATGAAGATGGCCCTCGACCCCGCCGACCCCTCGGCCGACCAGATGCAGATGGGCATGATGATGATCTTCGGCCCGCAGATGGGGCTGAGCGGTTACTACGCGCAGGTGCCGGGGGGCCTGATCACGACATATGCACGCGAGTCGGGCCTCGCGGCTAAGGCGATCCAGGCCGCGGGTGCGGGCGGAGGGCTCGGCACCAGCGCCGACGTGAGGGCCGCGGCGGCGCGTCTTCCCAAGCGTTGCGTGGTCGCGGCGTTCGTGGGCCTCGACTCGCTCATGCAGCAGGCTTCGGGCCTGATGGCCATGGGGGGGCAGAGCTTCGGCGTCGATGTGCCCGAGAGCATGGGCGCGCTCGCGCTGGGCATCGCCATGAGTGACGGGAGCACCCACGCCCGGGTGTTCGTCCCCCAGTCGCTGCTCTCTTTCGTCGGGCAGGTCATCGAAGCCCAGTCGGGCGCGGCGGATGACGGCGTGGCCCGCCCGCCGAGCCGGCGCCCGCAGTCGTGAGCGTGACCCGCACCACGGCGAAGATCCATCGCTGACGGGCACGGCACCGATGCCGGCGCCGCCGCCGCTGGGCCGCCAGGCGGACCGGGCGTGGCGCACGGGTGGCTCGGCGATGCGCTCGTATCCCGTCTGACAAACGCTGATTGAAGGGCGCTGCACGTGTCGCGCGGCAGGAAGATCGTACCCACCTTGCGGTCGGGATCAATCTCGATCTTCGGGACGAACGCATGGACAGCCGGGCGTGCCTCGATCATCGGCGTGCCGGGCTTGAGCGCCCGCGCAAGGTCGGCGATCCGCTCGCGTGCCCAGGCCCGCAGGCGGTCGGGATCGATCGACTTCGGGGACGCGGGCTTGTTGGCCACGTCGGCTTCGAGCGTCTCGCGGCGGCGCTTCAGGTCCACCAGCGCGGTCCGCAGTTCGCCGACGTCGGCGAGGTCGCTGTCGGAAAGCAGCGCGACCGTCGTCTTGATCCGCTTGTTCAGGTCGGCCAGTTCCTTGCTGCGGTCCG
>JADLCM010000056.1 GCA_020847175.1 Phycisphaerales bacterium
TCGGGGAGCGTCCGGACGGTCTTGAGCACCTGCCCGTTGGCGGACACGTACTGGCGGTCGTAGCCATAGGGGGAGCGACCGCCCATGGCGCTGTGCTTCACCGTAACCGTCGAGTGCTGGCCGCGAATGCTGTCGCGCGAGAGCTTCACTGAGTACTGGCGGGCCTGCCACGACTTCACGCCTTGGAGCAGTTCACCCTCATCGCCGTCGGGGATGCCCTCGGCGGTGAAGTGCGTCTCGACGCCCGCCAGACGGAGGCGGTGGATGTAGTAGCCGGTCTCGTTGGTGCCGCCGCGCGAGAACCGGGACATGTCGTAGCAGAGCACCGCGTCGAAGTCGCGCCCGTTCTCCGCCTCATGGATGAGGCGGGTGAACTGGTCGCGACCCCGGGCGCTGGTGCCGCTGATGGCGTCGTCCACGCCGCACCTCCAGCTCCGCCGGAGTACCCTTGATCCTCATGCACCCATCATCGGCCAATCAGCAGTTATTCCATGTATTGCGCGGAGTTCAATAGCCTAAGTCTCGTACTGAATTGAACAGGTATTCCTGTGAACCTCCTCGATCTCGCCTACCTGCCCCTCGCTCTCATCACCGCTCCGTTCTGGGCGCGGAAGGACCGGCAGGACTGGCCCGCCCGGTTCGGCAAGGGCGATGCACTCCCCACGCCCGTCCGCCCGCGCGTGCTGCTTCACGCCGTCTCGGTGGGCGAGGTCAGCGCGCTGCGGACGCTCGTTCCGCTGCTCACCCCGCGCTGCGAGGTCGTCATCGCGGCAGGAACCGACACCGGCATCGCCCGGGCCCGCGACCTTTTCGGCGGGTCGTGCGAGGTGGTGCGTTACCCCGTGGACTTCTCCTGGTGCGTGCGGCGCCTGCTTGGTCGCGTGCGCCCCGATGCCGTGGGGCTGGTGGAACTCGAACTGTGGCCCAACTTCCTCCGCGCCTGCCGCCGCCGGGGCATCCCGGTCGCGGTGATCAACGGGCGCCTCAGCGCACGCTCTTTCAAGGGCTATCGCCGCGCCCGCCCGCTGCTGCGGCCCATGTTCCGCTCTCTCGCGATCGCCTGCGTGCAGGATGAAACCTATGCCCGGCGCTTCTCCGCCATGGGCGTGCCCCCCGAGCGCGTGCGCATCACCGGCACAATGAAATGGGACGCCGCCTCTCTGGACGTGCCCTCCGGCGCGGCCCAAGCCCTCGGGGCCGAACTCGGCATCGACCCCGCCCGCCCGCTCATCGTCGCGGGCAGCACCGGGGAGGGCGAAGAGGCGCTGGTGCATGAAGCGGTCGTCGTGGCCTGTCCGCCCGGCACGCAACTGCTGTGCGCTCCCCGCAAGCCCGAGCGGTTCGACGAGGCCGCCGCGTCCCTGCCGGGCTGCTTCCGGCGGAGCGCCCGCACGCCCGCCCCGCCCGGCGCCACGCGCTTCCTGCTCGACACGATCGGCGAACTCAGGCTCGCCTACGCGCTCGCGGATGTCGTCGTCATGGGCCGGAGTTTCGGTGACTTGCACGGGTCCGACCCTATCGAGCCCGGTGCCTTCGGCAAGCCGGTGCTCATCGGACCTGCGTTCGGCGACTTTGAGAACTCGGTGGGTCCACTGCGCGAGGCCGGCGCGTTGCGGGTTGTGTCGGCGACGGACCTGCCGCGTGCCCTGGCCGAACTCTTGGCAGATCCCGCCTCGGCCCGGGCAATGGGCGAACGGGGCTGCGCATGCGTGCGCGCGAACCAGGGGGCGAGCGCCCGCCATACGGACGTGCTGGCGGGGCTGGCGGGCGACTGCTGTGCGCGGTTCCCCCTTCGGCAGTGAAGGAGAGCTCGACTTCAGCGGTCCCGGCCTCGCACCCCGTGATGCGTTACCGTCTGCGAGAAGCCGTGCGAGAGCGGGCTCGTGACACCTTCCACGCGCGACGCGCGGGCGACAGACCCGTCACAAAAGGCTACTGAGGATTTCAGCCGGCTGGTGTCAAGAAACCAGTAGAGCTGGGCATCGCGGCTTGGCTCGGTCGCGCAGAAGGCAAGATGTTCGTTGAGGATCGCTTTGGCCGATGGAAACGTAACGTCTGAAACTCGGACCGCACGAGGACGCCAACGCTCGTACGGAACAACTTCAGTCATGTCGCTCGGGTCAATCCAGAAGGGGTGCCACATGTAGTAGAACGGCACGGCATAGGCGGCAGGCTCGAACGGCGGCTCGTGCGCTGACTCAGCGCTCGGATCAAAGTCTGGCTGCTTCGGGCACCGCATCGCGCGCGACCACTGCAGCCCGTCCCACTCCTCAGGGAACAGCGTCGCCCAGGCACCAGCCATCAAGCCGCTTCGCCCGCCGACAACGCCGAAGTAGCCCACCCCAGGCACCCACGCCTCTCGGGGCTCAACCCCGGCGAATGGGTACATGTCGTGTGACCGATCCGCATAAGCATCAATGGCGCGCACGCTCGTGCGCGTGTTTGCCTGGCAGTTGAGTACGACGGCCTGCGCACGAGTGCCCACCAGGGTCGGCAGCGCGAGCGCCACGACAATCCCGACGACCCCGAAGACCACCACAAGTTCGATCAACGTAAAAGCCTGTCGCGCCGCTGCCTGCGCGAAATCGCCGCTCGCCGCCGAATTTGATGATCTGTGCCGTCGTTCCACCAAATCCCCCTTGACACCCCCCCCGGTGGGTATTCTAACGTAAGCCGGGGGAAGTTGTTGCAGGAGTCTGAATCATGAAAAAGTGGAGAATCGGTTTGGCCTTGGGTCTTGCCGTAACTCTTGGTGCGGCGGCGCAGCCCGAGCCGGAGCCCGACAACTCGAACTGCGCCTACGACCTATGGTTCATGCATGTGGAGAAGATCGATGGATGCTCACTCTACATGAAGTGCCCCCACCGAATCATTTGCTGGCAGGATGAATCCGGCACTCGGAGGATTCCTTCGCACGGGACGACGATGCAGATCGTTCGGTGTGATGTGTATGTTGGCGGGGTTCCTGGCCCCAACGGCAAATGCATCGGCGGCCAACTCGCCCCGCCTTCAATGCAGGTGTTCTTTACGCCCCCGATCCCTGCCCAGTTTTGCGACCCCGATGCATGCGAGGGCTCTTCCAGCGGCGGCGGAGAACAGTAGTGCGATGCCGACCGAACGGCTGCGGTGCAGCTGCATTGATCGCTTTCGCCTCGCCGCTCGCGTTGGCTCGTCCACCTAGCGTGGAGGAGGTGATTGGTGCCTATGGGCGTGTTCTCTCCTGCGAGGCGAGCATCGAGTTTCCGGGTGATGCGCAAACGGAGCGCACGACTGCAATCGTTCTCGCAGATGGGCGACTCGATGTTCGCGTCGAGGCGTCAGGCACCGACATTGGAACAGGTTTCCGACATGTTCAGCGAGTGAACCGTGACAGAAAGCACGTCCGCGAAGTCGGACGCGACGCAGTCTCGTACTCTGAACTTGCGCTGGATACGAAGACCGCCGCAGCTTGGAGTGCATATGAGTCACGTGTGCCCTGGGCGAGCGTCGCCCGGCACGTTGCGCTCGCTCGCGATCACGGCGACCTCGCCGTCTCGACAAGCGGCGACTGTCTGGCGATCACGATCGGTTCGGCGAGCATCACGCTCGTCTTTTGCGGCGAAGACGCGCGGCTTGTCTCCGTGGCGAGCACGTCGAACGGCCGCACCACAGTTGTCTTCGAGTTCGACGGGTTTTCTCCGGTCGCCGGCGCACCGCCGATCCCTTCGACGATAACCATGCGAATCCACGGCCTGTCTGACATCCCCGAGCTGGGCACGATGCCCGCAGAGGCGGCCGGCCGAATCGTTGCGCTTCGTGTGAATCCCGCCGATGCCGAAGCCAGAGTCGCTTCCTCTGATCTCACCCAGCGATTGCAGCGCCGGGATCTCGCCACGGGTGATGTGTTCTCGCCTGATGGTCGCCTCCTGTACAACGAAGAAGCGTTGGACGAACGAATCCGTGGCGCAAACAACCCACGGCGCGCTTGGTACGGGTGGTTGATCGGGATGGTCGTGGCGATCTCAGTGGCGTCCTTGATCCTCAGGGTCTGGGTTGTACGTCGCAAGGGACCGGGATGAGCAGGCGCGTTGCGACGATTGCCGATGCTGGGCGAGTTGCGGTGGGCGCATCGCTTCTCTGGGCATCGTGTGCGAAGTTGACGATGATGCACCTTGGATTGGGTGGTGAGCGGTTCGGGGTCGACGCATTCGCCGCACACATCGCGGATTCCGGCACCATTTCGCGGTCCGTCAGTGGTACTGTCGCATGGGCCGCCGTGTCGGCGGAAGTGGTCGGCGGGCTTTGGCTGTTGTCGCATTGTCGACCAAGACTCGGTGCAGCGTTCGCCATAGGGCTGCTCGCCTGTTTCTCCGCCTTTCTTGTTGCCGCGGCAACGCGCCCAGATGGCGCCTGCCCCTGCTTTGGCGCGCGGGCCGCCGCACGCGCACCCTGGCCGTTCATCCGGAATGGCATTCTGATTCTGGCCTTGGTTCCTTCACTGCTGCGGCGGGTTGCCCATCGAAGCCGGGGCGAAGTCCACCGTGCGGCGTTCCTGCCCTGATTGGCCGCTGGGATACCAGACGCTTGGGCGGTGTCGCTCGCCTCCGATCTCCCCGCTACCCTACCCGTCCCATGCCCACCATCACCATCAACGGCAAGGTCTGCGACTTCACCCCCGGGCAGATGATCCTGCAGGTCGCCAACGCCAACGGCATTGAGATTCCGCAGTACTGCTACCACGACGGGCTTTCCATCGTCGCTTCGTGCCGCATCTGCCTCGGTGAAATCTGGGCTCCCGACGCCCGCGCGGGGGGGAAGCTCGCCCCCTTCATGGGCGGCAAACTGATGCCCACCTGCCAGACCCCCGCCGCCGACGGCATGGTCGTGCACACCGACACGCCCAAGAGCGTGGCCAACCAGAAGGCGGTGATGGAATACCTGCTCATCAATCACCCGATTGACTGCGCGGTCTGCGACCAGGCGGGCGAGTGCTACCTGCAGGACTACTCCTACCAGTACGGCCGGGGCAAGAGCCGCTTTGAGGAGCAGAAGGTCAAGAACCCCAAGAAGGATGTCGGGCCGCACGTCCTGCTGTATTCCGACCGCTGCATCATGTGCACCCGGTGCGTCCGCTTCACCAAGGAGGTGAGCGGGACGAGCGAGCTCTTGATCACCGGGCGCGGCAACAAGGAGGAGATTGACGTCTTTCCGGGTGTGCCGCTCGCCAACGAGCTCTCCGCCAACGTCATCGACCTCTGCCCGGTCGGGGCCCTTCTCGACAAGGACTTTCTCTTCGCCCAGCGCGTCTGGTTTCTCAAGCGCACCCCGTCGATCGACGGCCTGACCGCCAGCGGCGACAATATCTGGATCGAGCACAACGAGGGCAAGGTGTACCGCATCAAGCCCCGGCACAACCCCGGCATCAACAAATGGTGGATCACCGACGAGGTCCGTTACGGCTGGCACTTCGTGCACGATGCCGCCCGGCTCGGGGCCCCGCGCCGGCGCGAGTTCGGCGCGCTCACCCCCTGCACCTTTGAGCAGGCGTATGCCGACCTGGTGGATGCGGCCAAGCGCGCGCTCGCGGGCGCCAGGCGCGCCGCGGCGGTCATCAGCCCGATGCTCTCCTGCGAAGAGGCCTACCTGCTGGGCACGCTCGCCCGGGGCATCGATCCCCACGCCCACCTCTTCGTGGGGCCGGTGCCCACCCAGGGCGAAGACAAGGTCTTCCCGCCCGGCAAGGGGGCGACGGACCCCAAGGCGTTCGTCATGAGCGCCGAGAAGGCCCCCAACGCGCGGGGCGTGCGCCGCGTGCTCGGCGCCCTCGGCGGGCACGGCTCGACGGGCACGCAGCCCCCGGCCGAGTTCGGCGCGCTGCGCCAGCGCCTCGATGCCGGCGACATCGGGTTGCTCGTCATCACCGGCAACTACCCCAGCACCTGGGCGACGCCAGACTTCATCCAGGTCGTGCGCAGCGCCCGCGCCCGGGGCACCTTCGTCATCGTCATCGACACGCTGGACTCACCCCTCGCGGACGAGAGCGATGTGCTGCTCCCCGGCGCCACCTGGGCCGAGAAGAGCGGCACCTTCGAGAACCGCACGGGCGTGCTACAGGCCTTCGAGCAGGCCATCCCCGAGGCCGAGGGCTGCCGCGCCGAGGGGCAGATCGTCCTCGACCTCATGGTCCGTCTGGGCCTTACTGAGCCCGACACCGAGGGCGTGCGCGAATACCGGATCATCGATGAGGGCCCGGGCCAGGTGCCGCAGGCCCGCGAGGTGCGCCTCGAACGCACGCGACGCTTCTGCGCGGCATCGGTCCGGTCCGACATGGCGACGACGTGCCCGCAGGCCTTGGCTGCCTTCACTCCCGGCGCCGGAAGCGTTCAGTTCCCTGCCGGCGCCCCCCAGCGCGAGGGTGACATGGCGGTGGTGGAGCTGTAGCGATTCAAGTGGCGGGCGACGGAGCCCGCGACGCTGGCCTCAGCCCACCGCCCGGCACACCTTGACCGCCGCGTCGGCGAGGTCGGTCGCGGGTTGCAGCGTCGGCAGGTCCGCCGCGGCGCGGCGGAGCAGGTCGCGCCCGCTCTCCACGTTGGTGCCTTCAAGGCGCACCACGAGTGGCACGCGGAAGCCGGTGCTGCCGTCGGTATTTTTGTGCTTGCGGGCCGCGTTGACCACGCCCTGCGCGATCACGTCGCAGCGCATGATGCCCCCGAAGATGTTGACCATCACACCCTTGACCCGCGGGTCGCTCAGGATGATCGAGAAGGCTTCGGTCACGGCCTCTTCGCTGGCGCTCCCGCCGACATCCAGGAAGTTCGCCGGGCTTCCCCCGTGCAGTTTCACGATGTCCATGGTGGCCATCGCCAGACCCGCGCCGTTGACCAGGCACCCGATGTTGCCGTCGAGCGCGATGTACGAAAGCCCGAAGCGCTGCGCCCGCAGTTCGCCCGGGTTCTCCTCGGTCGGGTCGAACATCGCCTGCAGATCCTTGTGGCGGAAAAGTGCGTTGTCGTCGAAGTTGAACTTCGCGTCAATGGCCATCACGCGCCCGTCGGGGTGCTCGGTGGTGGGATTCGTGATGACCAGCGGGTTGATCTCCGCCAGCGAGCAGTCGCGCGCCAGGTAGAGCTTCGCCAGGCGCGACATCACGTCCGCCGCCGCCAGAATGTGCTTGCCCTTGAAGCCCAGGCGGCAGGCGACCTCGCGTCCCTGGTGCGGCTCAAGGCCCGCCACCGGGTGCAGCGGGGCCTTGATGATCGCCTCCGGCCGCTCGTGGGCGATCTTCTCGATCTCGACGCCACCCTCGCGCGAGGCGATGAGCACGGGGCGCCGGTTCGCCCGGTCGAGCGTGACCGCGAGGTAGAACTCCTCGCCCGCCCCCTTGGCGCCGCCGGCCCGGGGCATGATGTCCACCCCCGCCGCGATGAGCAGCTTGCGCACCTCGAGGCCCTCGGGAGGGGTCTGCGGGCTGTGCATCCGGTGGGTGAGCATGAAGCGGGCGGCGTCCTCGGCCTCCGCCGCGGATTTCACCAGTTTCACAAACCCCGCCTTGCCCCGCCCGCCCGCATGCACCTGCGCCTTGACCACCGCGAGCGGGGAACCGGGCGAGGTCACAGCCTTGTACGTCGCCGCGGCTTCTTCAACAGACGAAATCATCTGTCCTGCCGGCACCGGAATGCCCGCGCCCGAGAGCAGTTCCCTCGCCTGGTACTCGTGGATCTTCATGGCCCCATCCTAGCGTCACCCCTGCGGGGCAGCGGGGGGGCCGAGAGGCCGCCAAGGGAGGAATCAGCCGTCGTGCGTCCGTGGGGGGCCGCCCCCCATTCGACGCCGGACCCGTGCGAGCATGTCACCCCGCCGTCGCGCGCCGCCGAGCGCGTCGCTGGGGTGTACCGGATTCCGTACACCCACTGCCAACCATGTCCCCCGGGGTGGCGCACAACCGCCTGCTCGGGTCGTTCCGACCCCTCGCGGGCACGCTCGGGACTCCCGGGGAGAAACACGGCGCGGAACCGCCCTGTCACTCGATGCCCACGAGCTGCATGCGCCACCCCTGCCAGCTCAGGTACTGGCGAGTGCCTTGCTCCGCCATCACCATCCGGCCCTCGGGGTCATAGACCCGGCGCATGTAGAAGAGCGGGTGGCGGAGCTCGATCACCGCCTGCTGCTCGTCCTTGTGCGCCACGACGACCTCGAAGCCCACGCGAGGCTCGCGGTCGATCACCTGACCCGTCCGCATGGACCGGAACCCTTCCGGCGTGATGAAGACGAGCCCGGGCCCTGACACGCCCGAACCGAAGGCCATGCGGGTGAGCGCATCGCGCCCGTGCTCGCGCTCCTCCCGTGTCGAGACAAGCTCACCGATGAACATGGTGGAGCCCCGCGCCGCGACCTGGAACTCGTTCTCTATGGCGCCGCCCGAGACGGGTGGGTTGCCGTCGATCATGGCGAAGTGGTTGCCCTGGTATCGCAGGCGCGAGGCCCGGCGGATCCATCCGGGAGCCTCGGCCTTGGCGCCGGGCCAGTCGACGTGCCGGACTTCCAGGAGGACCATGTGGTTCAGGACCACGCCGTCCCAGTCTTCGTCGTCGCGTTCGGTCGGGCTCGCGGTGGCGATCGAACTGCCGGAGCGATACACGAGCAGGTAGCCCGTGTCGGTGTCGTACATCCATTGCGTGGTGCGCGAGCCCGAGGAGACCCGCACACGCAGCACGTTGTGCGTGCGACCCTGGAGCTCGTATGTGCCCCGGCGCACCTTGAAGGCCGAGGTCGAATCGACATCGCGGAGCAGGCCCGGATGAATCCAGAAATCGCTCACCGCGGCCGCGGGCCCCGCGTGGCAGTGCACCGAACCCATCACCTCGAACTGGCGTGCGTCCGGGTTGTACCCGAAGAACTGTCCGACCAGGAGCGCCGCGCCGCCCTCGATGCCCGCGACATCCAGCGTCACGATGCCCACGCCTCCGCCCGCCTGCTCCTGGAAGAGCCAGTGGTCGTTCGCGTCGTTGCTGAACGAAGAGCCGGTGTCGTACACCAACCGGGTGCCCACCCGCACCGACTCCGGCGCCCCGAAGCGCTGGACCTGTTCCGGGGTGAGGCCCAGGAGCACCGGCCCATCACCCAGGCGGCTTCGCACCGAGGCCAGGGCATCGTCACCCCGGGGTGCTGAGGGCTCGACGGGTCGATCAGGCCGGGGTTCCGGGCGCGGGTCGGCGCCGGGCGTGAGTTTCGCGAGGTCTGCCCGGGTGAGCTCAAACGTCTTCATCCCGTCATCGGTGCGGAACGAGAGCGCGACCTTTGTTCCCACCGTGCCCCGTATCGCGCCGCCCACCTGCTCCAGTGTCCAACCGTCCACGGACGCCCGGTCGATGGTGCGGAGCACGGCATCGAGAGGCACGCCCGCCGCCGCCGCCGGCCCACCCGGGGCGAGCGATGCCACGATCCACTCGCCGGCTTCCTGGCGAAAGGAGATTCCGATTCCGCCCGTCTGGGCCGCGGCGCGGGCGCTGAGACACGCCACGGCCAGGGCTGCAAGCCAGGCGACCAGGGCGTTGGCGCGAGAGAAGCATGGGAGCATGACGAACCTCCGAGCGGGCTTGAACAGCGCGACCGCATCAGTCTACCGACCGCTGACATCCGGAAGAACCGCCACCCCCCCCTCGGTTTCGAGGAGGAGGGCTCCGTTGAGGACCACCAGGTTCGTGGCTTCCCATGAGAGGCGCACCTTCAGCGCGGGGGGGACAAGCCGCGCGGATTCGTCGAACCGGAGGAGGCGGGTCTCTTCGCCGGCGGTTTCGGCGCGGCGGAGGGCAAGAAAGCCCCCGTCGATCGGCACCGGAGGCAGAAGGGTGTTGTCGGCCCCGAGGGCATCCGCCCCGACGAGTTCGCCCTGCCTTGAGAACAGCCCGATGCCCGAGCCGGTGAGGACGGCGAAGCCGTCCTGCGTCGGCACCAGGTCCACCCTCGTAGTGGACGCGAGCAGGGCGCGCTGCGGGAGCGGGTCGAGCTCGAAGAGCCCCGAGGCGGCGCGGCCCAGCCGGAGCCGGCGCTGCGCATCGAGGATCACCAGCGCATCGCCGACGATCCAGGCGTCCATGGTTGCGCGCAGGGCATCGTCGCTGCGGGTCCAGATGACGCGTGCCTCGTGGGCGCTCGCGCACAGCACACCCTCGTCGGCGCCGACGATCACCTCGCCTCGCTCACCGAGGCGCACCCAGCGCACCGGGCCGGGAAGCACGCCCTCGCGCGATGAGATGCGGAAGCGGCCTTCGCCGGTGCGGAGATCGACAACCACGAGTTCGCCGCTCTGCGCTGCGCCCCGGCCCCCGGCGGCGAGGACGCCCGCGCCCGCGACGGCGTCGTGCACCCGGTCGAGCCTGAGATCGGCGCTCCAGAGCACCCGCCCGGAGGCGAGGTCGACGCCGACGGCGAGCCCGGACCGCTGCACGAGGGCGACCGTGCGCTCGTCGTGGGCGACCAGAAACTGGCGTTCCGGCACGCGCCCGTCCATCGTCGTCTCGACGGTCGATGGCCCCACCCGGGCCGCCCCGGGGAGCGCTTCGACCAGGCTCTCCAGAGCCGGGGTCTCCCACAGCGGCTCGCCCGTTGCGGGGGCAAGCCGGCGCAGGCGGGACGAGCCGGCGGCGCTCTCGCCCACCAGCACGAGGCCCTCCTCGCACGCCAGCACCTGCGAGCCCGGGCTGAGCAGGCGTGTCCAGGCGGCGCGGAGCCCCGCGCCGGGGGCCGCGTCGTAACGGGCCAGGGTCAGGGCCCCCCCGTCTTCGACCCGGGAGAGAAGCACCCAGGCCGGGGCGCCGAGCGGGGGCGGGCGGATCGCGCAGTGCCAGCCGTCCAGTGCGTGTCCCGGGCCGAGTTCGTGGGCCAAGGCCGGGCGCCGGAGGCGTGAGGCCTCCAGCTCGGCGAGGTCGCGCACCAGGCCATCGGCGTCGATTGGCTCGCCCTGCGCGGTCAAGGGCAGACCCGGGGCCAGCTCACGGTGGTCCGCCAGCACGCGGGAGGCTTCATTGAGGCGTCCTTCCGAGGCCAGCAGGCGCACCAGCAGGCCGGCGAGTTCACCGGCGGGCGATTCCCCCCGACGATCGAACGCCCGGAGGGTATCAAGCCCGGCGCGAAGCGAACGCATTGCCTCTTCCAGGTTTCCTTCGCCCCGGTACGCCTCGGCGGCGCTCAGCCACCAGGCCGGCGCTTCGCGCGCCGCGGGGTACTGCCGGGCGCGGGCGGCGAACTCCGCGGCGTTCGCCGGGTGCGGGCTCGCATCCGCCTCTCGCTCGAAGGGTTCATACGAGCCGGGTGCGTTCATCACCACGAACCGCACGCGGCGCGCGGCTTCAAGCTCCGCCCGCGTGCTCATGTCCGGGCCGGACCACGGGGCCTCGCACAGCTCAGGCGACGCCAGAACACGCTGATACGCCCCCAGCGCATCGCCCGGGCGCGCCCGGCGTTCGTGTTCGCGGCCCTCGATCAGCAGCGCCGCGGCGCGTTCTTCGGGTGAGGCCGCAAGCCCGGAGAGCACGTCGATGAGGTCCGCCGCCACGGGGGCGGGCAGCAGGGCGCGCTCCGGGGCATCGTCGCGCTGGCTGCGGTCGAGCATCCGCGTGAGCGACTGCACCAGGCGGTCGTGCAGCCGGGCGTCGGGCTCGGCGGCGGTGCGGAGGATGTCCGCGGCGGCGCGGGCGGCTTCCCCGATGCGTTCGGCGTGCCCCGCCTGCGCGGCGAGTTCGGCGAAGACGATGGCGGGCTCGGCGTCATCGGGGCGGGCGCGCATGCGGGCCAGCAGCACCCCCTCGGCCACGGGCCAGACCAGGTAGCTGTGCAGACGCTCGCCGTCGAGGGCGAGAATCTGGCCCTCGACGGAGACCAGAACGCCCGAGTTGTCGAGGTCGACGTGCGCGCCGGCGATGTGTCCGCCCGTTTCATGCGGCACATCGAAGCGCAGAAAGCCGTCCACGGTGGGGAGCACCAGGCCGCCGGGTGTGACCAGGGCCCGCCCGGTGACGGAAGTTCCTTCGTAGGCGTCGCTCACCGAAATGCGAGCGCTCTCAAACTCGGACGCGGGCACGGCCGAGGCGTAGCGCGAGCCGACGCCGACCAGCGTCTCTCCGACGAGCAGCAGGTACCGCGGCCATCCCATGTTGGCGCTGGCGCGCTCCGCACGGATTGCCCCGTCGGCGCGGTTGATCTCCAGGATGCGCGAGGCGTCGTCGGTGATGACGAAGATCGAGTCGCGCCAGACCACGGGCCCGCTGAGCGCGGTGGGGGGGAGCGAATCGGGAGGGGCAAGGCCCGTTCCGGGGGCCCGGCGCAGCCAGCGCACGCGCCCGCTCGCGGCCTCGATCGCGACGATCACGCCCATGGCCTCGGCCCGGTAGATGATGCCCTCGTGCAGCGCGGGCACCGAGGCGCGGAAATCGCCCGTCCGCGGGTCATAGGGCAGGGAGCCCACGGCGGAGATCGCCCGGGCCCAGCGCACCCGGCCGGTCGGCGCTTCGAGGCCCACGAGCCGCAGGGCCCACACCCGCTCGTCGTGCATCTGCTTCTCGATGCTGAACACCAGGGTGTCTTCGTGCACCAGGGGCAGGCCGGTGGGCACGAAGGCGTGGTACTCCGGCCCGAGCGCCATGGGCGACCAGCTCCAGACGAACTCTCCGGTCGCGTGGCGCAGCGCGTGCATCCGCGGATCGCCGAGCTGTCCGGAGAGGCTGTTGCGGCCCGTCGCGCCGAAGAGAAGATCGCCCGACACCGTGATGCCTCGCACCAGCGCCAGCTCGCCCCAGAGCCCCCGGTCCCGGTTGAGCTGCGACAGATCGCGCGGCGGCGGGGGGGACTCGGGACGCACCCGCCAGCGCGGCGTCAGCGTGTAGCGGTCCCACGCGGCGAACGAAAGCCCGTCGCCGACGAAGACCTCGTCGCCCCGGATCAGGGGCACATCGGTCAGCCCCATCGGGCCCTCGGTGCTCAGCCCGCGCCGGTCCACGCTCGGCGCCGAGCCTCCCGACAGGCGCACGCTGTGCAGGGGCCTCGCCACCAGTTCACGCACGTCAAGGTCAAGGGCCGGCGAGAACACGCCGCTCTCGCGCGGCTCGCCGGCGGGCCACTCGACCCGCGCGGCGGGCACCCACCGGTCGCCCGCCCGCTCGGCCCAGGCCCGGGCGAGCGCGATGATCTCCTCGCGCGGCAGGTAGGCCGAGATATCGCGCATCAGCCGGGCCGCCTCGCGCGCCGCAGCGCCGGTGAAATCCGGGTGCCCGTCGAGCTGTTCGAGCAGGAGCCGAGCGCTCTCGAAGTGGGCGGCGTCAAGCTCGGTCTGCGCGAGGCGCAGGCAGGCTTCAAAGCCCTCGGGCGTGAGCAGGCGGGTGCGTTCGACCCGCGCCGGGTCGGCGTCGAGCAGCGCGCGGGCCGCGGGCGACTCCAGTTCCCGGTACCGGGCGAGCAGATCGGGGGCATCGAGGAGCGCCGCGTGGACGCGGGCGCGGACGCTCGTGAACAGGTCCGGGTCGCGGGCGCTGGCGATCACGCGGTCGCCTTCTTCATCGAGCAGGCGCTGGAGCGCGCGGGCGGCCTCGGGCACGTTGTCGCCTGCGAGGAGCTGCGGGAGACGGGCGAGGGTTTCCGCCGCGAGCGTGGAGTCATCGGGAAAGACAGGGTTCACGGGGCCGTCAACAGGCTGGGCCCGCAGGACCGGGGCGAGCAGGACCAGGATGACGAGCAGCACGCGGCCCATCGAGTACGGCCTCCGGTCGCGGGCGGGTCCGAGAGCGCGCCCGCAGGTTCGCGACAAGCCTACCACCCGGGCGGGCGCGCCGTTCCGCGCGGCGCGCGGGTCAGGGTCGGTTCCTGCGGGGTCGATGTCCCTCCGGATGGGTGAACGCGCTGCGTCCAGGCAGTTGCCCCCCCGCGCCCGGCTCACCCGGGCGGAGGTCCGCCGTGGCCGGCGGGTGCTCTGGCTCGCGCTTGCCGTGCTCATCATGAGCGCTGTTGACCTCGCGCTGACGCTCACGTATGTCACCACCACGGGCATGGTCGAGGTCAACCCCGTCGCCCGTCACGTGATGAGCCTGAACTCGCCCGCGCTGCTGGCAGTGTGGAAGGCCGCGACTCTCGGCCTCGGCCTCGGCATCATGGTGCGGTACAGGCACACCCGCGCGGGCGAAGCAGGAGTGTGGATTGCGGCAGGGGTGCTGCTGGCACTGATGGTGCACTGGGTGAGATACAACCGGCAGGTCGAAGAGGCCGCCCCCAACCTGCATCTCTCGGGCATGATGAATTCCGAGGCGTACGTGTCGATGAACCGCGAGCCTTGAGGGGGCGGAGATGAAATCGTGCGCGGGGCTTGCTTCCCGTTGACGTCGGGTGCCCGCAGTCTGCCGGCCCTGCGGCGAGACTGCGGTTCCGCTGACTTGCGCGGACCGTTCACGGTTGTCGTTTTTGGCCGGAGCGCCGCAGTCGCGCGTCAGAGCACGCGGACGGCGGGCACGCGAGTTGGTGAGGCGAGATTCATGGATACCGCGGCCGTGATGCGGGCCGGGCCGTCACGATTTCTCGACCGGATCGCCGCGCTCGCAGGCGAGGACCAACGCGAGGGCCCGCAGGGTTTCGGCCACGCTCCACGCCTGGGCGGTGCATGCGCGGGCCCGCTGGGGACGTTCGGGGGTGTCGTCGCCGTCAAAGACCTCGGGCAGTTTGCCCAGAAACCTGGAATCGAGGTACTCGACGAGCGGGGCGAGGGCGCGCCGGGCGTCGGCGGCGCCGGCGGGGCCGTGCACGCGGAGCACTCCCTCGACAAAGGGCCCGATGAGCCAGGGCCAGACTGTGCCGTTGTGATACGCCGCGTCGCGCTGGGGCATCGGGCCCTCGAAGCGACCGCGATACCCCGGCTCACCCGGGGCGAGCGTGCGAAGCCCGTGCGGCGTGAGGAGCGCATCGCGCACGACGCTGAGCACGGCCCGTTGCTGCACGGGTGTCAGGGGTGAGTGGGGCAGCGACACGGCGAAGACCTGGTTCGGGCGCACGTCGCCCACGCCGCGCCAGCCCCCGGCATCATCGGCTTCGAGCCGGTCAAAGAGGCAGTTGCGCTGGGGGTTCCAAAAGAGCCTGCGCAGCGAGCCGCCTGCCTCGGCGGCGAGGGTGCGGAGTTCGTCCGCCCGGGCCGCGTCGCGCGGGGCGAGCAGGGCGGCGAGTTCGAGGAGCGCGCTGTGCCAGAGGGCGTTGATCTCGACGGCCTTGCCGTGCCGCGGGGTGAAGACGACACCGTCGCGGGCGGCGTCCATCCACGTGAGCTGGGTGGAACGGCTGCCGGCGGCGATCAGGCCGTCGGCGGGATCGCGCCGGATGTCGAAGTCGGTGCCCCGGGCATAGTGCTCCACCACGTCAAGGCAGGCCTCCGCGAGCGGCGAAGAGGAAAACCCGGCGTCTTCACGGGCGAGGCGCGCCCAGCGGCAGCAGGCGTGGATGAACCAGAGCGAGGCATCGACGGTGTTGTAATGCGCCTCGTTGGTGAGGTCGTCGAAGCGGTTGGGGATGATGCCCCGGCGCCGGCGCTCGGCGAAAGTCTGGAGCAGGCGCTGCGCCTCGTCGAACCGCCCGGTGACGAGCAGCAGCCCTTCGAGCGAGATCATCGAGTCGCGCCCCCAGTCGGCGAACCACGGGTAGCCCGCGATGATCGACACGCCCGGCGTGCCCCCGTGCTGCGGGTGGGTGACCGAGCCTCGCCGGACCAGGAACGCGTCGGTGGCGCGGGCGAGGGCGGCGACCGCCGCGGCATCGGCGGGGCCCAGGGCGTCGCCCCCGCAGCGGACGATCGTGCGCCGGGTGATCTCGGCAAGTCGGCGGTCGCGCGCCGCCGCGTCGTCCTCGATCGAGGGGAGCGAGCCGGCATCGGTCGAGGCGTGAAGGGTGAGCACGCTGGTGCCCGAGGCGGGCACGGTGGTCCACTCGAAGCGTCCGGGGCAGTAGAGGTCTTCAACGTGGTCGAGACCGCGGTCCTGCTCCCACCAGTAGGTGAGGCGCCGCCACCACTGCGGATCATCGCGGAAGGCGGCCTCTTTGGAGTGCAGGTGCAGCCCGAGATGTTCGCGCGCGATGAAGCAGCCCCCGGGCAGGGGGCGGCGCATGAACGCGGTTCCCTCGTGATGCAGCGCGTGCATGTCGCCCAGTCGGATGAGCGGGCGCAGTTCCAGGCGGATTGGGATGCCCCCGCTCCGCACCGCGTAGCGGATGCCCACGGCGTTGCGCCGGTCATAGAGGTACAGCGTCTTATCGAGCGTGACTTCGCCAAGCGGGGAGTGCACCCGGTAGCGCCAGCGCACGCCGAAATGGCCCTGCTCCATCGACACCAGGTTCGGGTGCGAACTCGCGTGCTCGGCGCCTTCGAAGTGGATCGGCGTGAGGCGCACGCTCAACTGGGTGAGCGCCCCGGCATCGATCACGAGCGTGTCGTCGATCGCGGTCAGGGCGCTGACCCGGTCCACCGGCGGGTGCATCGCGGCGATGAGCATGCCGTGATACCGGCGCGTGGGGGTGCCCATGAGCGTGCCCTGGGCGAACCCGCCGAGGCCGTTGGTGAGCAGCCACTCTGTCTCCAGCGATTCGCGCCGCAGTCGCTCGCCTTCGCGCACGAACTGGGCCATCGCACGATCCGCCGCGTGAGCCAGGGGCATGAGTTTCTCCGCCGGGTGATGCCAAGCGTACCCCGCGGCGCGTACGCTCTCTCGTCGCGGTCCCGCCGAACCGGAGAATCCATGAGCGCCGAAACCACCACGCCCTCGGGCATCACCATCGCGGAAACCCTCGTGGGCCAGGGCGCCGAGTGCAGGCCCGGCGCCACGGTGCACGTCCACTACACCGGCATGCTCACGAACGGCACGATCTTTGACTCCAACTGGGACGACCCCGAACCCATCAAGTTTCCCCTCAAGAATCTCATCAAGGGTTGGCAGGAGGGCATCCCGGGCATGAAGGTCGGCGGCACCCGGCGGCTGACCATCCCGTATCAACTTGCCTACGGCGAGCGGGGCATCCCAGGGACGATTCCGCCCAAGGCCACGCTCGTCTTTGACATCAAACTGGTCGGGCTCGGCTGAATCCCGCCGAGACCCCGGCACGCTTGTCGCCCGTGCGGTCCGGCCGATCCGGGTGGCTCCGACCGGCGCGGAGAAAAGATGCCTGGTTAGGGTGCCGCATGGCGAGGAGGGGATGAGGGGATCGCGGTGCGCGCCGCGGACCGACCGGGCGCTTCGCCCGACCGGATGCCGGCCTGCGGCCCGCGCAGTACGATGGGCGCATGGGTGCGCTGGTCGGCATCATCATGGGCTCGCAAAGCGATTGGGAGACGATGCGCCACGCCTCTGAGACGCTGGGCGCCCTGGGCGTTGCCCACGAGTGCCGCATCGTCTCGGCCCACCGCACGCCCGACCTGCTCTTCACGTACGCGAGCACGGCGGCGGAACGGGGCTTGCAGGTCATCATCGCGGGGGCGGGGGGTGCGGCGCACCTCCCGGGCATGTGCGCCAGCAAGACGCGCCTGCCCGTCCTCGGCGTACCGGTGCGCTCGGCCGCGCTCAGCGGGCTGGACTCGCTGCTCTCGATCGTGCAGATGCCCCGGGGCGTGCCCGTGGGCACGCTCGCGATCGGGGAGGCCGGGGCCGTCAACGCCGCCCTGCTCGCGGCCTCGATGCTCGCCAACACGCACGCCCCGATCCGCGCGGCGCTGGAGGCCTACCGGGCCCGCCAGACCCAGGGCGTGCTCGACAGCCCGGACCCCTCGCGCGGGGCCGGGGCGTGAGGGTCGGCATTCTCGGCGGCGGCCAGCTCGGGCTGATGCTCGCGCAGGCGGGCCGGCGTCTGGGCATGACCTTCTGCGTGCTCGACCCATCGCCCCGAGCGTGCGCGCAGGCCGAGGCCGATCTCGTGGTCGGGGCCTACGACGACCCGGCGGCGCTGGACGCCCTGGCCCGCGGATCAGACGTGGTGACGTTCGAGTTCGAGAACGTGCCCGAGGGCGCGTTGACCTGGCTCGCCGCCCGGCTGCCCGTACGCCCGGGAGTGCTGAGCCTGAGCACGGGGGCCGACCGCGTGCTGGAGCGCCGGGCTCTCGCGCGGGCGGGGCTGGCGGTGCCGCCCTGGCTGCCGGTCGAAACCGACGATGATCTGGAGCGGGCCCGGGCGACGTGGCGCGGACCGATGATCCTCAAGACGCGCCGGGGGGGGTATGACGGAAAGGGCCAGGCGCGGGCGCCCGAGGCCGGGGCGCTGCGCGGGGCGTGGGCGTCGCTGGGCCGGCGCGCGTGCATCGCCGATGCGCTGGTGCCCTTCGAGCGCGAGATCTCGCTGGTGGGGACGCGCAGCGCATCGGGCGAGATGGTGTTCCACCCCTTCGTCCGCAACGTGCATCGCCAGGGCATTCTGTGGCGCACCGACGCCCCGGCCCGGGCGCTCGACGAGGGCGAGGCCTCGGGCGCCCGGCACGGGGCGGCGCAGCTGATGACGATGCTCGACCACGTGGGCACCCTGGCCATCGAGTTCTTCGAGATCGACGGCGCGCTGCTGGCCAACGAGATCGCCCCGCGCGTTCACAACTCAGCGCACTGGACCATCGAGGGCGCACGCACCAGCCAGTTTGAGAATCACCTGCGGGCCCTCGCGGGCCTGCCCCTGGGCGACCCGGGCGCGACGGATGAGGTGACGATGCTCAATCTCGTGGGGCGGCTGCCCAGCCCGCTGCCGGGGGGCCTGCGGGCCGCGCGACACGACTACGGCAAGGAGCCGGCCCCGGGACGCAAGCTCGGGCATGTGACGTTCGTGGGGCCGGACGCCCGGGCCCGCGCCGACGAGGCGGCGGCCCTCTGCGGCTGGGAAGCATGAGCCCGACGGCCCCCGGATCACTCCGCGCGCCGGACTGTCCCTGCCTCGGGACGTGTGAGCGCCCGGCGTCCTGAAGTCAGGAAGTCCGCAAGTTCAGCAGTTCGGAGGTACCGAAGTTCGGAAGTGCGGAAGTTCTGCGGTTCCGTGCTTCTGCCTTCTGCACTCCGGCTTTTCTTCACTTCCGTACTGCTTTACCGCTCTGCTGCGTCCCTTCTTCGCTGCCCCCGCCGCCTCAGCGCTTGCCGGCCTTGGCCTCCGCGAGCAGGCGTTTGGCCTCGCCCGCGATGTAGAACGAGCCGGTGACACAGATGATGTCGCCCCGGTCGACCGCGCGGGCGGCGAGGTTGATGGCCTCCTTGACCGAGCCGGCGACCTGACACATCTTGCCTCCCCGCTCGCTGAAGCGCTTGAGGAGGTCGTGCGGGTCGGCGGCGCGCCCGCTGCCCTCGGCGCGCGTGAAGATCACCTTGTCGGCCCCGAGCGCGAGCCGGTCGAGCATCGCGTCGATGTTCTTGTCGCCCGCGCACCCGAAGACCGCGACCATGCTGTCGTAGCGATGGTGCGCGCCGATGGCCTTGACGAGGGCCTCGATGCTCTCGGGCGTGTGGGCCCCGTCGATGATGATGCGCGGCTCGGTCCACACGGTCTCCATCCGCCCCGCGACCTGCGTGCGCTCAAGCCCCTGCGCAACCGTGCGCTCAGACGCGTCATACCCGCGCTCGCGCAGGCGGTCGATGACCGCGAGGGCGAGCCCGCAGTTGTGCGCCTGGTGGTGCCCCTTGAAGGGCACCGGCATGTGCTCGAGGTTGCCGCGCGGGCTCAGGATGCTCACCTTCACGTGCGGGCCGCGCCCGGGCGCGGAACCGAAGCGGTAGGAATACTCGACACTCTCACCGAGCACGAAGAGGGGGCAGCCGACCTCCTCGGCGCGGGCCTTGAAGACCTCCATGACCTCGGGGGCCTGGGGCACGGTGTAGCACGGCACGGCACGCTTCATGATGCCCGCCTTCTCAAAGGCGATCTTGGCCAGCGTGTCGCCCAGCACCTGCGTGTGCTCCAGTTGGATCTCGGTGATCGCGCACACCTCGGGCACGATGACATTCGTGCTGTCAAGACGACCGCCCAGGCCCACCTCGATCACGGCGGCGTCCACCGCCTCGTCGGCAAAGTACCTGAACGCCAAGGCCGTCAATGCCTCGAAGTACGTCAGACGCCCGGCGCTCTCGGGCAGTTCCGCCTCGGCCTCGGCCACGGCGCGGGCGAGGCGCGCGAACTCCGCGGGGTTGATCTCGCTCGCGCCGATACGGATTCGCTCGCGCACGTGCACCAGGTGCGGGCTGGTGTACACCCCCGGCGCGTGCCCCGAGGCCCCGAGGCACGCGGCGATCATCTCCACCGTCGAGCCCTTGCCCTTGCTCCCGGCCACGTGAATCGTGCGGATGTTCCGGTGCGGGTCGCCCAGACGTTCGAGCAGCGCGACCATGCGGTCGAGCCGGAAGGCATCCTGCGGAAAGTGCGCGGGCCCGGAATGCTCGAAACTGATGCGGCTGTTCAGGTACTCCAACGCGGAATCAAAATCAGTAATGCGGGCCCGGCTCCCGCCCGGCGCGAACGCGACCGGCGAAGGCGCCGTCGCGGGGGTGGCTTTCGACATGGCGCGTGATTCTAAGACTTCGTGAAGTCCAGACAAGGAGTTTTTTGGATGCAGCGCGCATCGTGCGGCGCGCCAACGGCTTCGGCGCACGACGCGCCGAGCCCGCGTCCCGAAATCGGGGGGGCCTTCGCCCATCGCGCGCGCCGGATCAGCTCACCGGCCTCGCGCCCGGCGCCGAGCACGCCGAGGCCTTGCCCGACCGCCCGCCCATGCGGCTGACCGCGGCGTGGGCGATGGCCCGCCAGTCGCCGGCGTGCATGAGGCGCTCCGCATCCTCGATCGACATCGTCCCCTCGGCGACGTACGCCGCGAGTTCGCGCCGTGACTCCTCGCGGTCGCGGGCCTTGGCCCGGGCCGCGGAGACGCCCCACACAATGCCCACGAGCGAAATGAGCGTGCCCGCGCCGATCGCGACCAGGACCAGGACGAAGACGCGATCAGACACATCCTGCGCTGCGTCGGGCGAGGCTTGTGCGAGCAGGTGTGCGAACCACGTGATCATTGCATCCACTCCACGATCTTGAACTCTTGGGTGCGCCCACATGGCCTCACGGGCGGCGCCGGCATTGTTCCGAGGGCGAGGCCTTGAGAATACGTTCCGCATCGTCGGGAGAGATTGACCCCTCGGCGACGTACGCCGCGATCTCACGGCGCGAGGCTTCAAACTCCCTCGCCTGAGCCCGGGATTTCCAGGTTCCGAAGACGATGCCGAAGAGGGTGATGGCGACGCCTCCCACGATGGCGAGCTCGGGGATTCCGATTTCAGCGAGTGCGATCTGCAACATCGTCACACCTCAACACTGGGTCGGCGCGCCGGAGACGCAGGGCGGGACAGGCCCGGCCCGGCGACGAGGGCCTTCAGCACACGTCCTCTTTGCGACCCGCGCGGATCAGGCGTTCGCCGTGCTCGGGGGTCATGGAACCCTCCGCGATGTACGCGGCGATCTCCCGCTTCGTCCGCTCGCGCGCCACGGCGCGGATCGTGCCCGAAATCGTGCCGAACACCACCCAAGTGACCGCGATCGCACCCATGATGAGCGGCATCAGGACGTCGGAATCGAGGATCTTGTTGACCAGTTCCGTGGGCATGGCATCCTCCGCGACCCTGCACTTCTTGGTGAGCATCAGCGCCGAATTTCGCCCTTCCCCCGGGGACCGTGGAGAGCGCCCAAGCCCCGCACCACGCGGCCCTCCGGCCCGGTCGCGCGGTCGGAAGCACTTCCCCCCCCTTCCGCGAGGCGCTCACAGCATATCGCGCGTCGGCCGGCGCGCGCCTTCAATCGCGCATGCCCGCGGATCGAAGCGAACTCCTCGGCGCCCTGCTCGAGGCATACCGCGCCGGGGCCTTTCCGATGGCCGACCCCGCCACCGGCCAACTCGACTTTGTGATCCCCCACCGGCGCGCGATCATTCCGCTCGCCCCCGAGCCCGGCTTCCACGTGCCGCGAAGGCTCGGCCGGACGGTGCGCCAGGGCCGGTTCACCATCACCAGCGACCGGGCGTTCTCGGACGTCGCCCTCGCCTGCGCGGCCCCGCGCACACCCTCGACGCGCTCACGGTCGGTGAGCGCCGAGACCTGGATCGACGCCCGCATCCTGCACTTCTACGACGTGCTCTTCGCCCGCGGGCACGCCCACTCGGTCGAAGCCTGGCGCGACGATCCCGCCGGCCCCCCGCTGCTCGTCGGGGGTGTGCTCGGCGTCTCCATCGGTTCTTTCTTTGGCGCCGAAACCATGTTCTCACGCCCCGATCTCGGCGGCACCGACGCGGGCAAGGTCTGCCTGGTTCGCCTCGTGCGACACCTCGAAGCCTCCGGCTTCACGCTCCTGGACGCCCAGATCGCCAACCCGCACACGCTCCAGTTCGGCGTCACCGAGATCACGCACGGGACGTACCTCAGGCGCCTCAGGCAGGCGACCGCCCGGCCCTCGGCCTGGACACCCATTCCGGACTGACCCCGCCCGTGCGCCGCCGAACCGCCCCGACCTTACCAGTGGCGGAGCGCCGGGCCGACATACTGCGCGATCGGGCGGATCAGCCGGTTGTTCGCGTGCTGCTCCATGACGTGCGCGCTCCAGCCCGTCACCCGGCTGGCGACGAAGATGGGCGTGTACTGCGGCACCGCGATGCCCATCGTGAAGTACGTCAGCCCGCAGGGGAAGTCCACATTGGGGTGGATGTTCTTCTTCTCCAGCATGATCTTCTGCACCTGCTCGCCCAGGTCGAACCACTTGCCCGCGCTGTGGCCCCCGGGGTTCCGCGTGTCGGTCAAGGCGAGTTTCCGCCCCAGCGCGTGCAGAATCGGCGCCCGGTGGTCCCCGTTCTTGTAGACCCGGTGCCCGAAGCCCATGAGCTTGCGCTTGGTGTCAAAGGCCCGCTGCATCCAGTCGTCCACCGCGGCGGTGCCGATTCCCTTCTCTCCCACGTCGCGCATGATCTCCTTGAGCATCTCCATGGCCATCTCGTTGGCCCCGCCGTGCAGCGGCCCCTTGAGGGCCGCGATGCCCCCGGTCACCGCTCCGTGCAGGTCGCTGAGCGTGCCCGCGATGACCCGGCTGGTGAACGTGCTGGCATTGAAGTCGTGCTCGGCGTACAGGATCAGGCTGACATCGAGCACCTTGGCGTAGTCGGGGCGCGGTTTCTCGCCGCTCATCAGGAAGAGCAGGTTGGCGGCGTGCCCGAGGGCGGGGTCGCCCCCGGTCGCGGGGTTCACCAGGTCCTTGCCGTCGATGATCCGCTGCATGTGCCCGATGATGGTGGGAATCTTGGCGGTCAGGCGCTTGGCCTTGCGCAAGTTCGCCGCGGGGGAGTTGTCCTGGCTGTCTGCATCGAGGTTGCCGAGAATCGACACGCAAGTGCGCAGCACGTCCATCGGCACCGCCGTGCCCGCCTTGAGCATCGGCCCCGCGGCCCGCAGGTAGTCCACCACCTGCGCCGGCACCGGGCGATTCGCGATGAGTTCGGCGCTGAAGGCCCGCAGTTCGGCCTCCGAGGGCTTCTGGCCCACCAGCAGCAGGTAGGCGACCTGCTCGAACGTGGCGTGCGCCGCGAGGTCGGCGATCTCGTACCCGCGGTAAATGAGGGAGGTCTGGTCGACGGCGCAGATACCCGTCTCGCCCGCGATGATCCCCTCGAGACCCTTGGAAATGGTCGCGCTCTCGGCCATGGCTCCGTCCTTCTCCGCCAGGTGAGGCGGATGGGACTCTAGGAGCCGTGCGGGGGCAGGGGCGCGCCGCTCACCCGGCCATCAGGTCGAGCAGGAAGAAGAAATCCGCCGCGTCAAGGGTGCCGTCGGGCACGCCGTACGCCGAGTCGCCCGGTTCGCTGCTGCCGGTGAAGTCCGCCGCCCCGTCGCCCGCGACGAAGAGGTCGAGGTACGCGAAGAGGTCGTCGATGTCGATCTGGCCGTCTGTGTTCACATCTGCCCGCCCGTCCCGCACGCGCAGCCTCACGGGGGGCATGAGCGTGACCGGGCGGACCCCGCCTAGCACCGTCACGTTCACCCGCGCCTCGCCGATGCCGGGCCCCACCCGCACGGCCAGGTCGTACACACCCCCGCCCAGGTCGGTGGCGCCTTCAAGACTCACATCCACGTCCGACCCGTCGGCTGCGGCGAGTGCAAAGCCCCACGCCCCCGGGACCGCGCTCGTTTGCCAGTCGCGCAGCGTGATGTGAAGTGTCCGCACCGCGTGCCCGTTGCCCGGGGCCGATGCCTGCGCAAACGATGCGGCGCTCGTCACCGCGTCCGGTTGACCGACGAGGGCCGTGCGCCAGCCGTCAAAGAGCCCCTGGAGCTGCACCACCGGGTCCGGGTCGCTCTGCTGCTGCCCCGCGACATTGAACGTCATGAAATAGTCACCCGCCCCGCACCCCGCCCCCCGCACATAGGGCAGCCGGGCATCGCCCGAGGCCGTCGAGACGACCACCTGCGAAATCGCCGACCCGACCACATCGTCCAGCCCGTCGGCATTGAGGTCGGCCAGCGCCGTGTCCGAAACGCTCATGAGTTGAAAGAGTCCGTCGGCGATGTACCCGCCCCCCTCGGGCACGGCGAGCGAGAAGTTCGACGCGGGCGCGTTCTGCACGAAGATCGCCGGATGCGGATCGCCGTTCACCCTGGCGGCATGCAGCCGACGCGGCGGCGCCGCCAGCGCGAGACTGCTCGACGAGAACCCTGCGCCATCCTTCCGCAGAAACGTGAGCGTGCGGGCCGCCCGGTTGGCGACGACGAGGTCGGGCGCGCCGTCGAGGTCGAAGTCCGTTTTGAGCACATCCTGCGGCTCGTCGCCCACGGAAATCGAGGCGCCGCGCGCGAAGCCGCCCGAGGCGTCCTGCACGAAGGTCAGCAGTTCATCGCCCGGCGTGGAGGCGAGCACCACGTCGAGATCGCCGTCGGTATCGAGGTCAATCGCCTCGATCCCGGGCACGTTGGTCCCGGCGTTCAGCGTGGTCAGGGTGTGCCCGCCCGCACCGTCGGATCGGAGCAGCACGCCCAGCCCTCCCCCTGCGCTGGTGCTCAGGATGTCCGGCACGGCGTCGCCGTTGAGATCGGCAAGCTTGAGCACCAGCGGCGCGCCCCCCACCGCGAACGTCCGCGCCGGCTCAAAGGTGCCGTCGGCCCGGCCCGGCAGCATGTACACAGCCCCGGAACTCGAACTGCACGCGACGGCGTCGAGCAGCCCGTCCCCGGTCACATCGCCCATCTCAAGCCGCCGGCACGTGGCCGGCAGCGTCCCAATCTGCACCCCCCCGCCCAGCGTGACGAACGGCACGCCCGCCGCGGTCGAGTTCTCCACCCGAACCAGTTGGGAGACGCCCGCGACGTACACCTCGCGCACGCCGTCGCCGTTCCAGTCGCCGGTCGAGACCGCGTTCGCCCCGTCACCGAAGGCGTAGAGCCCGAGGCAACCGTCCACGTCGCCCGTGCGCGAGACCAGCATGTACGCGATGTGGGCGCTCTTGCCCGTATCCGGGTCCCAGCCGATGGGCGGCACGCCGCACCCCGTCGGCCCCTGGTTGCACGAGCACCGGCCGTCGCCCCCTTGCAGGCGGGCGGCCTGCATGCCCGCCATCAGCTTCTCCGCAAGGTCGCCCGGGGTGTTGATCACCGCCTCCACCGCCTGATCGACCACCGGCGAGCCCGTCAGCACATTGCCCTGGATCGCGTACGCGATCTCCGAGGTCTGTCCGGCGTGCGTTGACGTGAATCGCCCGGTGCGCCCGCCCGCCCACGCCCCCGCCCCGCTGCCGCTGAAGGTCGTCGCGTGCCCGAAGACATCCGCGATGCCGTATTGACGAGTCTGGTGCCCAGGGTCGAAGACCGCGAGCCCGGCGAGAATCTCGTCGGTGGTCTGCCCGGCGAGAAGCCCGTCGCGGATGAAGACCCGGTTGCGTCCGGTCTGGTCAACGAACGACTGCGCCGTCGCCGCCCCGAGCCCCGTGACAAGCACCGGCGTGTTGGCCTGCAGGTCGAAGCCGGTGAGGCACGTCGCCGAACCGACCGCGATCTCGCCTGTGCGCAGGTCGATCAGGATGATCGACCAGGTTGCCCCGGCCGCGCTCGCCAACATCCCCGCAGCGGCAACGCCCGCGAGCCTTCTGACTCCACACCGCGACATCGCGTTCATGGTTGCTCCTCGGCGCGCACCCCGGCTCGACGGGCCCCCGCTCCAGAATATCGGCCCGACCCGGCCCGCCAAGAGCTTTCTTCCCGCACGCGTCTGCAATGATGAATCCAGGCCCCGACATACGCTCTCGGGACGATGGACCCCGCCCCACGCAGCCCGAACGCCGGCCCCAGCCTGAGCCGGGCGGAGTTCGCGGCACGTTATCGTGCCGCCTCACGGACCTTGTGGGTCGTCGCGGTTTCGGTGGTGCGTGACGGGGCACTCGCCGAAGATGTCGTGCAGGAGGCCGCCGTGGTCGCCCTTGGGAAGCTGGAACAGTTCGACCCCGCGACCAGCTTCGAGGCATGGATGTGCCAGATGGTCCGCTACGTGGCGCTGAACCAGGCGCGCAAGCGCGCCCGCCAAGCGTCCCCCGCCGACCCTTCGGGCCTCCCGGAGGCCCCGGCCCCCGCCGCCCCGGTCTCGCAGGCCTCGGTCGGCACCTTCGGACAGTTGCTGGCCGGGCAGGTGGACTTCGACGATGACGTGCGCAGGGCTCTCGATGCCCTTGACGAAACGCCCCGGGCGTGTCTCCTTCTGCGCACCGTCATGGACCTCTCCTACGTCCGCATCGCCGAACTGCTCGCCATCCCGGAAGGCACCGCGATGAGCCACGTGCACCGGGCCCGCCGGGCGATGCGCATCGCCCTGGCCTCACGCCGGAAAGGAGGGCCCGCGTGAGCGACACCGAACGCGACGTCCTCCTTGACGCCTTTCTCGACGGCACACTCACCGACGCGCAGCGCGAGCGCTTCCGCGAACTGCTCGCCGGAGACCCCTCGCTCCAGGCCGAGATTGACTTTCAGGCCGACATCAACGCCAGCCTCCGGCGCCTCGTGGTGCCGCGCGAGGTTCCGCAGCCCGCGGAGCTCGGCGCAGCCCCGCCCGCGCCCGTGCTGCGCCTTCCCGCGCCGCGCCGGACCTGGGTCCGCACCATTGCCGCGGCCGCGGCCCTGCTCGCCATCGCCGCGACCATCTTCGTCGTGCGCTTCATGCCGCAGAAGGCCCCCTTGCGGCAGCCCGATGAGGTGTACCAGTCCATCGTGAGTGCCGGGTTCAAGCCCCGCGAAGTGTGCACCAGCGAGGACGCCTTCACCAACTGGACGCGCTATGCCGTGGGCGAACTGCTGGTGATCCCGGCTGACCTTGCCGGCATCACCCTTCTGGGCTGGGACTACGAGCCGGTGCTCCAGCCGCGCACCGGCGTGCTGCTGGCCCGCGTGGGCGAGACGCCGGTGATCGTGCTGATGGACGCGCGCGACAAGGCGAGGCGCCTCACCGTGCCGCGCTCCAGCGGGCTGCGCATCTTCCGGCGCGACGTGGGCGAGGCGGTGCTCTACGAGGTGACCCCGCTGGACCACGCGGCGCTCCTGCCGCACGCCCGGCTCGCGCGATAGCCCCGCGCCCCTACGCTGGGGCGCCCCGGGAGATCCGCGCATGTTCGACAAGCTCAAGGCCATGACCGCGATGGCCGGCCTTCTCAAGAACCAGGACCAGATCAAGGGCGCCATCGAGCGCGTCGCGCAGCGCCTCGCGCAGGCCCGCGTCACCGGCGAGGCCGGGGGCGGGGCGGTGCGCGTGACCATGAGCGGCAAGATGGATGTCGTGGATGTCGCGCTCGCGCCGGCCCTCGCCGCGGGCCTCGGTGACGAGCCCACGCGCCAGCGCGCCGAGTTCATGATCGCCGAGGCAATGACGCTGGCCCAGACCCGCGCCCGGCACCTCGCGCGCGAGGTCATCAACCGCGAGGCCGGCGCCCTCGGCCTGCCCGCTCTGCCCGACGATCTCGGCGGCGTGCTCTGACGCGGGCCCGGCCGGGCCCGTCACACGCGCCGCAGCGCCTCGCGATGGGTCAGAACGGCAAGTCGATGGTGAAGGTGAGAAACCGGTCTTCGTCGTCGTCCTGGGAAATCAGGGGGAACCCGAAGTCGAGCGCGAGCGGGGCGGGGCTGAGCGCCGGCAGCACGAAACGGAAGCCGAAACCGGCGCTCACGCGGTAGTCGTCGAGCCCGACCTCGTCGATCACGGTGCCCGAGTCGATGAACCCCACGACGAAGAAGATTTCCTCGTACACGGGCTGGATGAGCTCGATGCCCTGGAAGAACTCGAAGCTTCCGCCCACCGAGCGATCGCTGGGTTCACCGTTGTCGTTGCGGATGCCCTTGGGGGCGATGGTGCGGAACTCGAACCCGCGGAAGGTGCGCCCGCCGCGGTAGAAGCGCTCGAAGACCGGCACGGCGTCGTTGCCCTGCGGGGCCCAGGCGACCTCGGTCGCCAGGCTGAGCACGGTCGCGCGCCCGATCGAGTCGCGGAACACGGGCAGGTAGACGACATTCTCGAGACGGAACTTGGTGTAGTCGAAGTCGCCGATGGCGCCGAGGGCCTGCTCGACGCCGAAACTGACGCGGAAGCCCTCGGTGGGGGTGAACGTGTTGTTGAGCGTGCTGCGCGAGATCTCGGCGCCGATCGTGGCGAGCTGGCTCCGCCCTTCGAGCGCAAAGACATCGGTGGGCGCATCCTCGTCGATATCCGAAAGCTTCACATCGTCGAATCGCACGAAACCCGCGCCCCGCCAGCGCGAGCCGAAGGTGCGCCCGAGCGTCATCCGCAGGCTGGCCCGTTCTTCTTCATAGATGCTGAACTCGCGGGCCCGGAACGACGCCTGCACGCTGCCCGAGTAGTCGGTGCCGAGGAGGGTGGGGTCGCTCCACGAGGCGAGATACGTCTGCACCTCCGAGCCGGGGAGCGCCTCGAGCCGGAACGTCTGCCCGCCCCCGCGGAAGGCCCGCTGGCTGGTGAACTCGCCCCAGGAATCGGGGAAATCGGTGATGTCGAAGTTGCGCTGGGTGTATGACAGGCGCCCGATGAACCCCGAGTCAGACGAGACCGTGCCGCCGAGGTTGATCTCGACCGTTGACGTCTCCTGCACCTCCACGAGCACATCGCGGTACCCCGGGAAGTCCGGGTCCGAGTCCTGCACCACGACCGAGGGGGTCGCGCCCGTGCGGGGGTCCATGTTGAAGAGCCGCAGCCGCCCGAGGCGCTGCTCACTCTCGCGGAGCGCACCGAAGTCGAGGGGCCGGTCCGGGCGCAGGTCCACCGCCTCGCGGATCACCTCGTGGCGCGTGATCGAGTTGCCCGTCACGTTGACCTCGCCCACGCGGGTCTGTTCGCCGGGCCGGATCTGCAGCAGCACGTCCACGCGGGTGGGGTCGTCGGGGTCGCGCAGTTCGCTCTTGACGATCCGCCCGCTTCCCTCGCGCACATCAAGGAAGCCCAGCACGCCGAACGCCCGCTCGATCGCGGTCATCGAATCGCGCAGCTTGCCCACGCTGTACACGTCCCCCGGCTTGAGCTCCATCAGCCCCGCGATCTGCGCCTCGCTCAGGGGTGAGGTCGAGTAGACCGCGTACTGCCCGCGCCCCACCGGCAGCATCGCCTCGCCGGCCCGCACATTCGCCCGCGCTTCTTCGGGCGTCGCGTACGTCTCCCGCACCTGCTCCGGGTAGAGCACCCGCAGCGACCGGAATGTGTACACCGGCCCCTCGCTGATCACGTACGTCACGATCGCCTCGCGACCGTTCGGGCTGATGCGGGGCGGCAGGCGATCGATCTCCACGTCCAGGTACCCGCGGTCCTGGTAGTACTTGATCAGCGCAGAAATGTCCTCCTCCAGCACGTCCTCGTCCAGCGGGGCACGGTTGAAGATCGTCCACTCCTGCGTCGCAATCTCGCCCCGCAGCACCGCCGCGCTGAAGGCCGTGTTCCCCTCGAACCGGATATCCGTCACCCGCACGCGGGCGCCCTCGGTGATGCGAAAAAGCACGATGCCGTGTTCAAGCTCCGCGTCGTCCACGCTCACCGTCGCGGTCGCGTATCCCTTCTCCCGGTACATCGCCTCGATCTGGCGCACGTAGCGGTCCAGCTGCACACGGTCCACCGCCTGCCCACGAAGAAGGTCCACCCGCTCGGCGATGTCCGCCGTGGGGATCCGCGTGTTCCCCTGCACCTGCACATCGACCACCACCGGCACCACCGTCACCACATACCGCACGACCACCGTGCCGTTGCGCTGCGCCGTCACCGAACTCTCGATGGGCCCGAATCGCCCAAGCCGGTTCAGCCGGGCGATGTCTTCGGTCACCGACGCGCCCCGAAACGGCGCGCCCGGCACCACCCGCAGCGAGTTCTCGATCAGTTGGCGCGTCGCCTCGTCCGGGTCGGTCAGGGGTGTCTGCGGGTCGCTCCCGCGCCGCAACTTCACCTCCACCGACTCTACCGCACGCCCCTCCAGCGCCGCCGGGTCAGGCTGCACGGTCATGGGGTCATCCGACGCCAAGGCGCGGCCGGAGGCTATCGCCAGCGCCAGTCCCGCCGACCATCCCGCCACCAGGGTTCCAAGGGTTCGCGCACGCACTCGGGCGGGACAATATCCGGTTCGGACGACATTCACAATCAGGAACCCCATCCTCACCTGTTCCGGGGAGTATCCAACCCCAAGGCTTCAATGTTTTTCTGGCGCTCTCCCTTTTACTCGGCCCCCGGGCCCCGTACGCTCCCGCCGCGCTGGAATCCCCCCGACCGGGGTGGTCGGGGACCCAACCTCCCGCGCGGCGATCGAGGCGATCCATGGATGGTGCCATTCGTTCGGTCCGATCCATCGCGATCGCGGGCGTCGTGCTGCTCACCATCGCGTGCGGGGTGCTGCTGGTCTACCGCCTGGTGACACCCGAGAGCGTGCGCGCCGTGCGGACCTCCAGCCTGGTCGCGATCCTCGCCGTCTTTGCTCTCCCCGCCGCGAGCCTGACCGGGCTCGCCATCGACCGCTGGGCTCTGCGGCGCGGCCCGCGCGCGCGCATGCCCGCGATGCCGGAACGCCGCGACCCGCCCCGAAGCGCCGAGGCCGCCCCACGCCCCGTGCGCGGGCGTCGGCGCGGCGTGCGGATGCACTCGGCCCGGGCCGAGCACTGGCGCTCGTGACCTTCACCGGCGGGCGCGCCGGATACGCTCCGGGCATGAGGCGTCGCCGGGTCATTATCCTCGGAGCCACAGGCTCCATCGGCACGCAGACGGTCGGGGTGATCGAACACCTCAACGCCCTCGCCCTGCGGGGCGCATGGCCGTGCGCGTTCGACGTGGTCGCGATGGTCGCGGGGCGCAACGGTGCCTCCCTGGAATCACTCGCACGCCGGACGAACTGCCCGCGCACGCTGCTCGCTGAAGATGCCGGTCACGACGCCGCCCGGCTCGTGCGCGACACGCCGTGCGATCTGGTCGTCTCCGCGATCGTGGGCCTGGCGGGGCTCGAACCGACGCTGGCCGCCCTGGACCTCGGGCTCGATGTCGCCCTGGCGAACAAGGAGACGCTGGTCGCGGCCGGCCCGCAGATGATGGCCCGCGCCCGCGCGACGGGGGCGCGCCTGCTGCCCATCGATAGCGAGCACAGCGGGGTGTGGCAGGTGCTCCTCGGCGCCGGGGGCGAGGCGGCGCCGCCCGGGCTCACCCCGCCGCCAGGCGCCCGGATCACGCTGACCGCGAGCGGCGGGCCCTGCCTGCACACTGCGCGGGCAGACCTGGAGCGCGTGACGCCTGAAACCGCCTTGCGCCATCCCACCTGGCGCATGGGGCCCAAGAACACCGTTGACAGCGCCACACTGATGAACAAGGCCCTGGAACTCATCGAGGCCCGCTGGCTCTTCGATGTCGCGCCGGGCGACCTTTCGGTGGTGATCCACCCGCAATCGATCGTGCACGCGATGGTGACGCTGGCCGATGGCTCGGTGCTGGCGCAGCTCAGCCGCCCGTCGATGGCGTACCCGATCCAGTTTGCGCTGACGTTTCCCGGTCGGGCCCCGGAGCCGCCTCGGGTGACCGGGGCCGACGGGACGCCGGACGCGGGTGCTCCCAGCGGGCGGGCCGCGTGGGGCACACTCGAATTCGTCGAACCCGACCCCGAGCGTTTCGGCGCCCTCGCGCTGGCGGCGCGGGTGATGGAGACGGGCGGCACGGCGGGCGCGGTGCTCAGCGCCGCCAATGAGGTGGCGGTTCAAGCGTTCCTCGATCGCCGGCTCGGGTTCACGCAGATCACGACGCTCTGTGCGCGGGCGCTCGACGCGCTGGCTCGCCCCGGCGAACCCGACCTCGGCGAGGTGCGCGAGGCCGATGCCCGCGCACGCCGCTTCGCGCTGGGCGCGCTGTGCCCGGCGTGACGGCACGCGGCGTATCGTCGCCCATGCAACCCCTCCCCCTCTGGCAACGTGCTGCTTCGTACGCCGCCTTCAAGCATCGACACCAGACCCGCAAGGACGGACGCACCCCCTACATCGCGCACCCCTTCCGCGTCGCCATGACCGTGCGCGATGTCTTCGACTGCGCCGATCCGCAGGCGCTCGCGGCGGCGCTCCTGCACGATGTCATCGAAGACACCACCACCGACTACGACGACATCGCCGACCTCTTCGGCGAGGGCGTGGCCGAGATCGTGAGCGCTGTGACCAAGGCCATGCACCTGCCCGAGCGCGCGCGCGAGGCCGAGTATGACGCCCGCCTCGCCCGCGCGCCGTGGCAGGCCAGGCTCATCAAGCTCGCCGACGCCTACGACAACCTCTCCGACGCCCACACCAGCCCCCCGGGCACGCTCTCCGCAGACCACATGGGGCGCACGATCGAGCGCGCGGAGCGCGCCATCGCCATCGCCGCTGCCGCCGAGCACCCGGCGCTTGCCCGGGCCGTCAGGGCCGTGCAGGAGCTCGTCGCTTCACTCTCCGGGCGCTGACGCCTCGTCATCTGCGCGGCGCGCGGAATCTGCCTCGTTGCGCCCGCCGAACCATCGCCAGGGCCGCAGGTACGCCAGCCCCACCCCCCCGCAGGCCAAGTTCGCGATCGCCTCGGTGCCGGTGACGAGCAGGGCAAGGGCGGCGATCGACTCACGCTCCCCGGCCCCCAGCAGGATCGCGAGCCCGACCACGCCCCCCTCGCGGGCGCCCAGCGCCCCGACGGGCGTGAGCACCCCGATCATGAAATACGCCAGCGCCAGGGGCAGGGCCTGGCTCCAGTCGAGCGGGATGCCGAGGATGCCCGCCGCCACCACGAACCGGGCCGCCTGGACGAGCAGGTCGCCGAGGCGCAGCGCCATTGCGCCCGCGACGGCCGGGGCGGAGGCGAGCATGGTGAAGCCCGCGTGCAGGCGGGCGAGGGCCGCGCTGCCCGCGGCTCGCCGGGCCCCCGGCACACGCCGCACCAGCCTGGTGAATCGCACCTCGCCGCGCTCACCGGCGAAGCAGCGTGCGCCCAGCACGACGAAGGCCCCGGCGACCGCCGTCAGCGCGCCGGCCAGCGCGATCGAGCCTGCATCGACGCTGCGCCGAAACCACGCGACGGCGAGCAGGGGCGCCGGGGCGCTGAGCATCAGCACCGCGCAGGCCGCGAACCACGCCCCGATGGTGAAGAGGTCCAGCCGGTCGCGCCGCACGTGCACCAGCACCCGCGAGAGCAGGCTCAGCTTGAACGGCAGGTAGTTGAGAAGCGTCGCCAGCGCGTTGGTCGCGAGCACGCCCGGGACATCGAGCCTGCGCGCCGGGCGCAGCACCACCCAGAAGATGATCCCGTTAATGCCGATGCTCGCCGCGCTCAGAACCAGCAGCAGGAGGACGGCGCGGGGGCTTGCTTCGCCCAGGCGTGCAAAGGCCTCGCGCTCGTGCAGGGCCATGCGCACGCACCAGCCGAGCATCGCGAGGCCGATGAGAAACCCCGCGATGTGCATCGCCCGGTGGATTCTGCGCCGGGGGCGTCCGCCCGGGGCCGACGTAACCGCCGAATCTCGCGCCCCGGCGTCGCTCACGGCTTCACCTCGTCGAGTCGGATCAGCACGCGCCCGGAATCGGGCCAGGTGCGCCCCGCCGAGGCGGTGCGGGCCCAGGCCGAGATCGCGTCGGGGTCGAGGTCGGGGTCGAGCCACCCGGCCCGACGGAGGCGCGCAAGTTCGCCGAAGTTGATGAGCACGTAGGTGTATCCCGAGTCGCGCAGCGCCCGCGTCCAGGCATTGAAGTCGGCGGGATGGTCGGCGCAGATCCGTGCCATGAGCGATCGGTCCCAGGTGGTCGCATACGTGCGGGGCGGGCGGATGTAGAAAGGCGCCGAGTCGCCCAGCAGGTAGATCGGCTCATTCGGAGGCAGAGTGAGATTGATCGTGCGGATGTCCGAGAGCATGCCGAGGCGCTGCTCCCGCTCGGCGCGGGGCATCGCCATGATCGTGGCGCGATACGCCTCGCCGCTCAGCCCGTGCGGCCCGTCCAGCAGCGCGCCGTTGGGGTCGCCCTCGCCCTGGCGGGCGAATGTCCACGCGGAGCAGGCGAGTTGAACGCCGAGGAGCACACAGCCGACCAGGCGCGCCGCGCCCGTCCGATCTCCCGCGCCCGCCAGCCCGAGCCCGATCAGCGGGCCCGCGAAGACCACGAGCGGCACAAGAAACCGCGACTGCACATGCGTGCCCCACAGCCACGCGCCGAGCCCCGCGAAGAGCGCGAGCCACAGCGCCGTCAGTACGCGCACCGGAGCGCCCCCGGCAGCGTCTCGTCCCCGTGCCGCGCACGCCGTCGCCATCGCCCCCAGCACCAGCACACCCGCGAAGAACCCTCCCCACTGCGTGTGGGTCAGCCCGCGCGCCCCGTCGCCCGCGGGCCACACCGAGAGTTGCAGCCGCTCCAATGCGCCCTCGGCAGCGAAGTGGCCCCGGTGGTAGCGTTCATGCTGCTCGGCGCTCCAATGCCCCGGGCCGAACCGCCCGCTGAGATGCGGGAAGACCGGGTTCCCGCCAGCCTCGGCGTTGCGAATCAGCCACGGCGACAGGACAAGCAGCCCCGCCCCGGCCATGAAGGGCACACCCCGCAACCATTCTTTCCTGGGGCTCACCATCAGCCACACGAGGCCGGCGCCCGGGGCCAGCAGCAGGATCGCCGTGGGTTTGAGGCAGCACGCTCCCCCGGCGAGCACGCCCACCAGCACCGCCCGGCGCGCCGCGGCAACTGACGCTTCACAGGCCGCCACGAGCGCGCCCGCGCCGAGCAGCACGACGCCCATCTCGTTGTACGCCAGCGACCCCGTGACGAGCGTCCAGGGCGTGAGGAGGACCGCCGCACCCGCGAGGCTCGATGCCCGCGACACCGCCTGATTGGAGTTCCGGCCCGAGGCCCGCCAGCACGCCTGCACGCTCCGCGAGATGCCCCAGCAGGCGAGAACCGCGATCCAGGCGTGCAGAAACTGGCACGATGTGGCCCGCCAGCCCGACCCCGCGAGCAGCCCAGCCAGCAGCGGGCGATCGGGGTCTCCCGGCCCCGGAAAGCTCGCCGCCCCGAGATGGGTGAATGCCGCCTCGATGTACCCGGGCAGATAGGAATACACGTTGTGCGCCAGCGGGGAGATCCGCCCCGCCGCGAGCCACTCCTGCGGGAGTTCAAGATGGTAACTCAGCGCATCGAACCCCCGCGCTTCGCTGCTCCACAGCCATCCCGGCGGGTTTGACGCCGCGGCGATCAGCAGCGCGACGCCGGGCGCCCAAAGCCAGGTTGTCCAACGCGGCACCCCACGCCCGGGCCCTGCCCGGCCCTGCATTGCGCCTTTCGCTGCGAGCGCGACACCCGGCACAAGCGCCGCCGGCGCCACCCAGGGCCCGAGGAGCCCGAACGCCCCCAGCGCGTGCGAAAGGCTGAGCATCACCACCAGGCCGAAAGTCAGCCGCAGCAGCGCGACCTCGTGCGCTCCGCGCCACAGGGGCGCGCCGAGCGCGCCGAGCCCGAAGGCGCTCGCCAGGTATGCACCCGCGAGCAGGCCGCTCGTCAGCACCGCCTCCAGCACCACGCCGAAAGAGACCCACGGGGCGTGGTCCCCCCCGAGCGTCGCCGCCCCGGCAGCGAGCACGATCACGGCGACGATCCATCCCGCCGCCCGCCGGAGGCAGGCCGCCGATCTCACGCCATCCGCAGGTGCCACGTCGGCTCCGGTTCCGGGCATCGCGCGGGGAGTGTACCGCAGGGCCTCGCCGGGCCCGCGCTCACGGAGCACGGCGGACTTCGACCTTGCCCCCGGGCACGTCCTTGATCGCGTACCCCATCGCGAGCAGTTCATCCCGGATCGCATCGGAGGCGGCGAAGTCCCTGCGCGCGCGCGCATCGCGCCGCGCCAGGAGGCGTTCGATCACGCGCGCGTCGGGCTCGATCCCGGGCGCAAAGAGCCCGATGTCGGTCTCGCTCGCCTGCAGACGCGCCAGGGCAAGCACCCCCAGCACCTCGTCAATCTCGCGCATGAACCGCGCGTCCGCCGGGGTCGCCTGCCCGAGAGAGCCCACCCAGGTGTTCACCGCCGCGATCGCCCCCGCCACGTTCAGATCGTCGTTCATCGCCCGCGTGAACTCGGCGCGGCAGCGGTCGCGTGCCCCTTCACCCTCGGGGCTGACGGCGCTCCCCCGCGCACCCTTGTCTGCCTCCAGCACCCGGCGCCAGCGCTCGATCACCCGAGCCGCGTCGCGCAGGCCCTGGTCGGTGAAGTTCGCGTTCGCCCGGTAGTGCGTGCGGATGAGTTCCAGCCGCAGCGCGCCCGGCTCGTGTCCCTGGTCGAGCAGCTGGCGGGCGGTGAAGAAGTTCCCCCTGCTCTTGGACATTTTCTCGCCGTTGACGAGCAGGAACCGCGGGTGGAACCAGTGCGCCGCCAGCACGCCCCGCTCCGGATGCGCGTTGAAGGCCGCGCACGACTGCGCCATCTCGCACTCGTGATGCGGAAAGATGTTGTCCTCGCCCCCGGAGTGAAGGTCGAAGAGGGGCAGGTCGCGCTCGAACATGGCGTGCGCATCGCGCCCCTCGGCCTCGACGAGGCGCGCCAGGCTCATCGCCGAGCACTCGATGTGCCACCCCGGGTATCCCTCGCCCCAGGGGCTCGGCCACTTCATCAGGTGCGACGGGTCCTCTTTCCACAGGAGAAAGTCCGCGGGGTGGCGCTTGCTCAACTGGTTGGCGGCGCTCACGCGCCCCCCCTCCCCCTCGCGCAGCCGGTCGAGCGTGTTCCCGCTGAGTTGGCCGTAGGAGGGCAGGCGCTGAACGTCGAAGTAGACCACCCGCGCCCCCGGGTTGCCCACGACGTAGGCATAGCCGCGCTCCACCAGGCGGCGCACCACTTCGATCATGCCCGCGATTGAGCCCGTCGCCCGAGGCATGAGTGAGGGGTCGCGCTGGGCTTCAATGGCGACCTTGAGGCCGAGGTCGCGGGCATCGCGCAAGAAACGCTCGCCGAAGTAGGCCGCGATCGCATACGGGTCACGCGGATTCACGCTGACGCCCGCCGGGAGCTTTCCCGCCTTCTTCGCCTCCTCCAGCCGACGCCCGGCGACGGCCATCCGATCCTCACCGGACTCGCCGCCTTCGGCGTCGTCGGTCATGTGCCCCACGTCGGTGATGTTCATCACGTGGACCACCCGCCGCGGGCCGGGGGTTTCTCCCCCCTTGCCGTCGCTGAGCGAGCACCACGGGCTCTCGATCCAGCGCCGCAGCAGGTCAGCCGACAGGAAGGACCGGAAATTGCCGATATGGGCGTCGTCGTAGACCGTGGGCCCGCACGAGTAGAACGTGACCGTTCGGGGGTCGGCAGGGACCAGGGCCTGGGGACGCCGGGTGAGGGTATTCTGCAACACGAGTGTCACGGGCGATGGTAGCGCGAGCCGAACTGTGCGCGCCGCGCGCAATCCCGGGCCTTGCTCGGGCAAGGACACTTGAGGCCCCTTCGGGCCGGGTCCATTTCAGGAGGTACGCATGGTTGTTTTGATCCGCCGCGCCCTTTTCGCCTCCGCCCTCGCCGGAGGCCTCGGGCTGCCCGCCCTGGCCCAGCCGAGCGACTTCGCCGGCGTCGTCGAGCCCGCGCTCGACAGCGTCTTCGTGCTGGGCATCGAGAAGGCTGACGGCACCTTTGTCGATGTCGGCACCGGGTGGACCATCGCGCCCGACCGTCTGGCGACCAACGCCCACGTCGCCGAGGCGCTGATGGAGGCCGTCCCGGGCGAACGCGTGGTGGCACGCCGCGGCTGGAGCGACCGGAACGAGCTTGTCCTGGATACAGGCAAGATGCTCATCCACCCCGCCTACGGACCCTGGAACAAGCGCCTCGGGCGCATGAAGGTGCGCACCGCCGGTTCGATCAAGGACTTCGAGATGATCGCCGTCGCCGACGTCGCGGTGCTCGAGGTGGTCGCGGGCGACGCCGGCACGCCCCTCAAACTCGCGAATGTCAACTCGCCCTCCGGTGAGCCCGCCCTCTCCGAGCCCGTCGTCTACGTCGGCTTCCCCATGGAGAACATCTCGGGCTTCCCCACGGTCCACGCGGTGCCCGGCTACGTCACCGCCAAGACCGACTTCTTCTTCACCCGGCGCCCCTGGGCCGAGTCCTATCTCATTCACTACTCCGGCCCCGTCGTCGGCGGCGCGAGCGGCAGCCCGATGCTCAACGCCCGGGGCGAAGTCATCGGCATCATCTCCGCCGCCGAGCACCTGGCCATCAACGACGGCTCCGCTCGGGCGAGCTTCGGCTTCGGCTACGGCCAGCGCGTCGATCTGGCCGTCGAACTGCTCGATGACTCCTACATCGCCAACCAGCAGGCGCGCAACCAGCGCTGGCTCGAACGCTGCACCGACCTCTTCATCGCCCCCGAAGACCTCATGCACGAACTCGAACTCCTCGCCGCCGGCGAGGCGGGCGTCGACCAGGCCGCCATGAACCTCGTCACCCGCAACAGCGAAACCATGAAGCCGGGGGGCGACCCGCAGCGTACGCGCATCGTGCTTGAGCCCGGCTACCGCTACGGCTTCATCGCCGTCGCGCACGACGGCACCGACATCGACGGCATCGTCACGCCCACCGACGACGACGCGAAGGAACTCGGCGCCGACCGCTCCCTTGACTACTACCCCATGGTCTGGGTCGGGCCCGTCGAGACGTCCACCCCCGTCTACTTCACCATCCGCGCCGCCGAAGACCCGATCCAGGACACCCCCATCGACCTCCGCGTCGTCCGGTACGACGCCGACCTGCTCCCCGAACCCACCGACGAGGCGCTCGCCGCCGGCGTCGAGGAGGTCTTCCACGAAGAGACCTTCGAAGTGCCCGATCCCGCCCCGGCGTTTCACACCTGGACTTTCGACCTCTCCCCCGACTACTCCTACCTCTTCACCGCGATCAGCGCCGACTTTCTCGACATCAACCTGCGCCTGGTGACCGACGGCGCGACGGTCGGCGAAGACATGCTCGCCGACAGCGTGCCCGTGGTCTCGTATCAGCCCACCACCCCGGGGCAGTGCGCCATCACGCTCTTGCTTCCCCCCGGCATCACCCCGGGCTCGCGCGTCTCCTTCACCGCCAAGCGCACGCGCCTCTCCGGGGGAGAGCCTGCCCCGGTCGCCTCGACCGGCTCGGTGTGGGAGGCCATGGAAGCGCTCTACACCCCCTGGTTCGTCTCTGCGGGCGAGACCACCGAAGTCGCGCACGAAGAAACCTTCGATCTTGCCCCGGGCAACCCGACCCAGCACGAGTTCACGCTCACCCAGCCCGCCGGCACCAAGGTTTTCTTCTTCGCCTTCGCCCCCGACCTGAGCGACATCGACATGGAAGTCCTCGCCGATGGCACGGTGATCGCGACCGACGCGCAGATCGACCACTACCCCGGGCTCGCGCTCGCCCCTGAGCCGGCCGCCCGCACGCTCACGGTCCGCGTCACCAAGAACGCCGCCGAAGCACCTATCACCGGCATCGGCTTCCGAATGCTGCTGGTGCACTGACCCGCCGGCGCCGCTCCACAACCCATCGCGGGCGGCCGGGCAATCGTGCTCTGCCGCCCGCGTTGCATTGGCCCGCCGGGCATGACCCGATCCGGGGAGGTGGCGCCGGCCCAGCCTCCCGGCCCCCGCAGCCGCCCCGCTCGACACAGCGCACATCTTGAATCCCGACCATTCCGGGCGACGTACGGCGCGTCAATGAAGGCACACGCGAGCCCTATAGTCCCCCCCGCGCGGCAGATGCCCGCGCCCGGGGCCAGGAGGGTCTTTCGTGGCTGACCGTCACTTCGATCTCATCGTCATCGGCGGCGGGCCCGCCGGGTACGTCGGGGCCATCCGCGCCGCACAACTGGGCATGAAGGTGGCCTGCGTCGAGCGGGCGAAGCTCGGGGGCGTCTGCCTCAATTGGGGCTGCATCCCCAGCAAGGCCCTGCTCTCCAACGCCGAACTCATGGAAAAACTCGCCCAGCGCGAGTTCTGGGGGCTCAAGGTCAACGGGACGATCGACTTCGACTGGTCGAAGGTCATCGGGCGCAGCCGCGATGTCGCCGCCAAGCTCAACAAGGGCATCGAGTTCCTGTTCAAGAAGAACAAGATCGAGCACATCGTGGCGCACGCCAAGATCGTCGGCGCCCGCTCCGGCGCCTCGCCGTGCAGGGTCGAACTCTTCGACGCGCAGGTCAAGGAGGAACTGACGAGCGCCCCCTGCACCCCCGCGCCCAAGGCCCGCGAGACCATCACCGCAGACCACGTCCTCATCGCCACCGGCTCAGTCGCCCGCGACCTGCCCTTCGCGAAGTTTGACGGCGAGCGCATCTGGGGCGCCCGCGAGGCGATGTTCAACAAGGAACGGCCCGCCAGCCTCATCGTCATCGGCGCCGGGGCCATCGGCATGGAGTTCGGCTATTTCTACCACTCCTTCGGCACCAAGGTCACGGTCATCGAGATGCAAGACCGCATCCTCCCCGTCGAGGATGAAGAAGTCTCCGCCGCCCTCACCAAGGTCTACACCAAGCACGGCATGACCTTCAAGACCTCAACCACCACGCTCAGCGTCGAGAAGACCGCAAAGGGCGTGAAGGTCACGGTTGCCCCTTTCGCGGGCGGCAAGGCCGACGAGAGCAAGAAGGAAGTTCTCGAAGCCGACCGGGTGCTCCTCGCCGTGGGCGTCGTCGGGCGCACCGACGGCCTCTGTGACGACAGGCTCGGCCTCACCCTCGAGAAAGGGCACATCAAGACCGACTACATCCCCGGCAAGACCACCAATGAAGCCATCGACTACAAGACGAACCTCCCCGGCCTGTACGCGGTCGGCGATGTCATCGGGCCCCCCTGGCTCGCGCACGTCGCCAGTGAAGAGGCGATCATCTGCGTCGAGCGCATCGCCTGGCGCAAGGATCCGAAGAAGCACCACGAACCGATCCCCATGGATTACGGCGTGATCCCGGGCTGCACCTATTGCGTGCCCCAGGTCGCCAGCGTCGGCCTCACCGAACAGGCCCTCAAGGCCAAGGGCCTCAAAAAGGGCGCCGACTACGAGGTCGGCAAGTACCCCTTCCAGGCCCACGGCAAGGCGATCGCCGCGGCCCACACCGACGGCTTCGTCAAGATCCTCCGCGGCCTGCCCCGGGGCGAAATCCTCGGCGCTCACATCCTCGGCGACCAGGCGACCGAACTCATCGCCGAAATGACCCTCGCCAGGCGCCTCGAAGCCACCACCGAAGAACTCATCTGCACCGTGCACGCCCACCCGACCATGCACGAGGCCGTTCACGAGGCGGCCCTCGCGGCGGAAGGCAAGCTTATTCACGGCTGACCGACCACCGGACGCTCGCCCACCTGCGCACGGGCGCCGAGTTACTTGATCGAACGCGATCGTTGCGGTAGGGTGCCTGTAGCCACGACAGGAGGACCCCATGCCGAAACTCGCACTGCTCGTCGTCTGCGCCGGCGCGTCCGTCGCCCTCGGTCAGCCCTTCCTCGCGGTGGATATCGGACCCTCACCCGATGTGCTCCAGAGCGTGGACCTCTCCGACCCCGCCTTCGCGGTGCAGGTCGGCACATTCGCCGGCAACTTCGTCCGCGGGTTTGACATGGCCTCGCCCACGCTCGGCTACTACGTCGCGACATCGTCGATCAGCGGGTCGCCCACGGGGTTCTTCAGGTACGAGAGCGGCACCTCGACGCTGCTCGCGGACCTCCCGGCCACCAATACCGCCGTCGGCGGCCTCACCCTCGATGAAACCAACGGGCGCATCTACTACCTCATTGAGAATCCGTCCACCTCCAGCCTCGACGAACTCTGGGAAGTGAGCCTGACCGGCACGTTCACGCTCCTCGGCGAAGTGACCGGCGTGCCCAACGCCAGCCCGTCCTTCAACGGCCTGGCGATGAGCCCCCAGGGCGTGCTCTACGCGATTGAGTCAACAACCGATGTGCTCTACACCATCGACCGCAACACCCTGGTCGCAACGGCTGTCGGCCCGCTCGGGGTCAGCAACTCCGCCGTCGGCGGGCTCGACTTCGGGCCCGACGGGCGACTGTTCGGCACGTTCTCCAGCGGCGATGTCGTTGAGATCAACCCCGCGACGGGCGCCGCGACGCCGCTCGGCGAGTTCCCCTTCAGTTGCAGTTCGCTCGCCTGGGCCGAGCCCGGCCCGGGAATCTGCCGCGCCGACCTCACTGGGAGCAGCGACCCCAACGACCCCGCCTACGGAGTGCCCGATGGCACCGCCGACGCCGCCGACTTCTTCTACTTTCTCGATCAGTTCGTGGCCAACAACCTCGCCGTCGCGGACCTCAGCGGCTCGACCGACCCCAACGACCCCGGCTACGGCCAGCCGGACGGCATCCTCGACGCCGCCGACTTCTTCTACTTCCTAGATGTGTTTGTGCGAGGGTGTTGAGTGGCTCGCAGTGGCGCAACAAGCGACGTCTCGGCCTGCAACGGCCGTGTGGAGGATGTGAGCGCATCGCGGTATGCTGGTCAGGTGCCGTGGTGAAGCAGCGCCCGGTGTCAATCCTCCGCTGACTCGGGCGCAGTTCAACCGACGCCGACATCGGCGAGGCGACCCGTCACTCGCCCGCTGCACCGCGGAGCGGACATCTTGGCGCCGCCGGGCTCGATGCGTTGCCGTTCGATCCCGCCCTTCGCCCGGGCGTCGGCGCTGATTCTCGCACCTCCGTCAAGCGATCCGCCCGACCAGCCTTCGACGCGGCTTCTGCACCGGGATGCGCCGCCTGGGCGTTATCGGTCCCACGTGCCTTCCCTGCGCTCACGCTTTCGGCCGAATGCCCGTCTTCAACTGCCGATAGTGCCCGTGTCAGAGCCCCGCATGCACAACGTTGAACTCAAGTTCGAGCTCCGCGATCTCGCCCTCGCCCGCACGCTGGCGGTGGCCTGCGGCGCCACACCCATCATCAAACTGCAGCAGACCGACACGTACTACAAGGTCCCCAGCGGGCGCCTCAAGAAGCGCGAGGCCCCGGGTGAACCCGTCGAGTTCATCTTTTACGACCGCCCCGACCGCGTGGACGCGAAGGTCAGCCATTTCACCATCTATTCCGAGAGCGAGGGCCTGGCCAAGTTCGGTCCCACGCCGCCCCCGATCTGGGTCGTGGTGCGCAAGACCCGCGAGGTGCTGCTGCTGGGTAACGTGCGCATCCACCTGGACCGGGTCTCCCACCTCGGCGACTTTCTCGAATTCGAGGCCCTCGTCACGCCCAGCAGCAACATCGCCCGATGCCACGAAGCCGTCCGCGACCTTCGCGCCAAGCTCGGCCCCGCCCTCGGCGGTCCCATCGCCTGCTCATACTCCGATCTCATCGCGGCGGAACTCACCGACGAGGTCGCCCCCTGAGCCGGCGCACGGCGCGCCGCACCGTCACTCCGCTCGCCCACGCCGGCGCTCACGCGCCCCGAAGGTGCCCGGGCACTTCGCCCGCATCGGCACGGGTGATCGACCGGATCCCTCCTCGCCCCCGCCAGTCGGCACGCACCTGGAGCCAGTTCGGGTTCATCAGGCGCGCCAGGTCATCACGGATTCGGTCGGTCACGGCCTCGTAGTAGATGCCCTCGGCGCGGAAGCTCTGAAAATAGAGCTTCAGGCTCTTGAGCTCCACGCACGTGCCCCCTTCCCGGGCCGTGCGAGGCTCAAACCGCACCGTGATGACTCCGAAATCCGGGTGCCCCGTCTTCGGGCACACGCTCGTGAACTCCTCCGCGATGTGCTCCACCACGATCGGGGCGGCACCGGGGGTGGGAAAAACCTCGAGCAGCGCGGCATTGGGCATCCGCGATGATAGAAGCCCCGCCCGGCGTGCCATCAACGGGCCGGTACTCCTCCTCCGGGTGAACTCGCGAACCCGCGGGCCGACGGCCCCTGGGCCCATGCGGTCGCTCGCCCCCGGGGGTCGTTCACGCCCGGCGCCGGCGTCCGGCCCAGAGCGTGCCCGCAAGCGTGAGCACCGCCGAGCCCGCCGGCGCGGGCACCACGCGGAAGCTCCAGTTGTAGATGTCGTGGTTCTCCCAGCAGCCGCCGGTCGCGCTGGTGAAGCCGATCCACGCGAGGCCGCCTTCGAGGCCGAGTGCCTGGTCGATATCGAGCGCGACGGTCAGCACCGGGGCCACCTGGCCCGCCACGCTGACGCTCAGCGTGCCCGGCTCGTAGGTAACGAACAAGGTGTGCAGGCTGCCGTCGGAGAGTTCGGGCAAACCGGTGGTCATCGAGCCGATCGAGTCGCGCTCGTGACTGGTGGTGTTGCCGGTTCCGGGCACATGCACCGAGATGTGGTTGGCGTTCACGTCTTCGGCGCGCTCGTTCATCCACGTGTCAACTTCGATGGCGACCACGCGCCCGAGGCCGTTGTACCCGATGCCGCCGCCGAGCGTCGAGCTGTTTGAAGCGTGGAGCGACGACGACGCGTCCTGGATCACGAGCGCGAAGCCGTCGGCCCCGGCCAGCGCGTTGAACCCGGCCGGGCCGCCGCGCTCCGACATGCGGAAGGTGATCTCGCTCTCCCAAGACCCGCCTAGGGCGAGGGCGTCTCGGTGCCAGGCGGCGCCGACGGACGAGGGTGTGGTGCCGGTGAGGCGAAGCACGTTGTTGGCGCCCCCGAGCGGATCGGCGGCGGTGCCGGCGCTCCCGCGCAGGTTGAGGCCCGAGGCGTCATTGAACCCGTTGTAGATGAAGTCGGCCACTGCGCCGGGCGCCAGGCCCATGCCGGCGAGCAGCGTGAGCGCGAGGCGATACCGTGCCGCGATCGTGCGGGTCTCCATGACGTCCTCTCTTTCTTCATCCATGACGCGGTCATCGCGGCGCGCCGGAAGGGGAGAGCGCCCGCGAAGCCGCCGGAAGTTTTCTCAACCCTCACCTCTAACCTACATCCGTTTCAACGACTTGCAACTTCCGGATGCGGATGCAAGAGGCTTCTTCAAAGAATCAGACAAAAACTCGTCACCTCCGGCGCGCGCGGCGCGCCGATTCGACAATTCCTCCGTTCTTATCAGACCACACCCCTACGCTCGATCGATGGCCAAGCCCCGTCAGATCTTCGTCTGCACCTCCTGCGGCTCCATGAGCCCACGTTGGATGGGCAAGTGCCCGGACTGCGGCACGTGGGACTCGCTCGAAGCCCATACCACCGATCCCGGCGCCGAGAAGGACCGCCAGAAGGGCATTGTCGAAGCGTGGCAGGCCCTGGCCGAGGGCGATGCGGCCCCGCCCGACGCTCCGGTCGCACGCCCCATCGCCGAAGCCGGGGCCGCCGAAGGGCCCGCCCCGCGCCTCCGCACCGGCATCGGCGAGTTTGATCGCGTGCTGGGTGGCGGCGTGGTGCCCGGCTCCGCGCTCCTCATCGGGGGCGAGCCCGGCATCGGCAAGAGCACGCTGCTGCTCCAGGCCGCCGGGGCGCTCGCCCGCGCGGGCACCCGCGTGCTCTACGCATCGAGCGAAGAATCCGCCGAGCAGATCCGCCTGCGCGCGCAGCGCCTGGGCGTCGAGAGCCTCGCCGAACTCTTCGTGCTCGCCGACACCAACCTCGCGCGCCTGGTCGAACAGTGCCGGCGCGTGAAGCCCGCCCTCGTGGTCATCGACTCGGTGCAGATGATCTACAAGGGCGACCTCGAAGCCCCTCCCGGCAGCCTCACCCAGCTCCGGCGCTGCGCCAGCGACCTCGTCTTCCTCGCCAAGGCGAGCGGCATGGCCGTCGCGCTCGTGGGGCATGTGACCAAGGACGGCCAACTCGCCGGGCCGCGCCTGCTTGAGCACCTCGTCGATGCCGTGCTCTACTTCGAGGGCGACCGCTCGCACGCGCACCGCATCGTCCGCGCCGTCAAGAACCGATACGGCACCACGCTTGAAATCGGGCTCTTCGAGATGAGCGGCGAGGGCCTCAAAGAAGTTCCTGAAGGCGTCATGGGCATGGACGCGCACGCCGAACCTCGCCCCGGCACCGCCCATTGCCCCGTGATGCACGGCTCGCGCTGCCTGCTCGTCGAACTCCAGGCCCTCACGGCGACCGGCTTCCTCGGGGCCGCCAAACGCAAGAGCAGCGGGCTGGACCCCAACCGCCTGGCGATGCTCATCGCCGTGCTGGAACAGCACGCGGGGATGCGCCTGGCTGATCGCGACATCTTCGCCTCGGCCGTCGGGGGCGTGCGGGTTGTCGAGCCCGCCGCGGACCTGGCGCTCCTCGCGGCGGTCGCCGGGGCCGAAACCCGGCGCGCCCTGCCGGCGCAGACGTGCTTGATCGGCGAGGTGGGCCTCGCGGGCGAAGTGCGCCCCGTGGGGCACCTTGAGCAGCGCTTGCGCGAGGCGGCACGCCTCGGCTACGAGCGCGCGATCATCCCAAAGACCAAGGGCGCCCGCCCGCCGCGGGGCTTCGCCCTGGTGCAGGTCGAGAGCGTGCAGGGCTTGCTCGAAGAACTCGGGCCGGCGCCCAAGGCACGACCAGCGCGGTCTCCTCGCGTTGCCGAGTGAATGAGGTTCCTAAGGATGAAGGCCCCTGCCCTCGCTCATTGGCGGGCGACCACGTCCGCGCACCAGAAGCCCAACCGGCCTCAATCTGTCGCCTTTGGAATCGCTGCGCTTGACAGAAAGGCGCTGGGCGGTTAGATTCTTGTCTGGATCATGGAGATAAACATGGCACTCCCGCACTCCCGCACTCCCGCACTCCCGCACTGTGGCACCGCATTCTTGGGATCATGACTGCGGCGATGGTTGCGACCACGGCGCTTGCCACTGCTGATCCGCCGGAAGAGGAAGGCGAAGGCGAACTTGAGGCGGTCGCTATTGAGGGGGTTTACGAGATTCCAGGCACAGGACCGCTGGCCATCTATCGTGACGCTCAAGGACCATTGATCGATACCGCATTCTGCACATCGAACTACGACGGTCTCGCTATCTTCGAAATCAGCGACTCCGCCATAGATTCTGCAGATGATGTCGGGGGCAGCACGAGCCTCGGAGTTGTCGTGTGGACAACGTACTTCTCGAGCCTGTACTCCACCGACGACCTCGATCCGAACCACCCTGCCGTCTCATTCTTTGAAGATCATGACGTCGCCGCGGCGCTTCTCATCGGGCGGCTTGAAGGAACGTGCGATGAAGTTTCGTGCATCGCATTCGCCTTCGACTGGACTGACGATCAGGATGTGCGACACCACATCTTGATACCGCTGGCTGAAGTGCTCACAGAAACTGCGGCGATCGCGCTCGAGTTTGGAGGTTACCAAGGGCCTGGCGCGTGGCAGGTTGATCCTTGCCTGGATAGTTCGGAGTGCCTGGATCTGAGGGAAAGACGGATCGCTGATGCGCTCAGCGCGTATGCGCAGTGTTTGAAGGGACTCGTGCCGCCCGTGAGTCTCTGGCATGTCGGATGCTTTGTGCTTTGCGCGCCGTTTTTGGCGGGAACCCCAGCAGCCTATCTGACATGCCTCGCCGCCTGCCTGGCGGGCGTCACCGTCGCTCCTATCCCCATCAATCTTTGGGAGTGCGAGCAGCAGCTCGCGTTCGACAAGGAGAACGCCGACGCCGGCTATTGTGCCTGTCTGAGCTATCGAGCACAAAACTGTCCAACGGGCGAAACAGATCAACTCGGATTTTGCCCCTGACCGTGGCGATGACGCACACTGCCTTGTCCATCGGTCGGTGCATCGCGCGTTGGACTTGGCGCATTCTGGATCGCGAAGGGAGGATTCGTTCACCATGAGCACGCCTCGAGTTGTGTCGCTGAAGTGGTTGCTGGTCGCCTGGCCCCTGTCTGTGTTCGGCGCGCTCTATGCGCTCGTGAATCTATGGGCCTACTCGGGGCTGCCGCTGTCGGCTCGTCGGCTGAGCACCAGCAACCTGCAGATTGAGGGTCCGGGAAAGTCGCGCCTGTTCGTGACCGGAGAACTCGGAACAGGCACGGGAATCTACGCATCCCTCACGGACGAGTCGGGTGGGCATATCGCCACACTCGACGAGAGGAATCCGGGTGACCCGTCTCTCACGTTGAACGGTGCCGTGCCCGGTTCGAGTGTCCGCATCGGCTTCGACCCAAAGACGGGCCGCCCTGTCATCACGCTGTCGTGTGTCGACGAGGTGACCGGCAAACTGGGACCCGGCCTGACCGTCACACTCGATGAACAGGGTCGAGGGCAGGTGACGGGTCTGCCTTGATCGAGGCTTCATTGCCGCCAAGTGCATCGGTCTGTCACGGAGAACCGACCTGATCTTCACCGGCGGGCGTCGCCCTCCATCTCTGCGGGCACGCTCGCGAGTGTTGCGCGGCGCCGCTACCCTCGACGCGTGACCCAACCCCCCGAAAACACGACTTTTCCAACCGAAATCAACGCCGCCGAGTCTCCCGCGGCGGGTTCACAGGGCGAGCCCGAAGTTTCGGTCGTTCAGGTCTTCAAGCGTCTCGGTCCCGCCGGCATTCTGGCCATCGTGGCGGGAGTCATGCCCGCCCTCGGCGGCATCGTGCTCCTCATGAACATCGGCGCCATCGGCACTTGGCTCGCCGGGCACAAAGAAATCGGCTTCGTCATCTATGTCGCCTGCTTCATGCTGCTCGCCGGCCTCGCCCTCCTTCCCACCTACGCCCAGTCCATCCTCGGCGGGTGGGCCTTCGGGTTCGCGGCGGGGTTCCCCGCGGCTCTGCTCGGATTCTTCGGGGCCTCGCTGCTGGGCTACGACATCGCCCGCGCCGCCTCGCGCGAACGGGCCATGAAACTCCTCAAGGAGCACCCCAAGTGGATCGCCGTGCGCGATGCGCTGGTCGCCGACGGCGAGGGCGCTCGGTTCTGGAAGACCCTGGGCATGGTCACCCTCCTGCGCATCCCGCCCAACTCTCCCTTCGCCCTCACGAACCTCATCATGGCGGCGGTCAAGGTGCCTCGCGTGCCCTTCGCCATCGGCACGCTCATCGGCATGGCCCCGCGCACCGGCATCGCGGTCTTCATCGCCAGCCTCATCAAGGGCGAACTCTCGCGCGAGAGCATCGCCAATGCACGCCCGCAGTGGGTGGTCTACGTCGCCATCGGCGCAAGCGTGGCGGTGCTCGGCATCGTCGGCCTCGTCGCCAAGCGGGCCGTGGACCGCATCACGACCTGATCCCCGCGCCCGCCCGCGCGGGAGGGTCGATTCGGCGGGTTCCGCGCCGCCTCGCCTCTCCCTACGCTCCCGCATGACCGCCCCGCGCCGCTTCGTGCTCGGCATCTCGGGCGCCTCCGGGGCCGCCTATGCGCTGCGCCTCCTCGAACAACTCCTCACGCGCGGCCACGAGGTGCATCTTGTGGTCAGCGAATACGGCCGGCGTCTCCTCGGCGATGAAGCCGGCGTCCGCGCGCTCGACCTCCCCCACCTCCTTCCCCACCTCACCCCGCTCGCCGACGACTTCCGCCTGTTCGTTCACCCCCACAAGGATGTCGGCGCCGTGATCGCCAGCGGGAGCTTCCTGCACGACGGGATGGTGGTGCTCCCCTGCTCCAGCGCCAGCCTCGGCGCCATGGCGTCGGGCAGCGGGAGCAACCTCCTCTGCCGCGCCGCGATGGTGGCGCTCAAGGAGCGTCGCCCGCTCATCGTCTGCCACCGCGAGACGCCGCTGAGCCTGGTCGATATCGAGAACATGCGTTCGCTCGCCCTCGCGGGCGCGACCATCTGCCCGACCAACCCGGGCTTCTACCTGCACCCGGCCGGCGTCGGCGAGATCGTGGACTTCATCGTGGGAAAGGTGCTCGACCTGCTCAAGGTGGAACATGAACTCAAGACGAGGTGGCCCGGTGCGGGGCTGAGCCCGCCCCCGCCGCGGGATGTTTAGCCATGCCCTTTCCCCTCCACGACTGGCAGTTCTGGGTCGCCTCCGCCCTCGCCCTCGGGGCGGCGTGGTGGCTCCTCCGCGGATTCCTCGGCACCGTGATCCCCAGGAAGGGGCGGAGGTCCAAGGGCCGACGCGCCACCCTCACCATCGAAGGGCGGCCGCCGTCCAAGAGTTGACCTGGCTCCCGTGTGCACGCCGCGGGCGCGCCGATGCCGCTCGCCGCGAACTTACCCCGCGACCTGGAACACGGCGAACGCCCCGACATACGCCAGCAGCGACATCCACCCGAGCTGGATGAACGCCCACTTCGCGCCCCCCGCCTCGCGGGCCGTCACCGCCAGGGTCGGCAGGCACTGCATCGCCAGCACGTAGTACACAAGCAGCGACCACGAAACCGCCCACGTGAAGAGCGGCGAGCCGTCGTCGCGTTTCGCCTTCGCCAGCGCCGCCCGCGTGCCCTCGGCCGCGTCGCCCTCTTCGCCCGTGACCATCACCGACATGGTCGAGACAAACACCTCGCGGGCCGCGAAACTCGCCAGCACCCCCACCGAAAGCTGCCTGTCGTAGCCCAGGGGGGCGAACACCGGCTCCACGGCCGACCCCAGGCGCGCGATGAATGTCCGCCGGGCGCCGTGCGCCGCGTCGATCGCGTCCGCCTCGGCGAGGAGGTCACCCGGCGTCGCCGGCTCGTCCGTGGGCGTGCCAGGCGCATCCACTGGCCCCGGGTCGAGCGCCGCCGCCTGCGCCCGGAGCGCCTCGGCCTCCGGCGTGGGCCCCGACCTGGGGTAGGTGCTGAGCCACCACAGGACGATGGAAATGGCCAGGATCACGGTCCCCGCCTTGCGCAGGAAGATCATGCCCCGGTCGAGCGCAGTGAGCGCCGCGGTGCGTGTGCTCGGGCGTCGATACGTGGGCAACTCCATCACCATCGGGCGCGATGGCCCGCGCAGGATCGTCCGGCGCGCGACCAGCGCGCTCACCAGCCCCGCGCACGCCCCCAGCACGTAGCACCCCGTGAACGCCAGCGCCTGCACCCCGGGGCGGCCCGGAAAGAGCAGGCCCACCAGCAGCACGTACACGGGGATGCGCGCCGAGCACGACATGAACGGCGCCACCAGGATCGTCGCCAGCCGGTCGCGCCGATCCGGGATCGCCCGCGCCGCCATGATCCCGGGAAGCGCGCAGGCGTGCGAACTCAGCAAGGGCACGAACGCATGCCCGCTCAACCCGAAGGGCCGCATCAGCCGGTCCATCACGAACGCCGCCCGCGCCAGGTACCCCGTGTCTTCGAGCAGCGCGATGATGAAGAACAGCAGGCAGATCTGCGGCAGGAAGACCAGTGTCGCGCCCACCCCGGAGAGCACCCCCCCCACGAGCAGGTCCGACAGAACTCCATCGCCCAGCACCCCGGCCACCCGCTCGCCCGCCCACCCGAAGCCGGCCTCGATCCAGTCCATCGGGTAGGTCGCGAGCCTGAAGATCGCCCAGAAGAGACCGGTCATTACCGCCGCGAAGAGGATCAGCCCCAGCACCGGGTGCGTGAACGCCCGGTCGGCGTGATCGGTGAGGGTTGCGCCGGGGTCCGCCGCCCTGCCGGAGAAGATCTCCGAGGCGAGTTCGTCCGCCCAGTGCTCCAGGGCCTCCTGCCCGGCGCGCGGGCCCGCGACGGGGATGCGGGCGCGCCCCAGCGCCCCGCGCAGCGCCTCAAGCCCCTCGCCGGTGCGGGCGCTACACACCACGACGGGGCACCCCAGGATCTCTTCCAGCCGGCGCTCATCACCCCGGATGCCCCTGCGGCGCGCCGCGTCAACCAGATTGATCGCCACCACGGTCGGCAAGCGCCGGCGCAGCGCCTCGCCCAGCACCATCAGGCCGCGGGGCAGGTTGGTCGCATCGAGCACCACGCACACCGCGTCGGGCGCGGCGAGCGGCTCGCCCGGGGGCGCGAGATCCCCGGCCAGCACGCGCCGAACTACCGTTGACTCGCTCCCGTGCAGTTCAAGCGAATAAGCGCCCGGCAGATCGACCAGGTGAATCGCCCGGTCCGCACCCGGCAGTGTTCCCCGGCGCGCTTCCTGCGTCGTGCCCGGAAAGTTGCTCGTCTTGTGGCGCACGCCGCACAGGCGATTGAACAGCGTCGTCTTTCCCGTGTTCGGGTTGCCCACCAGCACGACCCGCAGCGGCAGGTCGCCGCGGGCGCCGTCCGCCGCCCGATGGGTGTCGCGGTCTGCCTGATCCGTTCGCGGCGCAGCGCTGACCTCGATCGGGCTCATGTCCCCGCTCCGCCAGGCTCCAGGGGCGCCACCCTGACCCGCTCGGCCAATGCCCGGTGCAGCGCAATGCGCGAGCCCACCCCGGGCCCGCAGCAGACTTCCACGATGCAAGGCTCGCCGAGTTGACACAGCTTGAGACGCACGCGGGGGCGCAAGCCCATCGCCCGAAGCATCGCCGCCTCGCCCGGTTCAAGGTCTGTCTCGACCAGCACCGCGCACTGCCCTCGCAGCAGTGTGGTCACCGATACCGCACGCCCGCGCGGCGTCCCGGGTGACAGGCCGGCACAGCAGACTTCTGAATCCGGAATGACCATGCGGGAGCATCCCTCGCAGGAACGCCGGGAGGGTATGCCAAATGAGACTGGTTCGCAATGAAGGTCGCCCGCGCCGGGGTTCTTTCCGCCGGCGCCCCGTGACCCGCCCCCGCACGCTCGCTTTCTGGGGCATGTGTCGAGGTGGTCGTTCACCATGCCGACCGCCTGCATGAAGGCGTAGCAGGTGGTCGGCCCGACAAACGTGAACCCGAGTTTCCGCAGCGCTCTGCTCATCGCCGTGCTTTCGGGGGTCACGCTCGGCACGTGCTTCATCGTCGGGCGCGGCTCCGATCGCGCTGCGCCGCCGACGAAGGCCCAGAGCATCGACGCGAACGCGCCGGGCTCGGGGTTGGCCGTGCGGAAGGCGCGCACCGCCCGGGCGTTGGCGATGCAGCCCTCGATCTTGCCCCGGTGGCGCACGATGCCGGGGTCGCTCAAGAGCCTCTCGACCCGCGCCGGGGTGAAATGGGCGACCTTCGCAGGTTCAAAATCCGCGAAGAGCCGCCGGTAGTTCTCTCGCTTGGCGAGGATGGTGGACCACGAGAGCCCGGCCTGCGCCCCCTCGAGGCAGATCATCTCGAAGAGATGCCGCTCATCGCGCGAGGGCACGCCCCACTCGGTGTCGTGGTAGGCGATGTCGAGTGCCGTGCGGGCCCACGGGCAGCGCGAGGTCATGGACGGACGGTAGCCGCCCGCGCGCCGCCGGCCCGGTCTACCGCCGTTGCAGCATCTGGATGAACCGATCAAAATCGGTTGAATCGATGGTCCCGTCGCGGTTCAGGTCGGCGCGCCGGTCGGAGGAATCAAACGAGTTGGTGAACGCGTCGAGTTCGCTCTCGTCGATGTGCCCGTCCCGGTTCGCATCGAAGGAACGCATGGCCCCCGCATCGCGGATGTCGGCCCGCACGCCCTCGGCCGCGGTGTCGCGTTCGCTGTCGCTGAGCGCCCCGTCGCCGTCGGCGTCGAACCGCGCGTACAGGTCCTGCTGCATGCGCGCCATCTGTTCGTTCATCAGGGTCTCGAAGCGGGCCCTGACCGCCTGCTGCTCCGCGTCGGTGACGTTGCCGTCGCCGTCGGCGTCGGCGTTGCGCCACATGCTGCGCATCTCTTCGCCGTTGGCCTCGCTCATGCGCTCCATGAACATCCGGCCCGCCGCCTGGAGTTCACGATCGCTCAGCGGCACCGGCCCGCCCCAGAGCGATTCCGCGCGCGAACGCATCTCGGCGCGGCGCTGGGCGTCGCGCTGCTCGCGCTCCTTGCGGGCCTCTTCACGCTCTGCGTCACTCACCACGCCGTCGCCGTCCCGGTCGAAGCGCGCCAGCATCGCCTTCTGCATGTCCGCCATGCGCTTCTCGGCCGCGGCGCGCTCCTCGGGTGAAAGCTTCGCGAGCCATTCTTCCATGCGCTGACGCGCTTCGGGGCTGTTCCACTCGCCCCGGCGCCCGCCGAAGCCGTCGCGCCCGCCCCACTCCCCGCGCCGCCCGTCTTCTCCCCGCGGCCCCTCGGGCTCCGCCTCGGGCATCACAATGGCCAGTGGTTCGGACTGCGCCAGGACAGGCTCCGGCTTCGCGGGCGCGGGTTCAAGGCTCTGCGGAGCCGGGCTCGACCCGCCCGCGAAGACCATCGCCAGCGTGCCCGCCACGCCCACGCCCGCCGCGATTGCAATCACCGCCGTCTTGTTCATGTGGACAACCCCTGGAGCCGGCCGTTGTGCGCGCTTCGATACCCCGGCTGATGCCTGGGCTCTTCGGATCAACGCCCGAGCCCCATTGACTATTGCCGGCTTCACGATCGGTTGCAGACCGCCAAACCCGAGCCCAAGAGAACCCCGCGCCGTCGGAAGCGACCCTTTGGCGCAATATTCTAACCGACCTTTCTCATCCCTCTTGACAGGTCATCCGCCCGGTTCGCCATCGATTTGGCAACGGCCTCAAGGTCGAACTCGCCGGGTGCCGGGTCGAAGTTATCGCGCGATACGTCCTGCCCCTCCGCTTCGATGATACTGAGGGATGGTTCGCGGGTGAGATCAACCCGCTCGCCTCGCGCGTCGGCCCGGTCCAGGCTCGCTTCGCCATCCTTGAACACGAACACGCTGGGTCTGCACGGCTTGGCGTGGTCCCACGAGGCGACCGCCCCGACACGCCCGTCGCTCAGTTTCACCAGCGACCCCGGGGCATACGCCGGCACCACGCTCATCAGCGCCCGCATCACCATGGGGTCCACCCACTGCTTGAAGGGGTTCTGGCGAAGCCGCGAGAGGACCCGCACCGCCGGACGAGGCGTCACCGGCACCGACGGGTCGTCCGCCCCCGGGCCGTGACGCAGGCGATCGAAGAGGTCCGCGGCGAAGACGATCCGCGAGAAGATGTGAATGTCGCTGCCGCGCAGACCTTCACCCTCACGGGCCGAGACGCCCTTCGCCGGAAAGCCCGTGCCGTCCATCCGCTGGTGGTGGTGCAGCACGATGTTCGCGGCGGAGGGCTCAAGCACCTTGTTGACCATGCCGTAGCCGATCAGCACGTGCTGCTGCCAGCGCGTATCGCTCACGTCCTGCGTGACCCTGAAATCCTCCAGCACCCGGGCCTCGATCCGCGTCATGCCGATGTCGTGCAGGAGGGCGCCGACGCCCAGGGGCGTCGTGTCGCGGGCCTGCGCGCTCGTGAGCCGGGTTCGCTCGTGCTCCATGTAGAAGTCGAGCTTGAGCCCGAGCAACATGCTGAGCAGGCACACCGTCGTGCCGTGACGCATGCCGGGTCGCTTCGCTTCGGCAAGCTCCTGCATGAACACCCGCGCCTGCGGACACCGCGAGAGCGCATCGAGCAGGGCCGCGACCGAACTGCGGTACTCGTGGTACTGGAGGTCGGGGTCGGCCTCCCGGACCGCCATGTCAAAGGCCTTGCTCAGGTGGGCCGTGATGTCGCGCTGCGCGGCCTGCACTTCGCTGGAGAAATACCCCGAGACGAACTCGAGGCCGGGGAACTTCACCCAGAGCTCGCGCACCCGCATCTCCGCGAGCTTTTCAATCTCCCGCGCCCCAAGCTTGAAGCCCGAGCGCAGCAGCACCATTTCCGGCTTGACCGGGTGCATGATGGGCGTCGCCAGTACCATTCCCGCGCGGGCCTGCACGATCGGAACTTTGAGCATCGGGGCCTCCGGTCCTGATATCGGCCCGCGAGGAACCCCGCGTGATGCCCGACGCCAAACCACCCACACCCACGCAAGGGTTCTCCTGGCCGCCCCGCTCGCCAGACGCGAATCGCCCCCCGGATCATGGGGATTCTCCGGATTGGCACCCTCCAGGCGCCGCCACCCCCGCGGACGCTCCGACGAAGTCCGGGCTCGTTCCGGCTGCCCGCCCGCCGCGCCCTTGGACGCGCTGGCTTCACGCATGTGAAGAAGTCTGGCTTGCCCGCACCGCGGCCCCGGTTGCCTGGCGCGAGAGCCTCGGGGAACTCAAACCGGAGTCTCCGGGCTCCTATTGCCCCCGTTGCGGCGGCTCAGTCGGCCCGTTCGAGGCGGACGCCGACGGGTGCCGCGACTGCCGCGATGTGCGTCTGCCTTGGTCGCGTGCGGTCCGTCTGGGCTCATACGAAGGGACGCTCCGCGAGTGCATCCACCTCGCCAAGTTCGGCGGTTGGCACCGCTTGCAGACCGAACTCGGCAGGCGCCTCGGAAGGGTCATCGCGGAGGCACTTCGCGAGGCGAGGCTCCCGGGGCCGTACTGGGTCGTGCCGGTGCCCACGACAACCGCGCGCCGGCTGGAGCGCGGGATGGATCATACTTTAGTATTATCGCGAAGCGTTGCCCGAGCGCTCGGAGGTCGCGTGGTCAGGCCCCTGCGCCGGGTGAAGCCCGCGGCCCAGACGGGGGCGAGCGCCTCGGAGCGGGCCCGGCTCGCCGCGGGGGCGTTCCGTCCCCGGCGCGGGTGGTGGATGGGCATACGGCGCGGTGTGTGGCGCGGCACCCGGGGCTGGGGAGAAGCGGGCATCGGGTGCGGGGTGGTGATCGTGGTGGATGATGTGCGGACAACCGGGGCGACACTCCGGGCGGCCTGCCGCGGTCTGCGTGCGGGGGCACGCCGGGCCGGGGCTGCGCCGGCGCGGGTGTGGGTGGCCACCATGGGTGTGACGGAGCGCGAGGGGGCGCGATGATTGCGCGACGGCGGGCGCTCGAGGACGGAAGCACAAAAAACTGATTGGTTGGAGTTGACCGGCGAAGGGTGGGTCGTACGATATCCCCTGCCTCTGAAACGAGGCGCGGCGAAAGCCGGGGCCACGAGCCGGGGCGAGATTTCGCCCGAATTACCTTGAAAAGTGAACAGTTGGGTGGAACGCGAGAATGCGAAGCAGAGGCAGCGCAGCACGCGCGGCTTCGCAAGCCGGTCTCTGTTTTGAAAAGCGGCCAGGGGGGTCACAGCCCTTGGCGCTGCATTCTCGTGCATGCTCACTTTGAGATATCGAAGTGAACCCGTCACCCGCGGATTGATGGTCCCGTGAGGGATTCGGAGAGAAGCGGGTGAAGGATTGAGAATCAGCCATTTCGTCGGTCGTAGCCCGACCGACGCGGCAGGCCCTCCGGGGCCTGTCGAAGACCGGCCCGTGCCCTGAGCCCCCGCAAGGGGAGGATGGGAAGAACACGGGTTTGCTGGGTCAGTCTTCGTGATTTTTTCCGGTTCGCCGGGCGGCTTCGGCCTTCCGGCGTGCCGGTACACGGAAAATCAATTGAAGAGTTTGATCCTGGCTCAGATTGAACGCTGGCGGCATGGTTAAAGCATGCAAGTCGAGCGGGTCCGCAAGGACCAGCGGCGGAAGGGTGAGTAATCCAATCGTACGTGCCCCGAGGTACGGGATAGCGGTGGGAAACTGCCGGTAATACCGTATGTTCTCTCCGGAGCAAAGCTTTGGCGCCTTGGGAGCGGCGATTGACCTATCAGGTAGTTGGCGGGGTAATGGCCCACCAAGCCGAAGACGGGTAGCGGGTGTGAGAGCACGACCCGCCACATCGGGACTGAGACACTGCCCGGACTCCTACGGGAGGCTGCAGCGACGAATCTTCCGCAATGGGCGCAAGCCTGACGGAGCAATGCCGCGTGTGGGATGAAGTGCCTTCGGTATGTAAACCACTGTCAGGGGATAGAAACAATGATCGTCCCCAGAGGAAGTGGCGACTAACTCTGTGCCAGCAGTCGCGGTAATACAGAGGCCACGAGCGTTAATCGGAATCACTGGGCTTAAAGGGTGCGTAGGCGGGCCCGCAAGCACTTTGTGAAATCCCTCGGCTCAACCGGGGAATTGCAGGGTGGACTGCGGGTCTTGAGGCAGGTAGAGGCGGACGGAACTATCGGTGGAGCGGTGAAATGCGCAGAGATCGATAGGAACGCCCGTGGTGAAGACGGTCCGCTGGGCCTGACCTGACGCTGAGGCACGAAAGCGTGGGGAGCAAACAGGATTAGATACCCTGGTAGTCCACGCCGTAAACGATGCGCACTGGATCGGAGCAACTCTCACGTTGTTTCGGTCGTAGGAAAACTGATAAGTGCGCCGCCTGGGGAGTACGGTCGCAAGGCTAAAACTCAAAGGAATTGACGGGGGCTCACACAAGCGGTGGAGCATGTTGCTTAATTCGAGGCAACGCGAAGAACCTTACCTGGGTTTGACATGCA
>JADLCM010000057.1 GCA_020847175.1 Phycisphaerales bacterium
CGAGAGGTGGACAGCTGCGTGGGTGGCTGCTCGCGGGCGGCGTGACGTGCCTGGCGTTGGGAGTCGCGGTCTGGTACCGGAGGCGAATGCCGTGACCCGAACCCGCGCGCCAGCCCGGCAACTCGCGACAGGACGCACCCGCAGGTCGCGGATCGCCGAACCGCTGATGTTCCTCGTGGCGGCGATGTGGCTCTACGCGGCGGTGATGAAGCTGGCGAGCATCGCGGCGTCTCAAACGACACTCGCTCAGCACGCTGTTTTTCCAGCGTCACTCGTTGTGGGGCTTTCCTGGATCGTCCCAATTATCGAGTGCATCTGCGCGGTGGCGATTGTGACATTGACGGGTAAGCCGGGCCTGCGTGGCATACTCGGATGTTCATTCGGGCTGCTTCTCCTGTGCGGCTTTGCAGTCTACATCGTCAGCGTACCGGCACCTGTGCTCGAAGCCTCAGGCTGCGGCTGCATGGGCGGCACGGTCGAACGGTGGGTGGGCGGGATCACGGGTTCGGCGCGCGCGGCGTCAATAGCTATTGTGGCGACGTTCGCCTCGCTCCACGTTGCGACTATCTGGGCCGCGATCAGACGGCCTCACGGTACCGTCGAACAGTCGCCCGCACATTGACGCCTCGCTTACCGCCCCGGCTTCCAGAGCCCATCCGGCGACGCCGCGGCGCGCTCCAGCAGTTCCGCCACGGCCTCCTCGATCTGCCGGTCGCGCCCGGCGGCTTCATCCTGCGGCAACTGCGGCACGTTGATGTCCGGAGGCGCGCCGAACTCTTCCATGTCGGTGCCGTCGGGCAGGTACCAGCCCCGGAAGGGTGTACGAACGCTGGAACCGTCGATGAGCCCTGCGGCGCCGGTTGAAATGACCGCGCCGAAGGTTTCGGTGCCCGCGAGCTTGCCGCGCCCGATAGTGCGGATCGCGTGGGCGAAGATCTCGGCGTTGCTGTAGGAGTTCTCGTTGATAAGCACGGTGATGGGACGCTGGTAGGGGTAGATGAGGCGCCGGTCACGGGGATAGGCGTTGGGGAAGGCGTCTTCCTTCCTGGCCCCGCGCGGCACCGTGAATGCGTGCATCGGCGCGGTGAGGGACGCGAGCAGGATGTCGGCCGTCGAGCCGCCCCCGTTGTCGCGCACGTCGATCAGCAGCCCGATCTTGCCGTCGGCAGCGGCGAAGAGGTCACGTTCGAACTCGCGGGTGGATGGTTCGCTCATGCTCCGGATGTGCAGGTAGCCGATGCGTCCGTCGCTGAGGCGGTCGACGAGTTCGCGCCGACGCTTGAGTTCAGCGTCGTAGCCGAGGCCGGCGATCGTGCCGTAGCCCACTGGCGTGATGAGCAGGCGTGTGCGTTCGGGCTCGCTCGCCCGCCGAATGTCCAGCAGCACTTCGCGCCCGCCGGTTCCGTTCATGGCCTCGCGGATGTCCAAGGCAGGCAGCGCTTCGGGCCCGGCGGCAACGGGGCGACCGTCCACCCCCGCAATGATGTCGCCGACGAGGAGAGGCGTCTTGTTCCGCTGGGCGGGCGAGCCCTCCAGAATCGCATCGACGCGGTAGCCGCCGGGGACGGAGGTGACATCCACCCCGAGGTAGCCGGTGTCAAGCGCGGGAGCGCTGAACCCGTCGCCGTCGCCCCCAGAAATGCCGAGGTGGCTGCCGTCGAGCTCGCCCATGAGCATGCGGGCGATGCGGTTGAACGCGGCGCCGGTGCGGGTCTGCGAGGCGAGGGCGGCGTAGCGGATCACGGTTGCGGGCCAGTCGAGGCCGTTGAGCGAGCCTTCGTAGAACCGGGTTTCGAGGATGCGTGCCGCCTCCAGGAACTTCTGGCGCTGCTGGCGCGATGTCTCGATGTCGATGGTGCCGGCGATGGCGTAGGTCTCGGCCCGTCCGCCCGCGATGCCCGCCGCCCGGCCCTGACCGCCGGAGACGAACGTGACCATGTCTCCCTTGGGGGTGAGGCGTACGTCACCGGCGGCGCCGGTGGTCACGCTCTTGCGGTCGCCCCCTTTGTAATCGATGGAGAAGAGGCCGAACGCCCCGTCGATGCTGCCGGAGAACACGACTCGGTCGCCCGCGGGTGAGAGCAGCAGTGAACCTTGCGACCCGGGGAACGAGGTGATGCGCCGGGCGCGCAGGTATGCATCGTCGGTGTCGTAGCGCTGGCCCTCGGGCGGGGTCCACGCGGCCGCGAAATCGACGGGGTCGATCGGCTTGGCCTTCTTCGCCTCTTCGCCGGACTTCTTGAAGTGCTCCGCGAGGTCGTAGGCGTCGAGCCCTTCGAGAGATTTGTCAAGATACACCCACCACACATTGAAATCGAAGTTCTCGCCCTGCCGGTCGGAGAGAAAGACGAGCACCTTGCCGTCAGCGCTTACGCGCGGCGCAAAGTCGAGGTCGGGGTGACGGGTGATGTTGACGGGCTTGGCTGCCTCGTCCAGGGCATCCAGCACCCAGACGTCGGAGTTGAAATCAAGGTCCTGCACCGCGTAGAACACGTGGCGCGAGTCGCCCGCCCACACGATCTCGGGCTCGTCCCAGCCGCTCAGCACGACGCGCTCGTCACCCGTGCCGAGGTGACGAAGCACGGCATCGCCGTAGCCGCGGATGTAGATCATGTGACGTCCGTCGGCGGAGATTCGGGGGGCGCGCTCGTTGGCGTCGGTATCGACGAACGGCGAAACCTCGAACGTGATGGACTCCGCCCAGCGTTTGCCGAGGTCGGGCTTGGGCGGGCTCTTGGGCTTCTCCTCGGCGGGCTTGGCCGGTTCCGGGTTGGCGGGCTGAACGTCGGGCGCGCTGTCTGTGCCCTCCGGTTCGCTGTCGGGCGGGCTTCCGGCGCGACGACCGTCGCCGTCGGCGGGTCGGCACTGGTCCTCCCGCCGGCCGAAACCGTCAAACGCCAGTTCGCCGCCACCGGCGCGCGTGCCGCTGATCTGGAAGCTCGCGGTCTGGACCGTGATGGTGCCCGAGAGGCTTGCACCCTCGAACATGAGCGCGCACTGCGCTTCATTACCGGCGAGCGTGATGGTAAACGTCAGTTTCTTGCCGGCGGCGTCGTAGCTTGCCCCGTTGATCGGTGCGCTGCCGAACCCCGGTGCGTCCACGGTCCCGGAGATGCTCCCACCCTCGGCCTTCAGGGTCAGGGTGAACGGCGCGCCGTCGGGGGGAAGGGGCGGGCCGCCCCGCGCGACGCAGTTCCAAGTGCCCGCGATCGCGGCGGCGTCGCCGGAGGGTGCCGGAGCCCCCTGCTCCGGCTTGGGCTCCTCGGCGGCGGGAGGTTCAGGCTTCTTGGGGTCAAGATCCTCGCGCGAGAGGGCGACCTTGGCCTGGTAGATGCCCTGCGTGCCGCTCTCGTCGCTGGTGAAGTAGAGAGTCGAGCCATCGGGTGACCAGGTGAGGTCGCTTTCGCGCCCGTAGGTAGTCGTGACGCGCCGCGTGGGGCGATTCTCCTCGACGCTGCGGACGAAGACCTCCCCGCGCGCAATCAGTGCGACGGTCTTGCCGTCCGGGCTCAGCGCGACCTCAGAGGCGAGATTGCCGATATTGATGCGCGTCAGGTCGGGCGTCTGCGTGTCCGCGCTCGGGTGCAGCTCGATCTTCTGCGGCATCGCACCCGCCACGGAGAGGTCGAGGGTGTAGATCGAGTCCCACACGCAGAAGACCGCGGCCTGGCCCGAGGGCGAGACCGAGAAATCGCGTACGCCGCTCGCGATCGTGGTCTCGCCAGGGGCGGGCTTGAACACGGTCAGGCGCGAAATGCCCGGGCCTTCCGGGGTGCCGGGGTCCGTCGCGCCGGGGGCGAGGCGATAGAGGTTGTTCTGGCCATCGCGTGCGGAGAGAAAGACGATCGAGCCGTCGGGAAGCTGGTATCCCTCGCCATCGTTGCAGTCAGGCGTCGAAACCTGGGTGAACTGGCCATCGCCCGTTGTGAATCGCCAGACGTCCCGGTCGGCGGAACCGTTGTACCCCGGGCGTTCCCACTCGTTGCCGCCGCGCGTGAAGACATACCCGGCGCCGTCCGGCATCGCATGCGCGGCGTACCCGAAGGCCGGAGTCAGGCGTTCGATGGGCCCGCCCGCGAGCGGGGCGCGGTACATGTGCGCGCCCCGGTACATGCTGGGTTCGAGTTGGCCGGTGAACAGCAGCCACTGCCCATCGTGCGACCAGCCGGTCAGCGTCTGCGGGCGGTCGATGGCCGTGACGGGGCGAACCTCGCCCACGGTGATAAGTCCGCCCTGGAGCGCGATGGGCATGACGTGGAGGTTTCGCGCGCCGTTGCGGTCCGACTCGAACGCGAGCGTCGCGCCGTCGGGGCTGAAGGCGCTCACGCGCTCAGTTGCGGGGTGCGAAGTCAGGCAGACGGCAGCCCCGCCGGCGCGGGGCACGGCCCACAGATCTTCGGCCCAGGTGAAGACCACGATGGACCCGTCGGGGCTGATCGAGGGGTACTCGGGAAACCCGATGCCCTGTGCGGACGCGACGCCGCCGCACACCATCGCCAACAACCCCGCGCACGACAGACTGACCTTCATGTTGGGCTCCCGTGCCGCCCGAGCGCGGCGACCGGGCAGTCTAACGGCAAGCGGGCCGGAGGTTCCAGCGCTCCGGCGGACGGTCCGTGGGTTTCCCCTTGTCAACGCGAAGGTGCGGGGGGATCGACGCGATCCGGCTGGTGAAGCCTCTGGTACAGGCCGTCGAGTTCGGCGACGTGCGCCGGGTATCCGCGCAGTCGGCTGACCGCGTGAACCTCCCGCGCCGAGGGGATCGTCACGCGACCCAGGACCAGCGACTCGATGTGGGCGGCGAGTGCTTCCCACGAGCCGCCGGGGAACATGAGGCCGTTGCCGAGGCCGCCATTGGCACGCGCCCCGGGCGAGCCCGGCTCCACCACCCACTCGGGGGTGCCGCCGAGGCGCGAGGCGAGCACGAACTTTCCGGCGGAGAGATACTCCAGCAGCACCACCGGGGAGTTCTCAAACCAGATCGCGGGCAGGATGCCCACGTCAAACTCACCCGAAGCGGTGAGCAACTGGCCGAAGTCGTAGCCGCCGAGAAACGAAACCTCGGGCAGGTGGGCCAGCCGGCGCCGGTGGAGCCAGTCTCCGAGAGCGGCACGGATCACGAAATGGCAGCGGCGCCGAACTTCCGTGGGGAGGGCCAGGACCGCGCGGACCAGTATTTCAATGCCCTTGTTGTGACGAACCGTGCCGAAGAACGCGAACCGGAGGGGACGGGTGGCGGATTCGGCGCTCCACGGGCGCGCGTCGTACCACGCACTTCGCGCCGCGACACGGTACATCCGGTCGAGGTGCGGCAGGCCGAGGCGCACCACGCGCAGCCGTTCGGGGTTCACGCCCATCCGCAGATGGAGATCGGCGCAGAACTGCCCCGGCGGGGTGACGGCGTGCGCATGATTCAGCGCTTCGATGCCCGCGATCCGTCGACGTCCGTAGTCATTCAGCACGGTGAGGTGATGGTCGGCCTGCAGGAAGCGATCGTTCTGGTCGGGCTCACTGCGCCCCATGTCCATGATCGGGATACGTTTATCGAGCGCGGGGCCGCTTGCCACGAATCCGGGCGCGGGCGTGTCGGACCCCGGGTCGATGCCCCGCGCGAGTTCGGGGTCGAGCTGGTCGTCTTCGGCGCGCGGCGGTGCGCGGAAGATCTCGCCAAGTACGCGGCGCGGCTCGCTGATCACCCGCCGGGCCCACGTCCCGAGATGCGGGCCCAAGAGCCGCAGACAGGTCTGGTCTGCGCGCCGGCGGAGCCGAGCCTTCCAGGGCTTCGCGGGCTTGAGGCACCCGACGCAGCGCGTGCCGCCCTCGTAGTTCATGCAGATCTGCGTCTCGCGGCTGAGCAGGTCTACCTGCGAACACACGAACCAATAGTTGTGAGGTGTCACCACGAGGGTTCGCCCGCTCTCCCGGATCGCCTTGAGGAGGTCCATCCCGTAGCCTTCGAGCGCGTGTACGTGGACGATGTCGGCGCTGACGGAATCGAGCCAGCGAAGGATGAGCCGCGTCTGTCGCGGGCGGCTGACGTCGCCCCGCGGGTTCAGGAAGTTGAAGAGGCCGGGGGCGAGGTTCGGGCTGTTGGAGAGGTGGTAGACATCGATGCCGCGCCAGCGAGCCCGCTTGCGAATGCGGATGCCGGGGCGCAGTGAGTATTCGATGCCGCTGCGAAGGGCGACCACGCGATGCCCGGACATCGCGAGGCCGGAGGCGGACTCGGCGGCGACAAGGTTGTACCCGCTGCCTTCGCGCTCTCGGGCCGGCAGGTGGGCCCACCCGAGAATGGCGATGGTGAGGGGCCTGGGTGTGCGGCGCCACCCGGGGGGTGCGAGAACCTCAATGCCATACGACGCGCTGGTCACACCCACGGGCCCTTCTTTGCCGGCGCGATCATGTCCGGGCCGGGGCATCGAGTCTAGCCGCCCATGCCCGGGCCAGCCTTCGGGTGCGCCGAAGCCGGAGCCAGAACCTTGCAAGCGAGACGATGCCGCCGGGCTCGGTCGTCGTGCCCTTCTCGCCTGCGTGAAACGTGGCTCCGCCGGTCAGCAGCGGGGCATCGCTCGCGCCCTCCAGAACCACGACCGGCGCGCCCCAGAGCCGGAGCAAGCCGAGGTGCCGCCGGAGGAGGCTGCGTCCGCGCATCGAGTGGACCACGCGCGTGACGCCGGGTTCGGGGTCGTGGGCCCCGGGCACCCCGTTGTAGATGAACTCGACCCAGCGCTTCGGGCCCTGCGCGTTCATCCGGGCGCGGAGGGCCCGTGACTGATCGAGCGCTGCCTGGTTGGGGACCACCACGATCGCGGCCCGCGCGTCCGCGAGCGTCCGTTCGAGATTACCCGGGCAGGGGTCAAGCCCGCGGGCCTTTCCGCTCACGTTGCGTGCCGCGTCGCCGCACGCGCGACGGAGCGCCTCGGCGTGCAGGCGCCTTCGGCGCAGGGCGTGGCGCCAGGCCTCCCGGCAGATGGCGTCGATGCGCCGGCGCGCCACCGAGGCCGGTTCGTGGTGATTGGTGGCGAGCATCCACAGCAGGTTGCGCTGGGCGTAGTACGCGCGCGCGGGCGTGAGCTTGGCGAACCAGGGCGTGTGATAGACCACCGCGTCGAGGCACAGTACCACGCGCCTGCCCGCCCGGCGCATGCGCCAGCACCAGTCGGCGTCGTCGCAGTAGATGAAGAATCGGTCATCCCAGAAGCCCTGGTCACGCACGGCGTCCCAGCGGGCGAGCATGCTGCACGCGCTCACGACATCGACATCGCGCAGGCCCGTGTAGCCGCTGCCTCCCTTCGCCCCCCCGGTTGACCGGGCCCAGGCGAGGTGTGCATCGCGCGCCGGGTGGCCTTCCGGCGGGTCGTCGCGCATGATGCCGGCCGAGGGGTCGATGTAGATCGTGGTTTCGATGGTGCGCTCGCGCCGGTGCAGGTCGCAAGTGCGCGAGCCGACCAGCGCGATGCGAGGGTCCGTCCGGGCGGCGTCGAGCAGGCGCGCGAGCGCATCCGGGGGCAGGTCGATATCGTCATCGAGGAGCCAGGCGAAGGCGGGCGACGCCTCGCCCGGGAAGGCCGCGCCGAGGTGGAGCGCCCGCATCGCGGTGTTGAAGCCCCCCGTACCTCCCAGGTTGTGCGCGTTTCGGACAAGGACCATCTCGAACGGCGCCCCGGTCCCCGGGACCCCCGGGGGGGGGGCGGGTTCTTCAGCGTGGAATGCCGGGCGGTCGGCCCGGTCAGTGTCATTCCGGATGACGCGGGCAATCGTGAAGTGCCCCGCAAGGTACTCCGGCGTGCCGTCGGTCGAGGCGTTGTCCACGACGATCGCCCTGACCCGCGCCCCGTGCCCCGCCTGCGCCCCCAGGGCGCGCAGCACGCCGGCCGCGGCCTCGCGGCGGTTCCAGGTCACGATGAGCGCGACGACCGTAGGGGAGGAATCGGGCACGGGGCGAGGTTCCTGAGTCTTGCGTGCTCGTGCAGGCCGCGAGGCAAGACGCGCGAGGGCGGTGTTGGGGGGCGGGCGAGGCTGGCGGCGGATCATCCTGAGCCGGAAAGGCGACAGACTTTGTACAACGTCTCGATCTCGCGCACGTGCGCACCCATCGACTTCGGCGGCGTCACGCCCGCGCGCAGCCGGGCCAGGGCCACGGGGTCGCGGATAAGCCCGTCGATCCTGCGCGCCAGGTCGCGGGCATCATTTCCCCGGAAGAGCATGCCGTTGACGCCAGGACGCACGGCGTCGGGAATGCCGCCGAGTTCGGCCCCCAGCACCGGCACGCGGCAGGCCAGGAACTCGAAGACGGTCTGTGGGCCGTTGTCCCACCACACGCTGGGGACGATACCGAGATCGGCCCCGCCCACGAGGAAGGGGATGTCGTGGTAGTCGTACCCCGCGGTGAACGTGAGGCGGGCGAGGCGTGACTCGATGCGCCGGAAGCGGGGCTCGATGGTCTCGCCGCCCAGGGCGTGGATGCCGAGGTGGATGCGTCCCAGGATCTCCGGGGAGCAGAGATCAAGGGCGTCGGCGAGCAGCGGCAGACCCTTGTAGGCGTTGTGGTACCCGATGAAGATGATTCGGGCCGGGCGGGGGGCGTCCGGGTCGATGGGCTGGGGCGGGGCGATGGCGCTCCGGTTGCGTTCGACGAGTTCGACCATCCGCGTGCCGATGGGCATGAGCTGAAGTCGCGGGCGCTCAACCCCCATGGCTTCGAACTTCTCCAGCACAAACCGCGATACCGCGAGCACCCGGTCGCAGTGATTCAGCGCCCGCACCATCGCCTCGCGCCGACGTGCGTAGACGTTGGGCGGCTTCTCGCTTGGTGGCTCTGGCGCAGGGATGTTGAGGACGGGGCGGTTGAAGGGATCGGTCGGGTCGAGCCGGGCGGCGGGCGCTTCGACCACCGGCAGCGCGATGGTGCGCGGGTCCGGCGACGGGCCGGGCCACGGCTCGGCGATGTCGCGGGGCTCCCGGACCGCGAACGGGTCGGCAAGGGACTCTGAGGCCGTGGGCGCGTCGAACCGCGTCGGGCAGCCCACGCACTCGTGCCCGTTCTCGAAGTCAAGGCAGGCGAGCCTCCGCCCTTTCATCAGGTAAACCTGCGGACAGATGGTGTGGTAGTTGTGCAGGCTGAACAGCACCGAAGCGCCCGAGGCCTTCGCAGCCCCGATGCACCCGGCGCTCAGGCCCTCCAGGCTGTGGACATGAACCACGTCGGGACGCAGTCCGGCCAGGAAGCCCGCCACGATCGCTTCGAGCTTCGGCGCGGAGATCTCGGCGCTCGGCCGGTCGAACTGGAGCTTGGACGGCGCTCGCACCGGCGAACCCACGATCTCGAACACCCGGATGCCGGACCAGTCCGGGTGGCGCCGCACGAACATGCGAGGCTGATCGTCCGCGGTCTTGACCCGGGTGACGCCGGAGTTCAGGCTGACCACGTCATGTCCGCGCTGTGCAAGTTCGAGCGCGAGGCTCTGGCAATAGCCGTTGACGCCCCCGCCGCGGGTCGCGCCGTGCCAGATCTTCGCCCAGTTCACGAGCACGATGCGCATGGGGGCGCGAGTATAGGAACCGTGCGGGACGCTACCCTGAAGGCATGATCTACCTGAAGTGCGATCGTTGCGACAAGCCCCTTGAGGTGGACGATGAACTCGCGGGCAAGAAGGTCGAGTGCCCGCACTGCGGCGACGTGAACCTCGTGCCGGAGGCTCGAACAGCGGCGCCGGTCGGCGTGGTGAGTTCGCCGGGCAAGAAGCCCGGGCGGGCCGAGGCGGCGGGGTACCCCCCCGATCATGGGCCCGAAGTCCCCGTGCTCAAGGTGCGACCCGCGATGCTCCGCGCGCGCCCGGCGACGTTTCTGACCCTGGCCGCCGGGGTGCTTGCCGGCATCACCGTGATCGTGCTCGCCTCGGGCACCGGGCACCTGGCGAAGTGGATGCTCTGGCCAGGAATCGCGGCAGCGCTCGCCTGCTCAGGCGTGCTCGCTGTCTGGAAAGTCAAGACGATGGGCTCGGCCCTGGAGATCTCCAACAAGCGGAGCATCGAGCGGCGCGGCATCTTCGCCAAGGCCACGAGCGAGGTGCTCCACGACGCCATTCGCAACATCCAGATCGACCAGACTTTCTGGAACCGCGTGTGGCGGGTCGGGACGATCGCAATCTCCAGTTCCGGCACGGAAGGGGTGGAGATCCAGGTGGCTGATGTGCCCAACCCGCACCGCATCCGCGAGATCATCGACCTGTACCGTCCGCTCTGACGCGCCGGATGAAGCGCGACAGGCGGGTGCGCCGGCTACTCAAGGCTGTCGAGAAGCGACCGCATTTCGGACGCCGCGCGGAGGTCGGCCGCGGCACGCGCGAGGCCCTGGGTCAGTGTGCTCCGTGCCGCCTCGGTCTGGCCGAGTTCCGCCAGCACCCGCGCCTTGTGGTAGTACGCGTAAAGGTATTCAGGGTCTGCGGCGAGGCACTTGTCGAAGTAAGCGAGCGACTCGGACCCTCGATTCAGCCTCGCCAGTTCCTGGGCCATGCCGTACAGGAGAAAGGAGTCGCCGGGTTCGGCGGCAAGCAGCTTCCGGAGTTGGTCGAGCGTGGGCATGGGGAGAGGTCACGCGGCAGGTGATGATCGGTGAACGAGCGGGGGCAAACCCGGGGCGCCCGGCCTCGGCGTCGGCCGAGGGGCACCCGCGTGCTCAGACGGGCATTTCTACAGGCAATGTGCTCACGATGTTCTCGACGATGCGGTCGGAGGTCACCCCTTCGGCCTCAGCCTCGAAGTTCATGATCAGCCGGTGACGGAGAGCCGGGAGCGCCACGGCGCGGGCGTCGTCGATCCCGGCGGCGGGCCGCCCGTCGAGCAGCGACTTGCATCGGGCCGCCAGGATGATCGCCTGCGCGGCACGCGGGCTGGCCCCCACCCGCACGAACTGGTTGACGATGGGAGATGCAAACCTGCCCTTGGGATGGGTCGAGAGCACCATGCGCACGATGTAATCCTGTACGTGCGCTGCGACTTCAACCCGGCGCACCAGCGCCTGGTGCGCGATGATCCGGTCGGCATCCAGCACGGGCGCGATCTCGATGCGGGAGTCTGTCGTGGTGCGGTTGAGGATCTCGGAGAGCTCCTCGCGGCCCGAGTAGCCCACCTGGAGCTTGAAGAAGAACCTGTCGAGCTGGGCCTCGGGGAGCGGGTACGTGCCCTCCTGCTCAAGCGGGTTCTGCGTCGCCATCACGAAGAACGGGGCGGGCAGCGGGTGGGTGCGCCCGGCGACGGTGACGCCGCGTTCCTGCATCGCTTCGAGCATGGCGGACTGGGTCTTGGGCGTGGCGCGATTGATCTCGTCGGCGAGCACAATCTGCGCGAAGATAGGCCCGGGCTGGAAGCGGAACTCGCGTGTCACCCGGCCCGCGCTGTCCGGCGCCTCCACGACCACGGTGGTGCCTGTGATGTCGGCGGGCATCAGGTCGGGGGTGAACTGGACGCGTGAGAAGGAGAGTGAGAGTGCTCGCGCGAGCGAACGGATCAGCAGCGTCTTGCCGATGCCCGGCACACCTTCGAGCAGGGCGTGCCCGCCCGTGAAGAGGCACACCAGCACCCCTTCGACGACGTCGCGGTGCCCGACCACCGCGCGCTCGATCTGGGCGCGCACGCGCCCGAAATCTTCCTGGAACTGGCGGGCCGCATCACGCACGCCCTGAGTCGGTTCGCCCATGCAGTCCTCGCGGTTCGGGCGGATGGTATGGAGCGTGCGCCTGGCAAGCCCTCCCTTTCGGTTGAGTTCGAGGGAGCGGGGTGGATCGCACCCCTGAGCCGCCTGGTCTGCCTGCGGGCACCGCACCCGCGGCGCTCGCCGCGGGGGAGCGGCGGTCGAGGCGGCACCGGTGCCTGATCTGATCAGAACGGTGCGCCCCCCGTGTCGTCTTCATCGAAACCGTGCTCAGGCCCGCCGCCGTCGCGATGGTTGGGCACGGGCCCGCCCGGAGGCCGGGGGGCGAAGGCGCCGCGCGGCTTGGACTCGAAGGCCTGCGATGGATCGTGGTACCCCCCCGTCGCGGGGCGGGGAGCGGGTGCCGGGTTGGCGGGGGCGGCGGGGGCGGCGGGGCGGGCGGGGGCGACATACCCGGCGCCGCCGAGGTCGTGGGCGTAGTTCTTGAAACGCGTCGTGCCGCTGTCCCAGGCGAGCTTGACGATGCCGGTGGGGCCGTTGCGCTGCTTGGCGACGATGAGCTCGGCGAGGCCGACCTTCTCGGGGTTTTCTTCCGCCCACGACGGGTCGTTGATGTGGTAATACTCCTCGCGGTGCAGGAGCATCACCACGTCGGCGTCCTGTTCGAGCGAGCCCGATTCGCGCAGGTCGGAGAGGCGCGGGCGGTTGCCCTCGCGCTGCTCCGTGGCGCGGTTGAGCTGGCTCAGGCAGATGATGGGCACTTCGAGCTCGCGTGCCAGGGCCTTGATCTGGCGGCTGATCGTGCTCACCTCCACCTGGCGGCTCTCGCGCGCCGCGGCCGGGGCCGAGAGCAACTGGAGGTAGTCGATCATGATCGCCTTGATGTCGTACTTGCCCGCGAGGCGGCGCGCGCGCGAACGGAGCTGCATCACCGTCAGGCCCGCCGTGTCATCCACGTAGACGGGGGCGAGGGCCAAGGTGTCGCAGGCGTCCATGATGCGCTTCCACGCATCCTGCCCGAGGTGTTCGCCGTCGCGGAAGCGTTCGCCGCCGACGCCCGAGTAGGCGCTGAGCACGCGCTGCGTGACGGCGGACTTGGTCATCTCAAGGCTGAAGAACGCAACCGGAGCGGGGCGGGCGTGGGGCGCGTGGTCCCAGGGCGAACGCCCGCCGAAGGCGATCTGCTCGGCGAGGTTGAGCGCGAGCGCGGTCTTTCCCATGCTCGGGCGGGCCGCGATGATGATCATCTCGCCCTTCTGGAGGCCCCGGAGTTTCTGATCAAGGTCGGCGTACCCCGTCGGGAGGCCGCTGATGCCCTGCCCCTCGGTCGCCTCCAGCCGCTCCACCTCGGCCGAGAGCAGGTCTTTGAGCGCCTGGGGCTCGGAGGTCTGTTCTTCCTGAGCGATGTCAAAGACCGACATCTCGGCCTTGTCGAGAATCTCCCGGACACCCTCATCCGGGTTGTCCGGCGCGTTGTAGGCGTCGTAGATGATCTCGCCCGCGGCCCCGATGAGCTTGCGGAGCTTTGCCTTGTCCGCGACGATGCGGGCGTAATGCCTGGCATTGGCGGCGCTGGGCACCGTGTCCACCAGCTGGACGAGGTATTCCTCGCCCCCGATCTGTTCGAGCACACCCGAGTCGCGCAGCGCATCGAGAAGCTGCACCAGGTCGCCCGTCTGGTGCTTGTCATAGAGACGCAGGATCGCCTCGAAGATCGCCCCGTGCGATTCCTGGTGAAACTGCTCCCGGCGCGACACGTGCCCCAGCACCTCGCCCACCATCTCCGGGCCGAGGATCAGCGAGCCGAGCAGGGCCATCTCGGCTTCAAGCGAGTGGGGGGGCAGGCGATCAAACAGCTTGCCAAGCGCCCCGGGTTCGAAACGCGGCCTCGATTCCCGCTCTCTCATGCGCCCCATCGTCGCCTCCTTGCGAAGCGGGGGAGAGCTACCGACAGCCCATCCCCCGCGCGTCACGGTACGCCGCCGGGGTCACGCCCGGGCGCATCGGCGGCCCCGGAGATCCTGACGGAACGAGGCTTGCCTGCGATGCGGTACGCCAAAGAAGCGCGGGGCCGGACAAACCGGCCCCGCGCGGGGCATAAGCCGTTGATTGAAGCCGGCTTGGACGCACCGGCATGATTCGGGGCTGTTCGCTCAGTCGGCGAACTTGACCGGGCAGCCGTAGGACTTCGTCTCGGTGACTTCCACCGTCTCACCGGCCAGCAGCGCGGTCACCGCGTCGAGCACGTAGTTGATGTCGCCGACCTTGCGGGGCGAGGGGTTGTTGTCAATCGCGCCCATGTACGCGAGCTTGCCGTCGGCGCCGATGACGAACATGTGCGGCGTGGTCTTGGCCTTGTACGCGCGCCCCACTTCGCCCGACTCGTCCAGCAGCACGGGGTATTCGATCTCGTAGTCTTCGGCCGCCTGCTTGTTGGCTTCGATGCCGGCGCCCTGATGCCCCGGCGCACCGGAGTTGATGGCGAGCCACACGACCTTGCCCTCGTGCTCCTTCTGGAGTTTCTCGTGGGTGTCGTGCATCGTCCTGTTGGCGACGTGGTGCTTCTTCACGAAGGGGCACTCGGGGTTGAACCACTCCAGGACCACGATCTTGCCTTCCGCGGCGTACTCCGAGAGCTTGTGCTCCTTGCCTTCGAGGTCGAGGAGCACAAAGTCGGGGGCGATTTCGCCGATCACGGGCTCGACCTTCTTCTCGACCTGCGCCTGGTCTTCGGGCCCCGCTGCCTGGAGGGGCAGCACGCCCAGGGCAGCGATGCCGACCAGGCCGGCGAGGAGGGAAGCGGTCTTCTTCATCGTGTCATCTCCTTTGGGCGGGGGTCACCCGCGGTTGTCACACGTCGATGCGGCGCTCACACGAGCGCGTGCGGACTCACGGATTGGAACTCGACGGAGACTCCTCTTCCCGCGTGGAGGCGGGCGAGGGCATTGCACCCAGCGGAATCTCCAGATGATAGATGGCGACACTCTGATCTTGAGCGTCGAAGACCTCCAGCACGCCGGAAACTCCGGGCTCACCGTCGCCATGACCGAGCGCGATCACCAGTGTTTCTCCTGGCTTGCTTGCGGTGCTTCGGAAGCGATCAGCCAGAGGCGGCATGGCGAGGCTTGGCGCAAACGTCAGGCTGAGGCGATCGACGGGCGTGATTCGCAGCGATCCACGGGACCATTTCCAGACGAACCGGGAGATTGCCTCGGCATCGAGAGGCCGCGGAATGCGAGCCCTTGCCTCATCAAAGAGTTCGACGTGGTCGGAGGGTTTGGCGGGGCCTTCAGGAATCTGAATCGAAAGCAGAGCATCTCCGGGGATGCAGGCTTCCTGGCAGACCAGCCACTCTGCGGAGGCTTCGAGATCGACAGGGCCGGACGCGGACTTTGCAGGGGTCACCTCGGCGAAGAGAGTCACCCGATGTTCGTAGATGAAATCCAGGATTTGTCCGGGGGTGGTTTCGTGCCGGACTGGGGCGGGCCACTGCCAATCACCCATTGTCCAGCCTTCGGGCAGTCTGACTTCGACGGCCGGTGGAAAGCCGGAGTCATTCGCCCCCTGCCAATAGAGGTGCCAGTTCTCGTCAATGTCAAACGTGACGCCGAGCGTGAACGTCCTGCCCGGTTCGTACGTGAGCACATCAGCGACCAGCGTGGCGCGGGCGTGTGGCACTTCGTCCATGACCTGGGGCTCTAGGGGCGGCTCGGGCGCGGCACCCGCGTGCGCCCCGTGGAGCATCGGAAGCAGGACGCCAGCCACGACACTCGCGATCAGCATGAGCACCCGCTCCGACGGGACAAGGGGCATGGCCACTGCCGCTCATCCCAAGGCACGGCGGCTGAACGCCGCACGGGGGGCGGGTATTCCCGGGGCGCGCAAAATTCATGCGGTTGACGGGGCGGTCGGGGATCGGTGCGATCGGCGCAACCGGCGGAACAAAAAGGGGGCCCCGAAGAGGGGCCCCCGAAACGACGCCTGAACCCGGCAAGGGCTGAGATCAGATGATTCCGGCGAGGGAGTTGACGAGGCCGATGTTGGCGCCCCGGTTGCCCCAGCCGCCGCCGAGGCCGATGTCGAAGTGGGTGAGTGCGACGGCGAAGGGTGAGGCCGCGCTGGTGATGATGGAGAAGGCGTTGGTCGAGGAGGGGTTGTTGAGGAAGGTCGAACTCTCGTGGAGATTGATGCGGGAGAAATCGTTGGCGCCGACGTTGATGGTGAGGGTGTCGAAGGTGTTGTTGGTGTACAGCAGGCGGACAGTGACGGAGATCGCGGAGCCGGCGGGGTTGTAGAACGAGAGCGTCTCGAAGTAGTTGGTGCCGGCGCGCTTCTTTCCGATGAAGGCGTCGCCGAAGAACCACTGGGTGCCCACATCGGTCGGGGCGGTGTAGCCGTCGGCATCGCCGTTGGTCACTTCCATGACGTTCACGGTCACATCGCGGTCGGAGGTGAACGTGAAGCCGACGGGCTGATTGGGAGTGACGCCGAGCGCCGCGGCATCGAGGATCAGCGTGCCCCGCGCGGGCACGGAGACGCGGCGCGAGAAGTTGGGCAGGTTGACGCTGATGTAGTTGCCCACGAGATCCACGGTGGCGGGCGTCTCGTCGGGGTTGAAGAGCACGATCTCGGGGATACGCCCATCGACCGAGGCGATCTCGGGGATGGCGCCGGCGGTGCTGCCTCCGGTTGAACTGCCGAGGCTGCCGAAGCCGTGGCTGTCGTCCTCGTCGAAGTGGCTGATGGAGGCGACGATGCCCTCGAAGGCGGCGTTGTTGGCCGGGCTGGTGGCCGCGGCGGTGAGGGTCACGCCGAAGATACCCGTGGGCAGGGTGGAGGCCGCGTTGATGTCGAACCCGCCGCGACGGAGCGCGCCGACGTTGCGGGTGAGCGTGACGGCCTGCCCCTGGGCGTTGTAGGCGGTGAGCGTGACGGTCACGCTGAAGTTGTGGGGGTTGAAGAAGAGGATGAAGTCGCGAGACTGACCGGGGTTGCGTTCGACGCGGGCAAATGTCCACTCGCTGGAGAGCACATCGGTGAAGCTTTCGCCGGTGGAGGCGTCGAAGTCGTAGTGCGAGAGCGTGGCGCCAACGGGACCGTCGGAGACGATCTCGATGGCGTAGGCCTCGCGCTTGCGGACGCCGGGGGCCACGGTGCCGTTGCCGGCCGAGAGGGTGGCGCCGCCGCGGGCGCCGGCGGGGAGAAGGATGTTGTTCTGGACGATCGCGTCGCGCACGCCGCCCTCGTAGCGGAGAATGATCGAGTAGCGGACATCGAAGGTGTTGGGGTTGGCGATGGAGACGTACTCGCGGATGCGGTTGTTGGCGAAGCCCTCGGGGAAGAAGATCCGGTGGTTGAACCCGAGGGCGTCGACCTCGGGAATCTGCGAGGAGACATCGGCGCCGACGGCGTCGATGCGGACGGTGTAGGAGCCGATGCTGGCGCCGATGCCGTCCACCAGCAGGAAGTAGGTGACCCCCTGGGTGCCCTGGAAGGAGACGTTGGCCGTCGCCCCCGGGATGCCGTTGGAGTCGCTGGTGACGACGGCGCCTTCATTGGGGGCGTTGAGCACGGTGAGCGAGGCGTTGAGCACCGAGCCCGTGGGGAGCACGACCTGCGCGAAGAAGAGGCCCGAGGCCGGGGCGGTGAACTTGAAGAGGTCGCGATCGTTGGCGATCTCGATCTCGTCGTTTGCGGCGCCGTCGCCGCGGGAGTTGAGGGTGATGGTGGTCGCGGTGTTGAAGTCGATATCGTCGTCGTCATCACCGCCGCCGCCGCCGCCGCCGGTGTCACTGGCGCCGTTGACGGTGAGCGAGTACTCGGCATCGGCGGTGAGCAGCCCGTCCGCCTCGCTGATGAGGAAGTAGAAACGGGTGTTGGCCGGGCTGGAGGAGAGGTTGATGGTGACGTCGTCGCCATCGGCCGCCGCGGTGACCTGCCCGATCTGTGCGAAGGTGGAATCGAAGACCGTGATGACGCCCTGGAAGGCGGGTGAATCGACGTTGGTGAGGGTGATGGTCGTTGTGCCCTCGAAGATGGTGCGGAATGTGAAGAGATCGGTGTCGCGGTCGGGGCTCAGCAGCGGGTTGCCTGTGCCGGCCACGCCCGAACCGAGGAACCCGTCGCCGGTTGCGGCCTCGAGGAAGATCTCGTCGGCGAGATCGAACTCGCCGACATTGGCGAAGTCGTCGATCGGGGGCACGGCGATGTTGACGGTGAAGCCGCCGACCTGGTCCGCTTCGGCGGCGGCGCCGTTGGGAGCGACGATGACGTAGTAGCGGGCGGAGCGCACGGCGGTGAAGTTGAAGTTGCCGGGCGCGCCCGTGGCGACGGTGACCCCGTCCTGGTCGATGATGGTGACGACGGCATCGAGCGTCGAGTCGGCGGCGAGGGCGACATCCACATCGACACGCCCGCTCGCGGGCACATCGAAGTAGAAGGCATCGCTGTCCGTGGTGATCTCGATCTGGCCCGCCTCATCGCCAAGGCCCGTCACCTGATCGGTGCGGATCTCGGTGAGGAGGTCGCGGGTGCTCACATCGTCGTACTCGGCCTGGTCGGCGTGGTCATCGGTGGGGGGGAAGGTGAAGTTGAGGGTGTAGTCGCCCGCATCGGTGGCGGGGGATGACCCGGAGACGACGACGTAGTAGTAAAGATACTCGTTCATCGTCAGGCCGCTGACGCGGTCGGCACGCACCGGGACCGTGACGCGGGAGTTGGTGTTGTTGGCGTCGATGTTGTCGTTGGCCGCGATGCGGGCGCGGAGGGGGTTGCCCAGCCCGTCCTCGGTGATCTCGTAGACGGTGATCTGGCCGTTGAAGGCGCCGGAGCCGACGAGATCGATCTGGATCTCCTGGAAGTCGAGCGCCTGGAAGCGGAACGCATCGGTGTCGCCCGCGTTCTCGAGCGTGCCCGCGATGGTGCCCGAGCCGAGGAAGTCGCGGACGGGGATGTCCGAGGCGGCGTCAAAGTCCGTCTCGTCAGCGTGGTCGTCAATGATCGCCGGGGACGTGAGAGCCATCTCGTACTGGCCCGTGGTGCCGCCGCCCGCGGAGAGCACGAAGGTGAAGGTTTCGCCCTTGTCGGCCGTGAAGCTGACGTTGAGCACGCCGGTCTGGTCAGAAGCGGCCTGGGCGACCTGGGCCCCGGCGCCGTTGAAGATGTCAACGGTGGGCAGCACGCCGCTGTCGTCGGTTGAGCGGTTGATGGAGAGGTTGATGGTGCCCGAGGCGAGCGCGGTGTAGCGGAAGAGATCGACGTCATTGGGGCGGTTGATGGTGCCGTCGTAGAGATAGTCGTCGTTGGGGTCTTCGGGGGTGCCTGCGTCGTCGGTGAAGTAGCCGAACACGCCCACGCCGTCATCGCCCACCTGGATCGGCGTGCCCTCGTTGGCCTGCACGTCGTGGTGGTCGTCCATCGGGTTGGCGCCGTTGTCGGTCTGGTCGGTGCTGGGCGCATTGATGGTGACGAAGTACGACCCGAAGGCGGTGCGCCAGTCGATCTCGTCGGTGGTCTTGAGGGTGCGGTCGGCGAGTTCCGGCGCTGAGCCGTCGCGGTAGCGCTGGGCGCTCTCGACGACGATGCGGTAGGTCTCGCCCTGCACCACGTTGAAGACCACGCGCGGGTCGCTCTTGGAGTAGGTCACGCCCTGGCCGTAGTCGAACTGCGCTTCGCGCCCGGGGAACTGGGCCTGCACATCGCCCAAGACCCACTCGGCATTATCGTTGAAGCCGATTTGCTCAAGGTCGTTGTTGTAGATGCGGAGGAACGCGTCGAGCGGGCTGGAATACCGGGATGCGCCGGTTTCGAGCTGCGTCTTGGCGGCGCCGTCCTCCTCCTCGAGGAACGTATCGGTGAGATTCTGGGTGCGCACGGCGACTTCGACCGAGCCGGTCCGCGGCGCGGTGAACAGGAAGACATCGGAGTCGTCGATCGTGTGGATCGTCGAGAGATCGTGGAACTCGACGGTCTGATGCCCGCTGGGCGTGGGGCGGAAGACCCGGGCCACGTTGCTGCCGATGCCGGTGATGCCCACTTCATCGAAGTTCTCGGCATCGCCGAAGGCGTCGAGGGTGCGGGCGCGCCAGGGGTCGGCGCCGACGCTCGGGCCGACGAAGAGCGTCTGGTCGCTGTCGTTCTCCTCCAGCACGGTGTTGTTCGTGTCCGTGATGGCGCCGTCGCCGTCGCGGATGTCGTCAAAGTTGTCGTCATCCTCCGGGATGCCTTCGAGCTGGAGCGACAGGCTGTACCGCCCCGTGTTGGTGCTCGTCGTCACCTCGATGAAGTACACCCGGCCGGCCCACAGGGGCGGCCCGATGAAGTTCGTGCCCAGCGTCAGTGCGCGGTTGACCGACCCGGCGGGGTCGGGGAAGGGCGGGGCCTTGGTGTCGTTGGTGTAGATCAGCACGTCGCCGGCGTCGGTCTGCTCGAAGATGTTGATCACGGTGTTCGCGAAGGAGCCGAAGCCCGGGGCCACCGTGAGCAGCGCGCGGGCGCTGGGGCGGTCGCCCCGGTCCCAGAACTGCGCGCTGTTGTCCACCGTCGGGTTCTGGTCGTCGAAGGCCGTCAGCGCGAAGACGGTGCCGTCCGTGCCGGTGCCGAGCGCTTCGTAGCGCGGCGTGAAGAAGACCGGGTCGATATCCACGGACGCGACATGACCGAAGGGGTTGCCCGCGGTGTCTTCGTCGAACTCGCCGCCGATGTACAGGATCTGGCGCGGCGTTTCGACATCGTCGATCGCCTCAGCCTGCTGTTCCTGCTCTTCGACGAAGGCCGAAAGGGCGCGGACGGGCGCGTTGAAGCCGATGGGGGTGCCCATCTGGTCCACGACCACCGGGCCCAAGGCCGTGCCGTCCCACTGGGCGATGTTGCCTTCGTCGGGCAGGTCGCCGCCGATGATGAGCAGGGGCGTCTCGCCGTCGAAAGGCGAGTCGGAGCCGGTGATCTCCGGAGGGGTCCACACGGTGAGCGCGAAGACTTCGCCGCTCACCCCGCCCCCGAGCTGGTCGCCGAGAAGCTGCGGCATGTATCCAGGGGCTTCGGGGTCCTGCGTGTCGTCGATCCGTCCATAGGAGAAGACGTTGCTCACCGCTTCACCCGCGAAGGTGGTGAAGGCTCCGCCGGCGACGAGCACCGGCTGGAACTCCTCGTCGTCGGTGTCCGCCTGATCCCACACGGTGAGCGCGTTCACCGGTCCATCGAGGCCGGCGGATTCATCGCTCAGGTAGTCGGTGCCGTCGGCGCCGCGCAGGAGGGAGCCGAACCCGTCATTCGGGTCGAGTTGGCCGTTCCAGGTGAACAGGAAGTCATCGACCGAGGAGGTGAAGTCTCCGCCGATGACCAGGGTGTTGCCCCAGTCCGGCGGGTCGGCGACTTCGTCGAGTCCGGCATCGGGGTCGGCCTCACGCCCCGCGCCCGGGTCTGCGTAGTCGTGCACCACCAGTGCCCGAACGCTGCCGTTGAGGCCGGCGATTGCGCCGACGTCAGTCCAGGCGAAGTTTTCGGTGTCGAAGAAGCCGAGGCTGGTGAGCGCCGTGCCGCCGATGTCGGTGAAATCGCCGCCGACGACGAAGCCGACGCCGGGGTCTTCGAGCGCGGGAAGGTCGCCGTTGCCGTCCGGGTCAAAGGTGCCCGGATCAAACGGCATGATCGCCCGCACCACGCCGTCGGCCGAGCCGAGGCCCGTGACCCAGTCGTACTTGCCCGCGAGCGGGTTGTAGGCCCAGAGCGCGAGGTTGTTGACTTGGGCCGCCAGTTCGTCCAAAGCGTCGTAGACGTTGAGCGTGAAGTCGCCGCCGATCGCGAGCACGGGTTGCGGGCCGAAGCCGAGGTCGATCGTGACCTCCTGCATCGCGAGAATGACCGGGGTGGTGGTGTCTACGGTGTTGACGTTGTCCACGAAGCCGGCACGCAGGTCGGCGTCGTCTTCAACGCCCTGCGTGCCCACGAACCAATAGCGGGCGGCGTCCCAGAGGGTCAGCCCGCGCGATGTCACGGGCACGCGGTCAAAGAGGCTGGCGCCGCCGAACGATCCGCCGACGTACAGCGAAGTGCCCACGTCGTCGTTGTTGCCGCCGTAGGTGCCCAGCATGTCCACGGGGGGCACGAACTGGAAGACATCGGTGTCTCCCGCTCGGTGGAGGCGCCCGCTGAAACTCGCCGAGACCACGCTGGCGTGGTCGAGAATGGGCAGGGGCGTGGCATGGGCGTTGGCCGGAGAGCGATCCGGCTCGGTCATGGGGTTGCCGTCGCCGGTCGAGCTGTCGAGCACCGTCGCCGGCCCGAAGACGAGCGGCGTCGCGTTCTTGTCGCGCGTGTCGGAGTGATCATCGACGCGGTTGGTCGGGTTGGGCGTAAAGGGGCTTGGCGACGTGTTGAAGGTGTGGTTCGCCTCGATGAAGAGGTTGTACGGCCCCGACGCGGCGTCATCGAACCCGCCGATCGCGATGAAGTACTCCTCGCCCCCGGTCAGCGTCGTCTGCACCTCGGAGTCGGTGCCGCCGAACACGTCGTCGGAGAAGCCGATGTTGAGGCCGAGTGAACTCGCGACGTACACCTGGAGGTCGTGGGGAATCGCCGCCCGCGCGGTCACGAACGCGAGCCCGGTGCCCTGGGCGGTGAAACGGAAGAGCTGGAAGCCGTTGGGGCCGGCGAGGCGCCCGCCCCCGGAGCCCAGCCGGGTGACGGGATCGAGGTCGATGCCGGTGGAGAGCGTCTGGAAGATGAGCTGGTAGTCGCCCGAACTCGGGCGTGTGGCCGGGTCGCGGAAGTCGTCGCTGCGCACCCGGATGAAGAAGGTCCTGGTCTTGGCTCCCTTGAAATAGGCCCACGCGTCGGTCACGTACCCGGCCTGCGAGTCGCCGACGATGAAGTTGCCGTTCTCGTCATAGATGTCGATGCGCGAGTCAAGATCGGCTGCGCCGTTGCTGGCCTGCACCACACCCGCGAAGAGGCTGTCAAAGGCATCGTCATCGGGCGTCGTGAACTGGTAGATCTCCTCGTCCTGCGCAAACTCGTTGCCCGGGTTGTTCGGGTCGTCCGCGCCGAGCGTTCCGAGCACGGGGTCGGGATCCATGGCGGAGGGGTCCGCGCCGTCGGGGATGAGCTGGCCCGAGTCGTGGATGTCCAACTGGGTGGTGATGCCGTCGAGTCGAAGGACGTACGCGCCCGTCGCCGTCGAACCGCTGACCGCGTCGCTGAGCACTTCGACGAAATACGTCGCGCCCGCCGTCGCCTTGAAGCCGATCCAGGCGTCCGTGGGTGTGCCCGTGCTGAGCACGCCGTTGCCCGACGCACTCTTGAGAATCGTTCCGGCTTCGTCATACAGCCGCACGCGGCTGTTGAGGCTGCTGCCCACGTTGCGGGTGTCGGCAAGAATCCGCACGAAGTCAGTCGCCGGGGCGGTGAACTTGAAGAGGTCGTTCGAGCCCTCGACCTCGATGATTCCCGTGTCAAACCCGAGGCCGGACATGCCGTCAAGGGTGATCTCCGTCGCGGTGGGCAGATCGCTCAGGCTGGGGTGATCGCCCGAGAGCAGGACGCGGGGCTCGAGAAGTTCGAGGCCGCCGGACTCGTTGACGCGGGCCTGCCGCCCCGCCGCCCCACGCATCGTCGCACTGTGACGCACCGAGCGATTGGACCGAACTCGCGACCAAACCGCCCGAAGATCAAAAACGCTCATCATCGGCTCCTGGGTGCGTGACTGCCGGCCCCTGGGTTCATTGGCCCGTAGACGTGGCAACACCAGTCTAGCGGGTCTGGTTCTTCCTGCTTGCGTCCCGTTTGGGGCGGGTGCCCTGGCAAGCGCCTGCCGGCGCCGGGCCTCGTCCTCCGCCGCGGGACCTTTTCTTTCGCGAGTAGCCTACCACACTTTGCGGCTGCCGTAAAGCACGACTTCTCCACAGCGGGCGCTCGCGAGCCGGTGCTTCCCCGGGGTTAGCCCGGGGCGGCTTCCCTTTCTGCTACGCATAATTGGTGGCGCGGTTCCCGCCGTGCCGGGCACCACATTGCCCGGTGAGAGGCCCGGAAGCGGCGCTTACTCGGGCCGCTTGGGCAAGGTCGCGACGGCGCGGCGAAGTGCGCAGTCGGCGAGCAACTCGCCGGTGTCATAGCGCGGCACGGGGCAGTTCTCGGGGGTCACGAGAAGCGGGACCTCCGATGACCCCAGGATCACGCCCTCACACCCCTGGTCTGCGAGCCGGTTGATCGCCGCGAGCAGCACCTGCACGCTCTCGGCACGGACCTGTCCGAAGATCAGTTCCTTCACGATGATCCGGTCGATCCGCTCTGATTCTTCACCCTCGGGCACCAGAACCCGGATTCCCTTGAGGCCCAGGTGCGTCTGGTAGGTCGCCCCGGAGGTCACCCAGCGCGTCCCGATCAGGCCGACCGACTTGCGTCCGTCGCGGGCCACCGCCTCGGCGACGACCTCGGGCAGGCTCAGCCACGGAATGGGGCTGTCATGTTCGGCCAGGTGAATCGCGTACTGCACCGCGTTGTCCGGGGTGAAGCAGAACTCCGCTCCGGCGCCGGCCAGGATCGTCGCGCTCCGGCGCAGCAGGTCGCCCACGCCGTGCCAGTCCCCGCCGTTGATCGCGCTGAGGTAGTTCGCGAGGGGCTCGTTGTGGAGGGAGATCCGCGGATGCTCCACCGGGCCGAGCAGGCGGCCCGCGAGGCGCGAAATCTGGCGCACGCACAGCGCCGCGCCTTCCGGGCTCACTCCCACGATGCCGATGTGCTTTCCCAAGTCAACCTCCCGCCTCGCCATCCTCTCAGGCTTCGCGCCGCCCGTCAATCGCGATTGCCCGGGGCGCGTCCGGGGCCTCGGGGCACGCCCCGGAGCCGGCCGGCGGGTTCCTATCGTCCCGCGTGACCGATGCCTTCGACACACTTGGCCTGCCGCCTCAGTTCGCGCTCGCTCGCGCCGAGATCGACCGGGCCTATCGCAAGCGCGTCGCGGCAATGCACCCGGACCTGGCGATGGGCGCCGACCCCGAGGCCGGCGCGGCCCGGCTCAACGAGGCCCGCGAAGTCCTCCTCGATGCCGAGCGGCGCGCCGCGGCCCTGCTTGCCCGTCTCGGCGGGCCGGGGCCCGAGGATCGTGCGCTGCCCCTCGGGTTCCTGGGCCGGATCATGCAGCGACGAGAGACGATCGAGGAGGCTCTGACCTCAGACCCCGGCGCGGCCCGCCAGGAACTTGACCGGGCGCTCGCGGACCGGGGCTCGTACATCGAACTCCTGACCCCGATGTTTGAGAGGGCTCAGAAATCCCCCGATCCGGGGCTGCTGGCCGAAATCCGTCGTCAGCTCAACGCCTGGCGGTACATTGAACGCCTGATCGAACAGTTGTCGCCCGCAGCCATCTGACTGGGCCGTCCCTTCCCGATCACGTGCATCGCGACACCGACCCGTCATGCCCCCCGAAGCCTTTCCACTCATCATCGCCATGCTGTGTCTGATGCTGGCGAGCGCGGTGTGCTCGGGCACCGAGACCGCACTCTTCCGGCTCTCCGGGGCGGACCGGGCCCTCATCGCGCGTTCGCACCCGGCCTCGGGCCGCGCCTTGGAGCGTCTGCTGGGTGACCCGCGCGGTCTGCTGGTCACGATCCTGCTTCTCAACAACACGGTCAATGTCGCGTTCTTTCTCCTGTCCTCGCTGCTGGCCGTGCGCATGGAGGGGGCGACGGCAACCGCGATCGCCGGCACGGCGTCGTTCTTCGCATTGACGCTGGTGGGAGAAGTCTTGCCCAAGCTTGTGGTCGGACCCGCGCGGGTGCCGGTCGCGACGGTGGTCGCCCCGCCCCTGCTGGCACTCTTCCAGGTTCTGAACCCGGTGCGACGTGTGCTTGACGGCTTCATCGTCGCGCCGCTGGCCGAGCTTGTCCGCCCGGCGCACCGCGGGCACGGGCCGAGCGTTACGTCCGATGAACTCACGGCGCTGATCGAGGTCGCGAGCGCGCGGGGCTCGGTCGGCGAGCACGAGGAGGAAATCCTGGGAGCGGTGGTCGAACTCCACGAGCGGCGCGTGCGCGAAGCCATGACGCACCGTACCGACATCCACTGGCTCGATGAAGCAACCACGGGAGAGGTGGAGATACTCGAAACAGTGCGGCGGACCGGCGTTCACACCTACCTCGTCTGCCGCGGTTCACTCGACGCGGGGGTGGTCGGCGTGCTCGACGCCCTGACGTATATGCGGGAGCGCGAGCGCCTGCGGGCCCTGGGCAAGCGCCACGACCCGCCCATCTCCGTCGCCATCTCCAAGCCCCACTTTGTGCCCGAGAACACCCGCCTCGACCGGCTGCTCCAGGTCTTCCGCGACCGCGGGTCGCGCTTCGCGATCTGTGTTGACGAGCGCGGCGTGATCCAGGGCGTGGTCACGCTCGGCGATGTCGTCCGCTTCATGACATCCTCGGGCTCAGCCCCGGGTGAGCGGCCGCGCGAGGTGGTCTCGCAGGTCGGGCCGGGAAGCTGGCGCGTTCCGGGCGGGTTGCCGGTGCGAGACTGGGCCGACTTCTTCGGGCACGATGACGGCGAACCCGATATCGATCAGCGCGTGACCACGATCGCCGGGCTGGTGGTGGCGCGCCTCGGGCGCCTGCCCCGCGTGGGCGACTGCGTGCGCGTGGGGAACCTCGACCTGCACGTGGGGGCCATGGACGGACGGCGCATCGAGCACGTGCTCGTCTCGCTCGCCCCCGAGGCGGAGGACGCCCCATGACCGCGATGGAGCAGGTGTTCTGGGGTGCGGTGCTCGCGGCGGGGCTCTGCGGCAGCGCATTCTGCTCCGGGGTGGAGACCGGCTTCTACACCATGAACCGGGTGCGCCTGACCGTGCTCGCGGCGCGCGTGGGCCGGGGCGGACGCTCGGCGCGGCGGCTTCGCTGGCTGACCCAGCACCCTGAGCAGGTCATTGCCACCACCCTCATCGGCAACAACCTCTCGAACAACCTCACGGTGCTGGGGCTCACGGTCTTTCTCGAAGCGCGGGGCATGTCCGACGCCGCGATGATCCTTCTTAACGTCTTCGTGGTCACGCCCCTGCTGCTCATTTTCTGCGAGTCGCTGCCGAAGGAGACATTCCGACGGGCGGCGGACCGCGTGATGCACAAGGTGGTGCTGCCGCTCGAAGTGGCGCGTCTCCTGCTCACGGTCTGCGGATTGCTGCCGCTGCTGCTGGCCCTCACGCGCGGGGTCAGCCGGCTCGTCCGCGTGGCGCCCGAGAAGGCCATGGGCCACCGCGAAGAGTTTGAGCACCTGCTGCGCGAAGGGGCGAGCCAGGGACAGCTCAGCGCTTCGCAGCAGGAACTGCTCGACCGGGCGCTGATGGTCGAATCCGCGACCGTCGCGCAGCACATGGTGCCGTGGCGCGACGTGACGACCATCCGGCACGACTGGGACCGGGCACGCCTCATGCGCTTGTTGATCCGCGCGCCATTCAAGGCGCTGCCCGTGGTCGATCTGCGCGGACGCACCGTCGGCGTCGTCAGTCACATGGACGCATACCTGAACGCCGGGGCCGATGCCCGTGCCCTCACACGCCCGGTCGTCACTCTGGCGCCCTCGGAGAGCGTCGCGGCCGCGCTGCTTCGCCTGCGCGCCAAGGGGGGGCAGATCGCGGTGGTCGAGGTGGAAGGGAGGCCGGTCGGGGTCGTCAGCCTCGGGCGCCTGCTGGAGCCGCTCGTCGGCGCGGTGCCCGCCGCGTGAAGCGACCCGTCGCGCGCCGGGCGCTGCTCACCGCACCCGCATCTTCGCGCCGTACACGATCCATTCGACCATCAGCAGCACGCCCGCCACGAGCACAAACCAAGGCCACGCTTCCATGCGCCGGGCGATTCGCGCACGCTCCGCGGCGATCTCCACTCCGGAAACGGAGAGGCCGAGGCCCGTCGCGCACGCGGTTTCAGCCGCATCACACAGGTTGACGCTCAGCCATTCGTCCGAGGCGTTCTCCAGCCGGTACTCACCCGCCGTGCGGATGACGCCGAGGGCCACGTCTTCGAGTTCGTTCGTCGCCTGGCCGGCGCCGGCCGCGTCCCCCGCGGGGCCCAGGGCCCGGACCATCCCGGGGCGGAGCGCGGTCGCCCGTGCCGGCTCGAAGGTGGAGAACGAGGCGCCGCGCTCTCTCGCTTCGGCCCCCGCCAGGTACTCGACCGACGAGGCGATGAAGATCGGAAAGCTGAAGTGGAGGGGCCACGTGCTCTGGTCGAGATCGAAGGCCGCGGCCAGCCGCCGGGGGCCTGGCGCGGTGCGCTCGAGCAGAAGCGGGCCTGCGCTCCCCCTGGCGATCGCGGTCCAGTCCGGGGCCGAGACCTCCATCGGGCGGGCCGCGAAGAGGGCATCGAGCGGGCTCGCGCGAAGGGCCGGGTGCTCGCGGTCCCACCACAGTGCGTCGGTCCCGCCGTTCTCGGGCCCGGGCGAGAGCGCGAGATCGGCGATTGAGGCCCCGAAGCTCAGGCTCGGCTCACGCGGGGTCGTCGCCGGCGAGAGGGCATTGAAGATGACGACGTCGCCGGCGAGGTCGGCGCCGGACCGGGCGAGCGCATCGAACTCGGTGCCCGACATCACCCTGGCACCCTCGCCCGCGAGCGCCCGGACGATTTCTTCGAGGATCACTCCGGCCCGCGTGGCGCCCTCTTCGCGCACGAGCACAACCGAAGGGGGCTTGGGTGCGCGGAGGACAACCGAGGCCCGGTCATCACTCGCGAGGAGGTCCGCGCCCTCCAGGCTTGCCCGGAGCACCCCCCCGGGCCACGAACGCAGTTCCACGCTGGTGGAACGTTCTCCGGGCTTCCAGCGTCCGCCGATCGACCCGGCGGATTCCAGTCGAGCCGCAGGGATCGTGAGCGGCACGAGGATGGTCTGCGCGCCCAGCTCGATGCGCAGCCCGAGGCTCCGCTCCCGGGCCTCGGCATTGGCGACGCGCACGAAGATGCGGACGAGCTCGGGGTCGCGGAAGTCGCGCCGCGCCGCCAGCGCCACGATGCCCGCATTGTGTGCCCCGGCGTCGCCCGGTTCGCCTCCGACCTGCTCGATGCGGGTCTGCGCCCCGGACAGCGCCAGGTGTTCAGCGGTCGAGGCGTCAGTCAGGATGACCACGAGGGGCGTGTCGTCGGCCGCAGCCTCCTCGTCAGCCTCCGCGCGCACGAGGGATTCGGCAAGGTCGAGCGCGGGCTGGAGTCTGCCGCGCTGGTCGGTGGCTTGAACCGCCTCAATCGCGCGAGCAACCTCGCCGGAATAGGCACCGGGCGTGCGTTCCAGGGTCGCGTTCCACGCGGCGCTGATCACGCCGACTTCAATCCCTCCGGAACGCGCGCCGAGCGTGCGGGCGAGGTCGAGCGCGCGGGCTTTCGCGTCTTCGAGGCGCGTTCGCCCGTCGGCGCCGTCGCGGGCGTTCATCGAGGCCGAGGTGTCGAGCACAAGCAGCACCTGCCGGGCCTTGGCCGCGGGTGCGTCGAGCACCGGGCGGGCGAGCGCCGTGAGCAGGCACGCGAGGATGACCAGGTGCAGCAGGAGCAGCCAGCTTGTCCGGAGCCACCGGAAGGGAGTGTTGGCCTGCAAGTCGGTCGCGGCCTGCTCCCAGAGCATAGTCGTGCTCACGCGGACCGGCCGCCGGCGAAGCTTGAGCATGTAAAAGAGCAGAAGGGGGGGCAGCGTGAGGGCCGCTCCGATCAACCCCGCTGTCGGCGACAAGAACGTCACGCCCGATCCTCCGTGCCCGGCCCCGGGCGTCACCACCCCGCGGGCGCGGGGGGCGGGCCCTTGCGGACTTCCGCCTCTTCAGCCCGGGCAAGGTCGCGCCGGCGACCGAGCCCGACGATGTACGTCTCAAACGACACATCGCGGCATGCCTTGGGCTTGAATCCGCGTGCTTCATGGAACATCGCTCCGACTTCCTTCACCAGGGCGGGGTACTGCTCCCCTTCAAAGACCTTCATCGCCAGGGCGGCCCCCGGGCGCAGCAGGTGCGGCACGATCTCCAGCACCCTGCGGCAGAGCCTAACCGAGCGGAAGTGATCCCCCGCTCCGGTGGTGTTGGGCGCCATGTCGCTCACCACCGCCTCGAAGAGCCCCCCCGCAACGCCCGTGAGCGCTGCCGGGTCGATGTCAAACGCATCGCCGACCTGTGCCGTCACGTGAACCGGGAGATCGAGTTCGACAGGTTGCAGGTCAATGCCCACCACCCGCCCCCGAGGGCCGACGATCTCACCCGCGACCTGAAGCCAGCTTCCCGGGGCGCACCCGAGATCGAGGACCCGTGCCCCGGGACCGAATAGGCGGAATCGGTCCTGAATCTCAATCAGTTTGTACGCGCTGCGGGCGACGTATCCTTCGGCCTTTGCCTTCTTGAAGTACGCATCGTGCAGCACCCGCCGGGCCATGACGCATGGTACGTCTCACTCGCGATCGGGCTCTGGTTCAAAGAACCCTCCGCCCAGCAGCGGGTTTACCTCGGCTCTGCTGCGCGCGAGGGACAAGGGGCCGGCGATCGGTCCGCTGACATGCGCCACGCGGCGAGCCGGAACCACGTGCCCGCCTGCGGTCGCCCACGCCACAATCGTCCGCTCGATGTCGCCCGCCGGGGCGCCCACGCATCAGGCCCGCGACTTGATCCGCAGCGTGCTTGCGGTTTCGTCGCCCAGATCAAGGGTGAATGTGCGGCACCCCGGGACTCGTCCGACCCTTTCCCCCCGCGAGGTCATGCCGAGTTGAGCAATCAATCAAGGCGTCCTGCCCCGGGCGTGGAAGCTAATGGGGCACTTCCTTCACGGCATTGCGATTCCACGCCGGCACGCGGACCTGGATCAATCCCTTGCCGATGATCTCGCACTGGCAGCTGAGGCGGCTGTTGCGCTGGAGCCCCGGGGCTTCCTCCACCCGATCTTCTTCGGCCTCGGTGGGTTCGGAGAGGTGCTCCATGCCCTGCTCGATGTAGACATGGCAGGTCGAACAGGCGCACACCCCGCCGCACGCGTGCTCGATGTGGATGCCGTTGTCTTCGGCGACCTCGAGGAGGTGCTCACCTTCGCGGGCGAGAACTTTCCATTCGCGCTGGGGCGTGCCGGTGAGCGACTCGGGATCCTCCAGCACGAAAGTGATGGGGATGACCGGTGGACCGTGGGCGTGTTCACTGTGTCGAAGATGCATGGCGTCCCCGAAAGAGCCGGATCCAAATCGGGTCGAGAACCAGTCTAGGCGGGATGCCCGTCGCGACGCGGCCGGAGCTGGTCCCGCGTGCCCGCGCCAGCCGATATCCTGCGACCATGACACGGAAGTCGTCCCCCGAACTCGAACTCAAGCCCGCGCAGCGCGCCCCTCTGCCCGGGGTCGCGGAGAAGCACCTGTACATGGTGGGAATCGGCGGATGCGGGATGAGCGGGCTCGCGCGCATTCTCGCCCGGCACGGAGCAATCGTCGCCGGCACCGATGCCTATCCGGGCGAGGTCACGCGGGCGCTGCAGAAGGACGGCGTGCCGGTCACGCCGGAGTGCGATGTGCACGGGCTGCCCGAGACCTGCGATGTGCTGGTGGTCTCGGCGGCGGTCAAGCCCGACCATCCGCTCCTGCTCGCGGCTCAGGACCGCAACATTCCCGTGCACACGTACGCGGAAATGCTCGGGCGCCTGATGCGGTGCAGCACGGGCGTGGCGATCGCCGGCACGCACGGCAAGAGCACCACGACCGCGATGCTCGGGTCGTTGCTCGTGGATGCGGGCCTTGACCCCTCGGTCATCGTCGGAGCGACCTGCGCGACGCTGGGCGATGGCGCGATCGGTTCGGCGGTCTTCTCCGAGAGCGTCGGGTATCGAGTCGGTGCGCGGGAATGCCCCGCGGGGCCTTTCGCGGGCCGGCCCGGGGTGCTGGTGGCTGAGGCGTGCGAGTTCAACCGGAGCTTCCACAACCTTCGTCCGGTGCTCGGCGCGATCAGCGCCGTGGAGGCGGACCACCTCGATGTCTACGGCTCTCTGGACGCGGTGATCGAGTCGTTTAGGGTGTTTGCCTCGCACATCGCGCCGGCTGACCAGGGTGGCCTGCTGCTCATCGCGCACGACGGGGCGGAACGCCGGGTCGTGGCCTCGGGGCTGACGTGCCGCGTCGAGACCATCGGGTTCAACCCCGCGGCGGACTGGGTCGTGGGGTACGACGCCCGGGCGCACGAGGCCTGGCTTTCGCGCGCCGGGGCCGAGGTGGCGCGGTGGGGCATGCGCATCCCGGGGCAGCACAACGCCACCAACGCCGCCACGGCGCTGGTGCTGGCGATCCACCTCGGCGCGGACCCTGCGGTCGGGGCACGTTCGCTCTCGCACTTCCGGGGGGTGGACCGGCGCACGCAGTTCCTGGGCGAGCGCGCGGTGCCGGGCGGCACGGTGCGCGTGTACGACGATTACGGGCATCACCCGACCGAGGTAGACGCGACGCTGCGCGCGCTTCGCGACTTTGAGCACCCGCAGGAGCGAGGCGGGCGACTGATCTGCGTCTTCCAGCCGCACCAGCACTCGCGGACCAGGTTCTTTCTTGAGGAGTTCGCCAGCGCGTTCTCGCAGGCGGACGTGGTGATCGTGCCGCACATTTATTTCGTGCGAGACTCCGAGGTCGAGAAAACCAAGGTGAACTCCAACGACCTGGTGGACCGCCTGCGGAAGCGCGGCGTGAAGGCGATGCACCTCTACCCGTTCGACGCGATCATCGAGCAGCTCGAGAACCTCTGCCGCCCGGGCGATGTGCTCGCGGTGATGGGGGCCGGGCCGGTGTACCAGGTGGCGCACGGGTACCTGGGCGCCTCAAAGGCCGGCGCATGACCGCGACCGACGAATTGACAATCACGCGGGATGCCGAGATCGGCACCTGGTTCGGCATCGGGGGCCGCGCCGACCGCCTCGCGCGACCGGCGAACGAGGGGCAGTTGCGCGCGTGCCTTCAGATCGACCCCGGGCTCCGGGTGCTCGGCGAAGGGGCGAACCTGCTGGTGGATGACGACGGGGTGCGATCGCTCGTGGTCCGACTGGACGATGAATCGTGGCGACGCGTCGAGTTCGATGCACCGTCGGGCGTCGTGCGTGCCCGCGCAGGGGCGGACCTGCCCCGGCTCATTCTCGACTGTGCTCGGCGCGGCCTCGCCGGGCTCGAAGGCCTCGGGGGCATTCCCGCCAGCGTGGGGGGGGCGGTGGTGATGAACGCCGGCGGGCGATTCGGCGAGATCGGCGGCGCGATTGCGTCGGTCCGGGCGATGTCGCGCGAAGGCCGCGAGGTGCTGCTCAGGCGCGAGTCATGCCGCTTCGGGTACCGTTCCAGCGCCCTGAGCGACCTGATCGTGCTCGAGGCGGAGTTTCAGCTCACGCCCGCGGACCCGGGCGACGTGCGCGAACGGCTCAAGGAAGTCATGGCGTACAAGAAGACCAGCCAGCCGATGGGTGATCGCTCGGCCGGGTGCTGCTTCAAGAATCCGATGCTGCGAGCGCCCGTGCCGGACGTGGGCGATGCAGGGCAGCGCGTGCCGGCGGGGATGCTGATCGACCGGGCTGGGTGCAAGGGCCTCGCCATCGGCGGCGCGCGCGTGAGCGAACGCCACGCCAACTTCATCGTCACGTCGCCGGGGGCGCGCGCACGCGATGTCATTGCGCTGATGCGGGAGCTTCAGCGCCGGGTCGCGGATGCCTTCGGCGTCCGCATCGAGCCGGAGGTCGCGATCTGGCGGCGTGACGGCATCGGGCTTCCGGTCGAGGGCGATGACCCGCGCGCCGGCTGGCCGGTCGCGCGTGCCGCGCCGGGCGCCGGGTCCCGCATGGAGATCAAGCCATGACGAAGGTGCTGGTGCTCATGGGCGGGCCCGATGCCGAGCACGAGGTGAGCGTGCAATCGGGCGCGGGGGTTGCGGGCGCACTGCGCGCCAGCGAGCGCGTCGAAGTTATCGAGCGCGTCATTCGCGAGATGGACCTCCCATCGCTCCGCGCCCTGCCGGGAGAGGTCATCTTTCCCGTGCTGCACGGGCCGTTCGGCGAGGGCGGGCCGATGCAGGACCTGCTCGAGGCCGATGGGCGTCCGTTCGTGGGTTGCCGGGCGCCGGCGGCGCGCCTGGGCATGGACAAATTGGCGACCAAGGTGCTTGCCGCGACGCTGGGGGTGCCGGTGCTCACCGCGGCGGTGCTGAACCCCGGCGACACGGTCTGCCCCATCGGGCTTCCCGCCGTCATCAAGCCCGTGCACGAGGGATCGAGCGTCGGGCTGCACCTGTGCCGCGATGCCCAGTCGTGGGAGGGTGCGATTCGTGATGTCTTCTCGGAGGGGAGGGGCGCACACCGGGCGAACATGGTCGAGCGGATGGCCTCGGGGCGGGAACTGACCTTGGGGCTGCTCGATGGGTCCGCCCTGCCGCTCATCGAAATCATCCCTGCGTCCGGGGTCTACGACTACGAAGCCAAGTACACGCGGGATGACACGCGGTACGTCGTCAACCCGGTGCTTCCTCTGGGTGTCGGCGAGCGCATCGCGAGACATGGGCAGATGCTGTCCCGGGCAATCGGCGTGCGGCACCTCGCCCGGGTGGACTTCCTCCTCGATGGCGCGGGGACCGCGTGGTGTCTGGAAGTCAATACGCTCCCTGGGTTTACATCGCACTCGCTCTTTCCCATGGCCGCCGCGGCGGTGGGGCTTCGGATGCCCGACCTGTGCGTGCGGCTGGTGGAGCTGGCCCTGCGCGATGCCTCTCGCCGATAGGGAAGCAGGAGGCCGGCACGGCACAGATCCATGAAGCGAGCGAAGCCTTACAAACTGGCCAAGGAACCGGGCACGCCCAAGGCGCCCCGCGTGCGCAAGCCGCGCGCGAAGAAGAACGCGAACGCCTCGGTCGTGCGTCCTTTCGCGCTCACGGCGATCGCGATGCTCGGCATCGCGGGCATGGTCGTGGGCGTGGGGGCCCTGGAGAGCCGGGCCGGCCAGTACCGTCGCCACGCGCGGCCTTCGGTGGTCTTCGACTGGCCCGTGCGCGTCGACCCCGCAACAGGGGAGTCTCAGCATCTGATCCCGGACTCAATCCGAGCGTCCATTGTTGCCGATGCCGAGCGGGCCCTGGGGCCGGAGGTTGAGCCCTTCGCGCTCGCGCCGCTGATGCGCCTGGGGTTGCACCTCGAGGCGAGTGGGTGGTTCGACGGGGTGCCGCGAGTGCGGCGCGGCGCGGGTGCCGAGTTCATCATCACGGGCACGTGGCGGGCGCACGCCGCGGTGGTTCGCTACCGCGATGCCGATCACCTGGTTTCGGTGGACGGGTACCCGATGCCGGTGGTGTACGGGCCGGAGCACCGGAGCACGACCCTCAAGGCGATTGTGAACCCCAGGTTTGGTCCGCCCAGGTCAAGCTCGGGGGGCGTCGATTACACGCGGTCGTGGGAGGGGGCGGACGTGAAGGCGGCGCTCGGGCTGCTCGCCCTGCTCCGGGGTGAGGCGTTCTGGGGGCAGGTCGCGGCGATCGATGTCGATGGGTTTGAGCGCACCCGGACCCTTACCATCATCACCGACCGAGGGACGCGGATCGGCTGGGGCGGGCCCGTGGGGGAGTTCGCTCCCGGGCAGACCCCCGAAGCGTCGCGCCTCGCGATGCTCCGGTTTTTCTTCGAGCGTCAGGGCGTCAGGCACATTGACGGCGGCATGGAGAGCTACGACCTGTGGGACCGGACGATGCGCATCGAGCGGGGGAGTTGACCGGGGAGCTAACCCCGGGGGCGGCCCCCGCGCTCGGGTGCGGCCACGAATCGTTGCCGGGCGCGGACCGAGACCTCTTCGGCCGGCCGCCCCGTCGCCATGCAGACTGGTCTCACCGTCGCGGCGAGCCGCGCGGCTTCGCGTTCGCGTGGATGCTGTACCTGATGGGCGTCACGGCGCTGATGTTCTTCCGCGCCGGGTTCGGCGGGCCGTTCTCCTCTGAAGCATTCCGGTTCGCGGGGCGCGAAGCGTTGATGGCCGTCCTCGCAGGCATCGGGCTGCTCTGGCCGATGATTCGTCTGGCGCAGGTCACGCCGATGCGGGGCCCGGTGCGCACGGCGCTGCTCGATGTGTTGCTGGTGGTCATCCCGGCCCAGGCGCTCGTGTGGCCTCATCTCTGGCTGGCCCGGTGGCCCCTCGCCGTCGTGGCGGCGTGCGCCCTGCTGGTCGCGGTCTGGGGCTCGGCGGTTGGGCTGGTGCTCGCGGTGATGTTCGGGCTCAAGCGCCGGAACCCGGCGGGGGGGCGCGGCCGAATCCTGGCGATGCTGACGTGCGTAGGCTTGCTGGGTGCGGGCACGGTGCCTGTGCTTTTCAGCGGGCCCGCAAGGCCCGCGGATCTTTTGGATAGCAGGGTGTCCTGGATGTTTTCGCCGCTCACCAGCCTGATCGAAATCACGCGCGATCGGCCGTGGACCGGGCGGATCGGCGCCGTGAGCGGCGCCCATTGGCGGATGCTGGCCGCGCAGGCCGGATTGGTGGTCGGCGGCTGGGGCGCGCTTGCCCTGGCGAGGTCCGGGCGCCGATAGGTTGACGCGACATTCCTTCGAGGCGCGCCGGTCTCACCCCGGCCGGCGCGCGTGACAGTCTGGAGCCGAACATGGAAATCATCAGCAAGAGCGAGAAGGAAACAATCGAGGCCCGCCTTGCAGCGCTGATTCAGAACCGTCCGGTGCTCGCGACGCGCATCGCCGATGCCCGTGCGCTGGGTGATCTCAAGGAGAACGCGGAGTATCACGCCGCCCGCGAGCTCCAGGGCCTTGAGGAGGCCGAGATCAGGCGGCTTGAGGAACGCCTCGCGCGGGCCCAGGTTGTTGACGCGGGGGCGGGCAAGGACGCAGGCGTGGTGTTTCTGGGCTCCACGGTCAAGCTGCGCGACGAATCCACGGGCGATGAGGAGCTTTACCGGCTCGTGGGCGAAGCATCCACCATGCTCATCGAAGAGTACATTGAGGTCACCGTCAGCAGCCCCATGGGCGAGGCCCTGATGAAGGCCCGAATCGGCGAAACCGTGCGCGTCCGTGCGCCGCGGGGTGTCAAGGCGTTTGTGATCATTGAAATACTCTGAGCCTGCGGGTCACGAGTCCGGCGGCGCCCGTGCGAGGTTGCCTGTCTGGGTTCACGCGCCGGCCAGCTCGGGCAGGACCACCGTGAACGATGTGCCCTGGCCGACCTCCGAGTGGACGTTCAGCCGCCCGGCGTGGGCCTCGATGATGCGCCGGGCGGTGGGCAGCCCCAGGCCGGTGCCGCCGCTCCGGGTGGTGTAGTAGGGCGTAAAGAGGCTGGCGCGAGTCTCAGGGCTCATGCCGGGGCCGGTGTCCACAACCTGGATCGTGACAATCGGGGAGCGGTCTTCGTCCGTTCCCCGGGCTGTGCGGAGCATCAGTTCGCGGGGGCGTTCGGGCGACTGCGAGGCCATGGCCTGCACGGCGTTGAGCATCAGGTTGAGAATCGCCTGCTTGAGCTGCCTGGCGTCGGCGCTGACGAGCGTTCGGCCCTCGGCGAGCATGACGGAGAGGCGTGCGCCCTGGGCCTCCGCCTGCGGGTGAAAGAAGTCGGCGAGTTCAGTGACGATCTCGTTCACGTCAAGCGGGTGCGGATCGAGCCGGAGTTCACCGGCGTAGCGGAGGAAGTCGTCGAGGATGCCGCGGAGGCGATCGGTTTCACGCCGCAGGGCGCCGATGCGCCGCGTGAGGCGGCCCTTCTCGTCAGACGGGACGGGCAGTTCATCGACGCCCTCGGCGAGGAGCTGCGCATTGAGGCCGATGGTCGAGAGCGGGTTCTTGATCTCGTGGGCCAGCCCCCCGGTCATCGCGCCGATCTCGGCCATGCGCTGGGCCGCGGCGGCGCGGCGTTCGGCCACACGGGCGCGCGTCCAGAAGCGGCGCACCCACCACCACGCGCCCAGGGCTGCGCACGCGGCGCCGAAGAGAATGCCCAGCAGGAACCACTGCACCTGTTCCTCCACGCCGGGGACCGCGCCCTCTCAACTCCTCTCAATCCTTCCGTCGCCTCGGGGCGTTCAGACGCCGCGTTTGTGTCGGAGTCGGATGCATTCTCTCGAAGCGTGAAGGCGTTGAGCGGTCGGGCGAATTGCTAACCCGCGCGCAGCGCCGGCCCCGCAGCCCTCTACCTCGCGACCTCGATGGCCCGCGTCTCGCGGAGCACCGTGACCCTGATCTCGCCCGGAAAGGTCATTTCCTCGCTCACCCGCCGGGCGATGTCGTGGGCGATGAGATAGGCCTCGTCGTCGCCGACGCGGGCGGCGTCCACCATCACCCGCACCTCGCGCCCGGCCTGGATCGCGTACGCCTCGGTGACGCCGGACATGCCCAAGGCGATGTCCTGCAGGTCGTTGAGGCGCTGGATGTAGCGTTCCATGCTCTCGCGCCGGGCCCCGGGACGGGCGCTGGAGACGGCATCGGCGGCCATGACGATCGGGGTGTAGAAGCTCGTGCTCGGGATGTCCGCGTGGTGTCCCCCGATCGCGTTGAGCACCGGGTCCTTCTCGCCGTACTGCCGGGCGAAGTCCATGCCGATCTTGGGGTGCCCCCCCTCCATCTCATGGTCCATCGCCTTGCCGATGTCGTGGAGGAACCCGCAGCGCCGGGCGAGGCGCCCGTCGAGGCCGAGCTGCTCAGCGATGACCTGACAGAAGTACGCCACCTCGATCGAGTGCCGCAGAACGTTCTGCCCGTAACTCGTGCGGTAGTGGAGCTTGCCCATCGCCTCCGAAACCTTGGGGTGCAGTCCCCGCAGGTTGACCTCGAGCACGGCGTCCTTCCCGAACTTCTGGATGCGCTCATCCACCTCGCTGCGCACCTTTTCGACGACTTCCTCGATGCGGGCCGGGTGCAGGCGCCCGTCGGCGACGAGGCGCTGCATCGATTCCACCGCGACCTGCTGGCGGACCTTGTCAAAGCAGGAGATGACGATGACGCCCGGCGTGTCATCGACGATAATGTCAACCCCCGTGGCCTTCTCGATCGCACGGATGTTTCGTCCCTCGCGTCCGATGATCCTTCCCTTCATGTCATCGGAAGGAATCTCGACCGTGCGGACCGTGCTCTCGCTCGTGATGTCGCTGGCGTAGCGCTGCACCGCCATCAGCGTGATCTCGCGGGCGCGTTCCTTGGCCTTGGTCTCGGCCTCTTCCTCGATCTTGCGGACCAGCTTGGCCACCTCGTGCCGCTTCTCCTCCTCGATGCGGGCGAGCAGCCGCTCCGTCGCCTCGGCCGCCGACAGCCCGGCGACTTCGTGCAGCTTGGCCCGCTGCTGCTCGATCAACTGCCCGACTTCGCCCTCGCGGGCGTTGATCTTCTCTTCGCGCTGGCGGAGCCGTTCCGCCGCGGCCTGGCTCTGCTGCTCGCGCTGGTGAAGCGACTCCTCCTTGCGGTCAAAGGCATCCTCCCGCTTGGCCAGTCGGCGTTCTGTTTCCCGGAGTTCATTGCGGGCGGCCTCCAGCTCCTTGTCGGCACGCTCCTTGCGCTCCATCGCCTCGCGTTCGGCTTCCAGTCGCACCTTCTCGCTGGCGGTGGCGCCGTCGGCCTCGGCCCGCGCCACCACGCCCTTGGCCTCCTCGCGGGCCTGGGCGATGGTCTTGCCGACGATCGCCTTGCTCCCCAGCACTCCGGCCACGATCCCCGCCGCGAGCGCGAGCACCGCGATGACGATGCTGATCGCATCGAACGCGCCGAGCGTGAGCATCCCGGGCGGATGGAACGATGGCATGGGTCAACCCCCGCGCCGGAAGTCCGGCCCTTGGCCGCGCGTGCGGCGGATTGAGCCGAGGGGGGCTTACAGAATCCGCGTTCCCGGGGATACCGTGGGCACGGGCCACGAAACGTGCCTGGCGAGGCCAGAACCGGGGTTCCCGGGGTCTCGCTGAGCCGACATTTCGCGGGCATAAGCCATCGACGGCATCCTCGCACTCTGCCCCGCGAACGCTCGCGGAGCGTGTGAACGGGCCCGGTAGAATCGGGCTCGGATTCTGCAAACCACAACCCGCGCCTCGCCCTCGCTTCACGACGGCAGACGTGACGACTCGCGCGCCCGCAATCGGCGCGCCAACCAACGAAGTATCGATCCTGACGCGCCCCGCGTCAAGTGGGAAGAGTCTGATGTGCAGGCGAACCGGGTGCCGAGCGCCATCGTCTCGGGGAATGGACGACACCGCACACGCTGACCGATGGAGTATCCATGCCTTCGACTCGACTGAGCCGCTTCAACCTTGCGCTGATGTCAATTTGGGCTGCCGTCCCCATTTTGGGTGGGTGCATCCAGTTAAGGGTGCCGGACGACCGGCCCCGGATCAAGGCCGTGGAAAACTCTGGGCCGTTGAAGGTGATCGCAGGCGGGACTCGGATTACATACCGCTCCTTGGCCGCAGCGCAGATTACCAACCCGATGGGGGGAGTCGTGGTTGAGGTCGATCCGACGCTGGCGCGCGCGGTGGTCGAAGCGGATGCGTCTTTCCCACCCGGGCTTCCTGGTGCGGCCCGTGACGCCTACCGCAAGGCCCTGAGCATCACCGCGGTCGGGGAGTTGACCGACTCGCGCGTGGAGCTGATGGTCAACCTGGCAATCGCGGAGGGAGTGCAGCCGGTCTACCCGGTGTTGCTTGTCGTTCGAACGCCGAGCTGCGACCAGGCCATCGTCCGCAACGTGCGCGGGGACGTGGAGATGGTGGGGGTCTCAGGGGCGATCAACATTCACTCCGGCGTCATCGGGGATGAGCCGGGTGGGAACGTGCGCATCCGGACCGACAGTCCGGTGCGCGGACCGGTCAAGATCGCGACAACCGGAGGGGAGATCACGCTGTACCTGCCACCCTCGTCCGAGGGCGACTTCACGATGAGCACGCTCGACGGGCGCGTGAGCGTGATCGCCGGGAGCGCGCGCCTGACGCACGCGCAGCACAAGCCGGGGGAGTGGACGGGCGTGATGAACGGCGGCAAGAACGAGTTTCTCATCGAGACCATGAAGGGGAACATCTCGTTGCGGGTCGATCAGGAGAACTGGGCGACCCAGGCCCCGTTCCAGTGGTGAGCGGGTCTGCCCGCGAGTGGCACACGCGGCCCGGCCCGTGTATTCTGACTCCGTCCGGACATTCCGGGGCCAGGATGGCCCCGCCGGGCGGGTTGGCCGACACGGAGGTTGGTCGTGCGATTGTCCAAACTCACGCTCTGCGGGTTCAAGTCCTTCGCGGACGAGACGGTGTTCACGTTTGATGACGCCGTGACCGGTATTGTCGGGCCCAACGGGTGCGGCAAGAGCAATGTCGTCGACGCGATCAAGTGGGTGCTCGGCGAACGGTCGAGCAAGAGCCTTCGGGGCAAGGAGATGTCGGACGTCATCTTCGCGGGCTCAGCGGGTCGAGCGCCGGCGGGGTTCGCGAGCGTGACACTGACGTTCGAGAATCCGGAACTCAAGGGTGAAGCCGCACATCGGCGAGCCATGTCGGCGCATGGGGGGCCCGACCGTGCGCGCGTGGGTGAATCAGCCCCGGTCGCCGAGGGGTCGGGGCAGGAGCGAGGAACCCAGGCCGAGCCGGGGGACGACGACGCGAGCCCGCTTGATGCGGACGCACGCGGCCGCCGGGCCCTGCCGATCGAGGCGGACACGGTGGAGGTTGAGCGCCGCTTATTCCGCGACGGCACCAGCCAGTACCTCATCAACCAGCGCCGGGCCCGCCTCCGCGACATCCGCGACCTGTTTCTTGACACCGGGATCGGGGCCGACGCGTACTCGATCATCGAGCAAGGCAAAGTGGACGCGATGCTGCTGGCCTCGGCCCAGGAGCGGCGCACCATCTTCGAGGAGGCCGCTGGGGTCGCCAAGTACAAGGCGCGCAGGCTCGAGGCGCAGCGCAAGCTTGAGCGGGCCCAGGCCAACCTCACCGGCACACGCGAACAGCTGGCCAGCACCGAACGGCGCCTGCGCCTGGTGCGTGGGCAGGCGGTGAAGGCGCGGCGGTTCGTTGAACTCGACCAGGAACTGGCCGGACTTCGCATGGCGTCGGCGTTTGACGCGTACCACGAACTGCGCCGGCGCATTGAGGGGCTGACCTCCAATCTCGCCGCGCTCGACGAACGCCGGGGTGAAGCGGCACACGGGCTGGCGATCCTGGAGGCGGAGCGCGAGAGTGCCGAGATCGCTCGCGCCGAAGCCTTGAGCGCCCAGCGATCCCTGCACGAGGCACGCACGCGCCACGAGCACGAGGGAGCGAACGCCCGCCAGCGCCGCGATCTTTCGGTACGGGCCCTGGATGACACGCGTCGCAGGATGGAGGCCGACCGGGCACGCTGGCACGAACTCGAAAATCGAGAGGCCGCGGTGCGCACGGACCTTGAGGATGCACGGGGGCTTGAAACAGCCCGCGCGGCGGCGCTGGCGGAGGCCGAGGGCACCCTGGTCTCGGCGGCCGAAGCACGGGCGCGCGCCCAGGAGTCGCTCAATGATGCGCAGGGGCATCTCTCTCGCCTGCGTGCGGGCATCGCGGATGCGGAACGCGAACGGGCCCGGGCTTCGGCGGGGGCCGAGGAGAGCGGTCGGCGGATCGACGCACTCGACGACCAGCAGGCCCGTCTCGGGGCGAGGCTGGACCGCCTCCGCGTGGATCGTGACGAGGCGGCGAGCCAGGCGACCAGCGTCGAGACGTTGATCGGCACGGGCAAGGCTCGAGTTCAGGAGCTCGAAGGTGACCTGGCCGCGGTGGAGAGTGAACTGGCCGGACTGGGCGAGGACCGGCGGGAGAGCGCCCGCCGCCTGAGTGAACACGAACAGGCCTTCGCCAGAGCCGACGCACGGCGAGCCACGCTGCACGAGATGGTGGAGTCGCGGATGGGGATCGGGCACGCGGCTGCATCGGTCCTCGCGGCACGCGATGAGGGGCGTGGCTTCGCGGGCGTGCTGGCCCCGCTGGCGGATGTCATCACGGTGTCACGGGAGCACGCCACCGTGGTGGAAGCCGCGCTCGGGGCGCGCCTGCGCGGGCTGGTGGTGCCCGCGATGACGGACGTGCCCGATCGTGCCGAACTCGACGGGTTGCCGGGCCGGGTGGTGTTTCTGCCCCTGAAGGCGCCGGGCGAGCTCGAGTGCAGCGGCAGCACGGAACCGCCCGCCCTGCCGCCCGGCGTTGAGCGCGTCGCGGCGCGCGTTGCGGTGAGGCGCGAAGCGGGCGAAGTGCTCTCCGAGGCCCTGCCGGGGCTGCTGGAACGACTGCTCCGAAGCACGTTCACCGCGCCGTCGCTCGATGCAGCGCTGTTGCTGAGCGCGGGGCCGCTCGCGGGCGCAAGGTTCGTCACGCCCGCGGGGCTCGTGGTCGAGCCCGACGGGTCGATCGCGGCGGGGCCCGAGACCGCCGAAGATGCCGGGGCGGGATTGCTGGCGCGCCGGAGCGAACTGGATGAACTTCAAGGCTCGCTCGCCGGCACGCGCTCCGTGATCGAGGCCGGGCGCGCGGCCCTGGACATGGTCGATGCACGCGCCGCGGCACTGGCGGCGCGCCGGGGTGAGCTCGCCTCGGCACTCGGCCAGTCCCAGCGGGATCTCGTCGTGAATCAGACCCGCGCCGAGCGGCTGGGTGTGGACGCTGCGCGCCTGGCGCGGGACATCGAGGCCGTTCAGGGCGAAGCCCAGGGCCTGACCCAGCGCCGCGCGCAGGCGCACGCGGACCGCGAGACCATGAAGGCGAAGGCCGAGGCGATGCGGGCACGCGCGACCGAGCTCGCGGAAGCGCTGGCGGCCGTGGAGGGGGAGGTGCAATCGCTGCGCCAGGCCTCCGAGGGCGCCGCGGAGCGGCTGACCGGCGCGAAGGTTGCGGTCGGCACGCTGGGCGAACAACTCGCTGCGGCGCGGCGCGAACGGGCGGCGCTGACCGGGGCGCTCGACCATGCGCAGCGCCAGCGCGCGGAGGTCGCGCAGCAGATGGAGCGGGCTGAAGCGCGCCAGGCTGAACTGGAGCTGGAGATCACACAGGCAGATGCGGTCGCGGCGCGGGCCGAGACGGCCCTGGCGGCGCTGGTTGGCGAGATCGACCGGGCGCACGCGGCGCTCGCGGAATCCGGCGCGCGCGTGGAAGAGGTCGCGTCGCGCCTGCACGCGGCTCGTGAGCACGCGGCCCACCTCGACCGCGACTGGCAGAGCGTTGAGATCTCGCGGCGCGAGGCCGAGGCCAGGCGCGAATCGCTGGAGGAACGCACGCAGGAAGACCTGCGTCTTGACCTCGCCTTTGAGTACGCGGACTACCGGGCGCTCATCGACGCCGGCGTGGAGCCCGTCTCTCACGAGGCCGCGCAGGCGCCCATCGCGGCGCTGCGCGAGGAGATTCGGGCCCTGGGCAACGTCAATCTCGACTCCATCGACGAAGAGCAGACGCTCGCCCAGCGCAACGACGAGCTCATCCGTCAGGTCGCCGACATCGATGCAGCGGTCACGCAGCTCACCGATCTCATCGCCCGGCTCAACGAGGTCAGCCGCACGCTCTTCGAGGACACGTTCACGCGGATCCAGGAGGAGTTCGCCGGCCCGAACGGGATGTTCCGCAAGCTCTTCGGCGGCGGGCGGGCCGAGCTCCGTCTCGCGGGGCTTGTCAAAGAGGTGCAGCGGCCCGACGGCACAACCGAGAAGGTGGAGACGGAGGAGACCGACGTGCTCGAGAGCGGCATCGAGGTGCTGGCGAAGCCCCCGGGCAAGGAGCCCCGCGCCATCAGCCAGCTCTCAGGCGGCGAAAAGACCATGACCGCCGTGGCGCTTCTGCTCTCGATCTTCCGCTCGCGCCCGAGTTGCTTCTGCGTCCTCGACGAGGTTGACGCAGCGCTCGATGAGGCCAACGTAGAACGCTATACCCGCGTGATCCGCCAGTTCACCGACCTCTCGCACTTCATCGTCATCACCCACAACAAGCGCACCATGTCCGCGGCGGACCGGCTGTACGGGGTGACGATGCAGGAGCGAGGGGTTTCGACGCGCGTGAGCGTGAAGTTCGAGCATGTCGGGGAAGGGGGCGCGATCCGGGGGAGCACCCATGAGGCCGAGGCGGACCGCGATCCTCCGGTGGGTGCAGAGCGGTCGGCCGCGCGTGATCTCGGAGGCGAATCGGTCATGATGCCTGATGAGGGCGCCCGGGCGCGCGGGCCTCGGCCGCGCCGCGGGCGGGTTCCGACTCCCGCAGCGCCGGTCGAGGTGCTGCTCACGCCCGCAAATGAGCCTGAGCCGGCCATCGCCTCCCCCGCCGAGGCGCGCTTGGATGACGCAGCGAAGTCCCCCCACGCCGAAGAGCGCGCCGCGGCTGCCGAGCAGGCGCCGTCCGCCCGATCGGGCAGCGAAGTCACGTCGCTGCCGCCGGGTGAACCGGCGCGCCGACGCCCGGTCACCATGGGGTGGCCGGGGCAGTCTCCAAGCACAAAACTCCGCGCGGCGCTCTCCGGGCTCGGGGCGCCGGTGGGCAACGACGTGCCGACGGACAACGCGCCGTCGAACTGACGCCTGGTTCGGTGCCTCGCGTCGGCGGGTCGCCCGCGGGTTGCGGTGCGCCTCTTCAGACCGTGTGCTCAACCCTCGATGCGTTCGGGATCCTGCACAGTTCCCACGAGGTCTTCGAGCTTCGCAGCCCCCCGGCGAATCGCCCACCGGCGGAGGCCGCCGGGTACCCGGGCGGCCCGTTTCGGATTGACGAACAGGGCTGTGCCCATCTGCACGGCGCTGGCGCCGGCGAGAATGAATGCCGCCGCGTCGCGCCACCCGAGCACGCCCCCGGCCCCGATGATGGGCACCGCCCGCTCGCGCGCAACCTGGCGAGAGACGATGTGCACGAGGCGCAGGGCGATGGGGTGCAGTGCGGGGCCCGAGAGCCCGCCGAATCGGTTGGAGAGTCGGACCCGGCCTTGCTTCACGTCGATCGCCATGGCGGGGATGGTGTTGGAAATGGTCAGGGCGTCAGCGCCCGGGCGGCCGTTCGGGCCCGCTGGTCGGCCCGCGCCGTCGAGGGCCGCGCAGGCCACTTCGACAATGCCCGGCAGCCCGACCGCGATGGGGCTGAGCTTGACGACCAGGGGCAGGGGCACGGCGTCGCGCACCGCGCCGACCAGTTCGCGCAGCGCGCCGGGGTCAACGCCGAACTCGGTGCCCCCGTGGACATTGGGGCACGAGACGTTGAGCTCGATCGCCGCGAGCCCCGGCACGGTGGCCATGGCGCGGGCAACCTCGACATACTCCGAAACGGCGAACCCCGCGACCGATCCGAACACGGCGCACGGCACATCGCGCACGCGCGGCCCGACATCGCGCACGAACGCCTCGATGCCCATGTTCGCCAGCCCGATCGCGTTGAGCATCCCCGCGCGTTCGGGCAGGATGCGCCATGTCGGGTTTCCTGCGCGCGGCTCGCGCGTGATGCTCTTGGTGACGACGCCGCCGATACGCGACAGGTTGACCAGGTCACCCGCCTCGTCGAGTGTGCCCGCGGTGCCGGCGGCAAGAATCACCGGGTTGCGCAGCGTGATGCCGGCGAGGTTGACGGAGAGGTCCACACCTTAGCGTATCGGGTGCGTCGAGTCCCCGCCGTCGACGGGCTCGCTCCTGCCGACTCTGGCCGTCAGATCGTCGGAAGCGCAAGCCTGTCCAGGTCTGAATGGCACCGGTGATCGACGGGCGGCGGCCCATTGACTGGGGCCCCGACCGCGCCGCGTTGCTGCCGGCGCCGACTGGGCATGTGCAGCAGAGTGTTCCTGGGAAGATCCAGGTTTCTGGCGGCCTCGGGCCCCATCCGCTTGCACTGATGAAACCAGCTCATCGCCAACTTACGGCACGTTCTGCGGCCCATCTTCCTGGCGATCGGCGGCCTTCTCGGTTCGCGGGTGAGTCCGCCGACGCGCGTCTACTGCCGGTGGGCACGGCCAGCCTGGATGACTGAATTCCAACGTATCGCGGGCGCGGGGACGCCACGTAAGACTCTTCACGTGCGGCGGAAGCGGGTTGTCAGCATGGCCTGCCGGTTCAATGCGCGGCAAAGGGCGCCGCAGCCGGTGCAGCATCACCCGCCTGATGTATGGGCGTCGAGTGCGAGTCGTCGTCAGAGGCCATCATCAAGTGGAGCGGCACGCAGATGTGTGCGTGCATGGTGCCTCCCACGTTGGACCAGGGGGGCGGCTCGATCAGGACGCCGTGTATATCGCAAGAAACCGAGCCAGCAGTTTCACACCCAGGTTCAACCTGCGACATGCGCCGATCGCACGCGCGTCTCAGACTCTACGTCGTATGCGTATGTCGCGGCGTCGGGCAGGCGGTCGCGCAGGGTGCGACCCGTGCGCCGGAGCCCGATGATCGTGGCGGCACGAATCCCACGCAGCCCGCAGTTCACCAGCCCCTTGAGGATCGGCCAGCGCCGGAACTCGCGGATCACGTATCCGTCCGGAGTCACTTCCACCTGCACGCGCCCGCGGGCCCAGGCGTTGGGTCGCCCGCGCACGGGAATGACCGCAACCTCGTGCTTCGGGCCGCGCAGGAACCGGAAGAACCCGGCCCACACGCCGGTCATGAAGCGCTCGCGTTCCAGGATGTAGGGGCCGCGCGGCACGGGGGGCACGTCGAGACCGAGCGATTCGAGCTGACCTTCGATCTCGCGCGCGTTCTGCTCCGTGAGCCGGATGCGTCCGTGCATCCACACCTCCGGGCGTGCGCCCTTGCGGATGTGGCGTTCCAGCGCGCCGGCGAGCGAGGTGAACGTCACGAACTTGTCGATCTTGAACGAGTCCTTCGCGCCGGCGCCCCAGAATCGCCTGGCCGCGGCGTCTTCAAGGCCGCGGATGTGGCACTCGGCAAGGTCCGGGCGACCGATCATCACCTGGGCAAGTGCTCGCGGAACCTCGCGGAGCGCGCGGAAGAACCGGACGCGCGGCCCCATCTTCAGCGCGTCGATCGGGCCGAACCCGTTGCGCGCGATGAAGTAGCGGGGGAGTGTCTGGCCGAACTTGTATTGCGGGTGGCGCACCACGCTGTCGCACGTCGCGCCCACCTTGCCCTTGCACTGTTTCGCCAGCGTCACCGACCACTCAACGTCATCGCCGTTGAGGAAGACATCGGGAAACAGCCCCACCTGGGCCACCGTCTCGGCCCTCACGAGGCATGAGCACGCGGCGGCGTATGTGACCTCCACCGTGCGCTTCGGGGGCGGGTTTTCCTCACCCCACCGCGGGTGAAACTGCCCGACGAACGAGTCAAGCGTGCCCCCGATCTCGAAGACCACGCCGGTCTCCGGGTTGGCGATCGACGAGCCCATGAGCGTGAACGCGGGGTTGGCGTCCATCGCGCGCACCAGCCCGAGCAGCGTGAGGTCATCCGCCGGACGCGCATCGGAATCGAGAAGCCAGAGGAACTCCGGCATGCGCCCGGTGTCGCGGCCTTCGCGCAGGGAGTGGGCCATGCCGGCGTTGTACCCGCCGCTTCCGCCCGTGTTGGCCTTGAGCCTGAGGAACGTGACATCGAGGCCCTCGGGCACGCGCACGGTCTGGCTGATGGGAATGGTCGAGGCGTTATCCACAACCAGCACGCTCAAGGAGATTTCCGGGGTGCCGTCCGACAAGCGCCCAAGATCGAGCGTTGCGAGGTCATTGAGAAGAATCTGAACGTCTTTCGCCCCGTTGAAGCACGGCGAGATGACGCGCACGCGCCGACCTTCACGTGCGTCCCCCCCGGAACGGGTGCCGGTGAGGTCAATCGCGAGCGGGAGGCGTGCCGCGCCGAGGTGTGGGATTGTGGTCAAGCCGGTCATGGTAGCCGTTCCTTGGCATGCCGTAGGCATGCGAACAACTCCGGGACAATCTTGGGATTGGGCTCGGGCTGCGCACCCAAGCACGCGGCAGGGGTTGAGGCTATGCTTCCCCGGCCAAGCCTGGGCGCCGCCCCGGCGCCCGGCGTCACGTCGCACCGCGACCGACGCACCCATTTATACGCGAACCCGACCAGGAGTCCCAGGAAATGCCCGAAGGCACGCTCGGCAATCGTTTCGTTCGCCTCCCCGCGTTTGAGGCTCTCGAACCGCGCACGCTGCTGTCGGCCGTCGACGGCCTTCCCTCGATCGCGTCACTCGAAACACCCACGAACCCCGTCGTGGTCTTCGAGACCACGCTGGGCGACGTCTACCTCGAACTCTTCCCGCTGGACGCCCCGAACACCGTCGCCAACTTCCTTCAGTACGTGCAGCGCGGGCACTACAGCGAGACGCTGGTGCACAGGCACCAGTCCAACTTCGTGGTCCAGCTCGGCGGGTACGAATACACCGACACCAACGGCCTGCGCCGCGTCTTCGACGAGTCCCTGGCCCCGATCGCCAACGAGTTCGGGCGCTCGAACCAGGCTCGGACGATCGCGATGGCGAAGTTCGGGGGCCAGCCCGACTCGGCGACCAATGAGTGGTTCATCAACCTCGCCAACAACTCCTCAAGCCTCGACAACACGGCGCAGCCCGACAACATCGACTCCGGCGGGTTCACGGTGTTCGGGCGGATTCTGGGCGACGCGAGCTGGGACGTGGTCACGGCAATTCGCAACCTGACAGCGCGCAACCTCACCGCTGACCCCGCTTTCCAGGGGCAGGTCGAGGACCGCGCGCTCGGTCGCCCGCTCTTCCGCGATGCCAACAACTTCTCCACGCTCACCAACACCGGCACCCAGGACACCGCGAACACCGCGATGAACCAGTTCCCCACGCTGGGCAGCTTCAGCGGCTCGTTCGACGCCGCGGACCAGGTCAAGGTGCTCAACGCGCAGATCGTCAAGCCCCAGGGCTCCACGTCGTTCTACTCGCAGGTGCTGGTCTACCCCGAGGGCTACGCCTCCTTCCAGAGCCGGATGGAGATCGACCTCGCCAACACGAACGACTCCACCGCGACGGTGCAGATCGTGGCCCGGTACGAGGTTTCCTCCGGGCTGCGTGACCGCACGATCTTCTCGGGCACGCTCAGCGCCAACTCCGCGCGCACGGTCGTCGTGCACGACACCACCAACTTCGGCACCTCGCTCGTTCGCAAGGCGACCCCCGTCGCGTTCGAGGTGTACACCTCGCTGCCCACCACGGAGACCGATCCGCAGCCCGTCGGCGCAGCGCTCAACCACTTCGATTACACCGGCGCCTTCTCCGAGTCGTTCTTTGACATCTCCGACGACGACCAGCGCTCGGACACCTGGGACTTCGCCGCCGTTCCCGCGTCATCGAAGAGCTACCTGGTGTGGCAGAACACCGGCGACGCCGCCACGACCGTCAGCGTCACTTTCTTCATCAGCGGGCAGGCCCCGGTGAGCCGGACCTTCAATCTCGGCGCGTATAAGCGCGGCGGGATGCGCCTTGCCAACATCCCCCAGCTCGCGGCCATTGCCGAGGGCACGGTTGTTGCCGCCCGAATCACCGCGGGCGTGGATATCGTCGCCGCGGCGAGCAGCTACTTCCGCACGACCGTGGACGACAACGGGGCCGCCGCCGGCGGCGAACGCACGTTCCGCAGCGTCGTGGGTGCTGCGGGCGTGCCCTCCGGCGGCAGCATCGAGGGCATCGTGAGCGGGCTGGTTCGCACCGCGAGCGGCACGTTGACGCTGGCAGCCTTCAACGCCGGGCCCAACGCGGCGGTGATCTCGCTGCAGGCGTTCCGCACGAACGGCTCGATCCTGACCGCGGTCCCCGCCGCCTTCATCATGGCCGCTCAGAGCCGCGCCCAGGTCAACCTCGCGACGGTCTTCCCGACGATCCCGCTGGACGAGAGCTACACGTTGCGGTACACCTCCACCGGCCCAGTGGCGCTCAGCGCCCTGTTCCTTGATTCGTCGACGGCGATGGAAGAGGCGACCCTCACGCCCGTGTCCACGCGGACGAGCGATGCGCTCGCGTTTGCGGACGGCTTCACCACGGTCGCTGGCAGCGTGAGCACCCGCGAGACCCTCACCGTCTTCAACCCATACGCCGGACGGGTGTTGCAGGCCAACATCGCCTACGTCTTCTCTGACGGCTTCGTGGTCACCGAAACCGTGGTGCTCACCGAACTCGGCGGCGCCTCTTTCGCGACCGAGGCGAACGTCGACGTGCTCGCGAAGGTGAACAGCGGCGAGCAGTTCCGCAACTACTCGATCATCGTGCGGGGCTCACTTGTGAGCGTTGAAGACGCGCCCCTCGCCGTGGTTGCGGGCCTCACCCGGCTCGACAACCGCGACACGGGCTCCCTCGACCAGGTCATCGCATACGGCCCCTCGCTGGTCGGATCGATCTTCGACCTTGACAGCACCGACTTTGACCCGGGCCTCGACGGCTGAACACGCCGCCCTTCGCGGTCTCGGGGCCCCGCGGCGGATGGATTCCGCGTCCACCTGCATGCACTCCGCCCCAGGGTCCGCCGGCTGCGCGTTCCGCACGCGTTCCGCACCCGATTCATCCACGCGACCTCGCGGGGCAGGCACAGGCGCCTGCCCCGCTTCGCGCATCCAGGCCCAGCGGGGTTCATGCCGCCACGTGCCCGCACCTTCTACGATGAATCATGCGTCTCACCTGCGCGGCGATCCTGCTCTCCTGCCTCTTCTCCGGCGGTTGTGCGTGGCCGAACTCCAGGCCGCTGCCCGCGCCCCAGGCGAAGGGGCCGACGCAGCCCACCCCTCCAAGGCCCCCGGACGACCCGGCCCCGCGCGTGCTCGCCGTTCCGGGCGAGTCGCCGGGAGAGGTCCCCGGTGCTCCCTCCGACCCTTCCGCGCCCCGAATCGGGCGCGTGTACGACTGGCTGGCCTGGGCGGCGCTCGACGACCGGGCGAACCGGGGTTTCCCAAAGCGCACGGTGGTGGAGGGGCACCTGGGTGTCCTCTTGGATCGCCTCCCCCTGCTCCGGGCCCAGCGACCTGACGGCTCGCTCTGGAGCCACCCGCACGGCAACCCGCACATCAAGGGGCAGCCGATGCGGTTCAATATGCTCGAGGACATCTCGCGCGAACCTCGGCTTCGCCTGCTCGCCGACCTTGATGAGTTCCGGCGCGCCGTGGCGCTGCACGTCGCCGAAATCGGCGAGCCGCCCGTGGTCTACACCGGCGCCATCCGGCTCAACCCCGACATCACGCTCGCCCAGGTCGAGCGATACGGGCGGCAGCTCTACGACTGCGGCGTGCGGCGCATCGTGATCGACGCCTCCGGCGTGGCGCCGCCCAACTCCATCGACTGGGACGCCATTTCGCTGCTCCAGAAGTCAGTCGGGCTCTCGGTGGGCTGTGAGCCCTGGCCGAGCCACGGGCTGCCTTCGGCGAACCTGGATGTCTGGGTGCTGGATGTGCCCGGGCTTGAGCGCAGGTCCAAGCCCGGCAAGGTCGAGTTCCCCCCCGGGGAGATCGTCAACATGCACATGACCTTTGACGAGGCGCGGGCCGTGGAGCAGCTCGCCCGGGGCGAGAGCGTGGCGATCAATCTTCGGGCGCTCGAGCGCCAGGGCCTGACCGTCGCGGGGTTGAAGGCCGCCGCCGAACGCCTGGTACGGGCGCGCCAGGCTGGGCGATGAGCCGGACGCCCCGCCGGAGAGGTCGCTGGAGGAGCCGTGATGCACGCGCACTTGGTGCAACTTGATATCGCGTGGGAAGACCGGCGCGCCAACTTCGCGCGCGTCGAGGCGCTGCTCGACCTCGCGCCTCTCGCTCCCGGTGATCTGGTGCTCCTCCCCGAACTCTTCGACTCGGGGTTTTCACTCAACACCGCAAAGACGCGGGACGATGCGGGTGAAACGCTGGGGTTTCTGCAAGGGCTGGCTCGCGGTCGAGGGGTCTTCGTGCAGGGCGCACGCAATCTCCCGGGGCCCGGGGGCAAGCACCTGAACCTCGCCTCAGTGGTCGCGTCCACCGGCGAAGTCGTCGCGGAGTATGCCAAGGTGCATCCGTTCAGTTTCGGGCGCGAGGGCGAAGCGTTTGAAGGCGGGTCGGACGTGCTGACGTACGCATGGGAGACACCCTCGGCGCGCGCCGTCGTGTGCCCGGCAGTCTGCTACGACCTGCGCTTTCCCGAACTTTTCCGGCTCGGGGCTCGGCGCGGGGCCGAGGTGTTCGCCCTCGGGGCCAACTGGCCTGCGCCGCGGGCGCATCACTGGCGGGCGCTCCTCATCGCCCGGGCGATTGAGAACCAGTCCTATGTGCTGGGTGTGAACCGGGTGGGGCGTGACCCGCACCTGCTCTACGCGGGCGGGACGATCGCGGTCGCACCCGCGGGGCACGTGATCGGCGAACTGGGCGACGAAGAAGGGGTGCTCAGCGCGCGGATTGATCTTGAATCGCTCCGCGAATGGCGCCGCGTGTTCCCGGCACTGCGGGATATCCGGCTCATCTAGTGTGGGGACTCCTGAACGACTGCACGAACATGCGGAGAGGTGGGTTGTGACGGCGTGAAGTTCTGGTCGAGTGCATCGCCCGTGTCGCGTGGCTCCCCGCCGCGCGGCGGGCTACGCGGTCCGCCGGCGATGCTCGCAGCGCAGCGAGGAGCATCGGCGGCGGGAGTCTCCTCTTCCTGGGCCGGTCGCCCGCACCGGGCCGCGAACACCGCTGGGGGCATGTACCCCAGCGAACTGTGCGGCCGCTGGTGGTTGTATTCGTGCCGCCACGATGCCGCCAGGGCCCTGGCGTCGGTCACATCGGCGAACTCCTCCGCGCTCAGCTGTTCATCTCGTAGCCGCGAGTGGAAGTTCTCGGCGTACCCGTTCTCCCACGGACTCCCCGGCGCGATGTACAGGCTCTCCACCCCCGTCAGGCCCGCCATCCACGTCGTCTGCCACTGGCTCGGCAACACGACGACGGTGGCGACCCAGCACTACCTGAGCGTGCGGGAACCCCAGGGTCGTAGTACACGACCTGCGAGGCGCTGTGCCGCACCAGGCACGAGCACAGCCGCACGATGTTCGTGACCTTGCCGCGCTCGAATCGGTTCCACGTCCCATCGCAGCAGACGACGATGTTCTTGGGCACAGGAATCTCCACTCAGGGCCATAGAGCCGTCGCCGCCTGCCGCTCCAGAGTGGTTTCGACGTCGTCGGGTAGAAAGGTGAAGAAGTCGAGCCGCGTTCGCTCCTCGATCTCGTCAATGCTCCGCAGCGCCGCCAGCGGCTCCCCTTCCCGCAGATCCTCGTGGTCCATGATGAAGGCCAGCGCCCGTACCTCCTCGCCTTCCTCATCGACAACGATGCAGTAGAACGCGTTTGGCACCTCCACTCCTGAGTCCAACGGTGAGCGATCATCATCGAAGATCGGTCCGACGGTCACCCACACCGTTTCCAAAGTGTCCGCCCACCCCTCCTCAAAGCGGCCTCCTCCCGACTTGCGGCCCGCGATCATCTCCTCAAGATCCCCCCATTGGCCGTCATTGAACTGCTGGTACTGGGGGCAGACGTTGGTCATGACGAACGTCGAGTCGTTGCCGGGCTTGCCGAATCGCGACGAGATCGCCATGCGCGGCGCCATGTGTCCCCGGCTGTACCCCGAGTTCGTGTAGTCATCGTGGCTCACGCGTGCGCGGGTGTCATCATCCACACCAAACCGCCGCGTCGCATAGGCGGTCAGATCGACCGCAGGTCCAATCGCGTAGCACACCCAAAGCGGATTGCGGCGATCCTCCGAGTATCCGATCACGAAGTACGGCTTTCGCAGCACCGTGACCGGCACGGCCGGGTTGTCGTTGCGCGGCAGGCCCGAGTACGCGTACGGAGAGGCCGAGCCGCCTCCGATCCCGACGTCACCCCCCGCGACGAACCAATCCAGGTCGCCCTGGTGTCGACGCACAAAGGTGCGGTAGACCCACCCCTGCTCGCCGGTCTCCGCGACCACCCGGTAGTAGCCAGCAGTCTGCTCGTCGCTGAGCAGCTGGAGTGCATCCCCGCGCTCGATCGCGATCAGGGTCTGGGATTCTCGCTCCGGATCGAGTTTGACGAGGGCGCGGCGACTGGCCACCACGTGATCCGCCAACGCGAACGAGCTGGCGAGCGTCAATGCGACCAGCATCGCCCAAGCATGTATGGCGCGCATCGGGTCCCTCCACCTACTCGCTGGGCGTGTTCTTCAGGTTGCGGATCTCATTGAGCGCCGCCTTGGCTCCCTCAACAGCAGCGGCGGCTTCCTGGCTTCCGCTCGCCCCGGCGGCTTCTTTCGCCCGCGAGACCAGGGCCTTCACCTTGCGCTCCGCGCCGGGCTGTGCCGACCCCGGTCTCTTCCTAGCTACCTCCAGGGTCTCCTCGGCGACCCGCTCCGCATACCGCGCCTTGATCTCGTGCCGATTGTCGTACGAACTGCTCTTGACGTTCAGCAGGTCGTGGAAGAGCTTGATCGAGGCTTTGCTTCCCCCCGCGATGAGCATGCCCGTCAACGCGTAGCCAGGAACCGTCGTCTTGTCGGTGAGGATCATGATGCTGATCGCATCGAACCGCCAGGCGACGCAGACGCCGATGGAGAGCGCCACCGAGATCAGTTCTTTGAGGCCCGGTCGATCGACCCGCTCGATGTACACCCGGTTCTCGAAGATCACGGCGAGGACGCGCTCAACCACGAACGCCAAAATGATCACCAGCGTCAATGCCTCAAAGGTCCGCTCCCAGTCCAGATGGAACAGATTGGGATCGACCCCCTGAACAAGTTGTGCCAGCTGCATGTACGCCCTCTCGAGAGAGACAGATGATCAATCTTCGGCACCATTCCCAGCCAGAAGCGGCTGCGCCGCCGTAATGACTTCCGTCAGCCCACGCATGCCCCGTAGCAACGCATCGGCAGAGAGGTCCTCGATCAGTCCCGTCATGTTCGCGATGAACGACTGGAACTTGGCCGTGCGCTCTTCGACCGCCGCAATGTTCGTACCAATGAACTCAAGCGTCAGAGCGTCGCGCTGGGCTCGCGCCGCGTCCTTCTGCCGCTGGGTCGCCTGCCTGCTCTTCGAGATGGCATCCAGCGCATCCTTGGCCCGGAGGTACGCAGCCTGGGCCTGTTCGTTGGTGAGTGTCATGAGCCGCTCCTAGTTGCTCTTCTCGTATACGGCGAACGCCTGTCGAAGTGCGATCACCGTCTCGATGATCCGCACGGGGGAGGGAATCACGATCTCGGGATTCATCACCGCCTGCTGAAGCGCCGCGTGGGCGGCCTGCATCTGGCGGATTAGCAGCACGTAATGCGACATCACATCTCGGTACGCCAAGAGATTCTGATCGATCACCAAGGCTTCGTCGACCAGCCGACGAAGGACACCCCAGCACTCGACAGGCTAGAACTGTCACAAGCCCCCCCCGGATGTGTGCAGCCGTTCACCCTCATAGTTCCCCAGGATCGATAAGAGGTTGCCAAGTCGCAGGACTGTCGAGGTGGTTCTTGTTCTCCTCTTCGATGTACGAGTCAATGCTCTGCTTTAGCACTTGACCACTGCGTCACTCTAGCCGCACCGTCAGTGTCGCCACTGCCAGTAACGCACCAACACACAGTCGGCGCCCCTGTCGGGTCCTCACATCACGCAGTCGCATCGCAATCGTAATAGCGACAATGACCACGGCAGCCCCGATGACAAGTAGCTCCACAGCGTGGCTCCCTTGTGCCGAACAACATGTCGCACTGTCGCACGCTCGATGGTCGGTGTGCATTTGTCAACTGGAGCTCTTCTGGCGTATCGGAGCAAGGCAGTTGTAGGCCAGCCCAACTCGCGACCACGACGAAGTGGAGCCAGCCCCCTGGTCCGTTGCCTATCGCCAAAGGTGCTCAAGTGGCGGTGCGTGCAGCGTGCCTCATCGCCATTGAGCGCCTTCACTCGCGCCCGACATCCGAACGCGAGTGCGGGTTCAGCCCATTCACCCCAGCATCCAGCGCCGCTCTCGGTGGTTGCCTCACCCGTGACGGCCGCCCAGGACAACCATCGCGACGTTGGGCTTGCGAACTGGCGCGCGTTAGTGGCTCGTGGCAGGGTGCCCACAGGACGAACTGATTCACGCGACTCGTGGCCCCCGGACAGTGTGTGGAAGACGCTGAGGCTCGCTAGGAATGCCTGAAACGTAGATCGGGCGGCCAAGTAAGGGCCATCCCTTCGGTTGGACACGTCACGGGCACGGAAGAGAGAAGAGGCCGAGGTAAAAGAAGAAGTCATCCGCATCGGCGTCGCCGTCGGGGATGCCGTAGGTTGGCTCATTGGGATCACTGCTGCCCGTCAGGTCGACAGCGACAAGGTTGTTGATGACAAACTGGTCGAAGAAATAGAAGAAGTCATCGGCATCGGCATCGCCATCGGCGACGCCATAGGTGAGGTCGTTGGCGTCGCTGCTGCCGGTCAAGTCCCCCGGACACGCCGGGCCTTCCGTGGCCATATACAGCTGATGTACCTCCGATGCCGACAGTGCACGGTCATACAGCGCGACGTCGTTCATCAGGCCGCCGAAGGCGAGCCCTGCCTCAGCAGAGCCGAACTTGAGCGGTGCCGAGCTCGCTAGCACATAACCGGGAACTCCCCGTGACCCAATGTTGGCGCCGTTGAGGTAGAACGTGGTCCAGCCGTTGGCATTATCCGTCACGACTGCGAGATGGTACCACTGAGACGTGTCAGGGAAGAACTCGTCGGATTCAATGAAGATCCGTTCCTGGTTGAAGTCGTTCACGTGCCACACGAACGTGTGGGTCGGGCCGAACACGGTGTAGCCGTAGTTGATCAACCACTTGGGACGAAACCCGGGACCGTCGTCTTGCGCGATGAAGGTGCTGTTGGTCCCGCTCAATGTCGCTCCATTCCCGTTGAACCAGAATGCGACTGTCCACCCCGGAAGCGTGTGAGACGGGTATCGCGGATGATCGGTGGCCACGACTTTGTCCGTTCCTAGGTGGAATGCCTCGTGGCCGCTTACCCGACCCGGGACATAGCTGCCTGCGAACGTTCCGTGGTTGCCAGTCGGGGAGGAATCCCGAGCGGTGCGGTGCCCGGACCAGTATCCGACCAGACCGTCCGTCGATACCTGCGCTACCGCTCCGCTGGCCAACACCAAGGAACAGACGATCGAGAGGAAGGCGGACCGTTTCATATACACCTCCGTCAGACGTTAAGAGGAGTCACTGCGACACGGTGACAGCAGTGTACCGCAACGAACGGTGGAGGAGGCATTCTCATCGGCACAATGACATTAAATGACATCGTCAGAGCGGCCCGCAGTCACAAGGTGCCGGAAGGGCAGTCGCAGGCATCCCCGCGAGTACCTGCAAGGTCTCCGGCGTTGAGGCCATGCGGCGTGCCATACGGCTCATACCACGCCCGCTCCACGATCCGCCCGTTCTCCGGCAGCAAGGCCACCACATCCGCCCGCCAGTTCTGGCAGTAGTACACGCGGCGTTCGAGCGTTGAATCCGCCGCCTCGGTCCAATCATCCTCGTGGTCGTCGCGCAGGATCACGGCATCAATGTACGAACCGCCGCCGTAGCCGCCGTGGCCCACGTTGTGGTGCACGAACTGTTCTTTGGGATGGGTGTCCACGCCGCTCCCGTTGGCCCGGCGATACGCCGCCACCTGCTGCCACCGCTCATTGTACACGAAGTGCACCTTCGGATCATCGGTATTCACGCTGCCGTCGGGCGCCCCGCCGCCGGAGCGGGTCGTGTCGGAATGCCAGGTGATGCGGTGCCCGAGGCCGCAATACACACTTAGCCCTTCTCGGCTACTCCCATGAATACGCCCAGACCCACTGACGGTCCGACGGCTCCTTGACGCTGTCTGGGAGGCGTTGCTTCCACCAGGGCCACGGAAAGCCACTCGACACCGCCAAAGGCGCGTACAAATCCCATGCTGCCTCGACATCGTCAGTTGTCGTGACGGACAGTCGCATGGGTGCCGACTGTGGAACGTTTGTGATGCTGGGCTGCGCATCGGTAGCTTTGCACACCAGCCATCGCCACTCCCGCCGTGAATGGTCACGAATGGCAATCGCCTTCGGGAACTGCCACCCAAACTGCCCCAAGGTTGATCTCTCTTGCCGAAGAAGTTGCTCGCCCGTTGCAACACGAATGACAATGACCGTGGCAGGATCGCACTGAATGGCAAGGGTGTCGTCACCGTGGGCTGCCATATAACACGCCTGCTCCGCACCGGCTAAGGCGACCGAAGGCCCTTGGCTCTTGCGGTAGTCCCACCTCAGGACTTCACCCCGCGCTTTCAATACAAAGGCGAGCCCTGCCAACTCAATGACTTGCCTCCACTCTGAGTCAATGTCTAACGTGTAGGTTGCCCCATCGGCACAGAGAAGAGACACTGCGCCGCCGCTCGCGAGCCACACAACGTCGGAAGACGCAAAGCCAGCCCGTTGTGCAATGCCTAGGTCGCTGTGGAGCACACCGGCGTCGCTCCACCGTAAATACTCTACAGCGGTCGGGTCGGTTTGCGTCCCAGCAGAACTTGTGGTATATAACACAGCATTCATGTCTGGTGAGAGCACGGCGCGGTCCGCGCGTGCGAATCGATCGTCATTGCACAACATCTGCACAAACCGGGTCATATCCGGCGGGTACTGCACCTTTCCCGGAACATACGCGCTCAACGAGAGCGGCGAGCCGGATGCTTGGTCTTTCATTAGCATCAAAGGCGGGTTTGTCTGCCACTGTGCGCAACAACCGGACGTTAGCGCAAACACGACCCCGCATATGGCGCGGATCATCAAGTTGCCCGCATGCATGCAAGTGCTCCAGTCACAAGAGTAGGTCGACCTTACCCGTCGGCTCGCAACGCAGTGTCCTTCCGTGATCGCGCCGGGTCTGTTGCTAGGGTCGCGGGGATGTGCCCGGGCAAACGCCGTTGAACAGATAGGAATCGTACGTCACGGTCCTAATGATACCGCTGATCTTGCAGCACCCAATATCAACATCGATGGGTGTATTCAGATCAAACGGCGGATGATCGCCGAGTGTGATCTTCTTAGCAGGGTGCCTAACGCTGCAAGTGCAGCGAGCGCCGGTGCCGCAGGTGGGGTTCGCACCGCCGAACAGGCGATTGACCAGCTTGCAAGCGTAGCGGTTCGCGTACCACCTAATAACATCGTCGCAACAACACCATCCCTCGGTCGTCAAAGACGCCCATACCACCGTGCAGTTAGAAAACACGAGTCGTTCGCAATCGCCGCTGTAACACTGGCCATCTCCTCCACCGCGAGAACTTTCTGGTACGTGTGTTGGAAGGACGCATGTTCCAGAGGTGTGTCCGCAGGATGATGAGTCCTGGCTTTGTGGGTGTGTTAACGCGACTGTCGTGCCGCTACCGACTGCGCCGCGTCCGCATGCGGGCACCGGTGCCTGCATCGACACACTGTCGGAGAAAGCGCCCGTCGCATCCAGTCCGGACACCGCCCGCGAAGCCACGTACTCATACAACCCCATCCCATCCACGTATCCCATCGGATCTCTGCGCGTCCAGCGTCCGACCTCGGGATAGAGAACGCGATTGCGGACGTGATACCGCTTGACATGCGGGTCCCATTCGTAGCCCGCCAACCCTCTCCTGTTCCGCAGGTTGCCTGCGCCGTGCGAGGCAGTCGCTCCATCATGCCCTGCCGAGAGCACGTTGCGTCCAAGGGATGCCGCGGTGCCGAAGACATCGAGGTAGTAGAAGTAATCGTCGCTGTCGATGGTTCCGTTCGGACGTCCGTACTCTCCGTCTCCGGGGTCCGACGAACCCGTCATGTCGCTCAGCGCGGCACTCACGCCGAACAAATCGAGGTACACAAACGAGTCATCCGCATCAGCATCCCCATCCGGCACCAAGTAGTGGTCATTGGTGTCGTCACTCGTGCCACTGACATCCGCCGGGCTCATGCCGTGAGGGGTTCCGTAGGGCTCGTACCAGGCTCTCTCCACGATCCGCCCATTCTCGGCCAGCAGCGCCACCACATCCGCCCGCCAGTTCTGGCAGTAGAGCACGCGGCGTTCGAGCGTCGAATCCGCCGCCTCGGTCCAATCGTCCTCGTGGTCGTCCAAGGAATGCATTGTTACCTAATACGAACGTTCGGAGTGGCCACATCTATCACTACCGTCGCCACAATGCCACGGGCATCCTCAATGTCTAGCTCCATGTTGCTTGGCAGAGCAAGCCCCGCGCTCTCACCCCTTTGTATGCGATCACGGAAAGCAGGGGATATGGACCACTTGACTCGAGGAACCCGAAGCTCAAGCCGCCGCTCCTCGCCGGAACTCAGAACCACAGAGACATCCCGACCATCACTTTGGAGCTGCACAGTGGTGTCTCGCTTCATTAGCGGCCGATAGCACGCGTTGTCACAACAATACATTAGATTATTGGCAAGCTGACTGGCCAACATGGTGTGGTCAACTACAATGATCCCCGCAGTGTGATTGACAAGGCGCACTGTTATTAGCGCGCCATCGTTGATTGTCTCCGAGAGTACCTCCAATTGCACCAGGAGCAGTTCATGGTTGCACTGTGACGAGCGATCACTCCCGGAGGGCGGATTCCCTTGAAAGAACGGAATGTTGCTACCAGTTTGCTCAACGGGAGAGTTCTCACGCGACTCATCGGCGAGGCATCGCGCATGTCGTGCGGTAGCAACAAGCGCCGCACATACCATTGCGACAGCACTAGCCGCTGCCAACCAGTGCCTAGTACGCTGGATCGTCCGACAGCCGCACGTCTGTGCAGCGCCGTGCCGCCTTGTACAATGGTGAAGTGCGGTGTTAAGTTGATGCATCATGCGCCTCGCAATGTGCCATTCAATGCGCCGCTCGCTGTCGTGCCAGCAGCATCGCCAGATCTTCGCGGATTCCAGGGAAATGGCTGTCGAATGCACTGCCCAATCTCCAGCGGGCAAGGACTGTCTCCCAATGAGACGCACCGCTTCCTTGCTGACTCGAGGAGCATTGGAAGTCCCCTGCAATTGTCAGGCTCAACGGAGCGGCGCGCTTGGCGAAATAGGCACTCGCACGCTGTTTCTCCTGGTAAGCGTCGTGACCCCCCTGTGCAGCATTGCCCGGCGCGATTGTATGCACGGAGTTCTGTACATACTTTCTTATTGCAGTTAGTAGGCCGATCCTCACCGGGGTGTGTTGGGGGGTCAGTTGTGTGGCTGCAGTCTCCACCGCTGCGACAGTCGTCGAGTGCGTGCGACAGTTCGTGAACAAGAACATCACATGTCGACCCGGGCAGGATTAGTATCTCCCGTTCCGAGGCCTTACCGTTTGCGCTGCAGTTGTAGTACGAAAAGCCATTGACGTCGGAGGCGCAACGAATGTTGTACACAAAGCCTGGAGAGCACGCATCAAGCGACTCTTGAATCTGACGTACGGCAGGGTCATCCTGACGACAGCGGTAAAGGGTGTATTCGCAGGCCCAATTATCACCTGGGCGCGACGCGGCGAATAGTCCGTACGGGTCTGCAAGAGTAGCTGTCGCGGATTGCGCATGCTCATAGACCCCCATCCCATCCACATACCCCATCGGGTCTCTTCTCGTCCATCTCCCGATCTCGGGGTAGAGAACCCGGTTCCTGACGTGGTAGCGGCGGACATGCGGATCCCATTCGTAGCCAGCCAAGCCGCGCCGGTTGCGCAGGTTGCCGGCGCGATGCGAGGCGGTCGCGCCGTCGTGGCCTGCGGAAAGCACGTTGCGACCCAGGTTCGCGGCGGCCGAGTATTGATCCAAGAAGTAGAAGTAATCGTCGCTATCGACGGTGCCGTTCGGCCTGCCGTACTCCCCATCGCCGGGATCGGAAGAACCCGTCATGTCACTCAGCGCGGCACTCACGCCGAACAAATCGAGGTAAACGAATGAATCATCCGCATCAGCATCCCCGTCCGGCACCAAGTAGTGATCGTTGGTATCGTCACTCGTCCCGCTGAAGTCCGCCGGGCTCATGCCGTGAGGAGTCCCGTACGGCTCATTCCACGCCCTTTCCAGCATGCAGCCCATCCTGACTCCTGTTCCGACGCCCTCCACGAAGCCAGCAGGAGACCTATACCAATCTCAATTACAGCGCAACCGCACCTGCGCCGTACAGCGCTGCGCTTGGAGTTGAAGCGCGCTAACGGCCCTTCATGAGCGTCGACAAGGGAGTTGGCGACACGGCACGGACGAGTTCCGCATCGATATAACTGCTACGCTCCCGCTGCCATCCGCCGGACGACTCATGCCACCACTGAACTCCGTTGCCAACTATTGCTAGGACCGTGGGACGCGATGGCCGCACCAACATGGGTGTCGATAGGGGCGTGCGAGGCGATTCATGCCAGCATAACACATCCTGTACATCGCCTATGGTCGTCAACGTGGCAACCAAGCCGCCGGAAGCGGAAAGGATATACAATGTGTCTCGCCGCTGGACCGCGACGGCCTGAACACCAGCCCAAGGGCGGGTGATCCATACTCTGTCTATTGGCCAGTCGCTGTCATTCACGGTGTTCCTGGGAACACTCCATTCCACGTCCCCGATCCGAACAACCGAGTCATTGTGGCACACGACGGAATCAGCCAGCATGCCTGCACTCGTAAAGCCTGGGTGAGACACTTCGGAGTATTGTACGTTGCCCCTGCTGCTGCATTTTCCCTGCAGCAGCCCTGTTGCGTTGAAGAACGGAATGACGATCCGTTCTTCGAATTCCTGCATGTCCGCCGATGGTCGCGACTCAGTCTCAATGGCTACCTGTACTTCCCCATCGAGTGCATGTTGGACAATACGGGTGCCGCCTGGTATTGTGTAAAGTGCCCAGCCGGACGGGTCCGATTCGCAAGCAGCAATCGAACGCAGATTCTCAGTTGCAGGGGTCTGGGAAACCATCACAACACGACGCCTGCCAACATCGACTACAAACTGTCCATCGAGCGTACTGACCTGCACTCTCTCGAGTCCATCCCAGGCCCTCACCCGGCAGTCCAATGGTGAGGTAATCAGCACATCATTCCACAGTGCTGAGCCGACACGTAGTTGCGTGCCTGCGATTCGGAGATCAACAAACACGCCGCCAGTAGTACCCTCGGGGGCCAGTCCCCATTGTGAGCCCAATGGGGCGAGCAGAGTGCACGTAATGTGTGGGGCAGTGTCGTTGTCAGTCTGTGAGAAACAACAGAGAGGCGAGCGGTCGAGTGCGGCGACAGTTGTCAGGGGACACATAAGCAAGATGGTCATAGCCACGTGCGGCATGATACGATTCTCCGTGTCAATGCGGTGCCGCGCCGCCACCGCAGCCAGCGCATGTCGATGCTGTCCCAGATCTGGGTATCAGATCTAAAATGTCTTGTAAGTCGCTAAGTGAGTCGCAGGCGGCTAACGTGCGTTGCATCAAGTTATAATAGTCACGTGCCGGCTTGGTGGCGTTGATAGGCAATGAGGCACAATCGTTAAGACACCACCATACGCCTCGCGCGGCGATTTGCGAGCACAGTGCCCGGCCCTGTAGGGGGCAGTTGAAGCATCGCGCTGTGAAGATGAGTTGTACAGTCTCGCACTGTTTCATGCAATCTGCACCCGGCGGAAATGGAGATCCTGGCTTGTTCGGTGCGGGTAGCGGGGCTGGGGCCACTGGTGCTGGTGTCACGGGGGCGGGCGCGGGAGCTGGGGGACAGTTGCTTGAGCCACAACAATCGTCAAAGGCCGAGCGAGCGTCTTGCACACACGCCGCGAAGTCAAATCCTGGCGCTCCTGGCGGGCTGGTAATCAGGGTAGTACAGCAGTCTAGAAGTGCAGAACGCAGTTGCGACGCGCACTTGAAAGAGGGACTAAGTCCTCTGGTGATGTTGTCGTAGCGACGCTGGGCGCAGCCAGCAATATCGAGGCCAAGGGCATCGACATACAATGCCGGTGATCCGCGGCAATACGCATACAACCCCATCCCATCCACATACCCCAGCGGGTCTCGCCGTGTCCATCTCCCAATCTCAGGATACAGCAGCCGATTGCGGACGTGGTAGCGGCGGACATGCGGGTCCCATTCGTAACCCGCCAACCCTCTCCTGTTTCGCAGGTTCCCCGCGCCATGCGAGGCGATCGCGCCGTCGTGCCCGGCGCTCAGCACATTGCGGCCGAGCGTCACCGCATCACCCGCGCGGTCGAGGAAGTAGAAGTAGTCATCGGAGTCGATCACGCCATTGGGGCGGCCATACTCGCCATCGCCCGGATCGCTCGATCCGGTCGTGTCGCTCAACGCATTGCCGCCGCCGAAAAGCGCGAGGTACGTGGTCGCATCGTCCGAGTCTGAATCGCCATCGGGCACGAGGTAATGGTCATCGCCGCTGCTGCTCGTGCCGCCGAAGTCACCGGGATTCAGCCCATGCGGCGTGCCGTACGGCTCATACCACGCCCGCTCGACCACGCGGCCATTCTCGGCCAGCAGCGCCACGACATCCGCCCGCCAGTTCTGGCAGTAGTACACGCGGCGTTCGAGCGTTGAGTCCGCCGCCTCGGTCCAGTCGTCCTCGTGGTCGTCGCGCAGGATCACGGCATCAATGTACGAGCTTGACCCCAACCCCGCAAGACCCGCGTTGTGATGCACCCACTGCTCCTTCGGATACGTGTCGCCCCCCGAGCCGTTCGCCTGCCGGTAGGTGGCGATGCACATCCATCGCTCGTTGAGGTCGGCGTGCGCCGTGCGATCACTCTTGGCCGGCGCGTTGCTTGGCAAGATCGGAGCAATCGAATGTCGACCCTACCCTTGTACTGCTACCACATCTTCGAGAACAAAAGCCATGCCGACATGGCGAGTAGCATGATGTGAACCGACACGTGCATTGCGCGCATATCCCGTAGTTGATCGCTCCCTTGTGGACGATAGAACCGAAGTAGACCGCCAGTCACCACACCCACGCCCAGTCCGACCCATGACGCGCGGAAGTTCTCGGTATGCACGGACTCTGTCCATCTGTATCTGAGTAGCAGCCAGAGCGGCGGAACCACTCCGCTCAAGGACTGGCCGCAAACAAGCCCGACGAGCCACCATGCCGAACCACGCAGTCGCGACGGCTTAGGCGCTGAGCCCGATTGAACGCAGCAGTGTCCACACTCGGGGCACACTACGGCGGAGATGTCATACCCGCACGCTGCGCACGCGACAAAGGCACATTCCGATCTGCCGAGTGCCATTTCGATTGCCTCCGATTGAAGTGAACTCGTTCGCGCGCGAACACGGGGGCACGTATACCCCTGCGTGATGTACGGTGCGACGCAACCCTTCGCATCGGCGGCGATGTGCCTCACCCACGCCTTGTGCCGACGCCTCTCAGCTTTCGGGACCACCTTCGCCAACACCCGGAACCACGCCGATACCCACTCGAACGGCGCCGCAACTGGGGCCTTCGCCCTTTGGAAAGTACTTCCCAAGGCAACAATTGCCGATGGAGCCCGGGGGATTACAGCAGTCCCTGCCTCGCCACAGTCTGCCGCATGTGTACATGCACTCACTCTTCGTGAGCCAGCAAAAGGTTGTATCGCCGAGCGCCGAATCACACGCGCGATCGCAGCACGATAATGCCCCAGACGGAGGCATAGTGCGGCTGCAAGATTCCGCCGCCATATAAGCATCAAGCTCGCGGCAGATCCGTTCGCGGCACGGATCAGAGGCATCATTAATGTCCCCGAACAAGCAGTACTGTCCGACATGCCGAAGCTCGTGACCGAGAAATTCCTGCTGCGACCGTCTGGTTCCTGGGCAGTCTGGGCCGTACTCAATGGTGCACCCTCTGGCAGCCGCCACTCCACATCTATTGACGCATTTAATGGTGATAGTTGCGCACTTGCCTCGGCACGCGTCTTGTGCAAATCGCAGGTTCTTCATGAATATTCTGCTTTGCCACACCGCCGGTAACACGCAGCCTCCAATGACCACGATTGACGGTCCGGGTGTCCCTCCGGGATCGAAAGCAACAGCGCTTCCTCCAGGCGAAGTGCTTCCGCCACCACATCCAACACAGGTCGCCAATGCAAAGGCATCCACTGCCGATAGTGCTTGGCTGGCGACATACTCATACAACCCCATCCCATCCACATATCCGAGCGGATCTCTGCTCGTCCACCTGCCGATCTCGGGGTAAAGCACGCGACTGCGGACGTGGTAGCG
>JADLCM010000058.1 GCA_020847175.1 Phycisphaerales bacterium
CCCAAGGCCGGAGGTCGCGGCTGTGCCGAATGCGGCGTGCTCGGCCGGCGCAGCGTGCATCGCGGGTGTGCTGGCGAGAGCCGCAGTCTCGCCGCCGAGCCGGCGGACTGCGGGCACCCGGCACCCGATTCACGTGGGGCCCGGGGCACGCCCGCATCGCGAGGCACAAGAATTGGCTCCCCTTCGATTTCGCGAACTTGACCAAACCACCCCCCACGCGATCCCCAACACGGCGCCGGGGCTTGGCACAGATTCAATCACGTACCCTCCCCGTAGCAAATCTGGAAAGGCAGGGTTGTAGATGATGTCGTCGCTCGCGTCGTTCCAGTGCCCACGCCTGTGAAATGTGGGCTCGGAGGGCGATGCCGTCCACAAGATGTGTCCGTGATTCTCAAGCCCGAGGAAGTTGTTTGGCTCGCCCGGCTCCCAGTTTGTGAAAACCAAGGGCTCACCCGTAATCCACATGTACTCGCCTTCGATGATGGTCTCACGAAGGCCAATCCAGTATCCGCCACTCAGTGCGCCGGCAGAAACGAGGAGACTCTCCACGAACCGCTGCTCACCCGCTGAGGTGATCGTCGCGAGGTACCCACCGGCCGAGATGGCCAGCTGGCGCGAGTCGTTCCATCCCGCCACTCGGTCTCGAATTACTTCGTAGAAGTGCCCGTTCCCGCCGTCTTGCGTGCGCCATCGGACCGGCGTCCCCATCGCGGTCCCCAAACACGTCGAGAGCCCACAAAGCAAAGGGATCAGTCGGTTCATTTCACAGCACTCCTGAAGATGCTCAATGTGTCGTTCGCAAAGAGATGGCCAGATGACCGCCAAGTCCGTATCAACGCTCGCGGGGCAGGCCCCTTGGCCTGCCCCGGAGACGTGCATCAGATTCGCGGTCACCGGCTGCGGACATCTCGATCACGCGCCCGCGTGCTTCCGGCGACCGCGGTCCCGCTCAGGCGCGACGGCGCCGCGCGGCCAGCGCACCAGCGCCGAGCAGAACGAGCGTGCCGGGGGCGGGCACGAACGTGACGTACTGCAAGCCCGGCACGTTCTGGAAGTTCACGCCGCCCGGTGAGCCGTAGTGATTCTGGTTCGGGTCATTCTCGCCGATGATCTGTTTCGAGAGAAAGTCGTTGTTCGACCCGTTGACCCAACCCGCGATCTTGACCGCGCTGGTGCCGTCCCAACCGAGGGTGCCGAGGTCGATATACCACTCGATGCCCGTGTCGACGAGGGCGGGGTTGGAATCAAAGGGGTTGCCCAGCGTGTTCACGCCCCCCGTGTTGGAATGGTTGCTCATGACGCTGACGACCGCGCCATCGAGGAAGCCGATGAGCGGCGTGTTGCCGGCGAGCGTGCCTCCCCCGAGGAATCCGCCCCCGCCGCCCACGCTCGCGCCGTCGAGGTAGTGCTCGAATCCGCCCGAGCCGGTGCCGGCCTGGGGCGGGTTGCCGTTGGTGTACGAGAGCACCACGTCGGCGTCAAAGCCGGTGTCGAGAGTCAATCCGTCCAGGTTGCCGAGGTTGGGCAAACCGCTCAGCGTGTTCTGACCGCCGGCGCGGAAATCGAGCACGAGATTGAGCTTGTTGAAGTTGGTCTCAAGGTTGCCCGCGACGCCGACGTAAAAGTCCGTGCCCACGGCGCGGACATACAGCGCGTCAATCTCCGAGCCGTTCGAGTTCAGAGGCCCCGGATCGGTGCTGTTGCCGAAGCTGGTGCCCGTGGTCTGGCTCCAGATTGACGGACCGTACTCGGCGTTGAAACTTCCGCCGTCGATGACCTGAGCGCCCGCCGCACCGACGCAGGCCGAAAGCGCAAAAACAGAAATCGCCTTCATCTCTGGCTCCCTCTCTTCAGCCGCCCGTCGGCGGCCTGAAACGACCCCTGGCACAGGCTCACATGGGCCCGTGCCGGGAGCCGCAGCATACCCCGTCAATCGCAACGGCACAAGATCGAAGCCGCGGTTCGGCCGCGGCGTGCGCACCACAACCTCAATCCGACCTCGAATTCACGCTCACCCGTGGTTATCGGACGCAAGGGTTCCGTCGACCGGCTGCAGGGCTATTTCTTGCGCCCGACAAAACTCAGGGCGATCAGCAGAACGATCGCACCTCCGGTCGCGGTCAGCAACTCGGCGACCAAGCCCGACTTGGTGAAGCCGAGCACGCCCGCGAGCCAGCCCCCGAGCACCGCCCCGATGACGCCGACGATCAGGTTTCCGACGAGGCCGAAGCCGCGCCCCTTGAACAGCTGACCAGCCAGCCACCCCGCCGCAAGACCGATGAAGCAAAACCAGAGGAAGTTCATAGGCAAATGGTACCGCAGCCGCCCCGACGCATGCTGCATGGGACCCGGGCTGAGGATGATTCAGACCCTACCGCGCCCGGCCCAGCGCCGCGAAAGTAAGGGCGAGCCGTTCGAGGAGTCGTTCGGGCTCGCCGATGCCGCTCTTGCTCTGGGCATCCGCCTCAACACACGCATGGAGGAGCCGGGCGGCCTCGGCGGGCCCAATACGCCGGGCCGCGTGTTCGACAAGGGCCTGGGACTGGCCCCAGAGTTTCAGGTCGCGTGCGATCATGTTGAACGGCGTCCCGGCGCGCCCGGCCGCCGAGGCCATGTGGACCTTGCGTGCGAGGTCGGTCATGGCCCAGCACACCAATGTGGCCGGATGCCGGGAGACGTCCAGGGCGTAGCGCACGCGGGCAACCACCTCCTCCGGGGTGCCCGAGAGCAGGTCGTTCTGGATCTCCCACACCTCTTCCTCGCGCGAGAGACCAACCAGTTCGGTCACGTGGGACCGCGTGACTACCCCGCCCGCGCCCGCGGCGAGCGAAACCTTGGCGAGTTCGCTGTCGAGCCGGGCGAGTTCCGGGCCGATGCGCGACACCAGGAGTTCCGCGGCGTCGGGCGCGATCGAGGCCCCGTACCGCTTCGGGCAGCGCTTCATGGCCCAGGCGATCGCCTGGTGCGGCGTGATGGGCTCGCACGCGATCATCGCGCCCGCGGCGGCGATCAATGCGTCCAGTTTGCCTGCGCGCCACTTCTCCGCGCGGAGGAGAAGCGTCGCCCCCGGCTCCGGCGCTGCGGCGTAGCGCTCAAACAGCGGGCGCGAGTCCTCCTTGATCACCTGGTCGGCGTTGTCGACGATGACCAGCTTGTGCCCCGAGAGCAGGCCGAAACTCCGGCACTCGTCCAGGATGTCGGCCGGGAGCGCACCCGCCCCGTCAAACGTGAAGACATCGACCTGCCCGTGCGCTTCGGTGAGCATCTCGCGGAGCTGCGCTGAAAACTGGGCCCGCAGGAAGGCCTCCTTGCCGTGCAGGAGCACGACGCGGCAGGTAGCGGAAAGGGTGCCGGAGACCGGGGGTTTGCGGGCCATGCCGCCGATTCTAGTTACGCCCCCCCCGCCCCACTCCCGCAGACTCTTCGGGCTCTCCGAGCGATCAGCGGCGCGCCGGATGACGTATCGTGAGTGCCATGCTCATCCTCACGGTGCTTCAGGGCCCGGACAAGGGCAAGAAGTTCGAGCTCCCCGCCAACGAGCCTCAGCTCATCGGGCGCTCCAGCGAGGCGCTGCCCATCACCGACAACACCGTCAGCCGGCGCCATGCCGAGCTCACGCCCGACGCCGGGCTGTGGTTCATCCGCGACCTCTCCAGCCAGAACGGCACGTACGTCAACGGCCACCGGATCAGCGGGCGCGTGGCGCTCAAGCCGGGCGACCAGATCCGCGTCGGGGCGTCGCTCTTCGTCTTCGGCAGCGCCGACCCCGGCGACGTGGGCGTGGTTCGGGTGCTGCGCCCCGACCAGATCGACGCCGAGTTCGAGCACACGCTTTCAAGCAACGAGGATTCGATCGTGCTGGCCGAGCCCGAGCCGGGGCTGGCCGCGGCGCACCACCTCAAGGTCATTTACCGCCTGACCACGCTCACCGCGCAGTCGCCCGACCAGCGCACGCTCCTCGCCGGGGTGATGGAGCTGATCTTCAGCGAGTTCAAGCCCGAGCGCGGGTGCATCATGCTGCACGCCGACGCCCCCGACCGGCGGCTGGAGCCCGCCGTGGTCAAGTACCACCGCCCGCCGCGCGACGAGGGCGAGGCGCGTATCAGCGTCAGCCGCACGATTCTTCAGCACTGCCTGAAGGAGGGTGAAGGGATCATCTCGACCAACGCGATGAACGACCCGCGATTCGCCGCGGGCGACAGCGTGCAGCGCCTGCACATCCGCAGCGCCATCTGCGCGCCCATCCGGTACCGCGACCGCACGTTCGGCGCAATCTACATCGACTCATCGATCAACAACTACACCTTCACCCAGGAGCAACTCGCGCTCATGAATGCCATCGGGCAGCACTCTGCGCTCGCGCTCGCCAACGTCGAACTCACGAGCCAGAAGATCCACGCCGAACGCCTCGCCGCGATGGGCGAGACCGTCGCGAGCCTCTCCCACTCGATCAAGAACATCCTGCAGGGGCTCCGGGGGGGCGCCGACGTGGTGGAGATGGGCCTGAAGAAGGAGGACATCGGCGTCGCGCGGGGCGGGTGGGCGATTCTCAAGCGCAACCTCGACCGGATCGTCAACCTCACGCTCAACATGCTCACCTTCAGCCGCCAGCGCCAGGTCGAGATCGAACTGTGTTCTCTCAACACGCTGGTCGAAGAGTGCGCGCAGCTCCTCCAGGGGCCCGCGGTCTCGAAGCAGGCCGCGCTCATCCTCGACCTCGATCCCGAACTGCCCCCCGTCCCCATCGACCCCAACCTCATGCACCAGGCGCTCATGAACCTCGTCACCAACGCGATCGACGCGGTCGAGAGCGAGCGCGGCGTCGTCACCGTGCGCACCCAGTATCACGTGCCCGACCCGCTGCTCGGCCAGTCGCCCCCGCACGCCGAGCTCTTCGTGGTCGACAACGGGCCGGGCATCCCACTGGACCGCCAGCGCTGGATCTTCGAGCCCTTCCACACCACCAAGGGCAACCGGGGCACGGGTCTCGGGCTCGCGGTCACCAAGCGCATCGTCGAGCAGCATTGCGGGCGCATCCTCGTTGAATCGACGGAAGGGCGCGGGTCCACGTTCCGCATCATCCTCCCCGCCGACGCCTCCGATGTCATTGACCCCAGCGCTACCGCCCACAGCCGCGGGCACGACCACGACGTCATGGGCGACCCGGGCGCCTGAAACTCACCCGCAGACTCGCGGTACACCAAGCACCGGCACCATGGCCACGGCGATTGCCTGCGGCGCGGCGTCAGCACGTCAGACCCGAGGTCAGCATCTGCCCCAAGGAGTTCCCCATGCCCCCCTCCGTCCGACAGGGAGCGATCGCCATCGGCGCGCTCGTCTTCGCCAGCGGCATGCTGGCCTTCGTGCAGGCCCAGCCCGGAGGCCCGGCCCCGGCCCGGGCCGACGCGTTCCCGCCCCTGGAGGGCGTGATCGCCGGCCTCGACAAGGTGATCTCAACTGCGGACGGCTCCGCAGCCCTCTGGGACCTCTACGTCGATAAGGACACCGGGCGCATGCTCGCCGTCCTCCCACCCAATTACGACAGGCAACTCCTGATGATCGCCTGCACGGTCGCAGGCGGTGACCCGGAGGCGGGCGTGATGGGCCCCACGCACTACGTGCGCTGGGAGCGATACGACAAGCAGCTGGCCTTGGTCGCGCCCAATGTCAATGTCCGGTCCGAGCGGTCACAGGCCGAAGCCGCCGCATCCGTTGATTCGCTCTATACCGCCTCGGTGATGCTCACCACGCCCATCGTGGCGATGGCCGGCAATCGACCGGTCATCGACCTCTCCAGCGTGCTCACCACGCAGGTCGGGCGGTTCTTCGGCCCGTCGATCTTCGGCGAATACGGCGCGTCGCTTGCCGGCGTGAACCCGGGCCTCCGCAAGCTCATCAAGGCCAAGGCCTTCCCCCGCAACCTCGTCATCGAGTACCAGGCGCCCGACGCCTCGGGCCAGATCGTGCGTTTCGCCTACTCGATCGGCGAACTCGCCGGCACACCCGGCTACAAGCCCCGCGCCGCCAACGACCGCGTGGGCTACTTCTACGACTTCCATGCCGATTTCTCCGAGCCCGCCTCGCGCGACATCTACAAGCGATACATCAATCGCTGGAACATCGAGAAGCGCGACCCCTCGCTCACCCTCTCGCCCCCCAAGCAGCCGCTCGTCTGGTACATCGAAAGCACCGTTCCCGTGCGCTACCGGCGCTACGTCCGCGAGGGCATTCTGATGTGGAACGACGCCTTCCGCGACATCGGCATCGACGGCGCGCTCGAGGTGCGCCAGCAGGACGCCGAGACCGGCGCGTTCATGGACGTGGACCCCGAGGACGCCCGGTACGCCTTCTTCCGCTGGAACACCACCGACCTCGGCTACGCGATCGGGCCGAGCCGCACCAACCCGTACACCGGCGAGATCCTCGACGCCGACGTCGTCTGGCACCAGGGACTGACCCGCGCCGTGCGCGGCATGCGAGAGAACCTCGGCGCGGATGTCGCCGCCGGCGCCTTCTCCCCCGATACCCTCGCCTGGCTCCACGACCATCCCTCGTGGGATCCGCGCGTCCTCCTCGGCGGCGTCAATGCGCCGGAGCCCACGGTCAGTGACGAGCCCGACGCGGACGAGTGCGGCGACGCGCCGACCGGCGCGCCCCGTGCGCCGGGTCGCCTGATGGGCGGCGACTGCACCATCGGCGAGTTCCTCGCCGTGGACCTCGCGCTCGCCGACGCGGGCTTCGCTTCGGGCGTTCTTGACGCCGGGCAGGGCGAGTCGCTCGACGGATTCCCCGAAGACTACATCGGCCAGATGATCCGCTACATCTCGGCCCACGAGGTCGGGCACTGCCTGGGTCTCCAGCACAACATGATCGCCTCGACCATCCGCTCGCTCAAGGAGATCAACACGCCCGGCTACACCGGCGCGACCATCGGCTCGGTGATGGACTACGCCGCGTGCAACATCAACAACGACCTGGGTGAAGTCCAGGGCCCCTGGGCGACGCCCGTGATCGGGCCGTACGACCACTGGGCGATCGCGTTCGGCTACGGGCCCGAAAAGGACCTTGATGCGCTGCTGAAGCGCTCGGGCGAACCCGACCTGATCTTCCAGTCGCAGTCCGCCATCAGCCAGGGCTCCGACCCGCGCAACAACACCTGGGAACTCGGCGCGGACAACCTCGAGTTCGCCGAGTCGCGCCTCGGGCTTGTGCGCAAGGTGCGTGACAACCTCCTCACGACCATCGTCAAGGACGGCCAGTCCTGGGCCGAGTCCCGCCGACGCTACCAGTCCACCATCGGCTCGCAGCTCCAGATGCTCTCGATCGCCTCGCGCTGGGTGGGCGGCTCCCTCATCCACAATGTCGCCAAGGGCGACCCCAACGCTCCCGCCCCCATCACCGACATCCCAGGGGCCACGCAGCGCCGCGCCCTGCAACTCATCATCGCCAACTCCTTCGACGATGGCGCCTACGGCCTGACCCCGGACCTCATCCGGCACTTCCGCAAAGAGCACTGGTATGACGGGGGCGGCACCAACGAGGCGAACGCCCCCGAGGAGTTCAGTGTCCACAACGCGGTGGCCGCGATCCAGGGCACGGGGCTCACGCTGCTGCTCAATCCGGGCACGCTCTCCCGCGTCTATGACAACGAGTACCGCCAAGCGGGGCAGCCTGACATCCTCACCCTCGCCGAGGTCATGTCCACCGTGACCGATGCGGCGTGGAAGGCGACGGCCAAGCCCTCGGGCAGCAACTGGTCCGCGGCAAAGCCCATGGTCAGCAGTTTCCAACGCAACCTCCAGGCCGAGCACCTCGCTCGCCTCGAAACGCTGGCCCTTCTCGAAGGCACCGCCAACCCCGCCCAGCGCTCCATCCGCCAACTCGCGGCCGGGGAACTCGCCCGCATTGACGCCTGGGCCGACGCGGGACTACGCCTCAACTCCGACCCCTACACCCGGGCCCACCTCACCGAAGCCCGGGCCCGCATCGCGCGGGTTCGCGAGGCATCCATCGTGCAGGCCCGGTAGGGCGGGCCGGCCTCGGGACTTCCCGGGTCGCGTTGACCCGGCCCGGGCGGGGCTTATCATCTACGCGGCTCCCGGGCCGAACCCGGGAGCCGTTTTGCCGCTGTAGCTCAGTGGTAGAGCGCACCCTTGGTAAGGGTGAGGCCGTGGGTTCAATCCCCACCAGCGGCTTTCGGGCGCAAGTCCGGAAGATTCCCTCGGGGCGCCGGTTGATCCGGGGCACCGGGGAGGCAAGACTTTCTCCCGCGCGCTGGGCGTGCGGGACTTCGGGGGCGGTGCCCCCACATACGGGAGATCGGCTCCCGAGCGGACGAGGGAGCGCGGCTCCCTGACAACGGCACAGCGGGTGACGAACCGGGCAGGTTCGAGGCACCGTCGGAGGTAGGGTCCATGGCCAAGGGCGTATTTGAACGCAAGAAGCCCCACGTGAACGTCGGCACCATCGGTCACATCGACCACGGAAAGTCCACGCTCACCGCCGCCCTTTCGGCCCGGTGCGCGGCCAAGCACGGCGGCGAGATCAAGTCCTACGCCGACATCACCAAGGGCGGCACCGTTCGTGACGCGAGCAAGACCGTCACCATCCATTCTTCGCACACGGAGTACGAGACCTCCAATCGTCACTACGCCCACGTCGACTGCCCCGGGCACGCCGACTACGTGAAGAACATGATCACCGGCGCCGCCCAGATGGACGGCGCCATCCTCGTGGTCTCCGCCGCCGACGGCCCCATGCCCCAGACCCGCGAGCACGTGCTGCTCGCCCGTCAGGTGGGTGTGCCCTACATCGTGGTCTTCCTCAACAAGGTTGACCTCGTGGACGACCCCGAGCTGCTCGACCTCGTCGAAGTCGAAGTGCGCGACCTGCTCAACAAGTACAGCTTCCCCGGCGATGACACCCCCGTCATCCGCGGGCAGGCCAAGGCCGCCGTTGAGAACCCCAAGGACGACGCGGCCTGCAAGGGCATCGACGAACTCCTCGCCGCTCTCGACTCCTACATCCCCGAGCCCACCCGCGAGCAGGACAAGCCCTTCCTCATGGCCGTCGAAGACGTCTTCTCGATCAAGGGCCGCGGCACCGTCGCCACCGGCCGTATCGAGCGCGGCCTGTGCAAGGTCGGCGATGGCGTTGAGATCGTCGGCTTCACCGAGAAGCCCGCGAGCACCGTCGTCACCGGCGTCGAAATGTTCCAGAAGACCCTCGACCAGGGCATCGCGGGCGACAACGTCGGCCTCCTCCTCCGCGGCATCGAGAAAGACAACATCGAGCGCGGCCAGGTGCTCTGCAAGCCCGGCTCCATCAAGCCCCACACCAAGTTCAAGGGCGAGGTCTATGTCCTCACCAAGGAAGAGGGCGGTCGCGCCACCCCCTTCTTCAACGGCTACCGCCCCCAGTTCTACATGCGGACCACCGACGTCACCGGAACGGTCAAGCTCGTCGGGGCCGAAATGTGCATGCCCGGCGACAACGTGCAGATGGAAATCGACCTCATGGGCAAGCCCGTCGCCATGGAGAAGGGCCTCCGCTTCGCCGTCCGCGAGGGCGGTCGCACCATCGGCTCGGGCGTCGTGACCGAGATCATCGAGTAACCCAGCCCAAGGGCGAGCCGCGCTCGCCCGGGCCTGATCGAACGCAGGCCGCACGAGGGGGCTCCCCCGTGCGACCCTTCGGCCTGACGGCGGGTTCGCCGCCAGGCCGTTTTTACGAAGGCTGGTTCCCGTCCTCCACCTGCGGCGATGCCGCCCTGAGCAAGGATTCTCGTCATGGCCAAGAAGAAAGGCCTCGCCCGCGAGCACATGTGGCTCCAGTGCACCGACTGCGGCGACCTGAACTACCGCACTGAAGTGAACTCGAAGGGCGGCATGCCGGAAAAACTCAAGGCCGGCATGAAGAAGTACTGCCCCCGCACCCGCAACCACACCTTGCACAAGGTCAAGAAGAAGTAACGAGGGCGACGATGCGCCGGAACCCGCTTCGCGGGAGCCGATCCTCATTGGTTGGCGAGCGCCGCTCGCTCCCCGGCCCCACTTCGGCTCCTGCCTTCAACCCTCTCGGCTTCCATCCCTTTGGCGTTTCGCTTGCGATTGCCGGTCGTGTGAGCCGTGACCCGTCAGCGACTTGCCTTCTTCAATGCTCAGCACTCTCGCACTGCTTCACTCCTGCTCCCCGGCCCCTTGGCCACTCGTACGCCGGTAGCTCAATTGGCAGAGCAGCGGATTCCAAATCCGCAGGTTGGGGGTTCGATTCCCTCCCGGCGTGTTGATCCCGAGCCCGCGGGCGGCGCTCACCACGGCGCATGTTCGCAGGCCCGTTCGGCCCTCGGGGCCCGAGGATGGTGCTGATGGCGATGGGGCTGCACAAGCCGGGACAGGGTTACTGGATGCGCGTGCTCACCGCCGCCTTCGGTGCTGCACTGGTCCTCGCCACCGGCGGCTGGGCCTGGCAGCAGATGGGGCTCTTCGCCAACCGGCTCACCGGGTCAACGTGGCGCATCCCGCTCTCCAACGTGCGCGGCGTCGCCAATGAGGGCCTGGTGCTCGACCTGATGAGCGGCAGTTCCGATGGCGCCGCGCCCACCCGCCTCGGGTCGGCCACGGTCACGCAGTTCCTTGGTGACCAGGTGCTCGTCAAGGGCGTCCGCCTCGATCCCGGCGCGGTCATGGGCCAGGTGCAGGGCGTCCGCGAGCCGGTGATCGGGGGCGCGCCGGGCTTCGCCGCCGGCGCGACCAACGCGGTGAATCTCCCCCTGGTCGAACCGCTCTACCTCCAGGCCGGCGCGATGGTCACGATGGTCGCCATCGGGGCGCTGCTCATCTATCTGCTCGTCGGCGTGCGCCGTCGCCCCGTCGAGTTCCTGATCGCCACCGACGGCGAGATGCGCAAGGTGAACTGGTCCACCCGGCGCGAGATCGTCGGCTCGACGTGGGTCGTCGTCGTGGCCAGTGCCCTCATCGCCACCGTGCTGTTTGTCATCGACCTCGTCTTTTACTCGTTCTTCCAGCTCGTCGGCATCATCGAGAAACTCTGACCCGGCGCCCCACGCGGGCCCCCTGAGGCGAACCCCATGGCCGAAAGCGTCAACGTGAACACCCCCGTCGAGGAGCCCATCCGCCGCGAAGGCATGGACTGGTTCACGCTCCGGGTCGCCAGCAACAAAGAGAACTCCGTCCGCGACACCCTCCTCCGCAAGGTCCAGATCGAGAACATGACCCACCTCGTCGGGCGCATCCTCGTGCCCACAGAGAAGACCAAGACCATCAAGGGCGGCAAGACCAAGATCACCGAGACCAAGCTCTACCCCGGGTACGTCTTCGTGGAGATGCGTCTGGACGAGAACGGCCGCATCCCCCAGGATGTCTTCTTCCTCATCAAGGAGACGACCGGCGTGGGCGACTTCGTGGGCACCGCGGGCAAGCCCACCCCGCTCAAGGACCACGAGATCGAGAAACTCCACAAGGACAGCCGCAAGCCCGAGGACGAGCCCACGGTCAAGCTCACCTTCGGCAAGGGTGAGCACGTGAGCATCAAGGAAGGCCCCTTCCAGGGCTACGAAGGCACCGTGGACGAAGTCATGCCCGACAAGGGCCTCGTCCGCGTCCTGGTCACCATCTTCGGGCGCCAGGCCCCCATCGACCTCGAAGAGTGGATGATCGCCAAGGCCGAGTCCGCCTGAGCGCCCGGCCGCCCCCGCCCGCATCCGGTACGCTCTGCGCGTGCCCCGAGACGCCCAAGCCCGGCTCGTCCAGTCCCTGCCGTACGTTGCGGCAGGAGTCGTCATTCTCTCGATGTGGGGCGTCATCGCCTCGGGCCTTCTCCCCGGGCGCATGGCCTCCGACCAGCTCCGCTTTCACGAGGTTGTGGTCCGGCTCTTCCGCGAGCAGTGGCCCGACCTCAACCTCCGTGACTATCGCTCAGCGACCACGCCGGGCTTCCACATTTTCGTCGCGGCCTGCGTCTCCCTTCTCGGCGAGGGCCGGCAAATGCTCCAGCACTCCGGTTCCCTCTTTTCGGCCGCCCTGCTGCTTCTCCTCGCCGCCGCGCTCGAGCGCCGGGCCGCGCAGGCTCTCCCGCTCGTAGCCCGCCTCGCCTCGCTCCGCGCGTGCGCTCTGGTTCTGCTCTTCGGGGCTTCGCTCTACGTCTGGCCCGCGGGCGTCTGGCTGCTGCCCGACAACGCGGGCTGGCTCTTCGTTCTCGCGGCGCTCCTGCTGGCCCTCGGGCGCGCCGAGCGCCCTCCGTCTCATGCTTCCCTCTGGTGCCTCGCCGCAGGGGTCATCGCGCTCGCGCTCGTCGGCGTACGCCAGATTCACCTCTGGGTTGCCGCCCCGCTTCTCGCGGCGGCCTGGGTCGCCGCCCCCGTCCCTGAACCTGCTGCCCTCCCGGCGCACCCCGTCGCCGCGGAGTTCGCCCGGCTCACGAGCCATCCGCGCACCCGGGTGAATCAGACGCTCGTGCTCGGCCTCTGCCTTGTGCCCGCGTTCGGCCTGGTCGCCTGGTTCGCCCGGCTCTGGGGGGGCCTGACCCCGCCCCTCTTCCAGGCCGCTGCCGCCGCGACCCCCGGGGCGAACACCGATCTCGCCGCGGGATACGGGGGCGCCAACTTCGCCGCGCCGGCATTCGTGCTCGCGCTCGTCGCGATCTATACCCCGTTCTTCGCGGCGGGGCTCCCGCTTCGCACAGCGCTCGCGCGGCACCGCGGTGTGCTGCTGCTTGGAGCCTCGGCCGGACTCGCCCTCGCCCTCATCGCCCCGACGACATACGACAAGGACGCGGGCCGCTGGACCGGCCTGTGGAACTTCGCACGTTCTGCGCCCGTCGCCGGAGGCAGGACTTCGGTGTTCGTCGCGGCGCTCAGCGCCGCGGGCGGCGCGTGTGTGGCGCTGTGGGCCCTCGCGCTGCCCCGGCGCATCGCATGGGTGTTGTTCGCGGCCCTGGTGGGGTTCATGGCCGCGCAGACAGCCAGCCATCAGCTCTGGCAGAGGTACTGCGAGCCCATTGTCCTGCTGCTGCTCATCCTGGGCGCGGCCCGCACCGAGTTCTCCTGGCCCGCAGGCCCTGGGCCCGGCGCCGAACCCGCACTCGCGCCCCCCCGGCGCACCCTCGCACACGCCGTGCGCGTGTGGGCGTGGCTGGGCCCGCTCCTGCTCGCGCTCGGCTTTGCCGCGCTCACCGTGAACGCACTCCGCACCAGCCCGCGCCTGGACCCTGCCATCATGGACGCAACGCTCTCCGCCGAGCGGGCCCGCATCGCGCGAATGCCTCCCTGACCTTCACCCTCCCCGCGCCGTGCCCCCACTACCCTCACCGCATGGGACTCGTCGTCCACAACGCCTCGGCGAGCCTCGGCGGACGCACCATTCTGCGCGAGGTGACGCTCTCGCCGGCCCCCGGTCGCGTGCTCGGCATCGTGGGCCCGAACGGAGCCGGCAAGTCCACGCTCCTGCGGCTCATGCTGGGGCTGGTACGCCCGGACTCGGGGCGCGTCACCCTTGACGATGTCCCCGTCGCTGACCTTCCCGAGCCGGTCCGCGCCAGGCGCATCGCGCTCATCCCCCAGCGCTCCGACGTCGCCTTCGCGTTCACCTCGTACGAAGTCGTCCGCCTCGGCACCCTCGGAGCCTCCCGCGTCATCCGCGCCAACGCCACGCGCGAAGGGCTGGAACTGGCCGGGGCCTCAAGCCTCGCCGACACACCTTTCGCCAATCTGAGCGCCGGGCAGCAACAGCGCGTGGTGCTCGCGCGGGCGCTGGCGCAGACCCTGGTCATCCGCGCCGGCGGACACGCGCCCATCCTGCTCGCCGACGAACCCGCCGCCGCCCTGGACCCCCTCTTCGCGGGTCGTTCTCTGGAACTCCTCCGGGCCCAGGCGCGCCAGGGTGCGGGCGTGATCGTCGTGCTGCACGACCTGACCCTCGCCTCGACCTGGTGTCACGACGCGGCGGTCCTCCGGGCCGACGGCACCTTGGGCGAACCCGCGCCGGTCGAACGGGCCCTCGACCCGGCCCTGCTCGAACGGGCGTTCGGGGTGCCCTTCATCGCCGCCGCCCTGCGCGGACGCCGGGCCCCGGCCCGGATCGTGGTCGCCGACCTCACCCCCGAGGAATGACCGGACGGGGGTCGATAGAATGCCCTCGATGAACAACTGGCTGCAGCTCATCATCGTCGTCTTCGCCTTCGGGCTTCCCGCGCTCGCGGGGCTTTGGAAGAAGGTCGAAGAGAAGCGCGCGCAGCACCTGCGCGAAGCGCAGCGGCGCAAACTCGAAGAAGAAATGCTCCGCACGGGGCGCGACCCCAACGCCGAAGCGATGAAGGCCCGGAGCTCAGAGGCCGAACGGCTCGAAACGGCAGCCTCGCAGCGCCGCGCCCAGCTCGAAGAACTCCGGCGCAAGCAGCAGGAACGCCTGCGCCGAGGTGGGCAGGCGCCGAGCTCGACCGTCGTGTCCACCGTCGCCACCGCCCCCGCGCCCCAGCCCTCGCGCCCGGCGCCTTCGGGGGCTGCCCCGGCAAGTGCGACGCGGCCTCAGCCCGCCCCGCGGCGCCCGGCCCCGCAGAAGCCCGCCAAGCAGCCGCAAGCGGCGCGAAAGCCGCAAACGCAGGCTTCGGTCCAGGCCGACCAGCAGCGCCGCGCCACTGAACAGCGCCGCGCCCAGCAAGCCGCGGAAGACCGCGTCGCGACCGCCGCCGCACTCGGCTCGGCAGGAAGCCTGCACGCCCCGTCGAGCGCTCGAGTCATCGGGGGCAAGGTGCTTTCGGCGCAGGACTGGCGCCAGGCGTTCATTCTCCAGGAAATTCTGGGCAAGCCGGCCTCAGACCGCGAAGGACAGGAGTTCGCCCGATGACCCGTGCTCCGCGTGCCGTCTGCCTCGCCGGGGTCCTGCTGCTCGCAGGGTGCGGGCTGGAGGTACGGCGCGGCGCGGGGCGCCTTGCCGAAGCGTTCGCGCCGCCAACACCCCAGGAGGCCGCCGCGCTCGCGCTCGACACATCCAACGCGGACAATCGCTCCAAGGGTACCATGCTCCTTGCCAACGCCCCCTGGGGCGGGGGCGATGTGTACCTTCGGATGTACGAGGATTACGCGGACGATCCCGAGCCCAACGTCCGCGCCGCCGCGACGCGGGCCCTCGGGAATCACGGCTCGCCCGAGCACGCGGCGCTCATCGCCCGCAACCTCGCCGACCCGCAGAAGATGGTTCGCATCGAGGCTGCCCGCGCCATGCAGCGCATCCACAATCCCGAGGTCATTCCGCTGCTCGTGGCACGCCTCTCACGCGACGCCGAACCCGAAGAAGACGTCCGCGGCGAGGTCGCCGAGGCCCTGGGGCAGTACGCCGACGCCCGCGTGCTGCAAGCGTTGGTGGGCGCGCTCGGAGACCGGCAGCTCCGCGTCACGCACAGCGCGAATCGATCGCTCCGCACGCTCACGGGCCAGGATTTCGGCCTCGACCGCAAGGCGTGGCTCGCGTGGATCGACGGGTCCGAGAATCCCTTCAAGGCCCGGGCGGCATACGTCTACCCCGTGTTCAGCCGCCCCAAGACCTGGTTCGAGCACATCCCCTTCGTTCCGCCCCCCCCGAACGAGCAGCCCGCAAGCCCCGCCGGCATGAACCCCGATCTGACGCAAGGGGCTGGGGCGCGGGGGTAGGCCGGGTCGATACACGCCGGGTTCTCCGAGGGTTCCTCTCACATGCCAAGGTCGCCCGCCACCGCCCGAAGCGCCGGCCTTGCCCTGTGCTTTGACGGGCGCGAGCCCGGTTTGCACCCGGCCATGGCCCCGACCCGGGCCGCGCCCGGAGAAGTTCTCTTTCGACCCTCCGTGGTGCTGATCGACGCCCGGGACCGCGCCGCAGCGGCCCCCGGTTCAGCCTTTCGAGGAGTGCTCGGGCATCGCGCGGTCGGCACGCTGGACGGGGGCGCCGCGGGGCTTGTCCTGACGGCGCCGCACATCGTCTGTGCCGTCTGCGACCTCTGCCGGTCCGGGCTCTCGGCACACTGCCGCCTGCGGCGCACCCTCGGGCTCGCCGGGCGTGACGGGGTACTCAGCCAGACCGTCTCGCTGCCCCCGACGGTCGCCCGCTCCGTGCCCGCGGGGGTATCTCCCGAGGCCGCGCTCTTCGCGCCCGATATCGGGCGCGCGATTCTCGTCGCGCGCCGCGCGGCCCTCGCCTCACGCGCCTTCGTGACGGTCGTCGGTGATGGCCCCCTTGCCCTCATCACGGCGCAGGTGCTCGCCCGTGAGAACGCGCACGTCCGCGTGCTGGGGCGCATCCCGGGGCGCGAAGAACTCTGCGAGCGATGGGGCGTCAAGCACCGGCCCGTGGACGAGGCCGGACGCCGGGGCGACCAGGACCTCGTCATCGTCTGCTCCGACGACCCGTGCGACTTCGAGGTCGCTTCGGCGCAGGTGCGCCCTCGGGGCGTCATCGCGATCACGCCACCCGCCGGCTCGATCGAGGCCACGCCCGAAGCGCTCGCCGCCTGCGTGCGACGCGAAGCCACGCTTCTCCCGGCGGACTGGGGCGACATCGACGAAGGCCTCGCGCTGCTCGCCTCCGGTTCGCCGGACACGTCGCGCCTCATCTCTGAGCGCCTGAGCCTCGCGAACGCGCCTCGCGCCTTTCAGCCCAACCCGGACCGCGCCGCGTTGGCGACACTCATCGACTTGCCCGCGCCGCATCCGGACGCCTGAGCCCGGCCCGCGCAGGCTACCCTCCGCTCGGGGCTGCGGCCCCATCGGAGCCTCCGCCATGCCCAAGACGCTCGCCTTCGCCGCGGCCTCGCCCACCTCACCCCTCGCCATGATGCCGATCCCTCGCCGAGAGCCGGGCGCAGGCGATGTCGAGATCGAGATCACCCACTGCGGCGTGTGCCATTCCGACCTCCACTTCGCCCGCAATGAATGGGGCATGTCCGCGTACCCGTGCGTGCCGGGGCACGAAATCATCGGGCGCATCACCCGCGTGGGCGCGGGGGTGTCGCGCTTCAAGCCGGGTGACACCGTGGGGGTCGGATGCCTCGTGGGCTCTTGCCGCACGTGCGGCCCGTGCCGTGAACACCTGGAGAACTACTGCGAAGGGGGGAACACCTTCACGTACAACGCGCCGGACAAGCACGGGACCGCGCCCATGACCTTCGGCGGGTATTCGACCAGCATGGTGGTGACGCAGGACTTCGTGCTGCGGGTTGACGCCAGGCTGGACCCCGCGCGGGCCGCGCCCCTGCTGTGCGCCGGCATCACCACGTATTCGCCTCTTCGCCACTGGGGCGTGGGGCCAGGGCAGCGCGTGGGAGTCGTTGGCCTCGGAGGCCTCGGGCACATGGGCGTGAAGCTCGCCCGCGCGATGGGAGCCGAGGTCGTGCTCTTCACCACGAGCCCGGGCAAGGCCGAGGACGCCAGGCGCCTCGGGGCCCACCAGGTCGTCATCTCGCGCGACGAAACCCAGATGGCCGCCCAGGCCGGATCGCTTCACTTCATTCTCAATACCGTCGCGGCCTCGCACGACCTCAACCCGTTCATGAACGCGCTGCGCCTCAACGGCACGATGTGCCTCGTCGGTGCGCCCGAGCACCCCCACCCGCCCTTGCAGGTCTTCCCGGTCATCTTCAAGCGCCGCAGCCTTGCAGGTTCCCTGATCGGCGGCCTGCGCGAAACCCAGGAGATGCTCGACTTCTGCGCGGCCAAGGGCATCGGCGCAGACATCGAGCTCATCCCGATGCAGAAGATCAACGAGGCCTACGAGCGCATGCTCCGCAGCGACGTGAAGTACCGCTTCGTCATCGACATGGCCAGCCTCAAGCGCGAACTGAAATGAGTCGGCGTGAAAGTGAACGAGAGTGAATCCGCACACGGGGCACAGCGCAGGCCACCAGCCCGCCGCCCTCCTCCCGCAACCCCAGGAATCCGGCCATGACGTCTGTCCCCGCCGCGCTGCCGATCGTCGGCCCCTCCCCCTCCTTCGGCGAGGTCCCACCCGTTGAAGTTCATCGCATGCTCGGCGCCGGCGATGCCCTTCTGATCGATGTGCGCGAACCCGACGAGTTCTCCCGTCAACGCATCGAGGGCGCCCGGCTCATCCCCCTTTCGCGGTTCGACCCCGCGCTCGCCCTTGCGATGGCCCGCCCGGGCCAGAGGATCATCTTCCAATGCCAGAGCGGCAAGCGATCCGCCGGCGCCCTGCGCCTGACCCGGTCAACCGCTGACGGACAATCGCTTGCAAGCATGACCGGCGGGATCGCAGGCTGGAAAACCGCCGGCCTCCCCGTGGTCAACTCGGGCAGGAGGCCGGGCCTCAGCGTGATGCGCCAGGTGCAGCTCGTGATCGGCGTGATGGTGCTCACCGGGGCCGCGCTCGCGTACTTCGTTCACCCGGCTTTCGCGGGCGTGCCGGCCTTCTTCGGTGCCGGCCTCGTCTTCGCCGGCGCATCGGGCACGTGCGGCCTTGCGGCCTTGCTCGCCCGGATGCCCTGGAACCGCACGCCGACCCATGCGGCCAGGGCCGACGCGGGCACGTCGTGCTGCGGCGGATCGACCGGCTGTTGCAGGCACTGACACGCCTCAGGCCACGACGCAGGCCGGTGCGCGCCCGGCCAGCATCGCCATCGCGTTCTCACGCACCATCTGCGTCATCATCTCACGATATCGAACTTCGGCGCTGCCGATGTGCGGCGTGAGTGTGACATTCGGAAGCCCCAGCAGCTCCGGATGCACCTCGGGCTCGCGTTCAAACACGTCAAGCCCGGCGCCCCACAGCGTCCCCGCGCGAAGTGCGCGAGCCAGCGCCGCCTCATCGATCACCGGCCCGCGCGCCGTATTGATGAGAATCGCCGTGGGCTTCATCATCGCCAGCCGCTCGGCGTTGATGAGGTGCCGCGTCTCGGGCGTGAGCGGCGTATGGAGGCTGACGACGTCCGCCTCGCGGAGGCCCTCTTCAAGCGTCACCCGCCGGGCCGCCAGCGGCGCAAGCTCGAACTCCCAGTGCATCGAGCGGGCGACGTAGAGCACGCGCATGCCCCATCCGATGGATCGCATGGCCACGGCCTGGCCGATGCGCCCCGCCCCCACGATGCATAGCGTGCGCCCGGTGAGATCTCGCCCCATGAAATCAGCCATGCCGAGCGTGCCGTTCGCGCTGAACGCCCCGGAACGAATGTACTCGTGCCCCTCCACCACGCGCCGCGCCGTCGCCAGCAGCAGCGCCCAGGCGATATCCGCCGTGCCCTCCGTCACCGCGTGAGGCGTGTTGGCGACCACCACTCCCCGGCGCCGGCACTCGGGCAGGTCGATATTGTCAACCCCGACCGCGAAGTTGCACACGCCCCGCAGCCCCGGCCCTGCGGCGTCCAGGAACTCCGCGTTCACCTTGTCCGAGAACATCGTGACCACGATGCTGGCGCCACGGATGCGTTCGAGCGTCGCCGCCCGAGGGGCGATCGCATCGGGCCCCAGCCGCACTTCAGCGCCGGGAATGTCCAGCACGCCCGGCACCCTGCGCGTCACAACGACAATCGGTCTGCTCATGGCCGATGGTATGACCCGTGATCTCATCATCGCATTCGAACGCTGTCGCGCGCGAGAGCCGCTGACAAGCCCTCCCGGGCATCGCCCCGGCTTGGCACCGCAACCTTGATCGCGTGTGGATTACTGAGATTCCACTTGCCCC
>JADLCM010000059.1 GCA_020847175.1 Phycisphaerales bacterium
CCGGCCCGCGCTTCGATTCAGCACTTCTGTCCGACGTCTTCAGTTCAGTGCGTCCGCACTGCCCCACTGCTTCACTTCTTCCCTCAGCACCCCTGCACGAAGAGGTCGAGGAAGTAGAAGAAGTCCGCCGCGTCGATGGCGCCGTCGGGCACGCCGTATGACGGATCGTTGGGGTCGCTGCTGCCGGTCAGGTCGGCCTCGGCCAGGTTGCCCGCCACGAACTGGTCGAGGTAGTAGAAGAAGTCGGCGGCATCCGCGGCGCCGTCGGGCACGCCGTACGCCGGATCATTCGGATCGCTGCTCCCCGAGAGGTCGGCGGGGCAGCCCGTGTCCGGCAGGTCGCGTGTGTACGTCCCCCCCGACGTCGCCAGGTACCACGCGGGGCTTGAGCCCACGCCCACGCTCAGGTCGCGGCAGTTCGTGCCCGTCGGCACGCCTTGGTTGAACACGCCCAGCGTTGCGCCGCCGTCGACAGACTCGCGCACACGCGGCTGCACAAACGTCGTGGACACGATCAGGTGGTCCCCGTCCGCGGGGTCCACCGCCACCGCGTTGATCCCTTCCGCCTGCACCGTCCGTGTCCAGGTCAGCCCGGCGTCATCGGTCCGCCAGATGCCGCCGTTGCCCGCGCCCGTGTCGCCGTCCGCGAGATAGAACGAGAGCGGCTCACCCGGGATCACCGAAAGGTCATATCCCTGCACGCCGATCGCCAGCGTGTCGTCTGCGGGTTGCCACGTCAGGCCGCCATCGACCGACCGGATCGCGCCGCCGGTCTGTTCCGACGAGAAGTCGGTGTAGCACGCCAGGAGCGTGAAGCCCGCGCCGTCCGGGGCAAAGCGAACCACGTTCACATCTTCAAAGGTGCGGTCAATGGGCTCGTAGGTCTTGGTCCACACGCTCGTGCCGGGATCGAAGCGCCACATGGTCGGCTCGTGCCCCGCGACGCCGAAGTCGCTGCCCGAAAGCACGATCACCCCCGGCTGGGCCGTGCTGAACGCCATGCCGAAGAGTTCGCTCTCGAAGAGGGAGCCCTGATCCGGCCCGAGGCTCGTCCACGATCCGGGCCCGTTCTTGCGGTAGAGGGCCTCCTTGACGCCGCCCCCGGTCGGCCCGTCGTTCAGGGCATAGAGCGTGCCGTTGTCCCACCCCACCGTGTTGTAGCGGCTGCCGGGCAGGCCGGTCTCCACGTTCCAGGTGGTGCCGCGGTCATTGCTGGTGTAGATGCCGCCGTTGTTGAGCCCCTGGAAGGCGATGGCGATCTGGTCCGGGTTCTGCGGGTTGGACTCGATCGAGTACACGTCCAGCGCCCCGATGCCGTTGGAACTTACAAAGTTGCTCGCCAGCGCATCGGTGCTGCGCACCACGCCGAAGGAGTTGGCCCCCATCAGCACCGAGGTGCTCGACCCCGGCGCAAACCTCACGCTGTTGAGCGAATAGGGCGAGGTGCCCCCCGTGCTGATGCTCCACGTCGCACCCTGGTCCGTGGTCCGGTGCACGCCGTTCACCGTGGCCACGAGCACGCCGTTCGCGTTCCCTGGGATTCCTTCGATGTCAGTCAGCACCGCGTTGGGCCAGGTGCCGTCGTGCATCTGCGTCCAGCCCGTGAGCGGGTCGCTGGAGCGGTACAGGCCGATGGTCTGGCTTCCGAAGAGCTGTCCGCCGCCGACGTACCAGGTGCCCATGTGGTAAATCGCGTCGGTGAAGGGGCGCGCCGGCATGACCCCCGTCACATTGCTCCACGACGTACCGCCGTCCGTGCTGTACCACACGCTGCCCCCGCCGAATGCGCCCCCGAAGGCTGCCAGAATCTGCTGCGGGTTGCTCGGGTTGATGGCGAGCGCCTTGCCGCTCGCGCCCCCGGCGCCGGGAGGCGTGACATCGAACCATGTCGCCCCGCCGTCCGTGCTCTTGTTGAGCGTCCGTGTCTGGCTTCCCAGGGCATCGGCGATGCACGCGTAAAGCACGCTCGGGTTGCTCGGGTGCGCTGTCACGTTGAACGTCTCGTCGTTGAGCCCGATGCCCAGCGGCAGGTTGGTCCACGTGGCCCCGCCGTCGGTGCTGCGCCACACTCCGTCAAACGTGCCGATGTAGGCAGTGCTGCCCGTGGCGTCGAACTCGATGTCGTAGACGCTCACGCCCGAGAACTGCGCGAGCGGGGCCCACGTTGCACCGCCGTCAGTCGAGCGGTACAGCGTCCCCCCGATGGACCCGTTCGGCGCGACCGCCGCCAGGGCGATGCTGGAGTTCACCGGCGAGATCGCGACATCCTGCACGTCGCCCCCGAAGGGTCCGAGCGCGGACCACTCGGTCTCAGATTCGCCCGTGCCGCCCCCTCGGGGCGACCCGTCGTCGATGCCGCTCGCGATCGCGGCGAATCCGTGCTCATCCCTTCGGACTTCCGGCCCCGCAAAGGCAAGCCCGGACGACAGTGCAAGCGCGAGGGTGGGGGAGACTCGTGGCATGGGGGTTTCCTTGTAATTTACATGCGGCGTCGCATGCTTCCCGCTTTATACCGGGTGAGCGACAAACTTCCAAGCGCGAAATCAAGCCCAGGGGAGACTCAACCTCCCGCCGTGCCCACCAGTTGAGCGTTGGTCTCAAAGCGAGTCATCGCCGCGAGCAGCTGCTCCATCTGGAGGTGTCCCGGCATGGACATCAGCCTGCGTCGCAGCGCGTTCACGGTCTTGTACTCCGCCTCCGGCATCAGCAGTTCTTCTTTGCGCGTCCCGCTGGCGGCGAGGTTGATCGCGGGAAACACCCGGCGCTCCGCAATCTTGCGGTCCAGGATCAACTCCATGTTTCCCGTGCCCTTGAACTCCTCGAAGATCAACTGATCCCCGGCGCTCCCCGTGTCCACCAGGCACGTCGCGATCACGGTGAGGCTCCCCGCCTCCTCGGTGTTGCGGGCGGCGCCGAATATCTGCTTCGGGACTTCGAGTGCCTTCGAGTCGATCCCCCCGGACATCGTGCGCCCGCTGCTCGCGTGCCGGCTTGACCGATTGAACGCCCGCCCGAGCCGGGTGAGAGAGTCGAGCACCACGACCACGTGCCCGCCCACCTCCACCATCCGCTTCGCCCGCTCGATGCACATCGTGCTCACCGAGATGTGCCGCTCGGTGTCGTGGTCATTGCTGCTGGCGAGCACCTGCACCCGCGCGCCGTCCCACGGCTTGCCCGGACCCACGAACGACCGCCGGAAGTCCGTCACTTCCTCCGGGCGCTCATCCACGAGAAGAATGAACACCTGCACCTCGGGGTGATTCCGCAGGATTCCTTCGGTGATGTTCTTCAGGAGCGTTGTCTTGCCGGCCTTCGGGGGGCTCACGATCAATCCCCGCTGCCCGCGCCCGATCGGGCAGAACAGGTCGATAAGCCGGCACGCCGGCGGGCACCCGCGGTGCTCCAGGCCCAGGCGAGGCTGCGGGTCAATCGACGTCAGTTCTTCAAACGCCCGAAGCCGCTCCGCGAACGCTTCAGGCGCCAGTCCTTCGACCTCCAGCACGCGGTCAACGATCCGTCGGCCCCCGTTCCGGCGCGGGTCGCCCTCCGGCACGGTCACGGTCACCCGGGCTCCCGAGCGCAGTTTGAATCGATCCGCAACTCCCTGCGGCACCACCGGGTCATCGTCCCGCACCGCGAGGGCCGTCTCCGAGAACTGACGCACGCGCCGGTCGGCGCGGAGCGGGCACTCCAGAATCCCCGTCACGGTCGGCATGATGATTTCCGTACGCGGCGGAACCCGCGCGTCTGAACCACTTCGGATGGATACGGGACGCCCCCGCAATCCACCGGGGGTGCTCCGCCAGAACGCGAGCCGCGACAGCCCCTGCCACGCGACCCGCCCACGCGACGCATCATAGCGGCAGGCCGTCACCCCCGGGCGAAGAACTCCGTGAGTCGCCGGCACGGCGTCCGCAGCGCAGCGCCCGCGCCCCCAAGGTGGTAGCGAATCTCCCTGCCGTCCCCTCCTCCGACGCGCCGATCCACGATATCAGCACCCTCCAGCACCTGAAGCGCCTGCGAGAGCGCCCGGTCGGTGATCGGGTCGAGCACCCGTGCCAGCTCTCGAAACCGATCCACGCCGGAACCGATGCTCACCACGAGCGGCACAGACCATCGACGCAGCATGGCGCCTTCAACGCACGCGCGCCGCGCCGCGCGGCGCAGCACTGAACACCGGGCTCCGATATCCCGCCCTTCGGCCGTGAGCACGAACTCGGGACGCAGCGGGTGCCCGTACCCCGGGTTGGCCTTCAGCCAGCCGCACGTCACCAGGTGGTCGAGCGTCTGGCGCACCGTGATGCGGCTCGTCTCCAGCGCGTGCACCAACTCCACCACCCGCGCCCCGTCCCTCTGGTACATCTCCGCCATCACCGCCGGGCCGAACCGCAGGCGCAGCAGGTCACCCAGGCGCGGCGGGAGAAACGAAGACGTGTCCGCCAACTTCAGCGCCATGCGTCGATCCATCCCCCCGGGGCAGAACACCGCGCGCCTCGCCCGGAATCCGACCTCTCGCCAGGCGCCCGGGCGTTCTGCGGGGCGCGCCGGGCCTCCACAAGCCTATTCAGCCGGACGTGCGAGCGCGCGTTCGAACGCACCTGTTGATATACTGTCTTATCACCCCCTGAGGAGTCCGCTCATGTCGAACGCATCGTCCGCTCCCGGCCCCGCCTGTCGCATCGCCTTTCGCCCCGAGGTCACCCTGGCCTTTCAATGCAGAGATCGCGCGCGCAGCATGGCGTGGTACGAATCGATGCTCGGCTTCCAGCGGCTCTACGACGTTCCCGAAATCGGCTGGTGCGAAGTCGGGTCGCACATCCCGGGGGTCAGCCTGGGGTTCTCGGAGGTTGAATCTCCGAAAGTGGGCGGCACGGTGCCCACGTTCGGCGTGCTCGACATCGACGCCGCGCGCAAGGAACTCGAAGCGAAGGGCGTGCGATTTGACGGACAGACCCGGACGATTCCGGGCATGGTGAAGCTCGCGACGCTGTTCGACCCGGACGGCAACGCGCTCATGCTCGTCCAGTCACTCCAGTGACACCCCACGGATGAGCATCGCCCCGCACGCGGCGGGGCCGGGCCGACAGGCTCGACAACGACCATCTCGGTCCCCCTGGTGGAATGGGGGCGCGGAGCGGTTCCGCGCCCCTGTTCCCTTGTGAGGAGGCCGGCCAAAAACGAACGCGGCCCCGGGTGTCCATCCCCGGGGCCGCGTGTGCGTCAACTCGTGGTCACGTGATCGGGCGGGCGCCCGGCCGGCGTGCGTCAGTTTCCGTCGCCTCCGTCAGCGAGCAGGGCGCCTCCGCCGCCGCCGGAGTTGATCGTCCGATCCGCGGAGATTGACGTGACGATGCGGGTGCCGCCCGACGTCTCCGGGGTGCGGTTGCTCTGGCCGCCCGTGTAGCGCCGGAGAATCTGGCTGCCGCGCGCCCCGCGGTTGGTGTTGCGGCTGCGGTCGTTGCGTCCGCCGCCGGTAAAGCGCGGGGGCGGCCCGATGAGGTTCTGGTTCGTCGCCTCCTGGCGCAGATCCTCGGGTACCGTGTAGGTCCAGCTCTCCGCGGCGACCGCGAGCGCCGGGTCGATGTCCACGCCCGTCGCGACGAGCGGCACGTATCCCTTGGCGGCGGCGTCGTAGATGTCCTCGCGCATCTTGTCCTCGGTCGCAGGCACGCCGAAGAAGTCCATGTACATCTCCCAGCGCATCATCGCCCAGGTCTCGTGGCCCGGCACGAGGAAGTCAGCCAGGTAGTGCGGCGAATCAAGTGCGTGGACATCGGAGGGGTCGGTCGCGCTGTCCGGGATCTCGTACCCACGGAAGTAGCCCGCCGCCAGCGTGTGGTACAGGTCGTTGGCCTTGGGCTCAACCACGAACTTGACCCCCGGATAGCGCTCGCGCAGCCGCTGCAGCCAGCGGTATCCGTCCCACTCGCGGATCACGCGGTGCGAGAAGGCGTCCATGCCGATGGTCCGGGCGCCCGCGGCGACGGCCATGTCGATCTCGTGGAAGGCCGCCTCGACGTGCGACGGGTTGTTGGGGTTGAAGCCCTCAAGCTCCGTCGGGTTCCACACGCGGGTGAACTGGCCCGAGTTGCCCCACCACAGGCCGAGGTCGCGCCCCTCGATGAAGAGCCTTGGGAAGCCGTACCGCGGGTCGAGCGCCGACATGAGCTCGGAATCCTCCGCCCAGCGTGACGTGAACTGGAAGGGGTAGTTGAGCTCTCCGCTGTACACGCCCGAGGTCGCCCACACCATGTAGCGGCTGTAGTCCGGAATCCCCAGCAGGAACTCGACCGTCGAACGGAAGCCGTTGCGGTCCGCGCGCCGGAAGTCGAACCCGTAGGGATTCTCCGCCGTGATGTTCTGCGTCGCGCTCACGACGTTCACCCGCACCGGGTCGCGCCGCCGGACATACTGCGGCCCGCCGTACGTGGACTGGAAGAACGTGCGGTACGGGAGCATGGTGCGGATCCATTCCTGCACCTGGCGCGTGGCGCGCACGCTCACCACGTACTCGCGCGTGCCGCCGGGGGGCACCGTCGCCGATTCATACAGGCTCAGGGCCCCGGGGGCGTTGTTCGAGAGGTTGAAGCGGATCTGCCAGCCCTGCCCGCCCTCGCCGAGCGCGAACCGCCCGCCGCGCGTGCGGTAGCTCACCGAGACATCGTGCTCGTACTCGAGGATGGGGTACTGCAGGCTCACGCCGATGGCGTGGGCGTCGTTCTTGATCACCGCCGCGGGAGAATAGATGAGACCGGGGTAGTTGTACGTCCAGGCCGGCGGGTCGAGAATGTCGAGCTCGCGGTCCTGCCCGCTGAAACGGAAGTCCGGCGTGGTGCTGTACTGCCCCAGCGTGATCGTGTTGATCACGATCGTGCCCAGCGGGCGCGGCTCGGCGAAGTTGTTCCGGAAAGTGAAGAGCATGTCGAAGCCCGTGGGCTGCGCCTGGAACGTCACCGTCGGCGTCAGGCCGTTGGTCGCGGGCTCGAAGAAAGCCATCCCCTTGGGCATCAGCAGCGGCGTGCCGTCGAGCACGTCCCGCATCGTCACCTGTCCGTCTTCGTAGCTCACCGACACCGTCGGGTCACCCGACTCGAGCGGCGGCAGCGACGCGCTCGCAACCCCGGCCAGAAGTGCCAGGGTCACGCTCGCGGACAGGGATCGGGATCGAAGGGTCGTCATGGGTCACACCTCGCGGGTCAGAAAATGGCGCATCGGATCGTGACTCTTCGAGTTGAACGCATCCCAAGCATCGGAAACGACCCCCGAGGTGACGACCCGTGTCAACACCCCGGAGAATCCCAGTCCAAGGACGGGCCCTCATCGGCGCTCCGCCCCCGACAACCCGCACAACTTCAGCCCCGAATAAGGGGAATCACCCTCGCGGTCTCCAAGGGGGAAAATGTGACGCTTGAACGGGCTGGGGCCACCCGTTTGCCGATTTCGTTTCCGGACGCTTTGGCGGCTCACCCAGGCCACATTTGGCCGTTTTCTGCGGAGTCAAATGCCCGAGGTTTCCCTACCCCCCGCCCCGGCCCGATCGCGCCTGCTGGGCGCGCTCGCTCCCCTCGGCATCGCGATGTACGTCGCCCTCGCGACCGCGTGGCTTCACCCGATCACGACGTACCTCGCCGACCTCGCGGCGACCCTTGCCATTCTTTGGGCGCTGCTGGCCATTCCTTCAGTCGTGTTTCTGACGTGGCGTCGCCGACGCATCGCGGCCGGGGTGGTTGCGATTGCCGGCATCATCGCCTGGGGTTCTCTCTGGCGCACGCCGCGCCTCGGTCAAGCCCCACGTTCCATCCCGTCGAGCCAGATCATCTCGATCCTTGTGTTCAATGGGTCCAGTTCTCGCCTCTCTGCGCCAGAGAAAGCCCTGGCGATGCTCCACGACCTTGACCCGGATGTCATAGTGCTGATTGAACCGTCGCGCACCTTGCTTGATCTGATCCGTGCCGACGATGCTCTCGCGCGGTCTCATCCCTTTCGGCGCCTCCCTGACACGGCAAAGTCGGGCTGGCGCCTGGTGCTCACGCGATGGCCCCAGCAGGGCGGCCCGGACTTCGCGGGCGGGGCGGAAGATGCCGCACACGGAGGCATGCACGTCATGGTGGTGGACCGGCCCGCCGGGGCCTTCGGGCTGGTGCAGGTCAACCCCGAGTCGCCCCGTACGCTCGCCCGGTGGCGTGCCGGCAACGCGCGCGTGGAGGGTGCGATCAATGCGATCCGCGAGCGACTCATGCCGCGTGGAGTGCCGGTGATTGTCGCGGGCGATCTGAACGCCTCGCCGACGGGGGCACGGTCGGCGCGCCTCGCGCGGGGCGCCGACCTGGCCCGGGCCAAGCCGCGCTTCGTCCTCGACGGAACGTTTCCGGCGGGTCTGCCGGCGGTGTTCAGGCTGCCCATTGACGACGTGTTCGCAAGTCCCGGCGTCGGGCTCGTGGAGTGGCGCGTGCTGCCGTCGTGCGGCTCCGACCACCGGGCGGTCCTGGTGCGTCTGTGCCTGCCGTAGCGCGTCTCACCACCACCCGCGGGCGATCGGCATGCGCCGCCCCACTCCGAAGGCGACCGATGTGACCTTGAGCCCGGTCGCCAGTTGCTTGCGCTTGTATTCATTCAGGTCGATCAGGCGGATCATCCGGCAGACGAGGTCACCTTCAAACCCGGTCGCCGCAACGATCTGCTCGCCTGACTCGTGCGATTCGACATACCGGCGCACGATCTCGTCGAGCACGTCGTAGGGGGGCAGCGTGTCCTGGTCGCGCTGGTTGGGCGCGAGCTCGGCGCTGGGCGGCTTGTCGATCGACGCCTGCGGGATCGGCGGCCGGTCAAAGCCCGCGTGCCGGTGGTGCTCGTTCATCCAGCGGGAGAGTGCGTAGACATCGCGCTTGGTCAGGTCGCTGATGACCGCGAGCCCCCCGTTCATGTCGCCGTAGAGGGTGCAGTAGCCGACCGAGAGTTCGCTCTTGTTGCCCGTCGTGAGCAGCAGCGAGCCCGTGCGGTTGGAGATCGTCATGAGGGCCAGGCCGCGCAGGCGAGACTGGACGTTCTCCTGGGCCACGTCAGGCAGCGTCGCGCCGAGCGCCGCCTCGCCCAGAGCCGCGAAGGCGGGGTCGATCGACGCCGCGAGCGTGGACATCATGGCCGAGATCGGCAGTTCCAGCGTGCGGATGCCCAGGCGCCGAGCGAGGTCCAGCGCATCGGAGATGCTGTGCGCGGTCGAGAACGGGCCCGGGAGCGCCACCCCGAGCACCCGATCGGGCCCGAGGGCGCGGGCCGCGAGTGCGCCGACCAGCGCTGAATCGATCCCACCGCTGATGCCGAGGAGCACCGACCGGAACCTGGTCTTGCGGCAGTAGTCAGCGAGACCGAGCGTCAGCGCGCGGAAGAGCAGTTCCTCGCGCGGGGCGCTCAGCACCGGGTCGGCCATCAGCGGGAGCGCCGAGGGGCCGGCGACCCCGGCAGATGCCGCGGGCGCGCCGGTCGCCCGCCGGGCCCCGGCGATGTCGCCCGGCGGAGGCGCGAAGGGCGTGCCGGAGACTTCCGCCAGCGTCAGCGCTTCCTCGAACCCCGGGCCCGCGGCGACCAGCCTCCCGGAGGGGTCGTGCATGCTCGCGAAGCCGTCGAAGATGAGTTCGTCGTTGCCGCCGACCTGGTTCACCGCGGCGACAAAGACCCCGTGGGTGGAGGCGTGGCGCGCGAGCAGGGCCCGGTGACGCGCGCCCTTGCCGAGCACAAACGGCGAGGCGGAAGGGTTGACGACTAGGCGCGCGCCCGCTCGCGCCAGGTCCACCACCGGGTCGGGCAGCTCGCGGTAGCGATGGTTGAAGCCGGCATCTTCAGCCTTCCACAGGTCTTCGCAGATCGAGAGCCCCACGGGCAGGCCGTCAACCTGGATGACGCACGGGCGCGCCCCTCGCACGAAGTAGCGGTCTTCGTCGAACACGTCGTAGGTGGGGAGGAGGCGCTTGTGGTACGTGCCGATGCACACGCCGTCTCGGTAGGCGAGCAGGCCGTTCGCGACGCCGCCCTCAGCGGGCAGGGGCGTGCCGAAGATGAGCGTGAGCCCCGCGGAGTGGCCCTCACCCAGGGCCTTCGCCTCGGCAGCGCAGGCGCGGATGAAGGACTCGTGCAGGAGCAGGTCCTTCGGGGGATACCCGCACAGCGCGAGTTCAGGAAAGATCGCGAGGCGCGCCCCCGCCTCCCGGGCGCGCTGCGTGAACTCGGCGATGCGGGCGGCGTTGGCGCGAAGGTCACCGACGGTCGGGTTGATCTGCGCAAGGGCGAGGAGCACCGTCGAGGGTAGGGGTTGCCCGGGCGGCGCACGTGCCCGGCTAACTCGTCCGCCCCGCCGCCCGGTTGAAACGCGCCGCCGCGAACGTCAGGAAGGCATACCCCGCGACGCAGTACCCGAGCCCGAAGACCCAGCACACCCCCACGAACTCCGCCGGAGAGAGCGACCACGACGAAATGCGGTACTGGCGCGGCCCCGGCACCGCCCACGCGCTCGATTCGCCCAGAGATTCCGTCAACCCGCGGACACTCGCCACCGAGATGCCGACAGGGTTCATGCCCTGCACCGCGGCGCTCAGCGCCTGCTGCGTGTCGCCCCCCCGCCCGAGCAACCCGGTGCCGGAGAGGAAGGCCAGGAAGATGGGCAGCCCCATCCACAGGCCCCCGGCGAGCAGGAAGTTCCAGGTGCTGGCGCCGGTGCTTTTCTTGCTCAGCAGGCTGAACGCGACCCCCGAGCAGCACAGGAACACTGAAGTGCCGATGAGTACCGGGGGCAGCATCAGCCAGGCCTCGGCGCGCACGAACCCGCTCGGCACCGCGACAATCCCGAAATGCAGCATGAGCAGCGCGGGGATGAACCACATGCGCCACAGGCCGCCCAGGGCCTTTCCTGCCAGGATCTCTCTTGCCCGCAGGGGCGTGGACATGAGCACGTCCCAGGTCCGTCCCTCGCGCTCGCTCGTGACGGTGCCCGTGGTCTGCGAACAGGCCTTGCTGACGAGCATGGTCATGCCGAGGACGGCGACCATCATGTGTGTGTCGTCATCGCGGAGGCTGGCCTGCGAGTAGAAGAGCACCGCGACCGCGATGCCCCCCAGCACAGCGATGAGCAGGCGAGTGCGCGATCGGAAGATCGGCTGGCGCATCTCGCGCCAGAGCACGGGGCGATCGCTCACCTCCCGGCTGCTCTCGGCGAACCGCTCGCTCACATCGGTCACGTGCGTCGCGCCGTCGGCGCCGGCCTTGGCGGCGGGGGCGCTTCTGCGGCTGCGCCGCGCGGGCGCCGCCGGCACGATGTTGTCCGCGCGCATCACCGCGCGCAGGCGCGCCGAGGCACACAGGAGCGCCAGCACCGTCACCCCGCCGTGAAGGAGCATCGAGGTGCCCCAGAGCGTGCCCGATGACACGGGCAGGCTCTCCGTCATGATCTCCGCCGACAGCACGCCCATGACCGCCGGGGAGCAGAGCGCCCACACCACGTCAACCCACGGGTTCCGCCCGGGCGCAAGGGATGCTCCCATCACCTGGCCCCAGATCGCGATCATGATCGCGGGGCCGGCGGCGAAGAGCATGAGCACGCCCATCGCGTTGCCCGCCGCTTTCGCGGGCTTGCGCGCCCGCACCGAGAAGAACAGCCCGAGCGCCGCCCCCGTGATGCAGACCATCACGATCAGCCCGATCCCCTTGAGCACGACGCCGGCCGGCACCCCGCCGAAGACCCGCAGCGAAAGCAGCAGGGGTGCCGCGATGAGCGACAGAATGAGCAGTTGCACCAGGCGGCTGGTGAACTTGCCGAGCATGATCTGCCCCGCTGTCAGGGGTGTCGCGAGCAGGGCGACCATGGTCCGGGTGTTGCGCTCGTCGCAGATCGCCCCTGCTGTCAGCGATGGGGCCACGAACGCCAGCACCACGAACTGGAACCACAGCACGGTGAGCGTGAGGGCCGGGGCGATGCCCTGGGCCCGTTGCAGCCGGTCCGCCGCCGACGTGCGATCAAGCTCGCTCCCCGCGCCGATGAAGGCCAGCGCCATCACGCCCAGCAGCAGGGCCGCGACCATGCACCGCGACGCGTAGGTCCACCCCTTGCGCCCCGAGACCCGCACGTCAACCTGAAACACGGGTCCGAAGAGGAGCCGCGCCGGCGCGAGCCCGCGCACCAGGCGCGCGATCCGGCGGCCCGCGCCCGAAGCGGCAAGGGCAGCGCCGTCTTTCGCGGGCGTCGGGCCGGCGCTCATTGCACGCTCCCCTTGGTGAGCTTGAGGAAGGCGTCCTCAAGCTTGATCTGGCGCGGTTCGAAGGCGGCGATCCGCACCCCCGCCCGCACCAGCGCTTCGATGACGAAATGGTGGCTCCGCTCCTCGGGCTTGAGTTCGATCTCAAGCCTCGGCCCCTCCACCGAGACCGAGGCCACCCGCGAATCGGCCCGCAGCGTGCGGGCGGCGGACTCGGCATCCTGGGCTTCGGTCCCTTCGGCGGGTGCTTCGAGCGTCACCGCGATCTGGTCGCCCCCGCGCACCCGCTCGTAGGCGTCGAGGATCGACCCCGCGTAGAGCAGTTTGCCCCGTTCGATGATGCCGATCGACGTGCTCATCTCGGCGAGCTCGCTCAGGATGTGGCTGGAGACCATCAGGATCTTTCCCATCCGGCGCAGTTCCACGAGCAGTTCGCGCATCTCGATGCGGGCCCGGGGGTCGAGCCCGCTCGCGGGCTCGTCGAGCAGCAGCACCTTGGGGTCGTGCAGCAGCACCCGCGCCACGCCCAGGCGCTGCTGCATGCCGCGCGAAAGGCTGGAGACCATCGCCCGCTTCTTGACTGTCAGGTCGGTCAGTTCGAGCACGCCGTCGATCACGGCGCGCCGCTTGCGCCGCTCCAGCCGGAAGGCCGAGGCGAAGAACTGGAGATACTCATCCACGGTGAGGTCGTCGTAGACGCCCAGGAAATCGGGCATGTAGCCGAGCATCCGCCGGATGGCCTCGCCGTCCTTACGCACGTCAAGCCCGCAGACGGTCGCGGTGCCCGAGTCGGCCCTCAGCAGGCAGGCCAGGATCTTCATCGTCGTGCTTTTGCCGGCGCCGTTGGGCCCGATGAACCCGAAGAGTTCGCCCTCGCCCACGGTCAGCGAGAGGTCATCGACCGCCAGCAGGCTGCCGAAGCGCTTGGTGAGATTCCTGATCTCGATCATTGCGATGCCCCTTCGTCATCGGCCAGGCGCACCAGGGCCCGCACCACTTCGCGGTGGCGCGTCGTCACCCGCTCGCTCAGCCCGTAGGGTCCGTTCTCGGTCTCGTACGTCAGTTCGACGAGCGCCCACCGGCCGGTCCGCACACGCCGGCGCATCGCGTCCGTCCGGAGCCCCGTGCCCGGACCGGGTGAATCAAGGACGCCCCCGCCCGGCGTCTGCGACCGGCCGCCCGCCTCGATCGTCAGGCTCGCCTTGCCCCCCGCCGCGGGCGCGATCCGCCCGGTCGCTTCCGCGTCGGACCAGTGCACATTGATCGAGACCGAGCGCACATCCTCGGGCAGCCCCTCGATGGTGACATCCCACTCGTCGATCGCCCGCGACACCCGCACGCTGGGCGTCTCCGCCGGGCGCGATTGCTCCATGACCGTGCGGAACATCCAGAGCCCCATCGGCATGGGCGAAACGCGGTCGCCCGGCACGGGTTCGCACGATGCGCCGGATTGCAGCAGCATGAGCGGCTTGAGCGCCGCGCGCTGCCCACGGTCGCTGAGCCCCGAGACCCCCCGCCACCATCCGTCCTCAGGCCCCTGCGTGAACCTCGGATTCATCGGTGCGCCGGAGAAGATACCGAGGTACCCCGTGCTCCAGCCCTGTCGCTGCGTTCCGTCGATCAGCACATCGGTGAAGCGCGTGGAAGTCAGCTGCGAGTTGCCCGATCGCATGGCCCCGGGCACGATCATCGCCGCGCCGCTCGCGATGCCGATCCAGCCCAGGGCGGTGATCCACGATCGATGGCGGAGCCCGAGGCGCTTGAGCACGAAGTAATCCACCGGCCCCAGGAGCAGCACCAGCGCCAGCATCGAGAGCCCGATGCCCCAGAACACGCCGCGCCCCAGCGCGGGGGCCTGCGCGAGTCCGTCCAGCGTGCTCGCGACGGCGTTGCGTTCCGCGTCGTTCGCGCCCGAAGATACGCCCAGGTAACGCAGGCCGATGCTGCCCCGCATGCCCGGCTCATCAAGCGATCCGCCGGTCTCGACGTCGCCCACACCTTCCGCGAGCGCATCAACCCACAGCCGGTCCAGCCCGTCGGCTCGGCGCTCCTCATCGCGGGGGTCGAGCAGCGAGGTCGGGTCCGCCCCGAGAATGGTGACGATGCCGAGCCCCGCGGGCCCCGACGCCGCCAGGGCCGTGCCCCCGGAGAGCCAGTCAACCCGCCACCCGCTCGCTTCGCCTTCGGGCAGGAGGCGCACGGGGCGCGCCGGCAGCGAGCGATCGCGCAGGGGCGCGGAGCTGAGCATCCCGCCAAGATCGACGCCCTGCGGCTCCGCGAGGTCCACGAGCCGCTGGGCCACGCCCTCGGGCACCCACGACATCCAGTCCGAGCCCGCGTCCTCGCAGACCAGCACCAGCCGCCCGCCGGCGGCAACCCACTCGCGCACCGCCCGCTTGGCCGGTTCGCCCGCGCCCCGCAGCGCACCGGGACGGATCACCAGCCCAGCGCACGCGTCGTACCCCATCGGCGTCAGCGGAAGTGCGTCCGGCTCCAGCGAGCCGAACGTCGCACCCGCCGAACGCCCCGTCCGGCGCGGATCCACGAGGCTTGCTTCCGCCAGCGAGGTGCGCCCGCACCACAGCACCAGCGATGCGCTCGTGCCCGTCATCAGCGGCACGAACCTTCCGCTCCCGTCGCCCCCGAAGCCTCCCAGCGTCTCGCGGACGGAGAACCCCTTGCCCGCCGACGTGCGCCCCTGCATCGAAACGTCGATCTCATCGACATACGCCGGCAGGCTCAGGTAGACGGGCAACCGCACTGTCCGGCCCGGTGTCGCGGCGAAGGGCGTCAGAATCGTCGTCCGCTGGGTCGCATCCTGCCGGTAGGAGATCGAAATGATCCCGCCCCCGTCGCCCGGGCCTACCTCAACCACAAAGGGCAGCCAGCGATCGCACGGCACCGTCGGGGTGACCCGTCCTCCCGGTGTGTCGAACGCGGGGCGCAGGCTGATGGTCGGGGCGTCCTTGCTCCCGCCTCCGCCAAGGAACTGTGCCCGGGCGCCGGCGCACCAGCAGCAGAGCATCCCGAGCCACCCGACCCATCGAGATGCCCTCATGCGTCGCTTCCTTGTGTCTCAGGTCCGCCCGCTCGCTCGCGCGTGACCCTGAGCCTCATTCGCCGCGGGCGCCGGCGCCTTTCACACGCGCACCTTGCGGTTGTACACATACCACTCTACCAGCACGAGCCCGAGGCACCCGAGGATGAACCAGGGCCACAGACGCGAACGCACCCGTTGCCCCTCTCCCGTCCCGGCGATGACCACGCGCGAGGCGAGCGCAAGTTCCGGCGCGACGGCGACATCGGACTCGTTGGGGTCCAGCAGGTTGGCCGCGATGAGGCGGCTGGAGCGCCCGTCACGCTCGAAATCGCCCCCGGGCCCCGCCCACGAGAGTTCGTAGACCCCGCGCCGGCGGACCGGGCCGAAGACGATGCGCCCGTCACTGGCGGCGGTCAGGTCGTGTGTCGGCCCGCGCGGACGCCCCTCGTCGTCCGGCTCGCGCAGCCGGGCCTCGCCGGCGCCCCCGGGCAGGCGCTGCGTGATCACGCCCCCGGGTCGCACGCTCAGGGCGTTTTCGTCCGAGAGCGGGTCGCGGGCGAGAGCATCGATCGCCTCGGCGATGAACAGCGGAAAACTCACGTCGAAACTCCAGCTCGACTCCAGCGGATCGAAAGTCGTCACGATCGCCCGAATCTCGTCGCCCGTGCACTCGATGATGCCCGGGCCCTGGTCCGTCTCGGCCAGCACCCGCACCGAACTCTCCTTGGGAATCTCGATCGACGCCATCCGCGCGATCAGCACCCCGTCGAGCACGAGCAGCCGGGTCGCCGGGTGGTCGCGGGCCGCGGTCACGAATCGCGCCCGATCGCGCTCCCCGGTCACCCGCGGCCCCAGCGGCGACGCCGGGATTGTCCCGAGCATGAGGTATCGCCCCGGAGGGAGCTCGCCCTCGGGCAGTTCGCCGCGGATCACCACGACGTCCGCCTTGCGCACCCGTCCCTCCGCGACCGCCCGGCTGAAGTCCGCCGTTGCGATGCGTTCCAGCGAGCCGAAGCCCATCTGGTCGAGCACATCGTCAAGAAACGCGTAACTCGGGCCGACCATCAGCACGCGCAGACGCCGGGCCGCGGGGGCGGCGAGCCACGCCTCGTTGTCGCTCTCCAGTTGATCGCGCTCCATGGCGCTCCCCGCGAGGCGCACCGAGATCATGGCCGCCTCCGGGTGGGTCAGCGTCACCGTGCTTGATCCGCCCACCGGCACCACGCTCCGCGCCTGGGCGGCGGCGTCCGAGAGCGCGGAAGGAGGCCCGGCCTGCGACGCGTCCAGCGGGCGCACGCGCACCGAGAACACCCGCGACGTATCGCCGAGCCGGAGCTCAACATCCACGTCCGCTTCGCCCGCCGCGCATCCGCCCACGCCCACGAAGATCGAGAGCTGCGCGGGGTCGTCGAAGCTCCGGGCCGCCTGGAGTGCGACCACGCCGAAGTTCGTGGCGTCGGGCTCCGCGGGGGCGTGGTAGACGATCTCGTCCTCGGTGCTCTCCGCGGCCTCCGCCGCGTCGGGCAGACGACCGTCGGTGAAGAGGTGAATCGTGCCCACCCCGCGGGGCTTGTCCTCGATTGTCCGTTCTTCGGTGCGCCCGTCTTCGGTGGTGTACGTCTCCACCCGCGTCACGCCCGGGGCCTGGGCCCGCACCAGGCGCATCGCGTCCACCAGGCGGCTTGCGCCGTCGGTCGGCTCGATCGCCCGGATCGCGCGCCGGAGCGCATCCTTGTCGCTCGTGAAGGCCTGCACGACCTCGCCTGTGACGTCGAAGGCCACGACCATCGCCTCATCCGCAGGAGCGCCCGAGAACACGCCCGGCGCCCGCATGGCCTCCACGAGTTCCAGCGCCTGATGCCTGGCGCCGTCGAGGCGCGATCGCCCCGCTCCGTCTCGCGTCTGCATGCTCGCGGAGCGATCAATCGCGATGACCAGGCGCTGGCCCCGGTCCGCCTGCACGCGGCGTTCCGGCTGGGCGAGGGCGAACAGCGCCGCGAGGATCGCGAGAAGCTGGATGAGGAGCAGGATGTTCCGGCGGAGCCTCTGGAACGGCGCATTCGCCTGGAGGTCCTGGATCGCGCGGCGCCAGAGCAGTGTCGAGGAGATCTCCAACTCTCTCCGGCGGAGCTTCAGGAAATACAGGATGACGAGCGAGGGAATCGCAATCGCCCCAACCAGCAGCGCGAGGCCCGGGGTGACGAAACTCATGGCCTGGCCTCCCGGAGACGGGATCGACCGCAGGCGTGCGCGCGCCGAAGGGCGATGCGTGCGCGGGCGCCGCCGGGAGAATTGTTCCACGTGGAACTTTGTGTCTGCGCCCGCGCATCACCCGCGGGCGCGCGCACAGCAGGCGTCGATGCGCGGAGCGACCCGGCGGTCATGCCAGCACCCCCCGCCTCCGCAGGTGTTCGAGGATGAGCGTGTCGATGGGCACATCGCTGGTGATGCTCATGAAGGTGATCTCGCGCCGGGCGCAGAAGTCGTGCAGCGCACCCCGGTGAGACTCCAGGGCCGCCTTGTATCGCTTGAGCAGCGGGGCGGAGATGGTCACTTCGGCGAGGTTTGCGTCTTCCACGTCCTTGAGGCGCAGGTCGCCCCGGATGGGCGGGTCGATCTCCTGCGGGCTGAGCACCTGGATGGCGACGAGGTCGTAGCCGCGCCCCTTGAGCAGGCGCAGGCCCTCCTCGAAGCCTTCCTTCATGAGGAAGTCAGAGAACACGACCATCACGCCCTTGCCGCGCCGCGCGAGGGCGATGCGTTTGCCGGCTTCGCGGAAGTCGCTGGCCCCCGCCGGGGCCACGGTGCAGAGGAACCGGGCGAGGTCCTGGGCGCGCCGGCGTCCGCGCAGGTCGCGAAGGCTCAGGAGGGCGGGGCGGCCGCTCAGCGCCGGGGCGGGGGCGTCGGCCTCGTCGCGGCGGGGCGAGAGCTCCCAGTTCTGCCCGGCGAACGTGGAACACGCGACGCGGTTGAGGTTGACAAGGCCGATGTACCCCAGGGTCATGGCGCACTTCTGCATGAAGGTGAACTTGTGGGGTTCGCCGCAGTCGCTGCTGGCCGAGGCATCGAGAACGAGGTGGAGAGAAAGGTCTTCTTCCTCCATGAAGAGTTTGAGGAAGAGGCGGTCGAGGCGTCCGAAGATGTTCCAGTCGATGTGACGCAGGTCGTCACCGGTGGCGTAGGGGCGATGGTCGGCGAACTCGACGCTTTCGCCGCGCTTCTTGCTGCGGCGCTCACCCTTGAGGCGTCCGGCGAAGATACGGCGGCTGGCGAAGTCGAGTCGAGCAACCTTGGCGACGACGGCGCTGTCGAGCAGGTCGTCGAGCGAGGCGGGACGGAGGATGGCGCCGGAGCGAAGCACGATGAGTGAGACGATATGTTACACGGCGCTTCGGTGGGCGCCACCGCGAACGTGAACGCGCCGGTGTGGACATCCGCGGCGGCGGAGTCGCTGGCGGCGGTGGTGTTGGCGCACTTGAACTCGCCCGCGACCGGCGTGATCTCCCATTCACACCAGCCGTCGAACGTGTGCCCGCTCTTGGGAGTGACCGTGACGGTGCGGCCACTGACCGGGCAGGGGCCTCGCAATCGTCTGTCTGTGCCGCGATGATGCCGTTTGGGGCTTCTTCCTTCCTCCGTCTGCACAGCCCGCACGACGATCCGGCAGCGCCCGGATCGCCGTGGTACGGGAAAAAGTTCGCATGCGAAACGTCGTGCCACCTGCCCACACTTCACGAGCGTAGGATTCCGCCCCGTGGTCCATCCCATTCCGCCGCCTCGCGGCTGGCCCGCTCGAACAACTCGACATCGGCGGAATAACGGCTCCGGACGAGGGCTCGGAGGGACTCGTCGAACAGATCGTCATCGGAGGGCGTGACGCCGTTCCATCGGAATCGCCCGGCCTCGACGTCGGGATAACCCTTGGCATCCCCGAGTCGGGGGTGCCGGGAGGGCGGCTGCCGCGTGGGCCGATCGGGAAGGGGAACGGGAGTGCGGCCGAAGTGGGTCGCGACTCTGTCGAGCGTCCGTTGAAGATGGTCAAGGCGGCCGAGCATTCTCACCTCCACACCGCCCACAAACCACGACTGCGGGCGCCAGTGCGGATTGAGGCCCTCGTCCGGCGCCTCGCAGACGGCGTGAACAAACTGGCGAAAACTGATACCCAGATCGTAGTTGACGCGGGCGAATGTCGCGACCGAACCCTCGCCCGCGAGCGTTCGGCGGCCATCTTTCGGCGGCAGCGCTTCGCCTGAAGACAACCCGAGCTGCACCCGCTCGACCATCGGCCAGCATGTGCGGCTCAACACCCCGAGCCCGATGAACTTGGACCGGAACGCCGAGGCGAGCCTGCTGAGCGGATCGCGCACCACGGCGACAACGAACAGGCGGTGAGCCTGTTTCGCAAAGCGATCCTTGTCGACGATATCCGAGCGGACCACAACGTGAATCTGTCGATGATTCTGGAATGGCTCGAGTATTCCCTTTGCGACCCTCGCCCACCAGTACTTAATGGAACTGGACCCGCACTTCGGTATTGCGATTACTCCTAGCTCCGCTTCATTGTCCAAGAGGAAGGCCATAGCGTACCTCGTCAGCGACGCGGCGGGCACCGGCCGACTACGTACACCCGTGCACAAAGATGTCGTTGTAATAGAAGAAATCGCTGCCATCCAACCCGCCGTTGGGAATCCCATAAGACGGGTCGCCCGGATCAGAGGACCCCGCGAGGTCCGCGGCGGCGATGTCATTTGCAGCAAACCTGTCGAGGTAGTAGAAGAAGTCTTCCGCATCCACGATGCAATCAGGTTCACCGTATCCAACATCCAACGGGTCTGAACTTGTCGTTAGGTCCGCCAAGCATTCGGGCGTCGGGGACGGCCACCGAAACACGGTGACGTCTTCAACAGAGACCTCTGAGCAACCGTGCGATTGTGCCGCGTGTTTCGGCGTGAGCGCGTGATGTCGGCCTTTCGATCATCGGGGCAGGGTGTTTCCGCCCCGATGCCCGGCGGGCTACGCGGCGTTCGTCA
>JADLCM010000060.1 GCA_020847175.1 Phycisphaerales bacterium
CAACCCATCCATCATCGCGTCCAGCAGCCCACGCCCCGCGTTCGTCCGTTCCGACATGACGAGCCTCCGTGCTTGCCCACGCACTCTACTCGATCACGCGAAATGCTGGGTTGTTCAGAGATCCCCACAGCCAAATGCGGTCGTCACCTGCCCGGTGACCACTCGCGAGCGGCGGCTCAGAGCACTTCAACAAGGCCAACGAGCTCACCGCGCGGGACACCGACAACGGGACCTCATCGGCCGACAACTACACCCTCGCCTACGACGAGGTCGGCAACATGACCGACGATGGGAAGGAGTACGAGTACGTCTACGACGCCTTCGGGCGGCTGCGGAAGATCAAGAACACGTCGAATCAGGCCCTCGTGAGCGAGTACTGGTACAACGGGCCCCTCTACGACCACGTTGCACCGCATTACCTGGCATTCGGACACGACTCGCTCTGGCGGCGGGGCGCCCGACGGCACCGTGAACACCGACGATCCGAAGGTGCACTTCGTGTACAATGAACGGTGGCAGCAGGTGGCGGCGTATCGCCAGGCCAACGGGAGCGGCGTGGACACCCACCCCAAAGAACAGTTCGTGCACCACAACGCGGGCCATGGCGGCTTCTCGCGCGTGCGGCGCGTTGCGTGAGGGCGCGAGGTGTGCGCCATGAGGGCCAGTGCGCACGCGTGGGCCTGTTCGCCCCGCGGCCTCAGTGCCCGTCGCTGGTCGCGTTCAGCACTTCTTCGACGGTGGTGAGGCCCTGGGCGACCTTGCGGATGCCGTCCTGCTGGAGGCTCGTCATGCCGCGTTCCAGGGCGAGGCGCCGGAACTCGGAGACGTTGGGGTTTCGGGCGACGATATCGCGCATCTGGTCGTCGATGACCAGGAGCTCGTAGATGCCCACGCGCCCGGAGTACCCGGTGCCGCGGCAGCGTTCGCAGCCCTTGGGGCTCCACATGGTGTCGCCGTCGAGGCCCTGCATGGCGAGGTATTCGCGGGTTTCCTCGCTGGTGGCCTGCTCGACCTTGCAGTGGACGCAGAGGCGCCGGATGAGCCGCTGGGCGAGCACGGCGTTGACCGCCGCCCCGACCAGGAAGGGCTCGATGCCGATGTTGACGAGCCGCGTGACGCTCGAGGGGGCGTCGTTGGTGTGCAGGGTGCTGAGCACGAGGTGCCCGGTGAGCGCGGCCTGGATGGCGATGCCCGCTGTTTCCTTGTCGCGGATTTCGCCGAGCATGATGACGTCCGGGTCCTGGCGGAGCAGGGCGCGCAGGGCGGCGGAGAAGGTCATGCCGATCTTCTCGTGCGCCTGGGTCTGCGTGATGCCGTCCAGGTGATACTCCACGGGGTCCTCGACGGTCGAGATGTTGAGCTTGCCCTTGTCAAGCGTGCGCAGCGAGGCGTAGAGGGTGGTGGTCTTACCGCTGCCGGTTGGGCCGGTGACCAGCACGATGCCGTGCGGCGCATCGACGGCGTTCTTCCACAGTTCGAGCATCGAGGGGTCGAAGCCCAGCTCCTCGAGGTTGCGGTTGATGCTCCGCGTGTCGAGGATGCGCATCACGGTCTTCTCGAGCCCCTGCGCGGTCGGGATCGTGCTCATACGCAGGTCGAGCTTGCGCCCCTGCACCGTGCACCGGATGCGCCCGTCCTGCGGCAGGCGGCGTTCGGCGATGTCCAGGTTCGCCATGATCTTGAGGCGGCTGGTGATCGCCGGGCCCATGCTCGCCGGCGGGTTCATCATCTCGAAGAGCACGCCGTCGATGCGGAAGCGGACCTTGAGCTTCTTCTCCTGCGGCTCGATGTGGATATCGCTCGCGCCCTCGCGGATCGCGGTGGAGATGATGTGGTTGACGTAGCGGATGACCGGCGTCTCGCCCGCCTTGGCCTCCAGGTCCGTGACGTCGCCCGATTCCTTGGTGACCTCGACATCGCCCTCTTCGACGTCGGCGAGAAGGTCTTCAATGTCCTCGGCGGGCTCGTTGGCCGGCCCGCCCCCGAGGATTTCGAGCGCGCCGCGGATGTCAAAGCCCGCGACCATGACGAGCTTGACGCTCGGCACGCCCAGGCGCCGCAGCAGTTCGTCGCGCAGCCCGACATCGTCGGCCCGGGTGACGCCCACCACCGGGCGCTGGCGCTCCATGCGCAGGGGAAGCACCATCGACGCCTTGCAGAAGTCCATGCCCAGGCGCTGCACGAGTTTGCCGTCAAAGCCCCCATCCAGCCCCTTCTCAAGGTCCACGCGCTCGAAGGGCACGCCCGCGAGCTCGGCGACCACCTGCTGCACCCCGGGCTCATCCGCGCCCTGCTCGATCAGGACATCCGCCAGGCGCTTCCCCGGCGACTGCCTGACCACCGTACGTGCCAGGGCCAGCTGCTCGCCGGTGATGACCCCGCGGGCCACCAGCGTGTCGCCCAGGTCTTCGCGGGCGGGCTCGCGCGCCGTCTCGCCGGCGCGCGGGGCGAGCGCGCCGGGCTCTTCGGCGCCGCCCGCCGGGCCGGAGAGATTCGTGCGGCTCTTGTCGTCGCCCGGGCGCTGATGCGCGGGGGCCGCGGGCACGGGGCTGAAGGCCCCTTCCTGCTTGTCCACGGTGTGGACCTTGCGCTCCGGAGGGGCCGGGCGGCGGAGGGGCGACTGGTCGTCGACCCCAAGCTGGCTCAGGATGTCATCGATGTTGTACTTGCCCACGGGTTCTACCTGGAGCGCGGCTTGCGGGTCTTGCGGGCCGGGGCCGTGGGCTCCTCGCCCAGCACCAGCACATATTCCATTCCGTCACAGACCAGCGTGGCCTCGGCCCCGTTGATGGCCATGAGCGTGAAGTGCCCGCCCACGGTGTCGCCCACGCGGGCGAGTGTGCCCGAAATGTTCGCCACCGGACGCGCCCCGCCGAGGATGCTCACGAGGGTGAGGCTGTCAAAGGCGTTCTGCACTTCCAACGCGCGGGCTTCCGCGGCCTTGCGCTGCTCCTCGATGGCCTTGAGCCGGGCACGCTCGGCCTCGGCGAGCGCATCGCTGTTGGGCTTGGCGCCGCTGGCCTGCGATTCGCTGCGGAAGGGATCAATGACGATGTAGTCGCCGGGAATCTGCGGACGCTGGTCGCAGGCCTCGAGGTCGGCCATGATCTTCTCGAAGCTGGCCTGCGTCATGGTCTGCTTGCGATCGTACTTGAGGGCCGCGAGGTCCATGTTCATCCCCGCGCGCAGGCCGACCTGTCGCATCGCGAAGATCGCCCCGCCCCCGACGACCACGAGCGCCCCGATGACGAGGGCGTACTTGTTGACATGCCCGCCGCGCGGCGCCTCGATCACCTCCGTCTCCAGGTCGCGGAGGATCGCGTGCGGGGCCTGCTCGCCCTGCCCGGGCTCGGACTTCTGAATCGCGCCACTCATGGGGTGGGGCCTCCGGCGTTCTGGAAGTAGATGCTCAGGGTGAACTCGACATCCATGCGCCCTTCCTCATTGCGGGCGCGATCAAGCTTCATCGAGTTGATGCGCGTGATGCGGGGCATCCGCTCCAGTTCGATCAGGAAGTCGTAGAACCCGCGGAAGGTACCCCCGGTCTTGAGCTCCAGGGGCTGCTCCCAGTACTGGGCCGCGGGCACGGGCTTGGCGTTCTGCATCGCGGGGGGGTTGAGCCCGCTGCGGATCGCGAGTTCGGACACCTGCCGGATGACCGCGTCAACCTGCTTGTCGCTGGGCAGCCGGTCCTCGATCTCGCTGATGCGCCGCGCGATCTCTTCGTTGCGCTCGCGGAGCGCCTCGTTGCGGTCGGTCTCCGCCGCCAGCTTCTCCAGCAGGTCCATCTTGTGGTCGATCTCGCGCTTGGCCCGGTCAATCGCCGCGTTCTGCGGCAGGAAGACCAGCGTGAACGACGCCACCAGGATGCCCAGAAGCGTGGCCACCAGCACGAGTTCGCGAATGCCGAACTTCATGGATCACTCCTGCTCCGGCGAATCGTCGCCGCTCAACTCGGGCTCGGGGACGCTCGCGTGCACTTCGGGCAGCCCGCAGCGCTCGCGCACCAGCGCGAGCGAGGCGTCGTCCAGGTCCTGCATCAGGTCGCCCACGATGCGGAACTTCCGCAGGTCGCGCCCTTCGACCGCGACCTGTTCGATGAACTCCAGCTCGATGGCCGCCAGCAGGGGCGAACCCTTGAGGCGCGACATGTAGTCGGTGATCGCCTCGTTGGTGGTGCTCACGCCCTCGATGGCCACCGTGAAGGCGAACCGGGGCGCGACGACCTTGGGGGCCGCGGGCTGGTCGCCCTTGGCCTTCTTCTTCCCCGAGCCCTTGCTCGAGATCGACTTCACGCCCTTGTCCTTCGCATCCTGGGTCGCGGCCTTCTCCTTCACCCGCTCGCCCGACATGTCCACCGTCGAGAGCGAGATCTGCGCCGGCATGCTCGACACCAGCTCGGCCAGCAGCAGCGAGCGCGGCACGCGCTCGACCAGCGCCGTGGTGATCGCGCCCTTGTCGGCAAGCTCCAGGCGCTGGCGCTCCAGTTCCTCCAGCCGCTTGAGTTCCCGCGCCTGCGACTCGTACGCGGTCTGCACCTGTTCCTGGCGCTCGCGTACGCTCGTCCACCGCTGGGTGGTGGTCACGAAGGCGGTCACAATCGCCGCCATCACGACCATGAAGAGCATGACGGCCATGATCGTGGCGCGCCGCTCGCCCTGGGCGCGCACGTAGTCCTCAGGAAGAAACGTCGCCCCCGGCGTGGGTTGACGAAGCGGGTTCACCATGCGTCGCACTCCATCCCTTCGTTCACAGGTCCGTCGTCGACAGGCACGCCCCCAGCGCAACCACCCACCCCGGCTGGGGTGAAGCAAGGTCCAGTCCTTCACTCGGCTCGCGCCCCGTCCGGCCCAGCGCGCCCAGGGGGTCCACGGCGCCGCCCGGCAGCCGGAGGGCGCGGCTCAGGTAATCGCCCAGCGCCTTGTGGCGCGCTTCGCCCCCGACAATGGCCACGTTCTCCACGCGCCGGCTTGGGAAGAGCGACTCGTGGTACCGCAGGCACGCCGCCACCTCGTCGCGGAGCATGTCCAGCGGCTCGCTCAGGTCGGGCTCATCCGACCGCGACGCCGGGGATGCTCCGGCCTTGCGCATCGCCGCCGAGAGCATCACCAGCCCCTGCTCCGCCGGCGGGGGCGGGTCGCCCTCGGGCGTGAGCCGCTTGAGGTTCTGCCGAATCTCGCGGGCCTTCTCCATCGACACGCCGAGTTGATCGCGCACGGTCTCGTCAAGGTGCCGCCCGCCGAGCTCGACCATGCGCGCGAAGACAATCGAGCGCCCGTGCGCGAGCATCACGCCCGTGCGCGACCAGCCGATGTCCAGGTACAGCGTCGTGGCGGGCTGGGTCGCGGGGTCCGCCTCGCGCGGCGCACTCGCCGCGAGCACGCACGAGAACTCGTGCTGGATGCCCACGGGCTCGAGCTTCGCCGCCCGCAGCGCGTCCATCTGGCGCGTGACGATCTCGCGCGGGGCGGCCAAACAGATCACCTCGCTCTTGCCGCCCGCCGTCGGGCGCTCAACGCCCTCGACCTCGATGTGCCGGATCACCAGCGCGCCTTCGCCGCATCCCAGTTCCTGCGGCACGGCGACCCGAAGCAGGTCGCTGATCTCCACACCCTCGCTCCGGCCGCACTGCATGTGCTTGCAGAACAGCCGGTCTCCCGGCACGACGCACGCGATGCGCTTGGAACGAAACCCCCCGCGCCGGATCATCCGGGGCAGGTTCTCAAGCTGAAAGCCGAGCCGGTCAATCGGGCGGTCGAGCAGTTCATCCGGCGTCGGCAGGCACGCCGCCGCCACCAGGTCGGGCGTCTCCCCGGTCACCTGGATCGCCTTCAGCGAGCTCGCCCCGAACTCCACGCCGATGGGCGAGAGCGCCCCCGACTGCGAGGAGGCTCCTTCCGCGCTTCGCTTGTTGAGTCGCAGTTTCATTCTCCCGCTTCCCTTCTCGCTGGCGTCTCACCTCCCTTCATCGGGGTTCAACTCCGCCGTGTGAACCGGCAGCCCCCAAAGCGCCCCCTGCGCTGCGCGGCACAACCCGCACCACTCCACCCCGCCCGGCGCCCCCTCGCGCGGATCGTCCGAGAACGCCCCTACCGTCCTCCACTCACCGGAGGTTCACCTTGGGCCAGTTCGCCTCGATGATCGTCGCTGCGGGCAAGGTCACCCGTGCCTACGCCGACCGCCTGCTCGCGGGCATCTCTCCCGCCCAGTTCGCCCGCCGGCCCGGCGCTGGGCCCGGCGCACTCATCCAGTGCAACCATCCCGCCTGGGCGTACGGGCACCTCGCGATCTATCCCGCCAGGATCGCCGCGATGGTCGGCCTCGACGGCGCGCCCCTCGCCGCCCCCGCCGGGTTTGAAGACCTCTTCAGAGACGGCACCGAGTGCCGCGATGACCCGAAGAGCGGCGGGGCAGCGGCGATCTACCCCGCGATGCCCGTCATCACCGAGGCGTTCTTCCGCACCCACGACGCCCTGTTCGCGGCGCTCGACAAACTCGACGATGCCCGCCTGCTTGAGCCCGTCACCGACGAGAAAGCCAAGACCCGCTGGCCCCTCGTCGGGGGGCGCGTGATCTTCATGTGCAACAATCACCTGATGGTGCACCTCGGGCAGGTCAGCACGTGGCGCCGATGCATGGGCCTGCCCGCGGCGTAGTCGGACCGCGTCACCGCGCGTGACGCTCGCGCCCCGTCACGATCCCGTCGGGAACTCCGCCCCTTCGCGGAGCGTCATCTCCACCCGCCGCGCATCCGGCCCCGGCACCGGGATGCGCTCGTCGAGCGTGCCCCACCGCGTCCCCGCCGGGAAGAGCCCCCAGCGCATCACGTCGGGCGTGCCTGTGCCCTTGGCCTGATCGTTCTTCTCAAACTTGATGACCAGCTGCTGCCCCGCCGGAATCTCCACCGTCCACACCGGCTCGGCGGTCCGAGTGTCCATCACCGTGATCGTCTTGGGCTGGTGCGCCGTCGAGACGTAGGTAAACGTGTCCACCGACCGCCCGGGGCCGGATTCGCTCCATCCCGCGCGGCAGCCGGTCAACCAGAGCCCGCACGCCGCCAGCATCAGCACCTTCACACCCATCGAGCACACCTCCTGAGACTTCTCTATCGGTCCTTTGGCGCGACGGGTTGCCCTTTCCGCCCCATCTTCGCAACCCTACGCCTCAGCCCGTCCGCAGTTCACCCCGGAACCCCGACTCCCAACGCCCGTCTCACCCTCCGGTGGCCCTACCCTCCGGCATCATGCCAGCGGCCCTTCGGATCGGTCACGGCTACGACCTCCATCGCCTGGAGCCCGTGACCCCCCACGGCGCCGGAAGACCCCTGATAGTGGGGGGTGTCCGCCTCGACCACGACCGGGGGCCCGTCGCCCATTCCGACGGAGATGTGCTCCTCCACGCCGCGACCGATGCCCTGCTGGGCGCCGCCGGGCTGCCCGACATCGGACAGCTCTTTCCCGATTCCGACCCGCGCCATGCCGGACAGGATTCCCGCGAGTTTCTCAGCGAGGCGCGCCGGCGCGCGAACCAGGCCGGATGGCGCGTGATCTCGCTCGACGCGACGGTCATCCTCGAGCGCCCGCGCATCGGGGCCCGCAAGCCCGAGATGCGTGCTCTCCTCGCATCCCTGCTGGACGTGGACCCCTCGTGCGTCAACGTCAAGGGCAAGAGCCACGAAGGCGTCGATGCGCTCGGCGAGGGTCGGGCCATCGAAGCGCACGTCGTGGTGCTGCTCGCCGGGGCTGATGCGCCATGAGCATCCGCGCGTCGTGGTGTGCCGCGTCCGCGATCGGGCTCGCCTCACTGGGCGCGTCGGGGCCGGGTGCGCCCCTGGCTCCGGCGCACCGCACCGCGCAGCCCGACGACCCTGCCGCCCCCCCGGAGTGCGTTCTCATCCTGCGCGACGGACGCCGGCTCGAAGGCACGCTTCTGGAGCGCGGCCCGGAACGCGTCCTCCTCCGCGTGGGCCAGGCCGAGATCGGCGTCGAGACCCGCGACATCGACCGGCTGGAAATCCTCGACCCGCTCATCGTGCGCTATCGCGCCATGAAGCAGGCCGTGACCGACGATGATCCCGACCAGCGCCTCGCCATTGTCGACTGGCTCATGCTCCGCGGCGCCTATCGCCTCGCCTACGAAGAGACGCTCTCCATCCTCACCGGCCACCCCGACCACGAACGGGCCCTCCGCCAGAAGGCCGTGCTCGAAGCCCAGATCGCCGTCCTCGACGGCGCTTCGGAGCGCGGGCAGACTCCCGACCCTCCCCGCGCCCCCAGGCCCAGGGCGCCGAGCATCCCCCTGCTCACCCCGGAGCAGATCAACCTCATCAAGGTCTACGAAGTCGACCTGCGCGACCCGCCTCGCCTCACCATCAAACCCGACACCATCGACCGGCTCATCGCGACCTACAGCGCCAGCGAGTACATCCCCGCGTCGCGCGAAGGCAAAGAAGCCCTGCACCTCCGCAAGCCCGCCGAGATTCTCGACATTCTCTTCCGCCTCCGCGCCCGCGAGCTCTACTCCGAGATCACCGTGCACGGTCATCCCGCCTCGATGAAGCGCTTCCGCGACGATGTGCAGCGCGAGTGGCTGTCGTCGTTCTGCGCCACCAGCGACTGTCACGGCGGCGTCGAAGCGGGGCGTCTCTGGCTCGCCTCCCGCGCTCCGGCGGGCGAACCCGCCACCTACACCAACTTCCTCATCCTCGACCGTTTCCGTCTCGCCGACGGCACGCCGCTCATCAACTACGACAAGCCCGCCGATTCGCCCCTCCTCCAGTACGCCCTCCCCGAAACCGAGACTTCCACCCCTCACCCGCGCACCAACCCGGACCGCCCGTGGCGCGGCGTCATCAAAGACCCTACCGAGGCCCGCTTCCGCGACGCCGTGGAATGGATCCGCGCGATGTATACCCCGCGCCCGGACTACCCCATCGACTTTCCGCCTCCCGACCCCGTGAAAGCCAAGGAAGACCTGGCACGCGAAGCGGACAACGCCGAGCCCGAAACCCCCGCCCGCGCCGAACCGCCTTCGCCCGGCGCCGAACCCGCGCCTCCCGAGACCCCCTGAGTTGAGCGCGCGTGCGCGGTACGCTGCCCGCATGAGTTCGCCCGCGGTCGCCCAGCGTCTCGCCCCCTTCGGCACCTCCATCTTCGCGGAGATGACCCGCCTCGCCCAGGCGCACCAGGCCATCAATCTCGCCCAGGGCTTCCCGGATTTCGACGGCCCGGATTTCATCAAGCGTGCCGCCATTCGCGCCATCGAAGCCGGGCACGCCCAGTACGCCCGCTCCTTCGGCGTGCCCGCCCTCAACACCGCGATCGCGCGCTTCTACGAACGCGACGCCGGCCTCATGTTCGACCCCGACACCGAGATCACCGTCACGTGCGGCTGCACCGAGGCCATCGCCGCCGCCATGCTCGGCCTGCTGAACCCGGGCGACGAGGTTGTGCTCTTCGAGCCGTTCTACGACTCCTACCCGGCCTGCATCGCCATGGCCGGCGCGCTGCCGCGCTTCGTCCGCCTCCACCCTCGCGACGGGGCGTTCGCCTTCGACGAAGCGAACCTCCGCGCCGCCTTCACCGCGCGCACCCGGGCCGTGCTCGTCAACACCCCGCACAACCCCACGGGCAAGGTCTTTTCCGAGCGCGAACTCACCCTCATCGCCGATCTCGCCCTGCGGCACGACGCCTTCGTCATCAGCGATGAGGTGTACGAGCACCTGGTCTACGAGCTCGAGCAGCCGCACCTCCGCCTCGCCGCGCTCCCCGGCATGCGCGATCGCACGCTCACCCTCTCCAGCCTGGGAAAGACCTTCAGCCTCACCGGCTGGAAGGTCGGATGGGCGCTCGGCGCGCCCGCGCTGACCCGGGCTGTGCGCGCCGCGCATCAGTTTCTCACCTTCGCCGGCGCCACCCCGCTCCAGCACGCCGCCGCTGAAGCCCTCGAACACGCCGAGGACGCCATCCCCGACCTCGTCGCCCAGTTCCGCGAACGCCGCGACTTCCTGGGCGATGTGCTCACCAGCCTCCGGTTCAACGTCTTCACCCCCGCCGGTACCTACTTCATCCTTGCCGATTTCTCCCGCCTCTCCGCCGAATCCGACGTCGCCTTCTGCCAGCGTCTCACCCGCGAGGTCGGCGTCGCGGCGATCCCTCCCTCCGCCTTCTACCACAATGCCTCGGGCGGGCACTCGCTGGTGCGTTTCGCCTTCTGCAAGCAGCGCGCGACCCTCGAAGCCGCCGCCCGGCGGCTCCAGGCCCTGCGCGGCGCCTGACCCCGGCCTGCCTTCGCCCTGCCATCGCCAATCCCCGACAAGTCGCCCGCACCGCCCGGCGGCGCGCGCAACTTCGCGGTCATCCGCGCTTCCCTCTTGCGTTCGGGCTGCGATTGGGTAGGCTTCACGTGCCGACGCACCCTTCCCCCGACCCGCGCCGTGCCCCCTGCCCGACGGGTGCGCTGCGAGGGTTGTCGGGCACTGGGAGCCAGAAATGGCAACGCGTCGATGCTGGGCCGCGCTTCTCGCGGCGTGGGGAATCCTCATGTGCGCGGGGTGCGGCGGCTTGCCCCAACTCGTCTTCGCCCGTGATCAGGCCGATGCCGCCTCCCGGGCACTCTCGCAGCGCATCACCGATCTCGAAGCAGCACTGGGAACCATCCCTTCGGATGATCCGCGGCGCGCCGAACTGGAGTCAATGCTTGCCGAGACGCGCTTGTGGGCGGCACAGGCGCACCGTGCAGTGGCCTTGGCTGACGAGGTGATTGCTGAATCAGAAACGCCCACCGGCCCGATTTCGTCCGTCGTGGGCGCAATCACCCCGTGGATTCCCGAGCCCGCGCGCACCCCGCTTGTCCTGGGGGCCGCGCTCCTCACAACCCTCTGGCGCCACCGCCAAGTCCGCTCCGCCTCCGACTCAATCATCGCGAGCATCGACCGGGTCGTGCAAGACGACGCGGCGTTTGCCAACAAATTCAAGGAGCACGCCCACGCCGTTCGCTCCATCCAGACGCCGCTCGCGCGTCGGATGGTGGACCGGGTCCAGGCGCGCCGGACAAGGGCCGCGGCATGACCCACCCAAGCACTCGGAACTCCCCCCTCCCGATTTCAGGCCCGGCGCGCCCCGCCGGCCGAACCTGGGCCTTTACCCTGGTCGAGCTCCTCGTGGTCATGGCCATCATCGCCACGCTCCTGGGCATCCTGCTCCCGGGGCTCGCCGGGGCGCGCGAACAGGCCCGCAAGCTCAAGTGCCTCACGAACCTCAAGGGCCTGGGCACGGGCTTCAGCCTCTACTACGACGCGAACGACGAGACGCTTCCTTACGTGCTGCCCTTGCAGGATCGCCCCCCTCCGGGTCGCGAGAACGACCCGCTGCTCCTCGACATCCTTGAGGCCTACATCGATGCGCCCATCCCGCGCAAGGACGCGGGCGAGACCTACTTCACCAATGTCGCGTATCCCTGGCGGTGCCCCTCAGACATCATCGGCACCGACGAAGAAACCGAGTTTCAACCCGTGTGGGCGACCAGCGGCACAAGCTACTACTACCTGCCCGGCGCACTCATGCTTTTCTTCGAACTCAGCGGGCAGGTCGAGCGCGACAAGGTGGCCAAGCACGTCACCCTCATCTACGAGCAGGGCAACAACTCCGGCCCGGTGCTCGAAGACGCCGACAAGTGGCACGACCCCAAGGCCAGGGGCGACAAGGGTAAGAATGCCCTGTACTTCAACGACTGGCGCGCCGAGCCCAAGGAACAATGACCCCGCGACCCGGAGCCGGACCATGAACCCGAATCACGCCGGAGACCCCTTCACACCCCCGCCCGCCGAGGGCTCGCTTCATCAGCCCCTCGTGGTCAACGCCGAGAACTTCGGCGCGCCCCGCGCGGCGCACAAGGCTGGCTTCCGTGCCGCGCTCAACCGGCGCGGAGGGCAGATTATCTACGGCCCCTGGCGCACGCGGCGCCGGCGCATCATCTCCGGGTGCGTGCTTGGCGCGCTGCTCATCGGCGCCGGGGTGGGCACCTACCTCGCGACGCGCCCCATCCCCACGCCCGACTATAACAAGGACCGGCTCGACCGGCTCTTCAAGTTCACGCTGCTCACCGACGAGTTCAACCGCCTGCCCGTGGATGAGCGCCTGGAACTCATGGGCTCGCTGGTGCAGCGGCTCAAGGCCATGGACGGGTCGGAATCGCTGCTCATGGCCGCCTTCGCTTCGAGCGTGAAGGGCAAGGCCCGCGACCAGTTGATGGAGAACGCCTCGCGCCTGATGATCGACACCGCCGACAAGTTCGCCCTCGAGTACCAGGAAGTGCCCGAGAGCGAGAAGGGGAAGTACCTGGAAGATGCGCTGGTGCGCTTCGTCGAGCTCGGCTCCGCCATCTCGGGCGAGCCGATCAACGACACGCGCGAGGAGATCATCGCCGACGCCAAGGAGAACGCCCAGCGCGACTCCGCCCGGGCCCGCGAGAACCCCTTGAGCCTCCGCCAGTCCAACCGCGTGTTCGACTTCGCCGACGACAGCGTCGGGCAGCACGCCAGCCCCCAGCAGCGCGGGCGGGTCGCCGTGCTCATGCGCGACATGGTGCGCCACCTGCGAGGCGGCGGGGGCTGAACCCGCCCCCGGGGGTCACGCCCCGCGCCTACCGGCTCGTCTTCAGCGCTTCGCGGTGCCACGCGATCGTCTCGGCCAGGCCCTGCTTGAGGCCGATCACCGGGCGATATCCGAGCGTCTGCTGGGCCTTGGAGATGTCCGCCAGCGAGTGCATCACATCACCCGGCCGGGCCGCCCGGTGCTCGGGCTCGCGCGCGATGCTCTGCCCCGCGTCGCTCAGGCACGCTTCCGCCAGCTCGTGCGCGAGTTCGATGAGCGTCGTGCGCGTGCCCGCGCCGACGTTGATGACCTCGCCCGCGAGCGCCCCGTCGTGCGCCCCTGCCAGCAGCGTCGCCAGCACCGCGTTGGCGACAAAGGTGAAGTCGCGCGACTGCTGCCCGTCGCCGAAGATCACCGGGCGCTCCCCCGCGAGCAGCCGCCTCGCAAAGACCGGGATGACCGCCGCGTACGGGCCGTCCGCCTTCTGGCGCTGGCCGAACACGTTGAAATACCGCAGCGACACCGTGTCCAGCCCGAAGGCGCGGCACCACGAGGCCATCAGCGCCTCCGCCGCCACCTTGCTCGCCGCGTAGGGCGACATCGGGCGCGTCGGCATCGTCTCCACCTTGGGCAGCGTCGGCGTGTCGCCGTATGCGCTGCTGCTGGCGGCAAAGACCACCCGCTTCGCCTTCGCCCGCCGCGCTTCCTCAAGCACCCGCATCGTGCCCGTCGCGTTGACATCCCACGATCGCGCCGGGTTCTCCATCGAGCGCGGCACCGAACCCACCGCCGCCAGGTGAAACACCAGCGACACACCCTTGAGGGCGTCGCGCAGGGCGGCATCGTCAAGTATCGACCCGTTGACGAACGAGAGCTGATCGGGCGAAACCTCAAGGTGCGGCGCGAGCGCGTCAAGGTCGCCCGTGCTCAGGTCGTCGATCACCGAAACCTGGGCACCGAGGGCGAGCAGCGCATCGACCAGGTGCCCCCCGATGAACCCCGCCCCCCCCGTGACGCACACGCGCTTGCCGTCGTACAGGGCGCGCAGGCGGGCGACGATCTCGGAAGGCAGTTTGACCACGCCAACATCCTATCGAATGACTCCCCCCGACGTGCGCCAAACTTGACCCGGACCGAACCTTCCTGGGAACCCGGCCCGGGGTCAGGCGTCCGACGACCTATTGCCCCGGCGGGTCCGGCCGACGTTTATGGACCGTCGCGAGCACCCGTGCCGCGAGGGCCAACGCGCCGGCACCCCGGGAACGGTGAGAGGAGCGCAACATGAGTCCGATCGAGGGGAGACTGGGTGCCCGACACACGGGACGTAGAAGGATCTCCGCCACATGGGCTGTCGCAGGGCTCGGTTGCTCAGGGACTTCTAAGGTGTGGCGCAAGCGCGAGGACCACCTACGATCCTAGCGACCGTTCGCGTGTCCCGGACCAGCGATCAGCAAGGCCGGGTCAATCCGAGCCTCACCCGAGACTCATGCGCGCGGCGCAATGCGGATTTCGAGCATGCGTTCGTTCGTCAAATTCGCCTCGGCAGCAAGTCCGGCGCGTTCGCAGAACTCGGCGACGATCGCAAGCCCGATCCCTCGGTGGCGGCGGTCGCTGCGGGCGAGATCGCCGCGCCAGAACGGCTCAAACAGGTGAGCGATTTGTTCAGATCGCAACTCGACGGGACCGTTGGCGATTTCAATCGACGCATCTGAGTGGCCCCGGCGAACGACGATTCGGATGCGCCCCCCGCCTTGCGTGTACTCCGCGGCGTTATCGATGAGATTGCGGAGCACCGCGCGGGCTGCGCCGGGGGGCATGCTCCAGCATGCGTCCTCTGCAGCATCGCACGCGACGTCGATGCTCGCCTTGGCGAGCGCGGGCCGGTGTCGCTCGAGCTCCACCCCGATGATCGGCGCGAGAACGATGGAGCACGTCGCGGACTCGTACCCCTCGTCCCTTCGGGAGATCAGCAGCAGGGCCTCAATGAGTTCGGTCATTTCGGAAGCGATCTCGCCCGCGGCATCAATCCCACGGCGGAGACGCTCCGGCTCGGGGTGTCGAGCGGCGACCGACGCAATTGAAGTCAGTTCGGCAAGCGGGGTGCGGAGTTCGTGCGCCGCGGCATCGGTAAAACGCTCTTCGCGCGCCATCGCGGCACGGATACGGACGAGCAGATCGTTGATCCCGCCCGCGATTGGCGCGAGTTCGGAAGGCAGGTCGGCGGCCGCGATTTCGTTCGGCCGGCGCGGATTCACCCCGTCAAGGGCGCCGGCGAGGCGCCGTACCGGCACGAGCCCGTTCCGCACGCTCGCCATGACCACGACGGCCACGCCCGCCCCCGAGAGGGCTGCCCCCGACAGAATCGCGGCCAGCACGGCCCGCTCGGTGTCGTGCAGCAAGGTCGCTGGGCCGAGTACCTGCACGGTGATCCGTCGCGATGACTCGACGAGCGGCCGATCCTCGTTGGGCTCGTCGTCGCCCGGCTCGGGCGGGAGTTCAGCGCGTGCGAAGGGCGAGAGCGTGGCCAGCCGCGCCGCTCGCCCGTCGGGGAGGTTGACGGCGGTGACAGTGCCGGGCCGGGCCGGCGCTGCCTCAGCAATCTGCGCCGGCCATTCCGGAGACTGCGCGAGCGTGCCTCCGCGATCGTCGCTGATCCGAACGAGCAGCCCCAAGCTCAATTCATCGATCGGCCCTTGGTAGTCGAACACCAGTCCGCCCGGCTCGTTGTCCTCCGGGTCAGGAACTTCATCGACAACGAGCGAGGCAAACGTCTCGGCACGGTGGAGGAGTGACTGGTCGACGACGCGGCGGAGCCCGCTACGGGCCAGCAGAAAGCCCGCGGCACCCGAGCACAGAACGACCAACCCTGCCCCGAACGCGAGCCGGCGCACGAGCATGCCGCGGAGCGAACTCACGCCGCGCCCTCCTCAGGGTGCCGTTCGACGATGTATCCGCTGCCGCGGCGAGTTCGAATGAGATCGCGCAGTCCGAACTCGACGAGCTTGCGCCGTATGGCCGCGATGGCGGAATCGATGGCATTGCTCCACACCTGGCGATCGCCGGCGTAGACATGCTCTTCGAGCCGGGTGCGCGACACGACCGCCCCGACGTTGAGGAACAGGAACTCGAGGATGGCGTACTCGCGCGGGGTCAGGGTGAGAGGTCGGCCGCCGACCGAACACGTCTTGCCGGCCAGATCCAGCGTGGCGGCACCCACGACGATCTGATTGCGGGCCCGGCGATGGGCGCGCCGGCACAATGCCTCGACCCGCGCCAGGAGCTCCTCAAACGCGAAGGGCTTGACCAAGTAATCGTCGGCGCCGAGCCGCAGACCCTCGACACGATGCTCGAGACGGTCCCGCGCCGAGAGTATGAGCACGGGCGTGTCGCGCACACTCTCACGCAGGCGCCGAAGGAGCTCCGTGCCGTCAAAGCCGGGCAGCATGATGTCGAGAATGACGAGGTCATACTCCACGGCCCGAGCTGACGCGAGCCCGTCCGGGCCATCCGCGGCCGCGTCCACCGCGTACCCCGCGAGGCGCAGCCCTTCAGACAGCGACTCGCGAAGGCGAAGTGAATCTTCGACGACCAGAACGCGCACACAGCTCCCCTTCGTTCGGCCCGAACGCTGCCCGGCGGACGGCGCCGCCGCTCAGCGCGCAACACCGTCCATATCAGTTCCTTCTTCGTCGCGCGATTCGACCACTTCGTCATCCCACTGCGGCACGAGCTCCAGCTCGATCACATGCCCGGCGCGGGTCTCAAGGCCGACTTCGATCAGGTATCGGCTGTTGACGAACATGACGTCACACTCCGGCCCGTCGTCAGGTTCAAGCTCAATTGCGATCGCCCGGCCCTTCACTATCTCTTCGGCGGCGCGGAGCAGCTCCGAGAGCGAGCGCTCGCTGTGCCGGAGGACGCCGGCGAACATCGAGGCCTCATCCGCGTCAGTCTCCTCCTCGGTGCCTAGCACGTCTCCGGACGTGGGCGAGATGAGAACTTCAAGCAGCGCGTGGTTCGGCATGAGAAGATCGACCTCGTAGACCGCCGCGATGCCATGCTCGCTCCGGGTGCACTCGAGCGAGGCTTTCACCGCGCGCGCGTCGCGTCCGCGCATGGCCCGTTCGATAGCCTCGCCCAGACCGATCCTCACCAGATCCATCGCATCGCGCGGGTCGACCGCGACTTCGTCGCGCTCGTCTTCGGGCTGGCCGTACGAGCCGAAAAGGTCGGCAGAGGTGCCCAGAGCCGTCCCGACCGCGAGGGTCGCCCACAGAATGCGCCGTGCCATGAAGCCCTCCTGATTGTCGCGAAATGCCGGCACCCTGGTATTGTCGTGCCGAAGCCGCGGCGACACAAGCGTAACGCGGGCTCTCGCTCGAACATGATGGTCTGATGACGCAAAAAATGTCTCGGTGCGTCATCGATGCGTCATGCACGCTCGCGCCCTCGGAGTAGGTTCTCCTCGGAGGACGCGGCGCACGGAGCGACGCGGACCGCACCACTCGCAAAGGAGAAGACTGATGCGCATACGCAACATGGGTGCAAGCGCCCTTCTGTTCGCTGCGGCAGCCGGGGCGCAGCCGCGCCTGCCCGACTGGGCCACCGCCACGTTCGGGCCCGACAGCGCCGCCGGGGGCAACGGGTACTTCCCGATGAGCCCCGGCACTCGTTCGCGCTACGAAGGCGACGTCGACGGAGAGACGGAGTTCATCAACTCGTTCACGACCTTTGAGACTAGGACGATCCTGGGCATTGAGACCCGCGTGGTGCGCGACACGGCCTACATCGACGGCGTGCTGGTCGAGGTCGCCGACGATTGGTTCGCCCGGGACACCGACGGCAACGTGTGGTACTTCGGCGAGTACGTGGTGAACTACCACTATGACGACATGGGCAACTTCATCGGCATTGATCATGACGGGTCGTGGATCGCCGACGGCACGACCAACCGGCCAGGGGTCATCATGTTCAACGCGCCGATCATCGGCGACGAGTACTACCAGGAGTTCGCGCCGGGCGTGGCCCTCGATTTCGCACGCATCGACAGTCTGACGGAGGTGGTGGACATCGACTACGGACATTACGCCGGCGTGCTCGACACGGCCGAGGGCAACCTCGTCGACGGTCCCGGGATCGCCGAGCGCAAGTTCTACGCGGTGGGGACGGGGCTTGTGCAGATCCGCGAGCTCGATGATGCGGGCGACCCCGAGTTCTTCATCGACCTCATTGACCAGCAGGTGATCCCGGGCCCCGGCGGGACGAGCGCGATCGGCCTCGCGGCTCTCGCCGGCTTCCGACGCCGCCGCTGATCCGGCTGGGATTTTCACGCCTGGTACATGATCGCGCACGGCGCAGGCGGCCTCGCGGTGCGCGGGGGTGGTTCGCGCTCCCCGCCGCGAGCCGCCCCGAACGGGGTGGCGAAATCGCCCCCCCCTCCCGCCTACCCTCCCTCAACCTGCCGGTCGGGAGGCATTCATGGGTCTTGAAGCCGCACTTTCGAGCGACACGTTTCTGACGACGCAACTCCAGCGCATCGTCAACTGGTCGCGCAAGAACTCGCTGTGGCCGATGCCCTTCGCCACCGCCTGCTGCGGCATCGAGTTCATGGCCACGGCCTGCTCGCGCTACGACCTTGCCCGCTTCGGCGCCGAGGTCGCCCGCTTCAGCCCGCGCCAGGCCGACCTCATGGTCGTCGCCGGGCGTGTCGGCATCAAGATGCTCCCGGTCCTCCAGCGCATCTACCAGCAGATGACCGAGCCCAAGTGGGTGATCTCGATGGGCGCGTGCGCCAGCACGGGCGGCGTCTTCGACACCTACGCCACGGTCCAGGGGTGCGACCAGTTCATCCCCGTCGATGTTTACGTGCCCGGGTGCCCGCCGCGCCCGGAAATGCTCATCGAGGGCGTGATGGCCATTCAGCGCATCATCGAGAACGAGGGCATCCCGCCCCGGGGCCCGGACGGCAAGCGCATCCCGCTGGGGTTGACGGTCGCGCCCAATGTCCGCGTCAAGCCGCAGCCGGTCGGGCTCAACGTGGGGCGGTAGAACTTCGGTCCCTTCCATCGGGGCCATCGCGACCCCCGGTACGCTCAGGCATGTGAAGAACGCCCGCGGCAGGTCGAGAAAGTCACGGCCTCCGCACCGCCTCCGTCACCGTCATCCGGCGGAGCAGCGGCGCGCACGCGGCGCACGCGGCGCACGCCAGCGCGCCCAGCAATCCGCCCGCGAGCAGCGCCTGGCCCGTCGGCTCACCCGGGTCGATTGCGCCGGACGCGAGCATGGCCGCGCTCGCAAGCACCAGGCTGGCGGGTGTGCCCTGGAGCAGGGCCGCGAGCCACACGCCCCACGCCCGCGCGCCCCGAGGCCGTACCACGGAGACCCCGAGCCACGTGCCGAGCAGGTACCCGCACCCCACGAACCCCACCCACGCGAGGATGAATCCCGGCGCGCGAGCGCGCATGAGTGCCGCGGGCTCGATGACGAACGCGACGTACGCACCAAGGGCCGGGACCACCACACCATGCACCGCGGGCCACATCGCGCGACGGATCGCTCTCCGAACCCGGAGGTCCGGCCCGAGCAGCCTCCACGCGAGCGCCGTCGCGGCGCACGCCCCGAGCCCCGGACCGAGCCACGTCACATCCGCACCCGGCGCTGCGCTGATCCACGCCGCGCCACCCGCGAACACCAGGGCCATCCACGCCTGCGCCCACACCCGTGCGCCGCTGAGCCCGGCCCCTTCTCCCGGCAGGGCGAACCAGGCTGACCCGCCCGCGAGCCCCGCCCCCAGCGCCAAGGCGCGCACCGGCTCGACCTTGAGCACCAGGGTCATCACCAGGGCATTGCCCGCAGCGCCGAAGGCGAGCGAGAAGGCCGCGATCATGGCCCCGGTTCCGAAGGCGTGCCCCCGGGCCCGGCGTGCCCCGCGCCCCCGGGGCGCCCCCGCGCACGACGCGCCGAGAATGGTCGAACCGGCCAGCAGCACGATCGCGCCGGCCTCGCCCTGTCGGACCCCGAGCAGGCGGGCCCGCGCCGACTCTTCGGCGGCGTCGATCAGCGGCTGGCGCCTGGCGCGCAGCAGCGCCGCGTGTTCAACGACGCCTTCGGCGCTCACGCCCGTCGCGCGGAGGGCTTCGACCTCCGCCCCGTCGAGGGCCTCCCGCGCCGCCAGGGCGTGCGCCGCCCCGGGGTCGGGGCCCGGGCTGCGTCGCCACCAGTCGGGCGCCGTGCGACCGAGACCGACCGGCCCGGCGAGCAGGCCGACGAGCAGCCCGGCGCCGATCGAGGCCCCGGACCACCCGCCCGGAAACCCCGCCCGCTTCAGAAGCACCACAAAAGGTGCAGAAACAATGCCGAGAATCCCGAAACGCACGAGGGCGAACATGATGTCGTGGCCGCCCATCGAGGGCACTGTACCCATGAGCCAGGGGTCGGGCTTCAGCGCGGAGCGGACATCGCAGGGCGTGCAGCCGCGCCGGCCCGTGCGAGTGGACGCAACCGGCGTGCTCTCGACCTCGCGCATGACGCTGCGGCCCCTGCGCCGGAGCGATCAGCCCGAGTTCCTGCGGGCCGTGCGCCTCAGCCGCGTAGCGCTCGAGGCCTGGTTTCCGCTCCATGAACCGGGGGAGAGCGACGCGGCACTGTTTGAGCGTCAACTCGCGCTCTGCGAGTCGGGCGACCGCTCGGGGAGCGCCTGCCGACGGGCCGCGTTCCTGGGCGACGGGCGCCTGGCCGGCGGGTTCAACCTCGTGCACATCGCGCGCGGGCTGACATTCGAGGCCGACGCGACGTGGTGGGTCTCCAGCGCCGTGCAGGGACTGGGTCTCGGGGCCGAGGGCATGCAGGCGATGCTGGACCTCGCCTTCATGGACCTTCCCCGCGGACTCGGACTGCACCGGGTGATGGCGGGGATTCTCCCCGGCAACGTGCCGAGCGAACGCATGGCTGTGCGGGTGGGTTTCCGCAAGGTGCCGGGCGTGCGCTCGTCGCTCATTTCGGGCGGGCGCGTCGCGCAGCACGATCTGTACGTCGCCGAGGCGGCGTAGGCGCAAACTCGGTCTCAACGCGCGCATCACCTACAACCCATTGCCCAAGCGCGGGTTGCGCGCTGGCGCTGGGGCGATCCGGGGAATGGTGCGCGATGTCGTGCACGAACGCAGGTCGCCCCGCAGGCGACGCGTTCCCACGCACGGGAGCGTGAGCGCGGAGCCGCCCCGATGGTTGCCCCCGCCGCCCCACACGACCACGACGACGCTGCACCGGCAGCCGACGCCGGGGGGCGCGCGCCCGGCGGCGGATCCGACGCCTCGGCCCCCCGCGCGCCCGAGCCGGCGCGCTCTTCGGAAGGTCAGGGCTGAGTCCCTCCTCGCCGCGCACACCGCACGCGCGACGGGCTTTCACAAGTCACCCCCCAGCGCCCGGGGTCGCCAACGTTCGCGGCTCCGGGCTCTTTGTATGTCCGCCTGATTCGGGGGGTGCCATGTTCTCCGATATTTGTTTGACGTGCGGGGGGGGGGGGGGGGGGTACAGGGG
>JADLCM010000061.1 GCA_020847175.1 Phycisphaerales bacterium
CACCCGCCGCGCGAAGTCGAGCAGATCGGGCGTGAGTTCGAGTTCGGGGGGTGAGGTGTCGGGCACTTAGACCCCCTCGCCACGCTCAAGCTTCTCGCGGATGTCGTCGCATAGCGTGAACGAGATCACCGCCGGAGAGTCTGCACGGGGCGGCACGCGGTGCATGACGAAGTAGCCGTCGTCATCGGGCACGTCGCGCCCATACTTGGCCGACTCACGCTCCGCGGCCTCGCGCAGGGGACGAAGGAAGTCGGCGTACCGGCACCCGAGGGCCAAACACATCGCCGAGTAAGGGGAGTAGAGCCCCGCATCCTCGAAGTGGAGCGCGGCGGCTTCCACATCGGCCTGCGACCATGCGTCCGGCTTCGATGGCGTGACCACCCCCTGCCGGACCAGCGCGTCGAGGATCGCGGGGCGGCAGTCATATCCACGAGACCGCAGGTGCTGCGATGCCGCGGCGGTCGTCATCGGGAACATCCCGTCCCTCTCCTCCTGGGCCGCCTCGTGGAACGTGGGGTCCGCACCCTCCCGGGGCTTCACGCGAAGGTCGAAGTGCTCATCGAGGGTCAGTCCGATTCGGGTCACGGTGGTCTCCTTGCCGGGGGGCGTCGGGCGACAGGCCCATCCCCCAAACCCTTATTTCCGGCGCAGGGGCCGATTCGCAGCGCCGGACAGAGAATTTCTGCGCCCGGCCGGAGTTCGCGATCTGGAATCTCCCCTATGGGGATCGAAGCCGCCGCTTGTCCGCCGCTCGAAGCAGGCGTCGTGGCAAGACCTGCGACCGAAGTTCGCATTCTCACACGACAATGACGGAAACCCCGAGTCGGCGCAGTTTGACTGCGACTCGTTTGTCGCGACGTTGGTTCTGCCTCAGACGCTCGGTCCAGAACGCCTTGTTGGTGACCGGTCGACGACGTCCCTTTTCGCACGCCGAATGACCATGCCAGAAACACCCATGAACAAAGATCGCGACGGATGAATCCAGCAAAAGGAAGTCTGGCCGACCCGGAAGATCCGGCACATTTTGGCGAAATCGGATCCGAGCGGCACGGAGCAAGCCCGCAAACACCTGCTCAGGACCGGTCCTAGACCGACGAACCGACTGCATGATGCGCCGACGCGTGCTCGGATCGATGCGATCTGCCATGCTCGCTCCGTTGCATGCTACCATCATCGAATCCATGAGCGATCCCTCCCTAGACCGGTCAGCAATTCTGCTCAACGCGATGCGACAGACCGCTTCGGGCGAAGGGGCGGTGTCATTGGCCGCAACAGACACGATTCAGCGCTGGCTAGACGTCATGAACGAAGAGTCCCCGGCCGCTGTACTGGCGAGGGCGGCGTTGGCGGCAGCGAAGGCGACGAACGGTGGTAATCGTCGACTCGTGCGGGACGGGCTCGGATTTTTGGCTCGTCAGGATCGATCTGTGGATGAACGGCTCTTCACGCGACAAGATGCAGGAGTTCGGTGGACTCTCGACTCCGAGGAGTTGGTCGCTGCTGTACGTCGAGCGAATCTTGCAGTGGAGGCTATGCACGACCTCTCGTTGGCATTCGGCGTCGAGTTCTTTGAACTCCTTGGTTTGAGAAATTTGTCCTCAACCATGGGGGAGATTTTTGCGCGCGAGATCCATCGCGGACTCTCAGGAAAGGTCGGTCGTAATCCGAACCAAGACGGATATCCAGACCTCATTGCGCTCACGCCGCAAGGCGTTCAGTACCTTCGCGAGAGAGAGGATCGCGGTCAGATGTCGGACAAGAGTTTCTGGAGTCCGTTCCCCTTCGGTGGGATTGAGGTAAAAGCTACCTGCGGCAATACACCGGCAGCGGCCCAAGTCGCGAAGCCGAAGATTGGCGAGTCCCGAATGTCTCTTTTGCAGTCGGCTGAGTGGAAGGCCCACCATCGCGAGACGAACAACCTCGTAGGTGTATTCTGGGATTTCGTTGATGGACTCCCCACCTTCTTGGCCATCTTCTTCCGGAATGATCTTTGCGTTGACGACTGGGGCCGAATCGTCCAGCCTCGCGAAGGCGGCGGGAGAACAACAAGCGTCTCGCTGATGCAGAGACGTGGCGTGGAAAAGATGGGGCAGGGTTGGTTGGTGCTTCCCGACAACGCGTCAATGTTGACACAACTTGGCCGGCAACGAGTCTTTGCATTCGGGGATGTAACCCGGTACAGATTCTCTCGGCTTTGACTACTTGCCGTCAAATAGGGCCAACTGGGGCACCAATGTGTCGGGCAAGGATGGCTTGATCGACGATTCAGGGTTGCTGATTGCGGACATCCAATCGCCAAGTTGATGCAAGAATCGGGGCGGAACGCTCTCGCCAATCACGAGTCGGATGATCGAGTCAGGAGCGACAGAGATACGTCGTTTGCCTCGAACACTGGTGATTTCTATGGGACCCCACGAGTAGTGATAGTCGGAAATCGTCTGCAGCTTCATGGCTTCTGCGAGTGAGAGCACGCGATTCTGAGTCGGGTGGAGCTTTTGATCGCTGCAGGCGTAACTCAGATTTCTGGTAAGTGTCGGCGCCGGAAGATCGGCGGACATTCGCTTGTAGGCACTCGTGAATCCTGACATGATTCTGATCTTTCCGTCGGGATCCTCCGCGTACGGACGGGGGAGCAGGCTGCCGCACTTTTCGCAGTAGAGAGGTGTCGTCTTGTGCGCCTGATTGATACCTTCGTTATTCCGGCTTGCGCCATGGTTTCGATTGCTGTCGTGCCCACAACCAGGGCTGACGCACTGGTTGTCAAAAGCCGATGCTCCGGCTGGCGTGTGACGTACCCACTCGTACTTCTTTGGCTCGAGGACAGGCACGCGATGAAATGGAATAGAAGCGTGCTCTGCGCGTTCGGGCGACTTCGCATCGAGAGGTGGAAAATCAGCAAGCGCTTCGGAGACCGATGTCCACTTGGCGCGTCCATGTCGAGGAACGCGGCTGTGAGTCGGCGACGGGACTAGAAGCGTGCCTGCGCGAAACCGTGCGGACGCCGTCTCATCGCGGGTGAAGACCGAGATCAGTCGCTGACGGCGCTGCGGCACTCCGTAGTCTGCAACCTCGATGACATATGGTGATCCGACATAGTCATCGGCTAGTTCCTCTCGAATGATGTCGACGATCAGTCGCAGCTGTCCTTTGCGATCTTCGATCACAGTGTTCTGCATCTCTACAACGTTCTCGAAAACAACCCACCGTGGCCGAAGCCTGCAGATGATGTCCAGTCCGGGTAGGATGAGTCGATTGCGTGGATCCAATGACGGACGCTTGCCAGCGCGCGCATTGCGCAGCAGCGTGCCTTGTCCATTCTTGGACATTCCTTGGCACGGTGCGGTGCAGGAGACCAGCCACAGCTCGTCTCCATCGAGGCGCTCCTCTACATCCCGAACAATCTGATCCGCGGCTTCACTTACGTCGCTCGGGTAGTGCGTGGCTTCGGGGAAGTTCAGCGCCGCCAATGCGCTACGGTCGGGATCGATCTCGCACATGGCCAAGAACTGAATGCCTGCGGCACGAAAGCCCAGATCGCCGATGCCCGAGCCACAGAAGAGGCTAACGCCCCACTTGCGGTCACTCGATCTCTTGGACTCATTCAGGGAACGTCTGTGTGGCATGGCGGCTTCCATTTCGGCTCGTCAACGCGAGCGGCGGCATTTCGGGGGAGTACCGATCGGGGCAGCCGCATCGCCACAGACTGTACGGTCTTTGAGCGGGTGTGGCAAGTCTTCTGGATTCGTCTCGATCGAGTCGAGCGTATGCGGTCCTGGGCTGACCGTGATATGCGCAGGTCACTTGCGCTGATCGGCGGCACGACACTGAACCCGAGAGGCGTCCCAAGTAAAGGGAGTCTCGTTCAGACGGGTAAGCAGCGTGGATGAAATGGCCCCTGGGTGGGGTGCCGCCCAAGGGCCTCGTCAACGCCCCGGTCTGCGGTCAGGGCGTCACGAACAGGTCGAGGTACAGGAAAAAGTCGGAGGCGTCGCGGTCGCCGTCGGCGTCCAGGTCGGCGCCGGGGTCATCGGCGACGAAGAGGTCGAGATAGGCAAAGAAGTCCGTCGCGTCGGTGAAGGTGTCGTGGTTGAGGTCGGCGGGGTGATAGTGCACGCCGCGGATGGCGAGCGAGACATCGTCCACGCCTGCTTCGACGATGGAACCCGAACCGAGGTCGCGTGCGACAAAGCGCAGACGCATCGCGTCGGTCGGGGTCATCAGATCGCTGATGACGACCGCCCGCGCCGTCCAGGCGCCGGTGTTCTCGCTGACATCCTCGATCTGCGTCCACGTCGCGCCGTCGTCGTTGCTGAGGAGCACCGGCATGGAGTCGGAGTTGGGCGCGGCGCCGGCATCGTTGGAGTACCAGCGGTGGTAGGCAATGGTGGGCCCGCCAGAGTACCAGGCGCCGGCGAGAGAGGCATCGAGCCGCGGGCTGGTAAGGGTCGTCGCGCCCCCATCGACATCGAACGACCCCACCTGCGAACCCGCCCGCCCGTCGGTGACCCAGCAGTTGACGCCGGGCGCGGGGGTGTGATCGTCGCCTGGCTGCGCGGCGGTGGGCTCGGGGTCCATCAGGCCCCATTGGCCGGTGGTCGCCGTGTCGCCGGGGGCGCCGATGGTCCAACCGGCGTTGATCTCACACGTGTCCAGGGTGATGACGGACTCTTCGAGGTACGCCGCGCTGATCTCGCCCGCCGAGGGGAACCGCACCGTGTTGCCCGCGGTGGTGCGGGCTTCGACGTGATAGTTGATGGTGCGCCCGGGCGAGAGGGCGGGAAGCGAAGCGCTGAACGAGATGTCGGTGAGGGGCGCGAGAGGGACCGTCACGTCATCGGCGCCGAAATCCGTACGGAAGACCAGCGCGGCGGAGCCGGGCTCAAGGGTGGCGCTGGAGCCGATGATGCGGACGGTGAAATCTCGCCCCGCGCCATTGATGATCTCCGTGGGTGCTCCGCCTGGCATGCCGAGGTAGAGACCGTCGATGAAGACTTCGAGGAAGCGCAGGGCGGCGGCGTAGTTCTCCTGGCCGGTGGGGCGGATCTGCTCGGGAGGAAGAATGAACCCGCCGGCCCCGCCGGACGACGGGCGAAGCTCGATGGTCCAGCTCTTCCGGCCCACGCTGTAGGCCCAGTCGGTGGCCGTCCCTGCGGCGGCGTACAGGTCGATGGACTGCTGCGGGGTGTAGGAGACGCCGTGGACGGCGAAGATGGTGTCGGCGAGCTCGCGGCTGAACAAGTCGAAGAAGGTGCGGTCGGGCTCCGGCGGGGGCACGTCGGCGTACCCCCACGGGTAGAGGATGAGCTGGCTGTAGGTGTGCCAGTCGATGTGGGCGACGGACGAGGGGTGGGCGAGGAGGTCGTCGCGGATGACCTGGGTTTCGGGCTCGCTGAAGGGCGCGGTGCCGCGATAGGTCTCTGAGTTGGTGGAGCCGCTGGAGCCGTCGCCGCCCCAGAAGGCGTCCCAGTTGCGGTTCAGGTCGACGCCGAAGGTACCGTCGCCGTTGTTGCGCCGGTTCTTGCGCCAGAGCCGGTTGGCGGGCACCTGGGTGTACTCGTACCCGTCGGGGTTGACCACGGGAACAGCCCGCAGAACCACGTGATCGAGAATCTCGGTCACGCGCGCATCGGTGCCGTAGTTCCGGAGAAGTTCATCGACGATGAAGGCGAGCGTCGATGGGCTGGCCCATTCGCGGGCGTGCTGGCAGGCGTTGAAGTAGACCATCGGGCGGCCGGATGGATCGCCGGGCCCGGTGATGGTCGCGGCGTACATGGGCCGGCCTTCAAGACTCTGGCCGATGACCTCGATGGACGCGAGGGCGGGGAAGTCGGTGACGAGCTGCTGGTAGTAGGCGATGAGGTCGGCGTAGTTGTGGTAGGAGTCGAAGAAGGAGCTGTCTCGGGCGGCTTTGGCAGCCTGGTTGGCGCGGCGCTCTTCATCAAGGAGCGTCTGCAGGTCGTCAACGAGCACCTCGAAGCGCACGCCGGTGCCGGCCAGTGCTTCAAGCCCCTCGGGGGAGACATAGACCTCGAAGGGACCGGGGCCGGCGCGTTCGCTCCAGAGCCCGGCGGAGACGGCGGAGGCGGCGAGCACGTCGCGAGGGGACGCCGGAGAGACCCGCACGACCTTGTACCCCTCGAACTGCGCCCCGGCGATGCCCGTCACCCAGCCTGCGCACGCGAGCAATGCCGAAAGCCGAGCTCCACGCCCGATGGTTCCCATGACTCACCCCCACGTTGCATTGAGGCTCCCCCACGGAACCCCTCGGGCCCTGCGGCATCGCCGCGGGCCCCGGCGACTCTTCGGCTCGGGGACGCTGCCGGTTGCCGCATGGGTGCGTGAATGCCGGGCCGGGGGGAGGTCTATCGGTCGTGGGAAGTTGACAGGAAGGTCTGGAAGCGGCGCAGGCCTGGACCAACGCGAACAGAGGCCGCTCCTTCAAGGATTGTGCGGGCGCGGGCCGGTCCAGGGGTGAGGGGCCCGTCGCCGAACGCGTCGATCACGAGCCACGCGCCCTCTGCATCACCCGCGCGGGCGCCGTCTGCGCTGGTGCGAACCACGACATCGCCGGGCCCGAGGCGTTGGCGGGCCTCGCCGGGGAGGGCTGACACAAGCGCGACTCCGCCCGGGCCTTCAAGTCGGGCGTGGAGCCGTTCTTCGCGGATGACCTCGCCGGGGGTGGAGCCCTCGGTGCGGGCGAGGGCAAGTCGCCATGAGCCGAGCGCGAGCTCGGTGGTCGCGGCGTCGATTTCGACCCCTTGAGCACGGAGCCGGGCCAGGAGCGTGCCGTGCGGGCCGGAGGGGTTGACGCGGGCGAGGTCGAGAATGGTGCGCGAGATCACGGCGCGCCGGATGCCCAGGGGGGCGACGACATCGACGGCGGCGCTGAAGTGGTCGAACGCGGGGTCGCTGAGGACGAGGGTGAGCCCGCGCGGCGCGCCGAGGGCGCGGAGTGATCGCGGGATGTCGCGCACCCCTGCGCCGGGCCAACCGCCGCCACAGTCCCACAGAACGGCGTCGTCTCCTGCGCGGATGAGGGTGCATGAGCCGCCCGAGAGACTGAGGACATCGATACGGGCCGAATCTGCGGGAGGGCGGGGGCGGATGGAATGGGCGAGGAGCGACGCGAGCGCGAGCAGGCAGGCAATGACGGCGCGCCGGCCGCCCAGGGCGAAGGCGAACACGATGAGGCAGGTCGCGCCGAGCGCCCACAGCCAGGAGGTCTGCGGCAGGTAGAGGAGGGTGCCGGGGAGATCGTCGAGCCAGAGCACGGCGCCGGAGAGCGCATCGCCCAGAGACGCGAGAACGGGCCGGGCCGGAGCGGCAGCGCCGGGCAGGATCATGCCGATGAGGAGCACTCCGAACCCGAACCACATCACCACGAGGGCCAGAGGCGCGACGACGAGCGATGCGAGCACGGCGATGGGGCTCACCGCGCCGATGGCGTGAATGAGCGCGGGGAGAGAGACCAGCCAGCAGACGCAGGTGGTCACGACGGCCTGCGTCAGCCGCCGGGCGGCGCGCCGGGCGCGCGTGCGGCGCTGGCGGATGCCCCGGATCGGCGCATGTCGCGCCAGCACACGCGGCACAAGCCAGATGAGACAGCCCGTGAGCCCGAAACTGAGCTGGAAACCGAGGGAGTAGAGATCGGCGGGGCGCCAGATGAGCAGGATGACGGCGACCCAAGCGAGCGAGTTGAGGTCGTCGTAGCGCCGACCCAGGGCACGCCCCAGGGCGATGCCGAGGACCATGAGCGCAGAGCGGATGATCGGGGCCTCGGCAGGGACCACGAGGGCGTAGAGGATGACGACGCCGGAGGCGATCAAGGGTTCCAGCGCGCCGCGATCCCCGATGAGGCGAAGCACGCCGAGAACCGCGCCGGCGAGGACCGTGAGGTGAAAGCCGGAAATGGCGAGAACGTGGGCAAGGCCGAGGCGCTGGAAGGCATCGCGGGCTTCGGCGACATCGGGCAGCCTCTCGCCGAGGAGCAGCGAGCGGACCAGGGCCGCCCCGCGAGTGCCTTCAGGCAACGCGTGTGAAGCGCGGGTGCGGAGGCGATCGACCCAGCCCCGGGCCCGGGCGCCGAGGTGCGACGGTGCGTCGGCGGTGATGCGGATGAGCGAGGCATCGCTGATCCAGAGTGAACCCGCACGGGCGCGCTGGGCCTCGAAGCGGCGCCAATCGATGCCGCCGGGATTCATGGGGGGCGCGAGGGGGGAGTAGAGCCCGACGACGCGGATGCGCTGGCCGAGGCGAAGGCCGGACGGAACGTCACCCGGCCCCGACAGCCGGACCAGATCGCGGGCAGGATGCGAGCCCCGGCCATGCCAGAGGCGGTCAACCTTGACCTGGACAACCCATGCTGGTTCGGGTGGGGCAAAGGCGGCGAGCGCTCCGGCGGGCTGAGGTCGGGGCTTCGGGGTGTCGAGCAGTTCGCCTTCGACTTCGAGGAGCAGGGGGGTGCGCCGGTCGATATGGTGCAGGTCGAGCAGGCGAGGGATGGCCGCCCCTGACCACTCGTTGATGCGGAACGCGCCCCAGGAGGCGCCCAGCGCGCCGGCGCAGAGCCAGAGACCGAGCGCGGCGACCCGCCCGTGCGCCAGGGCGGCGAGAGCGAGGAGAGGCGGGCAGGCCAGGAGCCATGAGAGGCTGTCCGCGCCGGGGAGGCGCACGGCAAGGACGATGCCTGAACCGACCGCCCCGAGGGCCCACAGAGCACGCCGCCGGCACATGGGCGGCGGAGCCGGGTCAACGAGACCGTCTCGTGCGGCAGAGGCGGGGAGCACGCGCACAGCCTACCGGTGGACCGCGAGCGCCGGCGGGCCGATATCGTCCCCCATGGCAGACCACCGATACGCGATGATCATGGCGGGGGGGCAGGGAACGCGCCTGTGGCCGATGAGCCGCCAGCACCAGCCCAAGCAACTGCTCCGCTTCATCGAGCGCCCGGAAGAACCGGGACGGATGCGCTCGCTGCTGGAACTCGCGGCGGGAAGGCTCGAGGGCGTCGTGCCGGAGGACCGCCGCTACATCTGCACGGCGGAGCGTTATCGGGCGCAGATCCTGGAATCGTTGCCGCAGTTCTCGCATGACCGGCTGCTGGGCGAGCCGGTGGCGCGCGACACGGTAAACGCGGTGGGGTTCGCGGCGGCTGCACTGGAGAAGCGCGACCCGGACGCGATCTTCGCCGTGCTGACAGCGGACCACATCATCGAGCCGGCGAGGCGCTTCGCTGAGGTGATGCGGGAGGGGTTCGCGCTGGTGGAAGAGGATCCGTCGCGGTTCGTGACTTTCGCGGTCAGGCCGACGTACCCGGCGACGGGGTTCGGGTACGTGGAGCGGGCCGGGGCGGTGCCGGGGCGCCCCGGTGCATTCCACGTGCGCCAGTTCGTCGAGAAGCCGGGGCTTGAGAAGGCGAAGGAGTACATCGCCTCCGGGACATTCGGCTGGAACAGCGGCATGTTTGTCTTCAGCGCGCGCGCGGTCATGGGTGCGCTCGAGAAGTACCTGCCGGAAACCGCGGCGGGGCTGCGCCGCATCCAGAGCGCCCTAGGCACGGGGCGCGAGCGGGCGACGCTGGACGATGTGTACCCGACACTGAAGAAGATCAGCCTGGACTACGCGATCATGGAGCCCGCGTCGAAGGAACGGCCCTCGCCGGTGTACGGCGTAACGATGGACCTCGATTGGCTCGATGTCGGGAGCTGGCCGAGCTACGCCGAGACGCTGCACCCGGACCGGGCGGGCAACCGCACGAGCGGGCCGGCGCAGAGCGTGATCGTGGGGGGGACGGGCAACCTCGTGGTGAGCGGCGCCGGCCCGGCGCACACGGTGGCCATCCTCGGGTGCTCCGACCTGGTGGTGGTGCACACCCCGGAAGCGACGCTCGTGATGCCCCTCGCCGAAGCCCAGCGCCTCAAGGATCTTCACGCGGCGTTGCCCGATGGGCTGAAATAGAGCGACGCGGGACAGATCGTGCTCGTACTCTCGTTGCCGGCTCTTGGCCGGCACGCGCGCTGTTCGATTCGTCGGCCGCGTCGCGAGCCGCCGCGGAACGATCGGGCAGTTGGTCCACTTGTGCAAGGAACAGGGACATGAATGAATCTGATATGCGGCGATTGATCGACGCGGTCGAACAGGTCATAGGTCCTCGCCTTCGCGAATCAGAACCATTGCGCCGAATTGCAGAGGTGATTGGCACGTGGTTGGCAGAGGAAGCCGCACGGGCGAGTCGCCCTTCGCCGCCTCCCGCGTATGAATCGACAAGCAGCGGTCCGGCCGCGCCGGGCATCGAGACTCCGCCCGGATCAGGCGCGCCTGCAGGTTCGATAGTCGGTTCGGCGCCGGTCAGCGCACTCGCGCCGGAGGCCCCATCGGCCCCGGGCGATCAGGCAAGGCAGCTGCCGCTCTCGTCGGGGCTGGTGCCGCTGACCCTGGGCGACGCGCGTGTCCATCTCTCGATCCAAGGCACCACCGAAGAACTCGGACGGGCGCGCGCCGCGGCGGAGCACGCGCCCGCACGGGAACCGGCGGCGGAGCCGTTCGTCGAGATCGACCTCGGGCTGGTTGAGGAGCGCTGCCGCCTGAAAGCGAGCTCGTGCCGGTTGTTGATCGAGCGACGCGGGGCGCGAGGTGGATCGGAGGCCGAGCGTGCCGCGGTCGAACGGCTGAACACGATGATCGCCCGGGCAAAGACCCTGCCCAACTGCTTTCTCTGGGTGTTCTGGCAGCAGGAAGTGCAGCCTGCGGACGACGATCTGCTCGTGATCGCAGAGTGCTACGACGCGCTCGCGGACGCCGTCTCGCTGGTGCGAAGGATTGACGCCCCCGGCGGCGAGGGGCACCCGGGCGACATGCCGCTCGCCTTCGCCTGGCTGGCCGAAGCGAGTTCGGCCCTTCGGGTTGCACTCGCGGACACGTGGCTGGCTCGCGATGACCAGGACCAGTACGAGACGCACCAGTGGCTCAGGCGGGAGACCGCCGGGCGCCGGGTATACATCCAGCGTCACATGACACTTGATGACCCCGCGCAGCCCGCAGGCGCGACGGACCTGCGCGCGAAGATCAGGGAACTGCTCGATCTCCTCAGCAGACGCGCGGATGTATCGAAGCAGGTGCACAACACGATTGGTCAGGTTCGGTACCACGCCGGGCTCATCGCCAAGAACGGCGTTGAGCACGCCTCCGAACACTGGCCACGCATCGAGAGCGCCCTCGAGCGCCTGGCATCGTGGGGGGTGGGTCCGACCGACCCGCGGGTGAAGGAGGCGCTGAACCGGCTTGCTGCGGCGGCGCGCCCCGCCGGGTCGCACCCCGCCGGACTGCTCGCCGCGGCGCTCGGCGCAATCGAAGGCGCGGTGGCGGGCGTTGCCGACACCGCGCCCGACGAACCGGAGTCTACCGGCCGGGCGTGGAGCACCGAGGTGCTCACGGTCCGCGCGTGGCTGCGGGGCAAGCGCATGGTTGTCATCGGGGGCGAGCGCAACCTGCCGGCCATCGCCCGGCTTGAAGAGGCGTTTGCGCTCCGTGAGGTGGAATGGGTGTCCCTGACCGAGCACGGCTCGGGCGCGCCCATGCGTGCGCCGATCCAGCGCCCGGAGACCGCGCTGGTCATCGTCATCATCAAGCTCACGGGGCACCTGCACGCGGACGAGGCGCGGGCGTACGCGGCGGACAGCGGCAAGCCGTGCGTCGTGCTTCCCGGCGGATACAACCCGGAGCGGGTCGCGGTGGAGATCTCCAGCCAGGCGAGCGAGCGATTGCAGTCTCGGTAGCGCGGCTCAAGGGTTGAAGCCTGCCCCGCCCATGCCATCCGGCCCGGAAGGCGAAGGGGCCCGGAGCGTGAGCGCCCTCGCGGCGCCTGGCGGGCGACGGTGTCGAAGCACCGAACGGGTCGTCAACGAACGGATCGCCGGTGAAGGGGTGAGGCGCGCCCGGGCCGCGCCTCGCAGAACACATCAGCCTGATCATCGCTACGCTCGCGCATGGGCGAGCGATTGCCTTCGTTCGTTGGGTCAGTGGTCGGTCCTTGGCGCGCGGTGAACTCGGAGGGGCTCACGCCGCCCGACTTCAATGCGCCGGGCACGCGCCCCGCGGTGGTGCCGGGGGCGTGGCAGCACGAGTTCCCCGACGATGCACCCGGCGGGCCGACCGACGTGCTGTGGTATGGGTGCATGTTGCCGGCATGGTCTGGCCGGAAGGATGCACGCGACTGGGTGAGGTTCGCCTCGGTGGCGACGGACTGCCGCGTGTGGGTCAATGGAAAGCCGGTCGGCGGGCACGTGGGCGATTGGACACCCTTCGCGGTCGAGGTGCCGCCCTCGGACGGCGCGCGCGCGATGGCGGTGCGGGTTGACCGGATGCGCCCCGGGCCGGTCACCTTCGACGCCAACGTGCCGGTGAACGGGGGGGAACTGACCAAGGGGTTCCATGACGTGCTCTCCATCCAGCACGCGGGCATCTGGGGACCGGTGACGTTCCGGCGAACGGGGCCGGTGGCGATCGGGGCGTCGGGGGTGCGGGCGATGGGCCTGCCGCGCGGGTCGTGCAGCGGTGGGCGGGCGCCGTGGGGGCTGGCTCGGGTTGAGTTCGAACTCGATGCGGGTGGGGCCGCGTGCCAGGTGTTGATCGAGGTCGTCGATGGCTCTGGCCGGTGCGTGGCGACGCACGAACTCGGCCTGGATGGATCCGCCCGGGCGGTGTCCGCGCCGATCCGGGTCGAGGATGTTGCGCTCTGGTCGCCGGCTTCGCCGGCGCTGTACGAGGCGCGGGTGCGCGTGCTGGCGGGCGGCGCGCTCAGCGACGCGGCGAACCGGCGCTTCGGGTTCCGAGAGGTTCGCGCCTCGGGGCGCCGCATCCACCTCAACGGCGAGCCGCTGTTCCTGTCGGGCATCCTGGACTGGGGGCACGAGAAGGTGCATGTTGCCCCCGCCCCGGAACATGCCGAAGTTCGGGCTCGGCTGATCGAACTCAAGAATCGCGGCATCAATCTTGTGTGCCTCTGCATGTACTACCCGCCCGAACATTTCTACGACCTCGCCGACGAAGTGGGCGTGTTGCTCTGGCAGGAGCACCCGGTGTGGAAGTCGCGGATGGGCGAGAGCGACCTGGCGCATTACCGGCGCCGCTACCTGGAGTTCTTCGCCCGCGACCAGGGCCACCCCTCGGTCATCATCGTGAGCGGGTCGTGCGAGCACGAGCGCTTTCACCCCGAGCTCGCCCGGTGGTGGCGCGAGACGGCCCGCGCCATGCTCCCCGAGCGCATCACCCAGGCGCAGACGGCATTCATCGAGTGGGCCGCGAGCGAGCATTCCGACCTCGACGATGAGCACACCTACGAGAGCAGCGGGCGATGGCCCGCGTACCTCGCGGATGTGGACGCGGCGCTCGCTGAGCGGGAGCCCCGGCCTTTCGTGCTGGGCGAGAGCGTGCTGTATGTCTCATGGCCCCGCACGGAGGAACTCTTCGCCTCCATCGGGGGCGATGAGGCCCCGCGCCCGTGGTGGTTTCCCAAGGGCTTGGAGGCGCTGCGCGCCCTGGAGCGCGACATCGCCGCCCGGCATGGCCCGGGCGAACTCGCGCGCCTGCGCGCCGTGGCGGACCGATATCACCTGGAGGGGCGGGCCTTCCAGACCCAGGTCTTCCGGGCCAATCCCGACCACGCCGGGCTCGTGCACAACTCGGTAATCGACATGCCGGTCGTGCGGTGCGGGCTGATCGATGACCTGGGCGACTGGCGCTTCACTCCCGCGCAGATGCGCCCGTGGCTCGCGCCTTCGGCGCTGATCCTGCGCACACCCGACTGGCGCCGGGGTTTCTTCGGCGGACAGGCGATCGACGCGGAACTCGGCCTGAGCCATTTCGGGCACGGGACGCTGTGCACCCGGGCGCGGCTCCGAGCGAGGTACGCCGGATCTGAGGTGTGTATCGCGGACCTCGACTTCGAGGCGCCGCCCGGCGAAGTCACGTGGGCCCGCGTGCGGCTTGATCTGCCGGAAACGGCCACACCCGGCACGATGGAACTCACCTGCGCAGGCGAAGGGCTGGAGCCGACGACATGGCGGCTGTGGGTGCTGCCCCGGCCCGGCCGAGCGCCCGGGGCGGGGGTGTGCGCGGCGCTGGGGCGACCCTATGCCCCGGAAGAACTGGTGCCGGACTTCGAGGAGCGCCGCTACAGCAGCGGATGGGGACTCTCGCGGGTGACATTCGCGCCGCGCCCGCCGATCGCGGCGGCCTGCGCGCCGTGGGCCGGTACGTGCCGCGTGGACTCAACGCCCCCGGACGATACGCGGGTCGTCATCACGCACCGGATCAGCACGGCCCTGTTGGCATGGGTTGAAGGCGGGGGACGTTTGATCGCGCTCGCCCACAAGGGGCGCGGCACGTGCCCCACCGGGCACGTCAACATGTGGGGTCTGACGCCCTTCGTGCCCCCGGGGTCGCCCTTCGACCCGCGTGAGGCGGCAGAGGACCTGCTGGACCACGATCTTTCGCGCCGGTGGATCCGGAGCATCCCGAGCCAGCGACTCGGATTCGCCGACCAGGTGGACCCCGTGGTGCGATACCTCTACACGCACGACATGACCGAGCGCGTACGGATCGAGGAGGGCGCCTTTGCGGCGCGCCTGGGCTCGGGGGTGATCTGCGTGAGCAGTCTCGACCACGCCGAGGATGCGGGCCAGTGGGCGCTGCACGCGCTGGCGACATGGATCGCGGAGGTGAAGCCGGAGCGGCGGCTGGACCCGTTGATCGCCCGGGCGTGGGCCACCTGGGAGGGGTAGGCTGTGCCCGGCGCACGCGGAGATCGACCCATGCACGACTGGATGACTTCGATTGCCCGCCTCGCGGAAGGCCGCACCCGTTCAGCGAGCGCCGAGAACCCGACCGGCGCGCCGGGCTCCGGTGCGCACGCGGCGCCCGGTGACGACGAGCACTGCACGCCGGCCTCCTCGCGCCTCGGACGGGGTTGGAAGGTGCGCCCTTGCCTGCGGAGTTTCACCCCCGGGCGGACGTTCACGCTCCTGGAGGCCGCGGGCCCCGGCGCGGTGCGGCACATCTGGATGACGGTGCTTGAGGGCGTGCAGCGCTGGATCCGCCTTCGGGTGTACTACGACGGCTGCGCCGAGCCGTCGATCGACGTGCCGCTGGGTGACTTCTTCGCCAACGGCATCGACGGGCTGGCGCTGGTGAACTCGATCCCGACCAACGTGAACCCGAAGGGGGGGATGAACTCGTACTGGCCGATGCCGTTCCGGCGCGGCTGCCGCATCGACGTGACCAACGACGGGCACGCGCCGATCAACGAACTTTTCTACCAGGTGACGTGGGAGGAGCGCCCCTGGCGCGAGGGCGATGCCTACCTGCACGCGTTCTGGAACCGAAGCGTCACCACGCTCGAGCGACCCGAGCACGCCCTGCTCGCGGACGCCCCGGGGCCGGGGCACTACGCGGGCACCTACGTGGTGTGGACGCAGGCCAGCTCGATGTGGTGGGGCGAGGGCGAGGTGAAGTTCTTCATCGACGACGATGCACCGGACTCGCCTTCAATCTGCGGCACGGGCACGGAGGATTACTTCGGCGGGGCGTGGGGGTTCGTGATGGACCACGCCCGCGACATGCGCCCGAGCACCTATTCCGCGCCCTTCATGGGGTATCCCCAGGCGGTCTACGGCGTGGATCCCAAGTTCGGCACGCGCCCCCCGGCGCACGGGCTGTATCGGTGGCATTGGCCCGACCCGGTGCGCTTCCGGTCGCGGCTGCGGGCGAGCGTGCAGGCGCTCGGCTGGTATCCGGATGGCACGTTTCAGCCCCTTCGCGACGACATCGCCTCCACGGCGTTTTGGTACGGGGCTTCGCCCTCGCCCGCGCCGGGGCTGCCGCCCATGACCGGGCGGTACCCGCGCTGAACGGCGGCGGGGTATTCTGCCCGCGGCATGGAAGCGGTCGGTCATATCACCAGCGCGGGCAGAGCGAGCGAGCCCGCCGCCCTGCGCGTGCGCGGGGCACGCAAGCATTTCGGGCCGGTGCGTGCGCTCGCCGGGGCCGACCTGGCGCTGCGCCCGGGCGAGGTGCACGCCCTGATGGGCGGCAATGGGGCGGGCAAGAGCACGCTCATCAAGGCACTCAGCGGCGTGCACCCGCTGGACGCGGGCGAGATCGAACTGGGAGGGCGGGCGATCCGGCCCCGCTCGGCGCACGACGCCGAACGCCTGGGCATCAGCACCGTGCACCAGGAAGTCATGCTCATCCCCGGCTTCACCCTCGCCGAGAACATCGCCTTCGGGCGCGAAGGGCCGTGGCGACCGGGCCGGTCGCGTGAGCGGGAGGCCCGGGCGCGCAGCGCGCTCGCGCGCCTGGGCATCGACGTGGACCCGCGCCGCGAACTCGGCGCGTGCTCCGTCGCGGTGCGCCAGCTCGTCGCGGTCGCGCGAGCCCTCGATGTGCGGGCCTGCGTGCTCATTCTTGATGAGCCGACGTCGAGCCTCGACCGCGACGAGACGGCGCGGCTGCTCGACGTGCTCCGGCGCCTGCGGGCGCAGGGCCTGGCGATCATGCTCGTCACGCACGTGCTGGAGCAGGTCGAAGCCATCGCCGACCGGGCCACCGTGCTTCGCGACGGCGCCACGGTGGGCGAGGTTGTCGGCGCAGACCTCACCCGCGCGGCCCTTGTCGAGATGATGACCGGCGGACGGATCACGCCCGCGGACGCATTGTCCGGCCCGGGGCCGGGCGCCCCGCGCGGCGCACCGCCCGCACGAGCCGGGCCTGCGCTGCTCGAGACCCGTTCGATCGCGGGCGCTCGGTTGCCCCGCGAAGTCTCGCTGCGTGTACGCCCCGGGGAATCGGTCGGGCTCGCGGGGCTGCTCGGCTCCGGACGTTCCGAGACCGTTCGATTGATCTTCGGTGCCGAGCGGATGCGTGCCGGGGCGCTCCTGGTGGACGGCGTGGCGCGCCGCCGGTGGTCGCCGAGGCGTGCCGGCCGCGCCGGCTTCGCGCTCGCCCCGGAAGACCGGCGGACCGAGGGCATCCTGCCCGGGCTGAGCGTGCGCGACAACCTGCTCATCGCGCTGCAGGCCCGCCGGGGCTTTCGGCTTCTCCGGCGGAGCGCGGCCCGGGAAGCGCTGGCGCTCACCGGCGAACTCGGCGTGCGCATGGCCGGCCCGGGCGCGCCCATTGACAGCCTCTCGGGGGGAAACCAGCAGAAGGTTCTGCTCGCCCGCTGGCTCGCCACGCGCCCGCGCGCGTTCTTGCTTGATGAGCCCACCCGCGGCATCGATGTCGCGGGGCGCGAAGATGTGCTGGGGCTCATGGCGCGGATGCGCCGCGCCGGCATGGCGCTCGTCGTCATCGCGGGCGAGATTCCCGAACTGCTGCGCTCGTGCACCCGGGCGGTGGTGCTGCGCGACGGCCGGAGCGTGGGCGAAGCCGAAGGCACGGACTTGACGGAGGGCGCGGTCCTCGCCGCGATCGCTCGCCATGACCGCTGAGAACGGACAAACGCTGCGCTGGGCCCTGGCCGCGTGGGGGCTGCTCCTGCTCTTCAACGCCATCGCGAGCCCGGGATTCTTCATGCTGGGCGCGCGCGACGGGCGCCTGAACGGCGTGTTCATCGACATTCTCAATCACGGCTCGCGCATCGGCATCGTTGCGCTGGGCATGACGCTCGTGATCGCCACCGGGGGCGTCGATCTCGCGGTCGGATCGACCGCCGCCATCAGCGGGGCGGTGATCGCCGTGCTCTCGTCCCACTCCGGCTGGCCCTGGTGGTCGGCACTCGGGGCCGGGTTGCTCGCCGGCGCGGCGTGCGGCGCCGTGAGCGCGGGGCTGGTCGCCCTGGCGGGGCTCCAACCGATCGTCGCCACGCTGGTGGTCATGGTCGCGGGGCGGGGGGTCGCGCAGATCATCTCCGGCGGCGGGGGCGTGCCCGTGACCGATCCGGCGCTCGTCGCCCTCGGCAACGGCGTCTGGCTCGGGCTCCCGGGCGCGGCGTGGCTCCTCGGTCTCACCGCGGGGGCCTTCGCCCTGGCCTCGCGACGCACCGCGCTCGGGCTCTTCGCCGGCGCAGTGGGGGCAAGCCCGGGCGCCGCGCGGCTCGCCGGGGTTCCGGGGCGGACAGTGCTCGTCATGGTCTACGGGCTGTGCGGCCTCTCCGCGGCGCTCGCCGGGGCCGTCGAGATGTCCTACATCCGCGCGGGTGATCCATCGACCGCGGGCCTCGGGCTTGAGCTCGACGCGATCCTCGCGGCGGTCATCGGGGGCACGTCGCTGCGGGGCGGGGGCTTCTCGCTGCTCGGCGCGATCGCCGGGGCGATGTTCCTGCAGACGCTCAGCGCCACGCTCTCGGCGCAGAACGTGAGCAGCGACGTGGCCCCGGCGCCCAAGGCGCTGGTGGTGCTCGCGGTGTGCGCCATCCAGTCGCCCCGTCTGCGCGCCCGCCTGCGCCAAAGGGGCCGGCCATGACCCTGCGCCGCGGCACATTGCCCTGCCTCGCCGCGTGCGCGGTGATGATCCTGGCCTGGACCATCGGCGCGCTTGTCTTTCGCGGGTTCGGTTCGTGGATCGCGGTGCGCAACCTGCTCGCCGACCAGGCCGTGCTCGGCGTCGCGGCGACCGGCGCAACCTTCGTCATCATCGGCGGCGGCATCGATCTCTCGGTCGGCGCGGTCATGGCCCTCGCGGCGGTGCTCGCGGCGGCTCTTGTTGAGCAGGCCGGCTGGCATCCGGGGCTGGCGATGCCCGCCGCCGTCCTCGCCGGTGCGCTCTTCGGGCGGGCGCAGGGCGAGATCATCCGACGGCTCGACGTGCCGGCCTTTCTCGTCACGCTCGCGGGCATGTTCCTCGCCCGGGGGCTGGCGTTCGCCATCTCTCCGCGCTCGATCAGCACCGATCATCCCTTCTGGACGCGCGTGGTGCACGAGAGCCTGACATTCAGGCTTCCGCTGGGCCCCCGGGGCGTGACGGTGCCGCCCACGGTGGGGCTCATGGTGCTGGTCATTGCCGGCGCATGGTGGACGCTCACCCGAACCCGGTTCGGCAGGTGTGTGTACGCGATGGGCGACGATCCGCACGCGGCCCGGCTGCTGGGCGCGCCCGTGGCGCGCGACACCGCGCGGGTCTACATGCTCGCGGGCGCCCTGAGCGCCCTGGCGGGGGTGATGACCCTGGCGAGCCAGCAGTCAGGAGACCCGGCGGCCCACCGCGGCTTCGAGCTGGACGTGATCGCCGCGGTTGTGGTGGGGGGCACGCTGCTGCGGGGCGGGTACGGCTCGGTGTTCGGCACGTTCTGCGGTGTGATGATCCTGGGCATCATCCAGATGTACATTTCGTTTCACGGAACGCTCAGTTCGTGGTGGTCGCGGCTCGCGACGGGCGGGCTGATGCTCGTATTCCTGGTGGTGCAGCGCGGACTTGAAGGCCTCGGCACGGCGCGGAAACTCCGCCCGGGCGAGCCGAACAAGGGAGCATGACCATGCGCACGACATGGCTGACGGTCGGCATGTTCGCCGCGGCGTTCGGCGGCGCGCACGCGCAGCCCGGAATCACCGAAGCAGAGCGCGGCTGGCTCGCGGCCCACGCGCACCCGCTGCTTCGCACCGACGCGGGAACCCCCGCCGATGACCTCGCGCCGCTGGGCGAGATCGTGGGTGAGGCCAGGGTGGTCGCCCTGGGTGAAGGGACACACGGCACGCACGAGTTTTTCACCCTCAAGCACCGGATCTTTGAGTACCTCGTCGATCAGAAGGGCTTCACGCTCTTCGCCATCGAAGCGAATCAACCCGAGGCGGAGCTGCTCAATGCCTACATCCAGGGCGGCCCCGGCGACGGCGCGGCGCTCGTGGCGGGCATGGGCTTCTGGACCTGGAACACCCGGGAAGTGCTCGACCTCGTCGAGTGGATGCGCACGCACAACACGCGCGTCAGGGCCGAAGGCACCGGGCGCGCGCTCACGTTCGCGGGCGTGGACATGCAGACCCCCGACCTCGCCATGGCCGAAGTGAAGCGGTTCCTGCGCGAGACCGGGGGCGATGAGGCGGCGGCCCTCACGTCGCAGGTTGCGATCTACGACCAACCTCGCCCGGGCGCATCCGGCGCGACCGAAGCGGGCAGCGTGTCGCGCGTCCCCGGGTCTCTCCTGGCCGGGCGACGGGTGCAGGTCAGCGCGTCGATCCGCACCGAAGGCCGGGCCGAGGCACGCCTCTGGCTGCGGGCTCTCGATGCGTCGGGGCGGTCCCTGGTCTTCGAGACCATGACCGGGCGCGGCGTGCGGAGCACGGCTGAGTTCACGCGCCACGCCGTGACCGCCGACATCCCCGTGAACGCCGCGCTGGTGATGTTCGGGGGCCAGATGGGCGGCGGAGGCAGCGCGTGGTTTGACTCCATTGAAGTGCAGGCCGATGACCAGCCCCAGGAGTGGCCCGATCTCGATCTCACCTTCGACGGCGATGCGCTCGCCGGAGTCTGGCCCGCGCTGCCGGAATCCGACCTTGCGCTCGACCGGGAGGTATTCCACGACGGGCGGGGCAGTCTGCGAATCCGCGTCGCGGCTGGTCCGCAGGGCCCCTCCCGCGATGAATGGACCCGCGCGACGCGCGACATCGTGAGCGGCATGGAGCGGGCCCGCGACGTGTTCGCTTCGCGGGCGGGCGAGGCACGCACCGAATGGGCCATCCAGTGCGCCCGATTGGTCCACCAGTGGGCTCGCCTCACGCCCCGCAGCACCGCGCACCGCGATCTGTGCATGGCGGAGAACACGCTCTGGGTGCTGGCTCGGCACCCGGGCGAGAAGATGGTGGTGTGGGCGCACAACTTTCACGTGAGCGCCATTCCGGGCAAGCAAGGCGGATCGCTCGAACGGGCCCTCGGTGAAGACTACATCGCGGTGGGCTTCTCAACGTCTGAAGGCGCGTACACCGCCATCGGCGAGGGATCAACCCTGCGAAGCGACAACACGCTGCAGACGCCGCCCGAAGGAAGTTTCGAGGCCGTCATTGACGCCCTGGGCCACGACGGGGCGGTGGTTGATCTGCGCCCGGCCGCGTCGGGCGACCCGAGCGCCGCGTGGCTGGCGCAGCCGAGGATGTTCGGGGGGGCGGTGGGGGCCATCGCCATGCCTCAGCGCTTCATGCCCCTGGCCCTCAGCCCTACGTTTGATGTCCTGATCCATGTGCGGCACACCACGCCGTCACGCCTGCTCACCCCGGTGCCGGAGTAGATCGCTTCATTGCGGCCCCTGCCGCCAGGCTGCTGATCACCACCGAAAGGCTGCTGAGCGCCATCGCCCCGCCCGCGATCATCGGGGAGAGCAGGATGCCCCAGGCGGGGTAGAGTGCGCCGGCGGCGACGGGTATGGCCACGATGTTGTATCCGAAGGCCCACGCCAGGTTGCGCCGGATCGCGCGCATGGCGCGCCGGGAGAGCTCGATCGATTCCGGCAGCGCCCGAAGGTCATCGCGCAGCAGCGTCATGTCACCGGCCTCGACCGCGACATCGGCCCCTGCCCCCATCGCGAAGCCGACATCGGCGCGGGCGAGCGCCGGGGCATCGTTGATGCCGTCACCCGCCATGCCCACACGCTCGCCGGAGGCCTGCAGCGCGGCGAGGCGTGCCAGCTTGCCCTCGGGGTTGCACGGCGCTTCCACCCGGTCCGGCGCGATGCCCGCCGCCCCCGCCGCCCCTCGCGCTGCGGGCCCGCTGTCTCCGGAAAGCACGCGCACGGTGAGCCCGAGCGCTTCAAGGCGAGCGACGGCCTCGCGGGCCTCCGGCCGGGGCTCATCCGCGAGCGCGAGCACGCCGAGCACTCTCTCGGCGCGGGCCACGCCGACAAGCGTGCGCCCCTGGTCGGCCCAGGCTCGCGCGCTCGCCTCCAGCACCGCGGGCAGGTGAACCCCGCGCGACGCGAGGAACGCGAGGCTCCCCGCCCGGAGCGCCCCCTCGGGCGAGTCTGCCTCAAGCCCCGCGCCGGGAGCCGCCCGCACCGCGAGCGCCGGCACCGGGTCGCTCGCGCCATTCACGCGCGACCCGGCCCACGAGAGCACTCCCCGGGCGATCGGGTGTTCGCTCCCGCGTTCGAGCGCCAGGGCGATGCGTGCGAGGTCGGTCTCCGGAACACCTGACGCGACCTCCACCACCCGCAATCGCCCGTACGTGATGGTGCCGGTCTTGTCGAGCAGGATCGTGCTCAGGCTGCCGGCATGCTCGAGGGCGGCCCCACGGCGCAGCACGATGCCGCGCTCGGCCAGCCGCCCGGAGGCGACCATGACGACAATGGGCGTGGCCAGCCCCAGCGCGCACGGGCATGAAACCACCAGCACCGAGAGCCCGGTGGTGACCGCCAGGCGCACGCGTTCATCCTCCGGGCCGAAGGCGAGCCACACGCCCGCCACCACGAGCGCCAGCCCGAGCACGATGGGCACAAACACGGCGCTCAGCCGATCGGCGAACCGGGCCAGGGGGACGCGCGACGACTGCGCCTCGCGCATGAGCGTGACAAGGCGGGAGAGCGTGGACTCTCCGGGCGGGCGAAGGGCCTGCGCATGCAGCACCCCCGTGGTGTTCAGCGTGCCCGCGCGCACATCGTCCCCCGGCCCCTTCTCCACGGGCACGCTCTCGCCCGTGAGCATCGATTCGTCGGCCGCGGATGCGCCGAAGGTCACCCGCCCGTCCGCGGCGAATCGCTCACCGGGGCGGACCACCAGCATGTCCCCCGCGCGAATCTCTGCCGCGGGGCGCTCGACCTCACGACCATCGACCAGCAGGCGGGCCGTGCGCGGGCTCAGGCTGATCAATCGCGCCACGGCGCTCGATGCGCCGCGCGTGGCCCGGGATTCCAGTCGCTTTCCGAGCAGCACGAGCGCCACCACCACCGCCCCGGATTCAAAATGGATTGGGAGTGTGTCGTGCGCGTGCGCGGGTGCCCGGAGCAGCGCCACCGCAGAGAGCACCCACGCCGAGACGGCGCCCAGCGCGACGAGCGTGTCCATCGACGCGCGCCGGCGCCTCGCCCCGGCAACCGCCCCGCGGATGAATGGCCAGCCGCACCAGAACACCACCGGCGCGCTCAGCGACGCCTGCATCCAGAGCGTCATCCGCTCCGACCCGATGACGATCCGCCCGTGGGCCATCGCCACGACGAAGACGGGCAGGGCAAGACCGAGCGCCACGGCGAGCCGAAGGCTCTCAAGGCGCCGCGCGGACGAATCCGACCCGGCGCCGGGCTCGCCGGGCCCGTCCTCGGTCGCCCTGATCGCGCGGGCGTCGTAGCCCAGGCCGCGGATCGCCTCGATCAGGGCGGCCTCCCCCGCCCGCGCGCCGTCCACACGCACCGATGCCTCGGCGCTCGCCAGGTTCACGCTCGCGCCCAGCACGCCCGGCTCGCGGAGCAAGCGCCGCTCGACCGCCGCCGCGCACGCGGCACAGGACATGCCCGTCACCGCGAGCTGCACCACGTCACCCTGGGCACTCGCGGATCGGGGCGCATCGGCGTGGGGAGGCACAAGGCAAGCATAGAACCCGGGCGCCTGCCGGCCTTGGCGCGCGCCGTGCGCGCCCGGCCGAAGCAACCCGTACGCTTCTCACGTGGAACTGACCACCCTGCGGTACTTTCTGGCCATCGCCGACAGCGGGCATCTCACCCGGGCCGCCGAGGCGCTGGGCGTGACCCAGCCCGCGCTCTCCGCGATGGTCAAGAAGCTGGAGGCCGAGGTCGGCTCGCCCCTTCTCCACCGTACGGGCCGGGGCGTGCAGCTCACCGAGGCCGGGCGGGCGTTCGTGCTGGAGGCCCGGCGCGCGGTGACCCATGCCGAGGGCGCTGTCCGCGTCGTCCGCGAGATCGCCGGCCTGGAGCGGGGCTCGATCCGCATCGGCGGCGGGGCGACGGCCATCACCTCGATCCTCCCCCCGGTTGTCCGGCGCATGCGCCGCGAACACCCCGGCGTGCGGTTCTACCTGCGCGAGGCGGGAAGCAGCGCCGTCGCTTCGGCCCTGCTCGCGGACGAACTCGACCTGGGCGTGGTCACGCTTCCCATCACCATTCCCGAGGCCGAGCGCATTGTGCGGATCCCCCTGGTCGAAGACGAACTCCGCCTCATCGCGCCCCGCGGCATGGGCGATGCGCCGGCGCGGGGCGCCCCTCCGGGCGCGTTCTCGTGGCGGGCCCTGGCCGGGCTCTCCGTGGTCGGCTTCGAGGCGGGGAGCGCCGTGCGGTCGGTGATCGACCGGGCGGCGTCGGGCGAGGGGGTCGCGCTCGACTACGTGATGGAGCTCCGGTCAATCGAGGGAATCAAGGGCATGGTCGAGGCGGGGGTAGGCGTCGGGTTCGTCAGCCGCTTCGCGCTGCGCGAAGGCGAGGGGCTCACCTGCCCGCGCGGGCAGCTCACCCGGCGTCTGGCGATCATCCGGCGGCGCGACCGCGAGCCCGGCCCTGCCGCCGCCGCCTTTGAGCGCATGCTGCTTCGCGAGACAGGCGGACCACCGAAGCGGGAGTCGTGATATAAAGCGATTTGATGGAATCTCTAAACGCGATTGACTTGATTCATGGCGAACTTCCGGCGATAACGTATGAGTCCGCTTCGATCTCACCAAGGAGATGTTCATGACCACCCGCCCCGACCCCTTCAAGGCCCGCGCGACGCTCAACGTCGGCGGCACGTCGTACGCCTATTACCGCCTCGGCGCGCTCAAGGAGCAGGGCGTTGGACACGTGGAGCGCCTGCCCTATTCCATCCGCGTGCTGCTGGAAAGCATGCTCCGCAATCTCGACGGATTCGTGGTGACCAACGACGACGTGGCGGGCCTGGCGAACTGGAGCGCCAAGAAGCCCGTCCAGGACGAGATCCCGTTCATGCCCGGGCGCGTCGTGCTCCAGGACTTCACGGGCGTGCCCTGCGTGGTGGACCTCGCCGCCATGCGCGACGCGGTGAAGAAGCTCGGCGGCGACGCGAACGTCATCAACCCCCTCGTCGCCTGCGACCTCGTGATTGACCACAGCGTGCAGGTCGATGCCTTCGGCAGCGCCCAGGCGCTCACCATCAACGCGGGCAAGGAGTTCGAGCGCAACAACGAGCGCTATGAGTTCCTCAAGTGGGGGCAGCAGAGCCTTGCCAACTTCACCTGCGTGCCCCCCGCGACGGGCATCGTGCACCAGGTCAACCTCGAATACCTCGCCAAGGGGGTGCTGGTCAAGGGCGCGGGCGACGATGCGGTGGCCTATCCCGATTCCTGCGTCGGCACCGACAGCCACACCACCATGATCAACGGCATGGGCGTGGTGGGCTGGGGCGTGGGCGGGATCGAGGCCGAAGCGGTGATGCTGGGCCAGCCCATCTACATGCTCACCCCCGAAGTCATCGGGTTCCGCCTCAAGGGCAAGTTGCCCGAGGGCGCGACCGCCACGGACCTCGTGCTCACCGTCACCCAGATGCTCCGCAAGAAGGGCGTGGTTGACAAGTTCGTCGAGTTCTTCGGCGATGGGCTCTCGGCCATGAGCGTCCCCAACCGAGCGACGATCGCCAACATGGCCCCGGAGTTCGGGGCCACGGTCGGCTTCTTCCCCATTGACCAGACGACGATCGACTACCTCCGCTTCACCGGGCGCGACCCGCAGACCGTCGCCCTCGTCGAGGCCTACTGCAAGGCCAACCACCTGTGGTGGCAGCCCGGCATCCCCGAGCCCGAGTTCACCGACGTCCTCGAACTCGATCTCTCCACGGTGCAACCCTCGGTGGCGGGGCCCAAGCGCCCCCAGGATCGCATCGAGCTCCGCAACGTCAAGAGCGAGTTCCTGAAGTCCCTGGGCTCACCGATGGGCAACAGCGGGTTCGGGCTCCCGAGCGAGAAGATCTTCGGCAGCTTCGGCACGGTCACCTGCCGCGGCGGTACCCCGAAGAAGCTCACGCACGGCGCGGTGGTCATCGCCGCCATCACGAGCTGCACCAACACCAGCAACCCCGATGTGCTCATCGCGGCGGGCCTCGTCGCGCGCAAGGCGCGGGCGCTGGGGCTGCGCCAGCGGCCGTGGGTGAAGACGAGCCTTGCCCCCGGCTCCAAGGTCGTCACGGCGTACCTCGACAAGGCGGGCCTCACCGCCGACCTGGAGGCCTTGGGCTTCAACACGGTGGGCTACGGATGCACCACCTGCATCGGCAACTCCGGGCCTCTGCCCGAGGAGGTCGAGGCGGCGGTCAAGGAGGGCGACCTCGTGGCCGCCTCGGTGCTCTCGGGGAACCGCAACTTCGAAGGGCGGATCCACCCGAGCGTCAAGGCCAACTACCTCGCGAGTCCGCCCCTCTGCGTCGCCTACGCCATCGCGGGGAGCGTGATGCTTGACCTGGCGACGGAGGCGCTGGGCACGAGCACCGAGGGCAAGCCCGTGTTCCTGAAGGACATCTGGCCCACCTGGGAGGAAGTGCAGCAGGTCAAGGCGCAGTGTCTCTCCCCCGAACAGTTCCGCAAGGAGTACGGCAATGTCTTCAACGGCAACGAGACCTGGAACAAGGTGCCGGTGAGCAAGAGCGACCTCTACCGCTGGAACACCGGGTCGACGTACATCCAGAATCCCCCCTACTTCGAGGGCATGAGCGCCACGCCGACCGCCCCGGCACAGGTCCGGGGCGCCCGCGTGCTCGCCTTCCTCGGCGACAGCGTCACGACCGATCACATCTCCCCGGCCGGCGATATCGCCGAGAACAGCCCCGCGGGCGAATACCTCAAGTCGCTTGGCGTCAAGAAGGCGGACTTCAACTCCTACGGCAGCCGGCGCGGCAACGACCGGGTCATGACCCGCGGCACCTTCGCCAACGTCCGCGTCAAGAACAAACTCGCCCTTGACCCCACCACAGGCAAGATCAAGGAGGGCGGCTGGACCCGAGACATGAGCGCCGCAGGCGGGGGCAAGATCGACTGGATCTACAACGCAAGTCTGAACTATCGCAAGGAGGGCACGCCCCTCGTCGTTCTGGCGGGCAAGGACTACGGCATGGGCTCCAGCCGCGACTGGGCCGCGAAAGGCACGCTGCTGCTCGGCGTGCGCGCCGTCATCGCCGAATCCTTCGAGCGCATCCACCGCTCCAACCTTGTGGGCATGGGCGTGCTTCCCCTGTGCTTCAAGCCCGGTCAGACTGCCGAGAGCCTCGGCCTCTGCGGCACCGACCGCTTCGACATTCACCTGCCCGTGAACAAAGACGGCCTGGTCGAGCCGCGCTGCGATGTGAAGGTCGTGGCGACCGTCACCGAAGGGGGCAAGAAGGGCCAGACTATCGAGTTCACCGCCACGTGCCGCATCGACACGCCGGTCGAAGCGGAGTATTACCGCAACGGCGGGGTGCTCCACACGGTGCTGCGCCGCCTCGTGAACGAGAGCAGGAGGCCGGTGGGGGTGTGATCCGCGGCCTGTCCGGCGTTGCGGCGTGGGCCTGCTGCATTCCCGCGGCCGCGTGGCTCGCGTGGCGCTCCGGGCGGCTGGGCCGGTTCGCCCGGCCGATCGCCGAGACCGAGCGCGCGGCGCTCGCGCCGTGGTTCGGCGGCCTGCTGGGGCGCGCCCGCGTGATCGAGGCCGATCGCGTGCCTCCGCCCTTGCCCCGCCCCCTCGCCCGGGTGCTGCTGCGCGGCCCGCTGCGCCGGCTCAACCTCGCGTGGGCCTCGGGGATGGCCTTCCCCGGCATTGTGCTGGTTTCTCCGGGTGAGCCTGCCGCACCGGGCGCCCCGGGCACGGTCGCAACGAGCCTGCTCTTTCACGAGCTTGTCCACATCGCGCAGTACGAGGCGCTCGGCACGCGCCGGTTTGCCCGGGAGTACATCCGCGGCTGGCTCCGCGCCGGCTGCCGCTACCGAGAAATCCCGCTGGAAGCCGAGGCCTACGGCCTGACGGCACGGTTTGAGTTCGGCGAGTGCTTCGACGTGACCGCGCACGTGCGTTCGAGTGCCCCGGGCCGCACGCATCGCGCGGGCTGACGCCCCCGGGCTCACCCGCGCCGCCGTTCGCCCGGAAGCAGCGAGAAGCACCATTCGTCGATGCGCCGGCCCCGCTTGGAAACGCGCGCCCGCGCCACACCTTCAAACCCGAACCCAAGCTTCTCAAGCAGCCCGCGCGACGCGGCGTTGCCCACGAACACCGTCGCCTCGACTCGGACGGCGCGGCGCTCGCTGAGCGCCCAGTCCACGAGCGCGCCGATCGCCTCACACCCGTACCCGCGCCGGTGGAACGCGGGCGCCAGCGCGTACCCGATGTCTCCCAGCGCCGGGTCGGTCGGCTTGGGTCTCCACGAGCAGCCGCCGATCTGCCGGCCGCTCGCCTTCTCGATAATGCCGAAGTTGGCATCGCACGCGGCGCCCTTGGCGAAGTTCCGCAGGCTTCGCCAGCGCCACGAGAGCAGGTCGCTGACGCTCGACGGGCCATCCCACAGCAGATTGTCGAACATGCTCGTGCCGACGATCGCGTGGTAGTAGCCCTCAATTTGCCCGGGCGTGCCCACCGTGAGCAGCAGGCGCTCCGTTTCGATCGTGACCGGCTCGGGCTCGCGGAGCGCCGCGGGCTCGCTCCAGGGCTCGCGCTCGAGCGGGCCGCGCACCGCCCCCGGCCGCTCCAGTTCCGCCGCCCCGTCGGGCGCTCGCATCACCATCCGCGCGGGGTGTGAGGCGTCCCGGCTCGCCCAGAACGCGAGGTCCTGGGCCAGGGGCATGCAGCCCGGCGAGAGCAGCAGGACGGGCGACAGACCTTGCCCGTCAAGGGCCTCCGCCACGGCGTCGACCGCGCGGAGGCGCTCGTTCGCCGGCAGCGGCGCCGGCGCGAGCTCGCCGGTACGAACGACCGGCTGGCCGTCCGCAGCGAGCGCGTCGATCACGCGCGCAGGCAGCACCCCCGGCGGCACGAGAAGGGGTGCCGCGCGGCTCACTCCTTGATCTCGCGGATCAGGATGTTTGCGAACTCGATCGGGTTGCCGTGCATCTGCAGCGCGATGGGCCCTTCGGGCGCCACACCCGGCAGCAGCGCGTTCTCGATCACGGTGACCCCGTTGAGCACGACCGTGAGGCGTTCGCCCTTCATCGTGATGACAAACCGATTCCACTGACCGATCGGCGCATCCGCGACGCTCGTGGGGGTCACCCCCGCGCGCACCTCGGCGGGCATGGACGGATCGGTGCGGTAGCCGTAGACCTCGCCCGACCCGATGGGCCAGCACCACATGTTGACCTGGCTCTTGCTGCTGCCCCGCAGGTACACGCCGCTGTCGCCCGCGTCATCCACGGTCACCATCACGTCGTTGCCCTGGTCATCCTTCTTCACCGAACCGTCGGGCAGAATCACCGGGCGCTGAGTCGGCGTGGGCTTTCCCGTCCATCGCCAGTCGGCGATGAGGGTGAAGTCCCGGTATGACTTCTCCGTCCACAGGTCGGCCCCCTGGCCGTCGAAGGAGATCGTCCAGTCCGCCGCCTTCCAATGCCCTTCGTGCTCCGGGCCGAACTTCCAGCCGTCGAAATCCACGCCGTTGTAGAGGGGCACGAACCCCAGGTCGTTGCTCGCCCGGTCCTTGGCCCCGGGGGGCGTGCGCGCCGGCAGCAGCTCCTTGACCCTGATATTCCGGAACTCCACCGGGCTTCCCTCTGACTCCAGGCAGATGTACCCCTCGCGCGGCGAGGCCGCGTGCCCGCGCGTCACCACCTTGCCGTTCACCGCGAGGCTGATCGAGCCGTCAAGGCACGTCACCCGGTAGTGGTTCCACTCCGGCGACGGGTTCATGCGCTTCTCGGTCGGAAAGGCCCGCTGCCCCCCGCGCCCGTTCTCCGGGGTCATCACCGTGCCGTGGATCGGGAAGACATCGCCGTCGGATGTGTACCAGTCACTCTCGGCCCCGTCCATCACCTGCACCTCGACGCTGCGCGAGAAGGGTTGCCCGCGCGCCGTGATCGGATCGCTCCACACGAAGAGCCCCGCGTTGCCCCCCGGCGTCAGGTGACGGAACTCGACTTCCAGGATGAAGTTCTCGTAGCGCTTCTCGGTGCGCAGCAGCCCGGTGGGCACGCCCGAACACGCGATGACGCCGTCACGCACGGTCCACGTGCTGTCGTCGCAGTTGATGTTCACCCATCCGGCAAGGTCGCGCCCGTTGAACAGGTCCACGAACCCGGGCTCGTCGGAGCGGTACGCCGCGACCTCGTCAGGGGGCAGCATCGTCGCGTCATCCCACGTGTCGGTGCGGAAGGGCGCGGCGGGCAGGCCCGAGCTCGAGTGGAGGTCGGCCTCGGGCGCTGCGCTCCAGGCGTAGCGCACCTGCCGAGGGTCGCTCACTTTGTCGCTCTGCACCAGCACCGTGGCCCCTTCCACCGCGGCCCGCGCCGGGTGAAAGACCTTGTCTTCGCCCGCGATCGCGAAGCCCGTCACGCGCCCCTCCGGCGCCAGCGTCTCGCCGGAAGGCAGGGAGAACCCCGCGCGAATCGCGCTCCCCTCACGCTTCACCGAGGCCAGCGCCGGCCCGGTCGCGGACACGTCGCGCCCGTACGCATCCGCGCGGGCCAGCAGGGCCAGTCGCCTCCCGACCTCGCGCTTGTTCCGGGGGTGGATGTCCCGCGCCGCGCCGATGTCCAGCGTCACGGCCATGCCCGTGTGCGGCAGGGCGAGCGCCGCGGCCTGGGCCTCGCGCAGCATCGCCGCCTGCCCGGTGTCTCCCCCGTACGCGAAGGGTGCGATCTGCACGAAATAGAACGGCAGGTTGGGGTTGCGAAACGCCTTCCGCCAGTCCTCGATCATCGCCGGAAAGAGCGTGCGGTACTGCACCGCCCGCCCCACGTTGCTCTCGCCCTGGTACCAGATCGCGCCCCTGATCGAGAGGTTGGAGATCGGCGCGATCATCCCGTTGTACAGCGCCGTGGGCCAGTTCTGATGAAACGTGATGCCCTGCGGCACCGGGGGCAGGTTGTCCTTCGCCCTCCCCTGGTGCTGCTTCCACTCGCCGGCCAGCGAGATCGACGAGCCCGGCTCGCCCGCCACCGACACCTTGAGCAGCTTCGCATCACCGTTCATGCCCCCGATGCCGCCCGTGTCGTACACGTTCACGGCGATCACGTTGCGCCCGGCCTTCACGAGTGCGCCGGGCACCTTGTACGAACGGTTCTGATTCCAGCGTCCGTCCTCGGTCGTCGCGCCCACCCACGTGCCGTTGAACCACGCCGTGTCACGGTCGTCGATCGGCCCGAGGTCAAGCACGAGGTCGCGGCCCGCCCAGGCCGCCGGCACGTCGATTGACCTGCGCAGGCAGACCATGCCGTCAAACGAGCCCAGCGCCCCGGAGAAACTCGCGGGCTGCTTCGCGGCGCTCCATGACGCATCATCGAAGTCCGGGGTGATCCATGCGCTGTTGTCCAGGGGCGCCGAGGCCCACCACGCGCGCTGGCGCTCCTCGTGACCGGCCCGGGCCGCGGCGGGGTCGGCCCGCAGCGTACCGATGGTGCCGAGCGCCTCGGCGAAGTCGCCGAAGGCCCGCGCGCCCGCGTCGCTCATCCACGCCTCGCACACCGTGCCGCCCCAGTCCGCAGAGATCAGCCCGATCGGCACGCCCTCCGCGGCGCTGATCTCGCGTCCGAAGTGGTACCCCACGGCGCTGAAGGCCGCGGCGGTATCCGGTGTGCATACGGCCCACCCGCCGCGCACGTCGCTCTCGGGCGCCAGCGCAAACCGGTTGGCGACTGTGAAAATCCGGATGTTCGGCTGGGTCGCCCCCGCGATGGCGGCCTGGGCATCGTCGGTCTGGTCGAGCGTCCATTCCATGTTGCTCTGGCCCGAACACACCCACACATCGCCGGTCAGCACGTTATTGAGCGTGATGGTGTTCTTGCCCTGCACCGTGATCGTGTGCGGCCCCCCCGCGCCGGGTGTCGGAATCGTCAGCGACCACCCCCCGCCCGGCGGCGTCTGCACCTCGACCGCCGGCCCGCCCCAGGAGGCCGACACCCGCACCCGCTCGCCCGGATCCGCCCAGCCCCACACCCGAGCCTGGGCATTGCGCTGAACCACCATGGAGTCGCCGAAAACCGCGGGCAGGCGCACATCGGCGCGAACGCCCGCGGCACACCCCACGCACGACACCAGCACGGCCAGACCACGGTGACGCATCGCTCAGCCCTCCCGCGGGGCACTCTCCGCGAGTGCCGCACAAGGCAGGATATCTGCCCGGTCGGGAATCGGCGAGACACCCGGGGAACGAGACCCGAAACGCGGCCCCTCATCGCGGCGTCAGTCCGCCGCCCGTGGTGGGAGCACCGGCGCGACACCGGAACGGGCGTTCGTGCGGCGGAGCCCATACGTCCCCACGCGCCAGAGCCACTCGGCGGGGCCGAACCGGAACCTTCGCACCCAGAGCGCGCTCAGCGACAGGTTCAGCCCCCAGGCCAGCGCCACGAGCACAAACAGCATCGGGTAGTGCACCGAGCCGAACCTCCCCCCCGCATACCCGTACATCAGCGTCGTGAACAGCAGGGTGTGCAACAGGTAGTTTGAGAGCGCAAGGCGCCCGACGTTGCCCAGCGCCCGCGCCGCCGCACCCCCACGCAGCGCCAGGGCCACGACGAGTTGGCTGTACCCGATCGCGAGGGGGATGCCCACGAGCTGCGCCACGGACTGCCACACCACCCCCGGGTGCGACGCGCTGCGCTGCACCCAGGCGTACACCACGCCGGTCAGCACGGCCCCGATGGCCGTGAGTTTGAGCCCGAGCCGCAGGTGGTGCCGCACCCCGCGCTCGCCGGTCAGCAGCCCCGCGCGGGTCATCCCCATGCCCAGCACCATCATGCCCCAGAGCGCCGGCAGAAAGAGCGGGCCCATGACCAGGTGCATCATCAACGACTGGTCGAGGCGCGTGTCAAAGGCCGTGCCCCAGTCGCCGAGGTAGCCCGCGAGCTCGGGTGCGGGGTCTCCTCCGGTGATCTCGCTCTCGGCCATCCGGCCCGCGTTCACCTCCTGCACGGCGAGCAGCATCAGCCCGCCGAAGACGGCCGCTCCGAGCCCGTAGAGCCCGAGCCCGAGCACGATCTGCCCCCGTGCCGGAAGCCGCCGCACCCACCAGAGCAGCGTCATGCCGGCGACCGCGTACCACGTCAGCACATCGCCGTACCAGAACAGGTAGGCATGGATCAACCCGAACCCGAGCAGCACGAGGCACCGCCGGTGCCAGAGCCAGGCCCCATCGCGAAGTCGCGCCGGGCGCCCGGCCGTCTTGCGGTCGAACATCACCACCCCGGCGCCGAAGAGCATCGAGAAGATGAACATGAACTTGCCCGCGAACACCGTGCTCGTGAGGTCGTGCCCGAACCGGTTCCACCATCCGGGCCCGATGATTGCCGGGTCGGTGAGCGCAGCGAGCGGGTGCGAGAACGCCACCACGTTGGGCACAAGAATCCCAAGCAGCGCAAACCCGCGCAGCACGTCGAGGGCCGGCAGCCTCTCACCGACGCGGCAGGGTTGAAACGCGGTTGATGTCATGCGGCACCCCCGGGCGCCGCCAGCCTACCAGCCCGGGCCGGGCCGCAACGCGTGGTCTCCGCCGTCGTCACGCCCGGCGCGCCGTTCGGCCCTCGCTCGCCCCCGCCGCGCCCTCACCTCGCAGCGCGAAACATCACGAGGCGGCCGCGCGAGGGGTCGCGTCGGACGCCCGTGGCTCGACGTATCCCAGCCGCCGCAGCATGGGCTCCATGATCGGCATGGCGTCATCCAGTTCGGTCTGAGAAAGCTCGTCCTTCCACTTGTGCAGGCTGCCCGCGTGCACACGCTCCCGGACCATCTCGAAGTAGGCCTCGCCCGGCTCGACGCCGCAGAACCGGCAGATGGCCCGGAACCACGGCACGGGTTCGGTCACCACATCTTCGTAACGGAGGTTGAGCCACGACCCCGGCGGCAGGGCCTCAAGCTCCGGCAGCGAAAGCTCCAGGGCGACGGACCATTGGCGCGCGATCACCTGCGTGCGCGTCAGCCGGCGCCGGTCGCTCTTCCAACCGGGGTGCCGGATGCCGAACCAGCCGACCTTCTTCCCGACCAGGCGCCGGGCGAACCCGTCCGCGAAGCGCGGCAGGTACGCGGGCCACTCCCACCACGGCGTAATCGCCAGGCGCCCGAAGATGTGGTCGCGGTGTGCGCTCTTCGCGACGTTGTAGCTCTCGAACTTCTCGTACCTGTCGATCTGCGACCGCAGCATCGCCCGCCCGTCGCGGTAGATGTGAATGATCTTCGCTTCGGGCAGCACGGCGTGCACGAACGCGATGCGCAGCGCGTTGGGGGGGCTCTTCTCCACCACCCGCCTGCCCTCGTTCGCCTCCTGGAACTTCAGAAACTCCCGGCGGATGCGCCGTGTGACCCAGGGCTTCGCGTCGGCGGGGGTGGCCCGCTCGCTTCCCCGGTAGGCATGCCCGATGCGCCACAGGGTGTTCGGCTCATACCAGCAGGCAAGGCCGGGCGCATCGCCCAGCACGCGCGCGAGCATGCTCGTGCCGCTCCGCGTGCCGCCGATGACCAGGATGGGGGGTTTGAGGTCGGGCATGCGTTTGACTCACCACAGAGACGCAGAGACACCGAGTTGAAACGGAACATACCCAGCGGGGCAGACGGGCTTCGCCCGAATCAACTCCGCGCCGAGCGGGTCTACGAGCCGGCAAGGTCTCCTTCCGGCGCCGCGCGATGCGCGGCACCCGTAACTTTCTGCTCTGTGCTTCCGAGCCTCTGTGGTGTCGCCTCCACCGGTCGCGCCTTGATGAACTTCGCGGGGTTGCCGCCCACGATCGCGTTGGCGGGCACGTCCTTGGTCACCACCGCCCGCGCCGCCACGAGCGCGTTGTCTCCGATGGTCACACCGGGCCCCACGAACGCGTCGGCGCACACCCACACGCCCGAGCCGATCGCCATGCAGGGTCGCAGAAGGGGCAGGCTCGGGTCCTTGTAGTCGTGCGTGCCGTTGCACAGGTGCGCGTTCTGGCTGACCACCGAGTGGGCCCCGATGGTGATGGGCCCCAGGTTGTAGACCTCGACGTTGTCCGCGAGCGTGGAGTAGTCCCCCATCGTCAGCAGCCACGGGTGGCGCACCCTCGCGGTGGGGCGGATATTGCACGTCGGCGCGATCTTCGCCCCGAAGCGCGTGAGCCAGAACCGCCGCCAACCCGCCAGCCGCCCCGGGCTGCGCCGGACGAGCAGGGCATAGACGATCTGCCACGCGAAGCGCCGGATGTACTCGCTGCGCCGGTACGGAAACCCGGCGCAGGTGTCGAGCCGCTGAAAAATCGGGTTGGGATCAGCCATGCACTCCGCCCAGGCCAAACAGTTTCCGACGCCGGTCTTCGGTCACGAGCGCTCCGTTGTCCCGAGCGTACGCGCGGCCCAGAAGCGAGCCGAAGCATGCCTCTCAGCTCCCGAGAGCCGAATGGCGTCGTGGGCTCTCAGCATCACAGGGCCCGACATGCCGAAGCCTCAACGTATCGGCCGATTGCCTCGCTTGGTCGAGCAGTCAATCGCGATTCAACGAGGGCTTCTCGGCGGTTTTCACGGGTTTTGGTAGGATACAGATCCCTCCCAGCATCGCTGCCGTCCAAGAACCGATCGATGCCACCGGGATTGAGGTTGGGCGGAGGTGCCTGCATGAACGCCATCCGCCTTCTCACCGGCCCTTGGACCAACGAACTCTCAACTCTCGTCGCCCGCGCTCAATGCAGGCTCGCGATCTGCGCTCCGTTTGTCTCCGCATTCGGAGCGGCCGTCATTCGGAATGCCCGATCGCTCAACCGGCCGCCGGAAGTGAGGCTCCTTACCGACTTCTCTCCGCAGGCGATCTGCGCCGGAGCGACGGATCCGCACGCCGTCGCCGATCTCTGCAGTTGCTTCCCCTCCGCGACTCTCGTACACCTACCGCGCGTTCATGCCAAGGTCTACATCGCCGACGGGACGCGCGCAGTCGTCAGTTCGGGCAACCTCACGCGCGGCGGCCTGATCGATAACTTTGAATGCGGCATCGCGCTTGACGATCCCGTACAGGCGGCCCGAATCGAGCGTGAAATCGGTGCCTACGCCGCCCTCGGCGCCATCATCGCCCCGGATGTTCTGGCCACAGTGTGCGATCTGGCGGGCGAATGTACGCGGGCTCACCAAGCACACGCTGCCGCCGCACCCAAGACTGCCGCACGGCGTCTCCAACGCGCGCTGGAAGCGACCGGGGATGCGCTGCTCAGGGCTCGGCTCTCCGGCGGCACGCTGCATGCGGTCCTCGCCCGAACCATCGAGTTCCTGCTCCTCCACTACGGCCCGATGCCGACAACCCGCATTCACGCATTGGTGCAGCGTATTCATCCCGACTTGTGCGACGACTCAATTGACAGGGTGATTGACGGCACTCGGTTCGGCAAGAAGTGGAAGCACGCCGTCCGCACTGCGCAACAACAACTCAAGCGCAGAGGCGTGATCGTCTATTCTGACAATCTCTGGTCCTTGGACGGTGGCTTTGAACCCCGTTCGGACCCGTCTGGTGTCATCCCGTCACCCGAATAGGCCGATACTCGGCGGCTTACCCTCACTGACACCTCACATGCTCGAAACCCTCCGCCAATACCTCCGCCCCTTCCGGTACGCACGCCGCCGGCGCGCCAGCCTGCGCCTCGCCCGCACGCCATCGCCCTATGACACCGATCCCGGTCCTGCCCCGGGTTTCATCGTCGGGTGCGGACGGTCGGGTACCACCATCCTCGGCAAGATCTTCCAGACCCACCCCGAGGTGCGCTATCTCTTTGAGCCGTACCACCTCTGGGCCGCGGTTGACCCCCGCACCGACGCCACCAACCTCTACCACCGGGGCGAAGCCCGCCTCATCATGGATGCCTCCCTCGCGGACGACCAGGCCCGGCTGCGATTCAATCGCTGCATCCTCAGCCAGCGCGCCGGGCGGCCGATCCTGATCGAAAAGACCCCTCAGAACGCCATGCGCCTCGGGTTCCTCGAGGCTCTCGCCCCCGGCGCCCGGTACGCGCACATCGTCCGCGACGGCGTCAGCGTCGCCAACTCCATCGCCCGCGTCGCCGAAGAGAACGAGTACAAGGTCGTGGGGCGACCGCGCCTCAACCAGTGGTGGGGCGAGGACGATGTGAAGTGGCGCATCCTCGTGCGCGACGGCGCCGCGGGGGGCGCGGGCTATTTCGCCTCAGAGGTCGGCGCGCTCACCACCCACGCCCAGCGCGGCGCGTACGAGTGGCTGGTCAGCCTGCTCGAAGTCGATCGCGGGCACGCCGCCCTCGGCCCGCGCCTCCACGAGTTCACCTACGAGTCGCTCCTCACCGCGCCCCGCGAGACGCTCACCGCGCTCACGGCCTTCTTCGGGCGCAGCGCCCCGTCCGACTGGCTGGACACCGCCGTGTCAATGCTCGGCGAAGGCCGCACCAAGGCACGCACGATCCCGCTCCCACCCGGCATGGCCGCGGCGTTCAATGCCTTCCAGGCGCGCTGGGGCTTCCCGGGTCGGGCCGAGCCCATGCCCTGACCCGTCCCGCATCGGGTACAGTCTGGCCCTCCGGGGTGTTTCATGGCGCGCAAGAGTCAACGCAACAACGTGCTCGCGGGTTCCTTTCTGATCGGGGCGGTCGTGCTGGCCGTGGCGCTGAGCATCGTGCTGAGCGACGTCTCGTTCTCGCGCAGCGCGTCATACACCGTCCGTTTCCCCATCGCGCAGGGGGCCTCCGGCCTCCGCCCGGGCTCCGATGTGCTTCTCGGCGGGCAGCCGATCGGCAAGGTCTCACGCATCACCTTTCACCGGGGCGAGTCGGCTCGCACCGAAGCCATCGATGTCCGCATCCGTGTCCGCGCGGGGCTCGTCTTTCACGACGACGCCGTGGCGTTCCTCGATGTCCCGCTCCTCGGCTCCCTCTCGAGCATCAACTTCCAGTCCCTCGGCGGCGGGGCGGGCTCCGCCCCCGTCCCCGCGAACGACGTGATCGCCGGCCGCCTCGCGCCCCCGGCCTTTCTTGCCCAGGCGGGCTACGGCACCGAGGAGCAGGCCCGCGTGCGGCACATCATCGAGACGATCGACACCGTCGCCTCCGATCTCGCCGCGCTCGTTGATCGTTCTGACCCGCTGATCGTCGGCTCGCTCGACGACGCCCGTTCTGCGGTGCGCGAACTCCGCGCCGCCGCCGACGAGGTCTCCCGGAGCCTGTCCGAATGGACCACCCAGGTCGATCGCTCGCTCGGCGATGTCAACGCCTTCACCGAGCACCTCCCCGTCTACGCCCAGGAGATCGACGGCGGCATCGCCGACGCCCGTGCCGGCATCGAGGAAACCCGCGAAGTCATCCGCACCCTGCGTGAGGCGACCGATGAGGCCCGCCCGCGCCTCGATGAGATTCTCGCCGATGTGCAGTCCGCCGCGCGGAAGATCGACGAAGACTCGATCCCGCGCCTCAACCAGGCCCTCGAGACCTTCGACCGCGAAGTCGCCTCGGCGGGCGAAGTGATCCGCGATGTCGGGCTTTTCGCCCGCGAGCAGTTCCCGTCGCTCCGTTTCGCCCTCGCCAACGTGCGCCTGGCCAGCGAGCAGTTCAAGCTCGTGATGACGGAGGTCCGCCGACAGCCGTGGCGTCTGCTCATCCGTCCCACCACCAAGGAGCTCAAGGAACAGCTCGTGTACGACGCCGCCCGCGCGTACGCCGACGCCGTGAGCAACCTGCGCGCCGCGAGCGAAGCCATGGAGGCCTCGCTGGCCGGCGGCCCGCCCGCCGCGGAGCGTGCCACCCTCGAAGAGCTCCGCGCCCGGCTCGACGATGCCTTTGCCAAGTACCAGGAGACCGAGAAGGAGATGCTCAGCCGATTCCTGGAATCACGCCCGTGAACGCGGCACGCCCGGCCGTCCGGGCCTGATCGCGCGCAGATCTGCGCACTCCGCGCCGCACATGACATCGCGCAGGCGCCTCAAAAAACCGCGGAGCGGGCCGAAGCCCACTCCGCGGGGAACAACTTCTCATGTGCTCAGCCGAGGGCAGGGCCCCCGGGCGCGGCACTCACGCGCGCCGGCGCCGGCTCACACCCAGCAGGCCCGCGCCCACGAGCGCGAGCGTGCCAGGAGCCGGAACGATGTCCAGGTTGTCCCAGCCCATCGTGTTGCCCGCGTTGCCGCCCATGAAGAAACGAACGCCCGTGGGCAGCGGCCGGGTCGAGTTGGCGCCGCCCGCCACGAACCACCCCGTCGGGTTCACCGAGGTGACGTCGCCCGTGGTCAGATCTTCGATCGCCACGCGCAGAATCTGGTTGGTCGCCAGGTCCACGACCGTCGTCTGACGATACCAGTGGTTGATCGCCAGGCGGCCCCACTCGGGCCCCGCGAGCTGGTTGTTCAGGGCTGCGCCCGCCGCATCGAACACGTTGTACTCCGCCTTCCACCCCAGGCTGGGGTTGGCGTTGTCGAGCCAGCGGTTGAGCGCAATGTAAGACTTCGCAGTCACCGAGTCCTGGAGCGAGAAACTGGCGAGGTTGTCCGCCGAGGGCAGGGCGCCCGTGAAGATCGCCGCGAAGTCGTACGAGAGCACGAACTTGCCGCCGGCCGAAAAGTCCACCGCCCGCTGCGCCCGCGCGAACGACGTGCCGCCCTGCGACGTGCCCCCGAGGAACTGCTCGCCGCCGAAGGCGTTGAGCGCCAGACCCGGTGCGTTGCCGGCATAGGTGTAGATGTGCGAGTCCACACCCGACGGCAGCGTCCATCCGTCCTGCCCGGTCGCGACCACACCCGCCGCGGAGCCGTTGTACAGCGGCCCCTCGAAATCGATATGCAGGTCTGCGTTCGCTGCGCCGCACCCCGCGGCCAGCACCACACTCACGATCCGCTTCATCTCTGGTTCCTCCACGAGTCCGGCGACCGCACGCCGGCCACACAACCCCCCGACCCGTGCGCGCGCCCGATCGGCGCGGCCGTCACAGGCCACGACACACCCCGGGGACCATGCCCCGGCGGTAAGTAGACGCTGTCCTTGCGACCCCCACGCTCCCGCGCAGAGCGCACGGGCCGTTTCATCCTCAAGAATGACCCGGATTGCTGCGAGTGCAAAGGAAAGAAACGGGAATTCACGGGCCATCGCAGGCCGAGTTCCGCCGTGGATCGAGATGCAAGGGCTCCCGGGTTGTCGCGTCTCCTCGCTCCGCCCCGGAGGTTGCGGCAGCCGACCGCAGCGCCTGTGGCCGAGGGCCGCTCACGATGAAGCGAGCCGGGCGACGTGCGCCGCCGACCGCACCGACGCGGGGTTGTGCGATCGAACGACCCGACTTCACTCCCGCGTTTCAGCGCAACGACACCCACGCCGCGCTGGAAAAAACGCACCCGCAGGTTGCGGGTGCGCTGAAGGACACTCGAAGCAGCGATCGCTCAGTTCCCGAGCAGGGTCCGCAGGCGGTTGAGATTGAGCACCGGGATGCTCGTCGATTCCGCCCGGCGCTGCAGGCCGTCGTACAGGTCCGCGCGGCGCACGTTCTTGATCCAGTCCTGGCGGGTTTCAATCGGCGCGCTGCTCGGCGGCTCCGGCGGCACCACGGGGCGCTCGCCCAGCACCAGGAAGTCGGTGTCCCCCGCGAGTTCTTCCGTGTCCAGCACCGTGCCGCCCCAGTCGCGGATCTGAGCCACCACGCCGTCGCGCTCGTAGATGCTTGCGACGCCGTCATTGTCCGAATCAAAGTTCCCATACACCACGAAGCGGTACTTCTTCGACGGGTCGTACACCGGGTTGACGATCACGTCGCCCCGCACCACCGAGTTGCCCCGCGTCTCCCGCAGGATGCGGCAGACCGCGCTCGAATCCTGCACGCTGATCACCTCGATGCCCGCCTTGCCCCGGGGCAGGTTGCCCGAGTCGTCCGGACGCAGCGACGACGCATCGGCGTAGACCGCGAAAGTCATACCGATCACGATCTTGTCCTTGCGCCCGCGGTTGATCGTCACCGAGCCCTCCGCGGCGCTCACCGCGACGATCGATCCGTCCACGAGTGAATATTCCGACTGCCCCCGGAGCGCTTCCCCGCCGCGCTCGCCCCGGAGCGTCGCGAGCTGGGCTTCGAGAATCAGGCGCTGATTCGACAGGTCGGTGATCTGCGCGTTCAGGCGACCCACCTCGTTCTGGTGGCTCGCCGTCAAGTCGGCAATCTGGGCCGTGACCGCGGCGTTCTCCTTGTCCATCAGCGTGATGTGGTCCGCCACGCGGTCGGTGTACCCGCTGATGTTGGTCCCCACCTGCCCCGCCGCGGTTTGCAGGCCCTGACGCTCGGTCTCGTATTGCTTCTGCGCCGCGGCCAGTTCGGCGGTCTTGGCCGTCACCGATTCCTGGAGTTCCACGTTGGCTCGGTTCAGTTCCTCGATCTGGCGCGCTTGCGCCCGAATCAGGTCGAGCATCGAGCCGTCGGAACCCGGGATATCGCGCAGGGCGTTATTGATCTCGTTGAGCGTGCTGTTGGGTTGCCCGGTCACCCGGGTGCTCAGCGCTTTCATCGACTCGCTCAGGAAGCCGAACACGCTCTTGCGGGCCTGCTGCGCCTGGGCCTCGATCGCGCCGGCTTCGTCCTGCTCGGCGTTGGTCACAAACTTGGCCCGCTGCGCCGCCGCGTCCTCGGCGGTCGCCCGCTCCGAGTTCACCTTGCCGTAGAACGCAAGCGTGAGCACGAAGAGCACCAGGCACAGAATGCCCAGAATCGCGATCGTGACATACACCCCCGCACCGCTTCCTCGAGCTGCCATCAATCGTCTCCGTTGCGACCTGGGGTGCAGGCCCGCCCGCGCCCCTGAACGTCTGTGATCCACCTATACGACAGGACCGACCGCGCCGGATCCCGGCGCGCTCCAAACCTCCCCAGCGCGCCGATCGCGCCCCGGGGAGGGGGAGTGTCCCGTCTCGCGCGTCCCCGGTCAAGCCCGGGGCCCGATCCGGGGCCGTTCCCGGGTTTATGCGGGCCTTTCCCCGACCCATCCCCACGGAGCGGGCATCTGTCCCGTCATCATTGACCCGATCGCCCCGAAAGGGCACACTGGATTCATGCTCCCGTGGGCCTTGCCGGCACCTCCAGACCCGTACCCGCACCCCATCATCAGCGAGGTGCTCTTCGCCGTTCCGACTGAATCGGGCGATGCCAACCGCGACGGCAGACGCCACGCCACGGGCGATGAGTTTGTCGAACTTGTCAACTGGTCCGGCGCACCGATCAATCTCAAGGGCTACACGCTCACCGACCGCAATGCCCCGGATATGGGCCAGTTCAAGTTCGTTTTCCCTTCGTTTGACCTCCCGCCGGGGGGTGTTGTCGTGGTCTTCAACGGGCTGGAACAGAAGTGGTCTGGTCCGGTCGGCGACGACGAGCGCGCCCCAACCTCCCCACACCCCGATTTCGGGGATGCCTGGGTCTTCACCGCCCGCAACGACTCCGATCACGTCGGCTTCGGCAACAGCGGCGACTGGGTTCTTCTCACCTCTCCAACCGGAGAAGCACTCTCGTGCCTGCTGTGGGGCGATGTCCCCGAGAAACCCCCAATCGAGGCGCGACTTGTCAACAAGGTCGATATTACACGCGGCTGCTCGGTGCAACGAGACACCGAAACGGGGGAGTTTATCGCCCATATTCGCTTGGGATCCAAGGACAACCGGGCCCAGATGAGTCCGGGAGTTTTTCCGTGGCCTCGGGTGGGTGCCGATTGACCCGCCCTCCAGAATCCCCGACATCGCGCTTGCCAGTCTCCGGGTGGAGTCTCCAATGACGAGCAGAGGCGGCCGGTGCAGACTCGCTCGCGTCTGCCTGTTTCTCCACGCGCTCATGATCGCGGCGTGCGCCGGCACGCCCCCGGCCAACCCTCACGAGGCGTGGCACGCGTTCTACTCCCGCCAGGCCGTGGCCGCGGATCACGACATCGCCTCGCGGGCCGGGGCGCGGATGCTCGAACTTGGGGGCAATGCCGTCGATGCCGCCGTCGCCGCGAGTTTCACCTTGTCGGTGGTCCGCCCGTACTCCTGCGGCATCGGCGGGGGCGGGTTCATGGTCATCTACTTGCCGCACGATCCACGGCGCGGCGCCGTGAGCGTGGCGCTGGACTACCGCGAGACGGGGCCGGGCGCGATCCGCGAACGCTCGTTCGTCGATGCACCCGATGGCGCGTCTCGGGTGGGTGGGCTGGCTGCCGGCGTCCCGGGGACGACATTCGGGCTGCTTCACGCCCTCGAAACGTGGGGCACGCTGGACCGCGCGACAGTGCTGGCCCCGGCGATCGAAGCCGCGCGAGCCGGATTCCACGCCGATGCCCATTACGCGAGCGAGGCCCGCGACTTGATCGCGGATTTTGAACAGCACCCCGAGTGGAAGGTTCGGTTCGAGCCTCTCTGGCGGCGCTACCTCCTCAACGGCACGGTGCGCGAAGGCTCGTTCATCCACGTGCCCGAGCAGGCACGGGCGCTGGAGGCGATCGCTGCCCTCGGCGCCGATGCGTGGCGGGCGGGCGAACTCGGCCGCGCGGCGGTCGAGGCCGCCCGCGCGCAGCAGGGCGTCATCACACAGGCGGACCTCGCCGGATACGCGGTGCGAGAACTGGCGCCGCTGCGTGGAACGGTGCTCGGACACACCGTGCTCACCATGCCGCCCCCGTCAAGCGGGGGGATCGCGCTGCTCGAAATCTTCGGGCTGGCGGAACGCACGACGCCGCGCCGCGCAGAGTCCGGCGATCCGGCCCGGGAGGGCGAAGATATCGATGCCCTGCACGCCTGGATTGAAGCCAGCCGGCACGCCTTCGCCGACCGCGCGAGGTACCTCGGCGACCCGGCGTTCGTGCCCGACCCCAGCGCATGGTTGCTCGCCCCCGCGCGCCTTGACGAGATCGCCGCGCGGTTCGACCCGCACCGGGCGCACGCGAGCGCGGCCTCGGGCACACCCGAGGAGGACGGGGGCACAAGCCACCTTTCGGTGGTGGACCGCTGGGGCGGAGCGGTCGCCTGCACCGAGACGATCAATCTCGCATTCGGCTCACTGGTGATGATCGAAGACTGGGGAGTAGTGCTCAACAACGAGATGGACGATTTCACAGCCCGCCCCGGCGAGCCCAATGCCTTCGGGCTCGTGCAGTCGGCACGAAATGCGCCTGCGCCGGGCAAGAGGCCGCTCTCCAGCATGACCCCGACGATCGTGCTGGATGCGACCGGGGAGGTGCGCGCGGTGCTGGGAGGGAGCGGCGGGCCGCGCATCATCTCGGCGACGGCGCAGGTGCTCAACCGGGTGCTCGCGGGGCAGGACGCGGCAACCGCGGTGCGGGCGCCTCGGGCGCATCACCAGTGGCAACCCGACGTGGTGCGGCTGGAGTCGTGGGGCAGGGCCGAGTGGGGAGGTACGGGTGAGGCACTGCGCCAGCGCGGGCACACGGTGGAGGACATCGGCGTGGTGGCGCAGGTGCAACTCATCGCCCGCGAAACAACGCCCGAGGGCGCGGCCCAATGGCACGCGGCGAGCGACCCCCGCAAGGGGGGAAGGCCGGCGGGGA
>JADLCM010000062.1 GCA_020847175.1 Phycisphaerales bacterium
AACCTCGCCGTCGCCGACCTCTCCGGCTCCGCTGACCCCAACGACCCCGCGTACGGCATCCCAGACGGCCAGATCGACGCGGCGGACTTCTTCTACTACCTGGACATCTTCGTGCTCGGTTGCCCCTGACTCGGTCCGCATTGCGGCCCGCACACGGCCGTGGGGGCTGATCGAGCCGCGCTCACCAGCGGCATAGGCGCGCGCCGGGGTCGCCGACGCGCGCACTGGCCACGCATCACCGTCATGGTGCGCCCCTATTCGACGTGCGACACATGCCCGGGACGCCCCGCCGCGTTCGCAATGCGGAGGTCGTCAATCGTGTAGAAGCACCCCGGATCAAGGGTGCGCGCCGCCTGCACCACGCACGCGGTCCGCGAACGGCGAACGACCACGAACAACATCGCGATAGGCCCGTCCCGCCCCATTCCCTGAAACGTGGTCACGCCGAATCCCGCCCCGTGCAGGCGTTCAAGCAACGGCTCCGCCCGGCGCGTAAAGACGCGAACCACCTGGTCGCCGAAGGGCAGCCACCGTTGCAGCGTGACTCCGAGGTAGCTCCCGGTCGCGGCCCCGACGGCGAACGCAACGCCGTACACCGGCTCAGCGCGAATGTGCGTCACCACCGCGGAAACGACGAACACCCAGATGGTCATCTCGAGCAACCCGAACACCCACGCGAGCCCGCGGTGCCCGCTCACGACGGCGACGGTGCGCATCGAACCGAGCGACACATCCCCGATGCGCGCGATCGCGATCACGACGCACGCGAACACCATGTCCCATGTCATGTTCATTCCCTCGCCGAGGCCGGCGACGCCGCGCCGGCCCGCCCGCGAGGCGCGCGGGATGAACCCGTGCGCAGTCGGTTCCTCCAGGCCCGGCGCTCACCGCCCCGCGTCGTGCTCGCGGCTCGACCGGAATCGCCGACGCTCGCGCGCTTCCTTCCGATCCAGCACCCTGGCGACCGCCGCCTCCAGCCGCCGGGCCGCCAGGTCGATGGCGGCGTAGAGGTCCGGGGCGCGAGCGTTCACCGCGACCGGATCACGCCCATTCACACGGGCTTCCATCCCGCACCGGAGGTCATCCCCGCCGTGTTTAGGCCCGTTGACATCCTCGAAGTGAACCTCCACCGCCGTCATCACGGCGCCGAACCGCGTGCACACGCCGGCGAGCTTGTCGTAGACCCGCCGCTCGATGGCCTCGCTCGTGTGGAGATTGCCGGGCTTGATCTGGATCGACACGTTCGTGGCCATCCATGCGCTCCTGGCGCCGTGCGCCGCCCGGCTATCGGTTGAAGTGACCGGCCCGCTCGGGTTGGTATGCGATGCGTTCAATCGTCACGCGCCGGGGCACGCGCCCGCCGGCACACTCCACCAGGTCGCCTTCACGCGCGCCGAGCAGCGCGGCGCCCAGGGGCGAGAGCACCGACAACCCGCCTTCTCCCGCGTCCGGGTACGCCAGGTCGAACGCCTCCGGCGCGTCATCCCCGGCATAGCGCACCAGCACCCGCGAGTTCATGGTGACGACATCCGGCGGCATCCGGTGCGGGGCGACCGCCCTGGCCTGGTCGAGCAGCGCGCGCAGCCGCAGCACGGGCGCATCGGGATACTGGCCCGCAACCAGGGGCCGAAGTCGTGCGCGATCCAATGAACTCACAACCACCGAAGTCGTCATGACTGTGCCTTTCCGCGGTCATCGTCGTGACCGCGCGTGCCGCCCCGCAGCGCTCCCCGCGCCGCGCGGGGTCAGAGATCGAAGTCGCCCGCGGCCTCGGGCTGGTACAGCACGCTCAGGATGTCGCACGTGCGTTCCGCACCCCCAGGGACGCGAAACGCCACGCTCTGCCCGACCCGGCAGCCCAGGGTCGCGGCGCCCAGCGGGGCGAGCACCGAGATGCTCCCCTCCTCCGGGTCCGCGTTCTCCGGGAATACCAGCGTCATGATCCACGTGCGCCGCCCGTCCCGGAGCCGGATGCGCGAGTTCATGGTCACCACATCCGGCGTCACCTCATCCGGGCCGACGATCACCGCCCGATCGAGTTCCGCCGCCAGCGTGGCGAGGTACGGCCGGTCTCGGTCATCGCCCCCCTTCCCCACGCCGGAGGAGGCGATCAGCGCCCGCAGGCGGTCCATGTCCTGGCGGGTGACGTGGATGGTGCGGTTGTTCACGGCGTGCTCCTGCGGCCCGGGCCTGTGCGGCCGGTGGTGAGGTTGAAGTCCGTTCACGGGAAGATGCCTCGCTCTGCGTACACCTCTTCGATCCGGCGCAGCGCCACCGCATACGCCGCGGTCCGCCAGTCAAGCGCCTTGGACTCCACCATGCCCTTGACCCGCGCATACGCCCGTTCGAGGATGTCCCGGAGGCGCTGGTCCACCTCGGCGGCGTTCCACGCCGCCCCGCCCCGATTCTGGAGCCACTCGAAGTACGACACGATCACGCCCCCCGCGTTGCACAGCACGTCGGGCAGCACGCCGATCCCGCGCTCCCGCAGCACCGCGTCGCCGTCCGGCGTCGTCGGGCCGTTGGCGCCCTCGGCCACAAGCCTGACATTCAGCAGGCGCGCCGTTCGCCCCGTCACCTGGTTCTCCAGCGCCGCGGGGATGAACACGTCCGCGCGGACGCCGAAGAACTCGTCGAGCGACACCGGCTGCGCCCCGGGGAACCCCGCGACGCCCCCGGTCTTCTTGACGTGCTCCGCCAGTGCATCCGCGTCCAGGCCCTCCGCCGAGGACGACCGGATCGCCCCGGTCACATCCTGCGCCGCGAACAGCTTCGCGCCCTTGTCCTTGAGAATGCGCGCCGCCCACGACCCAACCTTGCCGAAGCCCTGCACCGTGTACGACAGGTCGGAGACCTTGCAGCGATGGTCCTTCGCCCACATCTCGATCAGGTCGACCACGCCCTGGCCCGTTGCCTTCTCGCGCCCGACCGAGCCGCCCGCGCTCACCGGCTTGCCGGTGACGACCGCCAGCGCCCGGTAGCGCTCCTGCGGGGGCAGGCTCGCCGCGTAGGTATCGACCACCCACGCCATCGTCCGGGCATCGGTGTTGACGTCCGGGGCGGGCACGTCGTATCCGGGCCCGATGTTCGCGCCCAGGGCGTACACGAACCGACGGGTCATCCGCTCGATCTCGCGCCGGCTCAGCGTGGAGGGGTCAACCTGCACGCCTCCCTTGCCCCCGCCGAATGGGATGTCCACCAGTGCGCACTTGATCGTCATCCACGCCGCCAGGGCGCGCACCTCGTCAAGGCTCACATCAGGGTGATACCGGATGCCCCCCTTGAACGGCCCGAGCACGTTGTTGTGCTGCACCCGGTAGCCCGAGAACATCTCAATCCGCCCGTCATCCATGCGCACCGGGAAGTTCACGCCCACCTCGCACGCGGGCGAGGCCAGGATCTTGCGGACCTCCGGAGCGAGCGCGATCGCATCCGCGGCCCGGTCCATCTGCTCCTGCACGCGCCGGAAGAGCCGAGGTTGCTCCTCGTGCGGCGTCGGGGTGCCGGATATGCGGGTTGGTTCGAGCGTGCAGGAAGCGTGCGTCATGGGCGTCAATCTCCGAGAGAGGCTCTGCGGGCTTCATGGCAAGCCGCGTGCCAGTCCCGCGATGCCCCTCGCGAGGTCCAATCGCCACACCCTACCCCCGCAGCGCGGGGCGATTCGCCCCGCCGGGGCGGAACTCCCCGCGCCCGGTGGTGTGGACGCATCCGCGCACGACGCAAGCCCCGACCTTCGCAGCCGTCGCCGCCCGCCGAACAGTCGGCCGCGCGGTTACAGCAGAGTCCCGCGCAGGATCACCATCGCCACCGTGAAATAGATCACCAGCCCCGTCACATCCACCAGCGTCGCCACAAACGGGGCCGAACTGCTCGCCGGGTCGAACCCGAGCCTGCGCAGAAGAAATGGCAGCATGCTCCCTGCCAGCGTGCCGAACATCACAACGCCGATGAGACTCACCCAGACGGTGAACGCCACGAGCATCCAGTGCGACGTGTAATCAGCCCACCCGACCTGCTGCCAGATGGCGATGCGGAGAAACCCGATGCCGCCCAGCCACGCGCCCAGTGTGAGGCCCGAAAGAATCTCCCGTCGCATCACCCGCCACCAGTCCCGAAGGCCCATCTCCCGCAGGGCAAGCGAGCGGATGATGATCGTCGCCGCCTGCGAGCCCGAGTTGCCCCCGCTGGAGATGATGAGCGGCACGAAGAGCGCGAGCACCACGGCCTGTTCAATCTCCTTCTCGAAGTAGCCCATCGCCGAGGCCGTGAGCATCTCGCCGAGGAACAGCGCCGAGAGCCACCCGCCGCGCGTGCGAAGCATGGACCGAAACCCGGTCACGAGGTAGGGCGCCTCCAGCGCCTCGCTGCCGCCGATGCGGTGGATGTCCTCGGTGGCTGTGCGCTGGGCCGCGTCGAGCACGTCGTCCACCGTGATGATCCCCAGCATCCGGCCCTCCCCATCGACCACCGGGAGGGCGACCCGGTCGTACCGGTCAAACGCGGCGACGACCTCATCCCGCGTCGCCGAAACCGGGATCGAGACCAGAGGGCGCTCCTCCACGCCGGAGACCATCGTCGAGGGGTCGGCGAGCACCAGCGCGCTCAGCCGCACATCCTCCAGCAGCTTGCCCTCGCCGTCCACCACGTACATCGTGGCGATGGTCTCCTTCCCGCGCCCCCGGAGGCGCACGAAGTCCAGCGCTTCGCGCGCGGTCATGTCGTTGGGCAGCGCGACATACTCGGGGGTCATGTACCGCCCCGCGGTGTCCGGTGGGTATCCGAGCAGGTCTCGCGTTGACTTCAACTCATCGGGCGAAAGCGAGTCGAGAAGCTGGCGCGTCACCGCCGCGGGCAACTCCTCAACCAGCCTGGCCCGGTCATCCGGGGTCATCTGGTCCAGCAGCCCGCGCACCTGCTCTCCCGACAGGCTGCGGATGAGCTGCCCCTGCCGGTCCAGGGGCAGGTATGAAAAGACCGCCGCCGCGTGCTCCTTCGAGAGCACACGGAAGACGATGCCCTCGGTCTCCGTCGGCAGGTCGATGATCAGGTCGGCGGCGTCCGCCGGGTCGAGCGCCATGATCGCCCCGCGCAACTCATCCCATGCCTGGCGGCCGATCATGTCCTCGAACTCGGGCTGGATCAGGTTTCCGATCAAGGTGCACCTCCGGGCGCGCGGATATCTGACGGCCCAAGGATACCTGCGTGCCCCGGCCGTCTCGCCCCACCCGCACGCCAACGATGCCCCGGTGCTCGCCCTCCTCGCCCATCTCGCGGTCTGGGCGGCCGTGTATGTCACGGCGGCGGTCATCTGCGCCGCGCAGCTCACCGGCACGGCGCACACCCTCGCCCCCATCGCCCTGACCTTCGCCTGGAGCACCGCGCTCCTCGCCTACCTGCTCGACCGCGTCAAACTCCGCGACGCCTGGCTCGACCCCGCCGATCAGCAGGCCCACCCCGCGCGCTTTGACTTCCTCTTCGCCCGCCGACGCGCAGCACGCCTGTTCATGGCGAGTGCCGGCCTTGTGTCGCTCGTCTCGGGCTGGCTGCTCCACCCCATCGCCGCGCTCGCCACGGGCGCTTCGGTCGCGGGCGTGCTGCTCTACGCGGGCCGCCCCCGACCCGCGGGCGCGGGCCCGCGCATCAAAGACCGATTCATCCTCAAGAACCTGTTCGTGGCCGTCGGCATCGCCGGCTTCGCCCTGCTGGTCCTCGGGCTCTCGGCCGCGCCGGATGCCCCCGGCGTTCCTGCGCCTGAACAGCCGGATCTCCCCGCCCGGCTCCGCGCCCTCCTCCCCGCCCCGCCCCTTCTCCTCGCCCTGGCCGCCCTCTACCTGACGCTTCGCGTCTACGCCGACGCCGTCCTCTGCGACATCGACGACGAGGCGGCAGACCGCGCCTTCGACACCCGCACGCTCCCGACTCGCCTAGGCGGCGAGCGCGCCTGGCGCGTGGCCATGTGGACGCGCCTCGCCCTGGCGGCGACGCTCCTGCTCTGGCCCGTCGGCCCCTTCGCCGCGCGGGCGGCATGGGCCGGGGCCTCGGCCGCGGGCACCGTCCTGCTGCGGTGGTGCCGACCGGAAAAGATCCGCGACCTGGTTGACCTGCGCTTCGGCGCGGAAGCCGCCCTCGTGTGGCTCACCATGCGCGCGCTGGGGAGTTGACGGCGGCACCAGCGCACCAACGCCCCGGCCGACCCGCGCGAAGGAATGGTCCCAGCGCCCGGGCCTTCCATGTCCGATGAGAGCCGCGCCCCTTCCACACCTGACGGCCGCTCACATCACCGCAAGATACCCGCGTCGCTCCCCCCTCAACCAATCACAACCAAGATCGCACCACGCACCTTCCCCACTCCCTCGCCCCCGTTCACTCCTCCCGCACCAGTTCAATGTCGAGCGTCAGCACCGCGTACCCGTCGAGCTCGAAGTGCTCCACCTCGATCTCAACCTCACGCCCCTCCGTCAGCGTGAACTCCCCCTCGTCGGACTGGGGCCCGTGCCACGTCCAGTTCTCGATCACCGCCGCCCCGTCCACGCGCACCCGCACGCCGTCGTCGCTGAGCGTGCGGATGCGCCAGGTCCCCGGCCCCAGCCTCACCTTTCCGCTCGCCAGCGTGCCGAACTTGTCCGTGCCCGCATCCGCGAACCCCATCGCCTTGGGTCCGGCATGTTGATACGCGAGGTTCAGAGAGGGAAGGGTCCTCGCCTCGGCCCCGGCCCCCTCGGCCCGCCAGCCCTCCTCATTCTCACGCGGATCGATTGTCCACGCGAACGTACGCACGTGCCACTCGATGCCGATGATCGCGCCGGTCCGTTCCCACGAAGCCTTGCCCGCCCGCACTGTCAGCGCATACGGAGTCACCCCCGCACCGGCGATGATGCGGACGACCACGGGAACATGCCGCCCCGCGCCCTTCGGCGCGGCCTCCACCGTGCAGGTCACGCTCCCGGCGGGCGTCGTCGCCTCAGCCCGCACTCCGCCAGGCGCCGCCCCGAACACCTCGAACACATGCTCCCCCGGGCCCATTGAACGCACCCGCAGCATCGGCGCCTCGAAGTCCCACGGGAAGTACTCCCCCATGATGATGTTCTCGCGCCCGGCGAACTCGCGCCGCGCCTCGATCGGCCGGCGCTCGCCCACCACGATCCCGCTCGGAATCGCCGCGGGCGCCGGCAGCGCCGGGACCGCGCTCGAGATCTCCAGCCCCTCGGGCGCGTCGAGTTCCTTCTCCACGCCGGCGTACGCGTTGTCGCTGATGACCGTTCCCGTCACCTCGCCCCGCAACTGCACCGCCGTGCCCACCCGGCTGAAGGCATTGCCCGCGATCACGTTGTCCACCGCGCCGCGATAGTTCGCCTTCGCCCACGGCAGCTCCCGCAGCCCCGCGTCCTCATCCACCCAGTAGTGAACCCCGCACACATCCCCCGCGAAGGTGTTGCCCTGCACAAGGTTCCCCGCCCCGTGCTCGATGTTGATGCCCCCGCGCTCCAGGCCGTACCCCGCCGTCCCATTGTCTGAGAAGGCATTGCCCCGGATGATCGTGTCCTGCGAATACCCCCCCCAGATGCCGCAGATCGCGTTGGAATCAAACGTGTTGCCCTCGATCACGTTGCCGAAACTGAACGTCAGCTCCAGCCCGTGCGCCGCGGCGTACGAAAAGGCATTCCCCACGAACAGGTTGTCGTTGTTCCCCTTGCGCGCGCACGAGAACCCCATCGGGAGCTCGCCCTCGCCCAGCGCCTCGCGCCCCCCGAACCCGAAGAACCCGTCGCCCCCGTGGGTCGCCGAGTTCTCGATGAACCGGTTGCGGTTATTCTGCTCAAACACCAGGATGCCCGCCGAGTCCTGCCCACGGTTGTAGACCCCGTGGGCATACCCGCGGATGCAGAAGTCAAACGCGTTGCGGCAGATCACGTTGTCGTTGCATCGCCACATCGCCAGGCCCCACCCCGACAGGAACGAGCAGTCATTGTCGTAGATGCGCGACTGGTACAGCCGATCGACCACGATCCCGTTCTGACGCTCCCGCGCCCGCACCCGCCGGATCGTCACGCCCTCGCTCTGCTCCACGTACAGCCCCGCCCCGTACCGCTCCCGCCACTCGCCCTTATCGTTCTGGTGGGGCCACAGCCAGTCCGCTCCGTCCTCCGCCAGCGGCGTGCTCCCCAGCCGCATCGCGTAACCCCGCGACACGTCGCAATCCTCGATCACCAGCCCGTCCGCTCCTGTCGCCCACACCCCCACCTTGAAGCCCCGCAGCGCTGCCCTGCGGATCGTCACGCCTCGCCGCCCGTCGATGCGCACGCCCACCCCCGCCAGCGTTTCGTACGGTGCATCCTCCGGCGCGCCCCGCAGCGTCCCCTCCCCGGGCGCGAACTCCACCGTCACGCCGTCGGCCTCGATGTGCAGCACCCCGTCGCCGTCCGCGTCCTCGATCACCAGCCCCTCGGGCACCACCACCCGGCATGACTCCGTCACCCGCGTGTTGTCCGCGCGCACCACCAGGGTCGGCGGCTCGGCGACGGCTGCCCCCATGACGACTGACAACGCGATGAGTTCGATCATGCCCGCATCGTACCGCCGGCCGTCCCACCGGCGGCCCGGTTTCGGCTATGCTCAGGCATGAACAACACCAGCCCCGGCCTCACCCGTGTGTTCAGCGCCCTCTGCGCCCTGGCCTGCGCCGCCTCAGCCCAGCCCATCCCCCCCGATGAAAAGCCCCTGGACGAGTTCGAGGCCCCCCCGCTCGAGTTCACCATCACCGCCTACGGCGACTACACCTTCGATGCAAACTTCGATGAAGGAGGTGGGTCAATGGTCGTCAACCGCTTCGGCGTCGGGCTCGGCGTCACCGGCCAGCCCACCGAACGCCTCCGCCTCGGCGCGGGCATCGACCACGAAGCCTCCTTCTACAACTTCGACGGCGATGTGAGCATCCTCGGCTTCAGCGAGCCCCTCGACGAAGCCACCATCACCTCCCTCTTCGCCACCGCGGGCTTCGAGCTCGGCGACTCGTGGTGGCTCAACGGCGGCGGCGGCGTCCGCGCCGGCGTCGAAGGCCACGCCTCGCACGAAGACGGCCTCACTTACTTCGGCTACCTCGCCCCCACCTACCAGCCCAACAAGAATCTCCGCTTCGGCGCAGGCGTCCTCGTCGCCTCCCGCCTCGAAGACGACGAACTCATCGTCCCCATCATCATCGTCGAGTGGCGCATCAGCGACACGCTCTCGCTCTCCAACGCCCCAGGCGTGCTGCGCGGCCCGGGCGCCCAGCTGGCCTACCGCTACTCCGACTCCGTCTCCTTCACCTTCGACGCCTCCTACGAGCAGCGCGAGTTCCGCCTCGACGAAGACGCCGTCGTGGATGAGGGCGTCGCCCGTGATACCCGCATCCCCGTCGCCCTCGGCGCCATCTGGCGCCCGCTCGAAAGCCTCCGCATCGTCCTGCGCGGCGGCCTTGCCTTCGGCTCCGAACTCGAACTCTTCGACGACGAGGGCGAGTCGGTCTTCAACTCCGACCTCGACACCGCCCCCTTCGCGAGCCTGAATCTCTCCTTCAGTCTGTAGCCGGAACCTCGCCCCCCGCCCATGGAAATCATCCGCCAAGAGTTCGGCGTCGCCGTCAAGAGCCCCCGGGGAATCATCCCCATCCGTTCCATCATCGGCATCGGACGCAACTACCGCGAGCACGCCGCCGAGCAGGGTGCGCCGCTCCCCGACCGCCCGATGGTCTTCTACAAGAGCCCCGCCGCCGCCTGCCTGCACGCCGACGACATCATCGTTCCGAAAGTCTGCCACGAACCTGACCAGACCGATTACGAAGCCGAGCTCGCCGTCGTCATCGGCGCGCCCGCCCGCGATGTCCCCCGCGACGATGCCCTGCGCCACGTGCTCGGCTACACCTGCGCCAACGATGTCTCCGCCCGGTGGTGGCAGAAGTCCGGCAGCGGCGGGCAGTTCTGCCGCGGCAAGAGTTTCGACACCTTCTGCCCCCTCGGGCCCCGGCTCACCCCCGCCGCCGAAGTCCCCGACCCGCAGGCCCTGCCCATCCGCTGCCGCGTCAACGGCGAGACCCGCCAGGACGCCTCCACCGCCGACATGATCTTCTCGGTCGCCGAACTCATCGCCGAACTCAGCCGCGGCGCAACGCTCTGGCCCGGCACGGTCATCCTCACCGGCACACCCGGGGGAGTCGGCATGGCCCGAACACCCGCCGCCTACCTGCGCCACGGCGACGTGGTCGAAGTCGAGATCGGTCAGTTCGGCGTGCTGCGCAATCGCGTGCGCTTCGAACCCTGACCCCTTCCCCCGGCACGCATCTCGACATCCCCTCGCCGCGGCGCACCGACCGCCGGCGCGCGCAGCATTGCGGTCATGCGCACGCCGCGCTTGCATCGCCGCCCGCCCGCTCAATACTGCGGGCATGAACACGCCCCGAGCCGCCGATCCGCGTCCCGCCGACCTGCATCTCATCCTCAGCGACTTTCTCGCGGGCCTGCCCCTGACGCGCGTCGCGGATAACAACGATCTCGCGCTCCCCGACCTGCTCTCGCTCCTCGCCTCGCCCGAAGTTTCGTCGCTCCTCGACCGCTACGAGGCCATCACCCGCGTGCGTCTCCGCCTGCTCGCGCTGGAGTCGCGCGTCGAAGCGATCGACACGCTGAAGCGCCTTCTCTTCGTCGATGAGCACCTCATCGCGCGCCAGGCCGCGACCGAGATTCTCCGCGCCTCCGCGCCGGGAGAACCGCCCGAGACTCCTATCCAGGCGCCTCCGAGGCCCGGAACTCCCGACCCGTCCGCCGCGCCCGGCGGCGGCGCGCACGACGGCGGCACACGCACCAACGACGCGCCCGGCAACGACCCGCTCAGCACAGGCACGCACGACAGCAACGCCCCCGGCGCGCCGATGTCCTCCGCGCCACCGCCCGCCGCGTCGACGCGCTTCGCCCCGACGCCGGCTGCGCCCGCGCAGCGCCCCGCGGCGCAGCCCTCGCCCCGCCCCGCGCGTCTCTCACTCCAGCGGGTTGACGAACAACCCCGTCGCCAGTTTCGGGTAGAAGAACGTGCTCTTCTGGGGCATCAGTTCGTTCGCACGGCTCACATCGCGCACCGCGGGCAGGGGCGTAGGTCGAACGATCACGGCGACCTGGGCAAAGCCCGCGCCCCCCCCGGCGCCTGTCTCCGCGCCGCTCGCGATCTCCATCACCTCGTCCACGCTGTGCGGAAACGCCCACTTCACGGGCTGGCCGGCGTTGAGTTTCGGCTGGCACACCTGCTCGACGATCAGGTGCTGCACCAGCGCCACATCGAGCGTGCGCCACGCCCTGGGCTTGGCGCTGAACCCCGTCGCCAGCGGATCGGGCGAGGTCGTCATGCCGGTGCACACCCTGCCGCTCGCCATGTCGATGAGCCCGAAGACGTTCCGGTCGGGGTTGGCCCTGGCTCTCGCCTCGATCGCCGCCTCCACCCCCTTTGCATCGCCCCCGGCGGGCGCGATGTCGAGCAGCCCCGCGCTCGCCTTCGCGAACGCCTCGAAGGTGTAGTCCTTCATGCCCCCGAGCACCCGGTGCGTCGGCCCGATCGCCAGGCCCGGGTCGCTCATGCCCACCAGCACGATCATGCACCGGCGCGCCGGGTGGTCGGCCCCCACAGCGCCCTTCTCCTCCAGCCCCTTGAGGTAGTTGAGCGCCGTCGTGTACCGGTGGTGCCCGTCGGCGATGAACACGTCCTCCCCCGCGAGCGCCTTCTGGAACGCGCCGATGGTCGGCGCATCCTCGATCGTCCACACCTCGTGCGACACGCCGTCGTCGCTGCGCGCGGTCATGTCCGGCTTCCGCGCGCCCATCACCCGGCGCACGACCTCCGTCCCTTCCCCCCGGTCGTCCGCGTACAGCCCGAAGATCGGCGACAGCTGCGCCCGTGTCGCCTTCATCAGCGCCATCCGGTCCTCTTTCGGTCCGCTGAAGGTCTGCTCGTGCGGCAGGATGCCCCCGCCCGCGCGCGGGCCGAACGGCAGCGTCTCCACGGCGCACGCCATCCCGCAGCGATCGAACTTCTTGCCCCGGAACTCGAACCGCTGGCGGTAGGCAAACATCGCGGGCGCCGCGCGCCGGGCCATCGCGCCCGTGGCCGCCAGCCGCTTCAGACCATCCGCCGCGCCCTGGTACGCCGCGGGCGGGCCCAGCTCCTTCGCGGGCACGTGCGGCAGGTCGATCGCCACGATGTTGTCGGCGTTCTTCGCGAGCAGCCGCGCCTTGCCTGCGGCATCGAGCACGTCATACGGCGGCGCGATCAGCGACGACACATCCCCCGTGCCGCCCGAGAACTGCAAGGCCCGAAACGGATAAACGCCCGGCATGGTCATGCTCCCGAAAGAGGAACGGGAGCATATCGCTCATCCTCACACCCCGCCCCTCTCCGTTCCGCGTACCCCCACACGCCGTGTGGGGATTTCCCCCGGCACTTCTGCACCGCACGTCATTCCGCGCCGGCAACCTGCCCCTCGCTTCCGACGAGCACCGGCCAGTCCCGCGCCAGGCCCGTCCAGTCGTCGCGGCGGATCGCCCCGCGGATCTCCGCCATCAATCGCTGAAAGTGCCTGAGATTGTGCAGCGTCACCAGGATCGGCCCCAGCATCTCGCCCACCATGAAGAGGTGCCGCAGGTACGCGCGGCTGAACGACGCGCCCCCCGGCGTCCGCCAGCCGTGCCGCCCCGGGTCGCAGGCCGGGCAGTCGCACCCGGGCTCGATCGGCCCCGGGTCTTCGCGCTGCGCGAGATTGCGGAGCTTGAGCGGCCCCGCCCGCGTGAAGGCGAACGCGTTACGCCCGTTGCGGGTGGGCAGCACGCAGTCGAACATGTCGATGCCCGCGCGCACGGCCTGCACGATGTCGCGTTCATACCCCACGCCCATGAGGTACCGGGGCTTGTGGTCGGGCAGCAGCGGCGCCGTGTGCCGCACCACGCGCACGAGTTCTTCATGGGGCTCGCCCACGGCGACCCCGCCCACCGCGAAGCCCGGCAGGTCGATCGCGCACGCACGCTCGGCGCACCACGACCGGGCTTCCAGGTCGGTCCCCCCCTGCACGATGCCGAAGAGGGCCTGCTCATCCGGGCGGGCGTGGGCCGCGGCGCAGCGTTCCAGCCAGCGCAGCGTGCGCTCGTTGGCCTGGCGCAGTCGGGCGCCGTGGTCGTATGCCCGGCCCCGCGCGTCGCGCGCCGCCGCCTGCCGCAGGCGCGGCTGGTTCGGGTTCGTCGCGCGCGGGTCGATCGAGGGCGGGCAATCGTCGAAGGCCATGATGATGTCGGCCCCGAGCATGTTCTGCGTGCGTATCGCGGACTCGGGCGTCATCCGCACCTGCGAGCCGTCGACGACCGAACGAAACGTCACGCCGTCGTCATCCACCTGGTTGGTGTCGGCGAGCGAGTAGGCCTGGTACCCGCCCGAGTCGGTGAGGATCGGCGCATCCCAGCCCATGAAGGCGTGAACGCCCCCCAGCGAGGCGATCAGTTCCGGCCCCGGGCGGAGGAGGAGGTGATACGTGTTGTTGAGCAGAATCTGCGCGCCCGAGGCCGCGACCTCGCGCGGGTGGACTCCCTTGACGGTCGCGCGGGTGCCGACGGGCATGAACGCCGGGGTGTCGAACGCGCCGTGGGGCGTCGTGACCCTCCCGGTGCGGGCCGCCCCGGACCTCGACTCGATCGAGAAGGCGAGGGGGGCGGGCATCAGGCGGGGCGCACCTTGATCTGCATCGCCGAAGCCTCGACCACGCGCACGCGCTGGCCCGACTCGATGAAGCCCAGCTCGGCGGATGCGTCGTACCGCTTGCCCTCGATCTTCACCACCCCGATCGGGCGCAGGCCGGTGACCGCGACGCCCTCCACGCCCACGAGGGCGGCCAGTTCTTCACGGGCCCGCACCTCGGCCTCATGGCGTTCGCGCAGTTCATCCTCGGTCGGCGCGCCCATGACCTTGCGCCCCACCGGCGTGTTCTTCCAGATGTTGAGGGCCATGGTGATGACAAGCGGACCGAAGACCGCGACGACGAGCAGCCCGATGAGCCCCCACCACGGGTCGGCGATGAAGAGCAGGACGACGCCCGCGACCGTGGTGGCGCCGGCGAGAATCGCGATCGCGCCACCCGAGGGCAGGAAGACTTCGACGATGACCAGGAGAATGGCCACGCCGAGCAGTGCGAGTCCCCAGAAGAGCGGGTTTTCCATACGGAAGGGCACCTCTCGCGAGAAAGCTACGCCGTGGCCTCCGGGCCCTCCGGCCCGGCGTGCGAAACCAGGATGCGGAAGGCCGATGCCTCCTCAACCCGCACCAGCTGACCCGCGTCAATGTAGCCTGAATCGGCGACCACGTCGATCACCCTTCCGGCGAACTCCGCCCGCCCGCCCGGGCGCAGGGGCGTCACGACCCGGCCCACATCCCCCGCGCGGACGGGCGCGGCCGGCGCCGGGGCGGCCATCGCCTCCAGCAGCCCTTCGTGCGCATCTTCGCCCTCCTTCATCACCAGCTTGTTCAGGAGAGGAATGCTGCCGAAATGCCTGACAATCAGCCACCAGCCCACGCTTGCGGTGCCCAGCGCCAGGATGATGGTGGTCAGGCCGTAGAGCATGTCGCTCTGGCCCTTGGCATCGGTGGGGAAGAGCTGGTCGCCCCCGATGAAGGTGCCCAGCAACCCGCCGAAGAGCAGGACCATGCCCGAGATGCCGGCGACGCCGAACCCGGGCAGCACAAAAATCTCCAGCAGCACCAGCCCGAGGCCCGCGAAGATCGCGACGATCTCCCACCAGTTGGCCAGGCCCATGAGGTAGGGCGGAATGAGCAGCAGCGCGAGCGCGAGGGCCGCGACGGCCCCGGCGAGCCCGGAGGGGCTGACCATCTCGAGAAAGACCGCGATGAGCAGGATGACGATCAGCACGCCCCGCACCCACATGCTCGTCATCACCTGCACAAGGCCCTCGGACCAGAGCGGATCGAGGCGCTTGATGTGCGCAGCCCCGAACCACGCGCGCAGGTCGTCGTCGCTGCGGATGGGGCGGGTGTCCGGGTTGGCCGCCAGGTGAAGCGCGTGCATGTCGGGTGCTTTGAGGGTGAGAGGGGCCGAGCCGTCGGTCACGAACTCCACCAGCTCCCACTTGTCCCGGTCGTCGGCGGTGATGGTCGGGCGGGTCGTCGGCAGGTTCTGGGTCTTGGTTGCCTCGCCCGCGACTTCGGCGAGCGCCGGGCTCGCGGCGGGCACCGACATGGCCGGGTCGCTCCCGCCCGGGGCCGGGGGGCGGGGGCGGCGCGAGGCGTGCGCCTGGCCCGGGTTCAGGCTCGGCACGCGTGGGTTGGAGTAGTCCGGCTCGCGGCCGAAGATGCGTTCGTACTCCGCGGCGGTGATGCAGATTTCCTGGCCGGTGGTCTTGTGACGCACCCGCCACAACTGCACGTCGAGGGCCAGGATGGCCTGCACCAGCAGTTCGTCGTAGACGTACCCCTGCTGGTTGCGCCGGCGCGCCGAGTCGACGACCTCGGAGATGAGCGGGGCGAGGAACTTCGGCTTGAGCTCGTCGGGCATCGCGGCGACGCCGCCCGGGCCCGCCGCGATGGGCATGGCATCGCCCCAGGTCACGGTGTCGCTGACGATGATCTCGCGGCAGGCGAGGCTGATGATCGCGCCGCCGGAGAGCGCCTTGGAGTTGATCCAGGCGACGGTGTTCTTGACCCCTGATTCCTTGATCGCCGTGCAGATGTCGAGGATCGCGCCGACTTCGCCGCCGGGGGTGTCAATGTCGAAGACCAGGGCATCGGCGCCGCCCTTCTCCGCGGCGCGGATGCGGCGTGCCACGCTGCGCGCGACGACGGAATCGATCGGCTTGTCGCCGGTGCGGATGGTGATGACCGCGACGTTGTTGGCCTGGCGCTCCGCAGGCACGGCCCCGGTCTGGGCCCCGGCAACCCCGGGGAGAAGGGCCGCCAGCAGCCAGAAAAGCAGCGCGGCACGGAGAAATCGAGAGGGCTGGGTCACGCCCAATGATACGGGGTTCGGGCGGGCGGCTTTCGGTAAGGGCCGGGGCTACCGCAGCGTGCCGGAGCGAAGCCCCCAGATGGTGTGGATGATCCGGGTGACGAGAATGGCCGTGGTGTAGGCGAATACGAAGGCCCACGAGTGGCGCACGTCCGCGTACTTCATGAGGGCCCAGTGCCCCCCGACGGCGATCACGTAGAAGACCGGACTGAGCATGTAGCGCTGGAACTGGATGACGGAGGCATCTCGGAAGAAGTTGTCCTTCTTGGCGTGGTGGGCTTTTTCCGCTTCAGTGCGGGGCTTGAGGGGCTTCCAGTGGTTGGCGACCCAGTGGAGCATGTAGTAAATGACGAAATCCGCCGCACCGTCGATGAGGGCGGTGACGATGACGATGGCGATCCGGTGATCCTTGCCGATCCACTCGGAAACCCACGCGACAGGGAGCTTGGCGAGAGCGATGGCGAGGAGCCCCGCCAACGCGACGTTGACGTTGACGTTGATGACCTTCTTGCGCTGGTAGGTGTGAAACGCGGTCTCAAGCATGGTTGAGGATCGCCGGGGGCCGGGTGGCGGAGTGTACCCCGACAGGTACGAGGCGGACGCCCTTGGGACCGGGAAGGTCACCGGGGCGGGCACGGGCCATCGCGAGGCTCGGGTCCGGCGCCCGGGATGCGGCGAACTGGCCAGTCTCGACCCGCCGTTCCTTCGTGTCTCCGGCGGGGCCTGCAGCGATTCACCTGACTCGCGCCGGGAGGGAGCGCGGGAGAGGGTCAAGGGCTCGTGCGCGGCGGGGCGGCGGCAAGCCGCGTGCGAGAGGTGCGGATGGCGACGGGGCTGACGTCACACCCCAGCGGTGCGCGGCCCTCAATCAGGGCGGCGAGCAGGGTTGTGCCGCTGCCGCAGCAGGGGTCGAGCACGGTCCCGCCGGGGGGTGCGCAGGCGCGCACGAGCAGCCTGAGGAGTTCGAGGGGTTTCTGGGTGGGGTAGCCGGTGCGTTCGAGGGCCATGTTGTTGATGGCGGGGATATCGAGAACGTCGGTCGCCTTCTTGTGTGCTCCGGCGAGCCTGCGGCTCGTGGCGGGCACGCGAGGGGGATCGAAGTAGTACCGGCGCGGGTCGAGCGCGTAGAAGAGGATGTCGTCGTGCTTGCGGGCGAAGCGCCGGGGCGAAGAGCCGCCCAGCCCGTACGACCAGACGAGGTGGTTGACGAACGAGGCCGGGCCGAAGAGGTCATCGAGCAGCAGGCGCGCGTGGTGGCAGGTGCGCCAGTCGACGTGCAGCAGGACCGAGGCCGAGCGCTTGAGCGCAGGGATGGTCGCACGCAATCTTTCGCGCAGCCACGCGACCCAGGCCCCTGTCGAAGGCCAGCGGTCGGCGTAGGCCCCATCGGCGGTGCGCCCGGCCTGCGCAGCACCCGGGGGAGAGCGCTTGGCAGCGCCGGTGTTGAAGGGGGGATCGACGTACAGGAGATCGACGGAGGACGGCGGGAGCGCCGCGGCGAAGGCGAGCCAGTCGGCGCGGACGAGGCGCGGCTCGACCGCGAGGTCGCGCACGGGCGTCACGTGACGCTCGCCCGGCCCACGCTGTAATGCGAGAAGCCGAGTTCCCGCATCCGTTCGGGGCGGTAGAGGTTGCGGCCGTCGAAGATCACTGGGTCGCGCAAGATGCCCTTGAGGCGGGCGAAATCGGGGGTCTTGAAGTCGTCCCAGTCGGTGCTGACGACGATGCCGTCGGCGCCTTCGCAGGCGGCGTACATGTCGTCGCAGATCGTGAGCGCGGGGCCGATCTCGTCGGAGGCGTTGGCGGCGGCCACGGGGTCGTAGCCGCGGCACTCGACGCCGTAGCCGAGGGCCTTGCGGACGAGGGTGAGTGCGGGGCTCTCGCGGACATCGTCGGTGCGGGGCTTGAAGGCGAGCCCCCAGAAGGCGAGGCGTTTGCCCTTGAGGCCGCCGCGCGCGTCGGCGTGCCTGAGAATCTTGTTGAAGAACAAGTCGCGTTGGCGCTGGTTGACCTCGTGGACGGACTGGGAGAGGCTGGCGCGGGTGCCGCTCTTCTCGCCCATCATGATGCAGGCCTGGGTGTCCTTGGGGAAGCAGGACCCGCCGTAGCCGAGGCCGGGGTGGAGGAACTGGTCGCCGATGCGTCGGTCGCTGCACATGCCCCGGCGCACGGCGTCGATGTCGGCGCCGTAGGCCTCGCAGAGGTTCGCCATCTCGTTGATGAAACTGATCTTGGTCGCGAGGAAGTTGTTGGCGGCGTACTTGACCATCTCGCTGGAGCGGATATCGACGCAGATCAGGGGCTTGCCGGTGCGGAGGAAGGGCTCGTAGACGGTCTCGAACTGGCGCCGGCTGGGCTCGCTCTCGACGCCGCACACGACGCGGTCGGGGTACTGAAAATCGCGGATGGCATCGCCCTCTTTGAGGAACTCGGGGTTGTTGGCCATATAGAAGGGGATGCCCGGGCCGGCGCGCCGGCTGATGCGCTGGCCCACCTCGTGGGTGGTGCCCACGGGCACGGTGCTCTTGACCACGATGGTCTTGGGGGGCTGGCCCGGGCCAAGGCCCTTGAGGACGTCGGCCACGGCGTCGGCGGCGGCGTGGATGGCGCGAAGATCGGTGTGCCCGCGCTCATCGCTGGGGGTGCCGACGCAGATGAAGATCATCTCGGCGTCGCGGTGGGCGGGGCCGGGCTCGGTGGAGAAGCGGAGCCGCCCGCCCCGGATGTTCTTGGCGAGGAGTTCGGTCAATCCCGGCTCGTAGATGGGGCACTCGCCGCGGCGGAGGCGCTCGACCTTGGCGGGGTCGATGTCGAGGCAGGTGACATCGTTGCCGGTGTTGGCGAAGCAGACGCCGGTGACCAGCCCCACGTACCCGGTCCCGACCATCGTGAGCTTCATGGGCGACCTCCGTGCGGGCAGTATAGAAACCGACCCCGGACCCCGACTCGCCTTCGCCCCGCTACACTTTCGCCCTCGACCCGTCCGGAGCCACGGATGACGATCTCCGCGCAGACCTTTGCAAGCGTGCTGGTGTTCGCCCTGGTGGTGCATGTCGTGCTGCTGACGTGCGCGTACCTGATCTACGTCGAGAGGAAGATGGCGGCGTACATCCAGGACCGCATCGGTCCGAACCGGGTGGGGTTCGACTTCGGCCTGCCGATCCTGGGGTTTCTGAAGGGATGCCTCGGGCTCGGGCAGTCGCTCGCGGACGGGCTCAAGTTCCTGCTGAAAGAGGATTATGCGCCGGACCGGGCGGACAAGCGGCTCTTCACGCTCGCCCCGGTCGCGATCATCATCCCCGCGCTCATCGGGTTCGCGATCATCCCTTGGGGCGGCACGGCGACGATCCCATCATTCTCGATTCTCGGCCTGGTCCACGTGACGGGGGGAGAGGTCGTGCTCGCGGGTCTCAATGCGAACATTGGCATCGTGTATCTCCTGAGCGTCGCGTCGCTGGGGGTGTACGGAGTCACGATCGCGGGCTATGCGTCGAACAACAAGTACTCGTTCATCGGCGGCATGCGCGCGACCGCGCAGATGGTCTCGTACGAGATTCCGCTGGGCCTCTCGCTGCTGGCGATCCTGCTGGTCTACGGCACACTGATGCCCGAGGAGATCATCGCCCACCAGCGGCAGCACGGCTGGATGGTGTTCGCGCAGCCCATCGCGGCGGTGCTGTTCTTCATCGCCATTCTCGCGGAGGCCAACCGGGCGCCGTTCGACGTGGCGGAGGCGGAGCAGGAACTGGTGGGCGGCTACCACACCGAGTATTCGTCGATGCGGTTCGCGCTCTTCTTCCTCGCCGAGTACGCCCACATGATCACGAGCAGCGCGATGTTCGCCCTGCTCTTCCTGGGAGGGTGGGAGCCGCTGCCTTTCGTGTCGGTCTTCGGGGGCGGGGCGGTGCACCTCGGGGGGGGCGTCGCGGAGGTGCTCCTCGCGGTGGCGGTGGTCGGCCTCAAGCTCGCGGTGCTGTTCGGGAAGGCCGTGACGCTGGTGGCGTTCATGATGCTCATCCGCTGGACGATCCCGCGGCTGCGCTACGACCAGATCATGATGGGCGCGTGGCAGTCGGTGATCCCGCTTGCGCTCACGGTGGTGGTGGTGACAGCGGCGATGGTGCAGTGGGGCCGCACGGACACCCTCAGCCTGATCCTCGCCAACGGCGCGGTGTTCGCGCTGATGATGGTGGTGATGCCGCTCATGCCCAAGTACGATCCCAACCGCAAGATCCCGCTCTACGGGTCGCGTTTCAACCCGATGCCCGGGGAGCGCGTGGTCACTGGCCCGACGGTGGCCCTGGCCCGGGAGGATCACCCGGTGCGCGGCTCTCTGTAACGAGGCCGGGCGGACTGCTCGCCGGAAACCTGCCAACGAGAACGGGGAGGGCGTGGCGCCCTCCCCGGCTTTGTGTGCGACGAACGATGCGCGGCGGCGCGGGGAACGACGCCGGGCGTCATCCGATCGCGGCGCCGAGGCCCTGGCCCCGGCGGCAGGCGGTCATCTGGCCGGCGTGCATGCCCTCATGCCACGCCAGAGACTGCATGAGCTGGCCGACGGTCGAGCCGAAGACCTGGAGTTCCTGGGGGAGCGGCTTGGCGAGTTCGGCGGCGCTGAGCGACCCGAACCACTTGAAGAGCTCCTCTCGCTGCCGGCTGAGCTGGGACTTGACCTCGGCGACGGAGGGGTACTCCTTGGCGCTCGACTGGCACGTAGAGCCCATGCCGAAGAGCGCATCCCACGTCTCGGGCCACCCGGTGGAGCGCCCGCCAACGGCCTTGGTGAAGTAGGCATCGGTCCAGGCGATGTGGCCGAGGTTCCAGAGCATGTGGTTGCACGTGCCGTCGGGCCGGTGCACGAGCTGGGCGTCGGTGAGCCCTTCGATGAGCTTGGTGGTCAGGCCGCGGGCGAGCGAGAGTGTTTCTTTGCCGGTTGCGAATGCGGGATTGGACATGGGGTCTCCTTGGTGAGGGGTGCAGAGGCGGAACGCGGGGCCCTGCAATCAGGCTTCCTTGGTGCGCGTGCCCGGGGCACGCGTCGGCGCTCGGCAACCGCACATCGCGGCGGAGTATTCCGGTTTGACCTGCGGGATCGACGCGAGGTGCCATGGCAGGGGCAGGTTGACCTGTCGCGGCGGCCGCGCGTGCCGGAGGCGGAACCCGGACTGTCGCGGGGCTCAGGCCCGGCGCGGGGGGAGCGAGGCGCTACCCAGGCTTGATCCTCCGCGTCTCCGCGCGTCGGGTGACTTTCTTCGCCCGGCGCGGCTCGCGCCGAGGACGGCGGAGTCGCGGCGCCCGGCGTCCGCGGCTCACGCCCCCTGCAACTGGAGCCGGGCGTCGGTGCGCTTGATGATGTCGCTGACGCCTTCCTGGTTGAAGCCCTTGTAGCCGTCGTTGCGTTCGAGGTTTTCGAGGTGCGCGCCGAGGGCCCCCTTCTTGCGGAAGCCGTCGGCCTGTTCGGGCGTGATGGCCTTGCGGGCGAGGAGCGCCTGGAGGCGGCTCTCCTTGACCGGCCACCACTCGCCGTCGGTGAAGCACTGGGTGAGGAACCCGAAGTTGGTGAAGCGGTGCATCATGCCGATGCCGTGTTCGGCGAGCTGCTTGGAGAGCGCGTCGAAGTCGAACTGGCATTCAAGGTGGTGCATCCCGGCCTCGAGGAGCGCTTCGCCGTGGAGCGCGACCCAGAGTCCCACCGTGCCGAGCCCGTCGCGTTCGGCCATGGGCAGGTGGGCGAAGTCCTGCACGAGTTCCTGCTCGCCCATGTCTACGTCGGCGAAGATGGTGATGCCGGTCACGGCCTGCTCGATGACCTGCGCGCCCCAGCCGGCCTCGGCGCCGGCGAAGAACTTCTCTCGCATCGTGAAGCCGAGTTTCTCGAAGATGCCGATCACCTGCGTGAAGTTCTTGCGCGAGCAGCGGTAGGTGTGGTGGTCGTGGTTCGCCCACCCGATGCCCAGCAGGTTCTGGCGGTGGTGCTGCACCTGGCCCGCGCGGCAGCGGCGCTCCCAGTAGTCGCGCTCGGCGTGGAACCAGAGGTCGCAGGCGAAGTCGCGCCCGAGGTCGCGGATCGCCGCGTCGATGATCGCGTGCATGTGGGCGAAGGCGTCGCACTCGCAGGGCCAGTCGCGCCGGCGCCGGCGGAAGGTTTCGAGGTGCTGCATCGCGAGCACGGAGCGGCGTGCATCGTCCATCGGCACGGCCTCGTCACGGCAGCCGTGTCGCTCGACGACGAACATCGCGGCGTTGTCGCCCCGGAAGGCCGCGGCGCGGCGGACGGGGTTCCAGGGCGCCCCTTCGACGGGCGTGTCGGGGCTGATTTGGTGAGCGGCGAGAAAGTCGGCGACGAAATCGACCTTGACCGAGACGTTGGTGACCCCGGAAGTGTTGAGCATGATCGCCGGGAAGATCGCCCCCGGGTGCTCGTAACGGTCGCTCGCGCCGGGCACGGGGCGAAGCACGAAGCCTGTTTCGAGCACGCGCCGGCGGAGTTCCTCGGTGCGGGGCGCGGAGATTGACTCGACGCAGTCGGCGAAGCGGCAACTGGCCTCGTCGAAGAGCCGCCGGGCGAAGGCCGCGGCCTGCGGGCACCTGGCGAGGAAGACCTGGATCAACTCGTTCACGAGGCGCTGGGCCTGGGGCTGCACTTCCCACGTGAACTTCGTGAGCGAATCGAGACTCATCGGGCGCTCCTTCGCGTCGGCTCCCCGGCGTGCGGCGCACGGGTGCCATGCCCCAGACAATAGGCGGGCCCCCCAAATACGGACCCGGGGGTCGGCCAATGCGTAGGCAAGACGGCGCGGGCGGGAGTCAGAGGCGCAGTTCGTACCCCGGGCGGCGTTCCGCGTCGAACCACGCGGGGTCGGCCCCGCCCGCGAAGGCCCACTTGACGGGGTCCCAGTGCAAGCTCGTCCGGTGCCAGTAGGCGAGGTTGACGAGGTGGCAGACCGCGGCGGTCCGCGCCCCGATCTCGACATCGCACACGGGGCGCCGGCGAGAGGCGAGGCACTTCAGCCAGTTCTCCCGGTGGTCGGTCTCCTCGTGCAGCGTCGCCTCGGGCGGCAGGGGTTCGTTCACGATGTCGTCACGGCTGGCGCGAAGATCCTCGCGGCTGACGTAGATCCAGCCGCCGGTGCCCATGAAGGTCACGCCGGTCGGCCCGGCGTGGGTGACTTCGACCCCGGTGGGGTAGACGAGCCGGGCCCCCCATTCGAAGCCCGGGCGCGCCGGGGGATGGACTTCGACGGGGCCGCTCTCGTCCATGCCGAGGCCCCACTGGGCGATATCGAACATGTGGGCGCCCCAGTCGGTGATCATGCCGCCTGAATACTCGCGGAAGAGCCGCCAGTTGGGGTAGTGATTGTGAACACCCCGCGGGCTGAGGATGCTGTGGTACGGGCGCATGGGGGCGGGGCCGAGCCAGCGGTCCCAGTCAAGGCCGGGTTCGAGGTCTTCGGCGGGGAGGTCGCACGGCCGCGAGGTGGGCGACCCCTCCATCGCGTGGATGCCGACGTTGACGCAGACGATCTCGCCGATCCGCCCGCTGCGGACGAGTTCGACGGCGTGCCGGAACTTGCCGCCGTACTCGGTGCGCTGCTGGCTGCCAGTCTGGAGCACGCGGTCGTTCGCGCGCACGGCGTCGATCATCGCCTTGCCCTCGCGGAGCGTGAAACTCAGGGGCTTCTCGCAGTACACGTCCTTGCCGGCGCGGCAGGCGTCCACCACCTGGAGGGCGTGCCAATGGTCGGGCGTGCCGATGACCACAGCGTCGATGTCCCGGCGCGCGAGAAGTTCGCGATAGTCGTTGTACGCGCCGCAGTCGGCGGCGCCGTACCGGGCGTCCGCCGCGTGCTTGCAGTGCTCGCGGCGCTTCGTGTCGACATCGCACACGGCGAGCACGCGCACGTCATCGCGATGGAGGAACGCGTCGAGGTGGTAGCGATTCTGGATGCCCATGCCGATGAAGCCGAGGGTGACCCGGTCGTTGGGCGAGGTGCGGGCGATGCGTGCGCGTGCCGGAGCGCCGAGCCCGGCGAGACCGAGCACGCCGGCGGCCCCCAGCCGGATGGCGTCGCGCCGGGTGGCGCGGAAACCTTCTTCGGGAGCCGGAAACCAAGCCTTGGTCATGGAGAAGCCCTCCTGGGCGCCGAGCATACCGCGCCACGGCGGGAGGGCGTGCCCGGTACCCTTGGGCGTGGACCTCCTCGCGCACGACCCGGCCTCGCTGCCCATCGCCGAGACGTTTCTCTCGTTCCAAGGCGAGGGGAAACTGGCCGGGATGCCGTCGTACTTCGTCCGGGTGAGCGGGTGCAACCTGCGCTGCCGCTGGTGCGACACGCCCTACGCCAGCTGGAACCCGGAGGGGCGGAGGGTACTCGTTGACGACCTCGTGTCGGAAGCGTGCGCGAGCGGGGCGCGGCACGTGGTGCTCACGGGCGGCGAGCCGATGCTGTTCGAGGCGTGCGCGGCCCTCGGCACGGCGCTGCGGGCCCGGGGCATGCACCTCACGATCGAGACCGCGGGCACGATTGACCGGCCCATCCCGTGCGACCTCATCAGCATCTCCCCGAAACTCGCGAACTCGACGCCAGCGGGCGATCCGCGCGACCCGGCGGGCGCGTGGGCGGCGCGGCACGAGGCCCGGCGGCTGAAGGCGGACATCATCCAGGCCCTGCTCGACCGACACCCGGATCGACAGCTCAAGTTCGTGGTGCAGCGCCGCGAGGACCTCGGAGAGATCGAGGCACTGCTCGGCACGCTGCGCGGCTGGGTTCCGGGGGATGTGCTGCTCATGCCGGAGGGCGTGACGCCCGCTGCGCCCGCCCGGGCGCGGGAGGTGGTGACGTGGTGCATCGAGCGCGGGTGGCGCTACTGCCCGAGGCTGCATCTCGATGTGTTCGGGAACACGCGGGGCACGTGAGGGACGCGAGGCACCCGATTCCGGGTGTGGGGGACGGGGTGCGACCGGGGCCTGGCCGGGGCGAAGGAATGACCTCAAAAACGACGACGCGGGCCTGCGCCCGCGCCGAATGAGCCCAACGGGATTCGAACCCGTGTTTCGACCTTGAAAGGGTCGCGTCCTAGACCAGGCTAGACGATGGGCCCAGTGGGGCAATGCTAGGCCCGGCGAGCGCGGTTTTCGGCCCCGCGCCGGGCGCGCGGCCTGCGCCGGCGGCGCGTCGGCCCCCCGGGATGGGGAGAATCGCCGCGCCCGAGGGGAGGGCTGGACGATGGTGGCCCGATGCAGGAGCCCCAAGCCGAGGCGGGCGCGCTGGAGCGGTCTGGGGGGCGCCTTCCCGGCCGGTCGCGTCGGCGCGCGCTGTGCCTTGCGATCTGCGCGGTCGGGGTGCTCGGCGTCGGGGGCCTGCTGAGGCCGGAGCCCGCCCGCGCCCGGGAGGCGGCGCCGGGAGCCACCGCGCTGGGCACGCTCGTGGCCCGGGACCACCGGATGCGCATCGACCTCGGCCCGCTGGGGCCCATCTACACACTGACGGACCTCGACGGGGAGTTCATCGATTCGGACACCGATCTCGCTCGCATCGCGTCGCGGCACCCGACGCTGGGGTTGGAGCGCCGGCTGGGGAGCCAGGGCGACGGTGTGCCGCTGATGATGGTGATCGACGACGAGTGAGCGCGCCTCGGGGTTCAGGGGGGGGCGAGGAGCGGAGGCGGCGGGGCGATCGCGCATAGACTCCGGGCGCAGTCGAGCGGGCGACCGCACGAAGCGCACGGAGGCCACGGATGGGCATCGCGGACCGGGACTATGCGCGAGCGAAGCCGTCCGGGCGACCGCGCGGGATGGGCTCCATCGCATTCTGGTCGGTGAACACCTGGCTTCTGGCGATCAACATCCTGGTGTTCGTGGTGACGGTGTCGTTCCGCAGCAACGGCGTGCCGGTGCTGCACGGCATCGACCTCGACACCCCGACCGCGAACCCGATGATCGTCGGCGGCCCGGGCGAGTTCTGGGGGTCGAACGGGGCGAAGGTGCCGGCGGAGTACCAGCGCCGCGTCGGCACCACCTTTCTTCGCCCGGTCGTGGATGCGAACACCAAGGCGCCGGTCGGACGCGCCGTGTACCGGGTGATGGACCCGCTCTCGGCTTTCGGTCACTTTTCAACGGCGGTGGGCTTTCAGCGCATCGAGGTGTGGCGGCTCATCACCTTCCAGTTCCTGCACGCCAACATCCTGCACCTGTTCTTCAACATGTTCGGCCTGTGGATCTTCGGCGGCACCGTGGAGCACGCGCTCGGGCGCAAGCGATACCTCGCGTTCTACCTGGTGTGCGGGATCTTCGGCGCGATCTTCTACCTGCTGCTGAACTTCCTGGGCGCGGTGGCGGGGCTCCGGCTGCCGGGGGTGCTCTTCCACGACACGCACGTGCCGCTGGTCGGGGCGTCGGCGGGGGTGTTCGGGGTGATCGTGGCGTGCGCGGCGCTGGCGCCGCGCGAGATGGTGCGCCTGATCTTTCCGCCGATCGCGCTTGAACTCCGCTGGTTCGCGTATGTCTACGTCGCGATCGCGGCGTTCAACCTGCTCGCGGGCGGGCCGAACGCCGGGGGCGACGCGGCGCACCTTGGCGGGGCGGCGGCGGGGGCGTTCTTCATCCGGCGAAGTTACCTTCTCCGCGACTTCTTCGATGTGCTGGGCGACAGCCGCCTCAAGAGCCCGACCCGCGCGCCAGGGGCCGAGGAACGGGCCCGGTACGAGTCGCTGCGCCAGCGCGTGCGGGAGCGCGGCCTGGCGGACCTTTCTCCGGAAGACCGCGAACTCTTTCAGCGCCACCACTCGTAACACCCATCCCGGGGTTGCGGCCCCGCGTGCATCGAGGAGCAATTCATGGCCTTTCAGATCGATGTCGTCCATGCCCGGCAGGTGCTTGATTCGCGCGGCAACCCCACCGTCGAGGTGGAAGTCGGGCTTGAAAGCGGGGCGACGGGACGGGCGGCGGTGCCGAGCGGCGCGTCGACCGGCGAGCACGAAGCGTGCGAGCTTCGCGACGACGAGAAGGGGGTGTACCTGGGCAAGGGCGTGCTGCGCGCCGTGGACAACGTGAATGACCGCCTGGCCCCGCAGATCGAGGGCATGGATGCGCGGGAGCAGGAGGCGATCGATGCCCTGATGCTGGAGCTCGACGGCACGCCGAACAAGAAGGAACTGGGCGCGAACGCGATCCTGGGCGTGTCGATGGCGGTGGCGAAGGCGGCGGCGGAAGGGAGCGGCCTGCCGCTGTACCGCTACCTGGGCGGAGCGGCGGCGCGGACGCTGCCGGTGCCGATGCTGAACATCCTCAACGGGGGCAAGCACGCGGACAACACGGTGGACTTCCAGGAGTTCATGGTGCAGCCGTGGGGGTTTGACACGTTTGAGGAGGGCCTGCGCGCGGGCGTGGAGATCTACCACGCGCTCAAGGGGGTGCTGAAGAA
>JADLCM010000063.1 GCA_020847175.1 Phycisphaerales bacterium
ACCTCGGTGCAGGCCATCTACGTGCCCGCCGACGACCTCACCGACCCGGCCCCCGCCACGGCCTTCGCCCACCTCGACGCCTTCGTCGTGCTTGCCCGCGGCATCGCCGAGAAGGGCATCTACCCGGCGGTCGATCCGCTGGCCTCCACCAGCCGAATCCTCGACCCGCAGATCATCGGCGAGCGCCACTACCGGGTGTCGCGCCGGGTGCAGCAGATCCTCCAGCGCTACAAGGACCTGCAGGACATCATCGCGATCCTGGGCGTCGACGAACTGAGCGAGGAGGACAAGCGCACGGTCAGCCGCGCTCGCAAGATCGAGCGCTTCCTTTCTCAGCCCTTCTTCGTGGCCGAGCAGTTCACGGGCTTCCCGGGCATCTACACCTCGCTGGACCAGACGCTCGACTCGTTCGAGCGGCTGTGCAACGGCGAGGGCGACGATCTGCCCGAGAGCGCGTTCATGTACGTCGGCACCCTCGAAGACGCCCGCAAGAAGGCGGCGAAGGCCAACGCCTGAGCCGCGCCGGCGACCCTCATTCCGTGCATCCTTTCGACAGGCCCCGGTTTCTCCCCGGGGCCTGTTGCTGCGCGGGCGGATTCTCGCTCGTGCCCATGCAGGATTCCGGGCCGCGCGATACACTTCCACCCTTGCTCCGGCCCCGAGGGGGTCGGCCAGAGCCCGGGTCGGCCCGGGGCGCTGGGTCTGTGCTTTGACTCGACTCCGAGGAGATGTCTCCATGCGACCCATGTTGACCCGCCGCGCCGTGACCCGTTCTGCGCTCACCCTGCTTCTCGCCTCGGCCACGGTGTTCTCGCTGGGCGCGTGCAAGGGCAAGGGCAAGGGCAAAGAGGACGCGACGGGCCCGATCAAGATCGGGCACTACGCCTCGATGACGGGCTCGGAGGCGACCTTCGGCCGGTCCACCGACAACGGCATCAAGCTCGCGGTGGAGGAGCAGAACGCCAAGGGGGGCGTCAAGGGGCGCAAGATCTCACTCATCACGTACGACAACCAGGGCAAGCCGGACGAGACCGTGACCGCCGTCACGCGCCTCATCGACAGCGACAAGGTCGTGGCCCTGCTGGGCGAGGTCGCATCGTCGCGCAGCCTCGCGGGGGGGCCGGTGGCCCAGCGCAAGGGCGTGCCCATGATCTCACCCTCGAGCACCAACCCCGATGTCACCGCGATCGGCGACATGATCTTCCGCGTCTGCTTCATCGACGAGTTCCAGGGCAAGGCCGGGGCCAAGTTCATCCTGGAGGACCTGAAACTCAAGCGCGGCGCCACGCTCTACAACCGCGCCCAGGCCTACTCCTCCGGCCTCAACGGGTTCTTCGTCGATGCCTTCAAGGCGATGGGGGGCGAGATCGTCACGCAGCAGGCGTTCTCCGACGGCGACAACGACTTCGGCGCCCAGCTCGCGGCGATCCGCGATGCCGGGGTCGATTTCATCTACGTCCCCGGCTACTACACCGAGGTCGTCAACATCGCCGGACAGGCCCGGCGCCTGGGCCTCACCATTCCCTTGATCGGGGGAGACGGCTGGGACAGCGCCGAACTCGCCAACGCCGGCGATGCACTGAACAACTGTTACTTCACCAACCATTACTCGCACGAGGACCAGCGCCCCGAGGTGCAGGCCTTCGTGAAGAAGTACCAGAGCACCTACGGCTCGGTGCCCGACGGCCTGGCGGCGCTGGGGTATGACGCGGCGATGCTGCTCTTCGACGCGATGGAGCGCGCGCCCTCGCTGGACGGCAAGGACCTCGCCGGCGCCATCGCCGCGACCAAGGGGTTCGCGGGCGTGACGGGCTCGATCACGATTGATGCGAACCGCAATGCCGCGAAGTCGATTGTGGTGCTCGAGGTCGTCAACGGCGCGCCGAAGTTCCGCGCCAACGTGAATGTCGGCCCCTGACGGGCGCGAGGCCGGATCGTCCCCCGCGCGGGCCGGCTTCTTCTTTGAACTCCATCGCCTCGCCTGATCGCTGAACCCACCCCCGCACCATGTCGTCGTTTCTACAAACACTCATTGACGGCGTGACGGTCGGGGGGCTCTACGCGCTCATCGCCCTCGGCTACACGATGGTGTACGGCATCCTGAAGTTCATCAACTTCGCGCACAGCGACATCTTCACGCTGGGCGCGTGGATGACGCTGACCATCGCGGGCTGGCTCGGGGTGCAGGCGGGGGGCGGGGCCACCGGGCCCGCCGCGTGGTATGTGGGCGTCGGCGTGCTCGTGCTCACGATGGTCTTCGTGGGGGTGGTCGGGTTCGTCATCGAGCGCCTGGCTTACCGCCCGCTGCGGCAGGCCCCCAAGCTCAACGTGCTCATCACGGCGATCGGGGTATCGCTCTTCCTGCAGAACTTCGGGCAATTGAAGTTCATCTTCGGCACCGACCCCGCGCCGACCCCCCTGCTGCTCCCGGGCGTGACGCTCTTCAGCGTCGGGGGCGTGTCGATCCAGCTCGTGGATGTGGCGGTCATCGGCACATCGCTTGTCCTGATGCTGGGGATGGAGGTGCTGATCTTCCGCACGCGGATGGGGTCGGCCATGCGGGCAGTCTCGTTCAGCACTCGAAACGCGAGCCTCATGGGCATCAACGTGGACAAGGTCATCAGTTTCACGTTCGTGATCGGCGCGATGCTCGCCGCCGCCGCCGGGTTCCTGTACACGCTCAAGTACCCCGGCCAGCTCAAGCAGACCGCCGACGGCATGTGGGTGATGCTGGGGCTCAAGGCCTTCGTGGCCGCGGTGGTCGGGGGCATCGGCAACGTGCGCGGGGCGGTGCTGGGCGGGCTCCTCATCGGCCTGATCGAGTACCTCAGCGTGGCGTACCTCAAGAGCGAGTATCGCGACGCCTACGTCTTCGCCATTCTCATCCTCGTGCTTCTCTTTCGCCCCGAGGGCATCCTCGGACGCGCGACGGTTGAAAAGGTCTGAATCCTGGAGTGTGACGGTTTCACCCAGAAAGGCCCCGCGTGAGCAGTCAGCCGGTGAGTGTGAAGGGGTCGGGGGGCGCGGGGGGCGCGCCCCTGCGCATGCTCTGGCCCTTCGCCCTCGCCCTGGCAGTGGCGGCGTTCATGCATTTCGTGGTCGGCCCGAACTTCAACGGCACCGTGGTGCAGGTGCTGCTCTTCGCGGGCATCAACATCACGCTCGCGGTTTCGCTCACGATGGTCAACGGCTTCACCGGGCAGTTCTCCATCGGGCACGCGGGGTTCATGGCGGTGGGCGGCTACGTGGCGGGCGGGCTGGTGTATTACCTCTCGGCGCGGTTCTTCGACTCGCCCCAGATCGCCTTCCACGGCGGGATTCTCTCGGCGGGGGCCGACTACAGGCCCGACCCCGACCATCCCCTTCCCCTGCTCTCCAGGGGCGACCTCATCATGATCGGCTCCTGCCTCGCGGGAGGGCTCGTCGCGGCCGGCGCCGGGTACGTCGTGGGCCTGCCGACGCTGCGCCTGCGGGGCGACTACCTCGCGATCGTCACGCTCGGGTTCGGCGAGATCGTGCGGGTGATCTTCCAGGGAACCGGGCCGCAGGTGCTCTTCACCAAGGCGCAGGAGATGCGTGACACGCCCCTGCACCAGCTCGCCTGGAAGCTCGGCGGGGCCCAGGGCTTCAACTTCATCCCGATCTACGCGACGCTCTTCTGGGTCTTCCTGCTCGCCTCGATCACCGTCGCCGCGGCGCTGCGGCTCAAGTACTCCTCGCCGGGGCGGGCGATGATCTCGATCCGCGAGGATGAAGTGGCGGCCCAGGCCATGGGCGTGAATGTGACGCGCTACAAGGTCCGGGCCTTCGTGCTGGCGAGTTTCTTCGCCGGGCTCGCCGGGGCCTTGGCCGCCCTGAGCATCGGTCAGATGAACGCCAGCGCCTACGGGTTCATCAAGTCCTTCGACTTCATCATCATGATCGTGCTGGGGGGGATGGGGTCGATCTCGGGGGCGGTGCTGGCCGCGACGGTGCTCACGATTCTTCCCGAGGCGCTCCGCCAGTTCGACAGTTACCGGATGATCGCCTACGCCCTCCTGCTCATCATCATCATGATCCTGCGCCCGCAGGGGCTCTTCGGCATCCGCGAGGTGTGGGAACTGGGCCCGGTCCGGCGCCTGCTCGCCCGGGCGGGGCGGGGCGGGAGCGCCGCATGAGCCTCCTCTCCATCACCGACCTGTCAATCTCATTCGGCGGCCTCAAGGCCGTGAGCGGCTTCAATCTCGAACTGGCGCAGGGCCGGCTCCAGGGGCTCATCGGCCCCAACGGGGCCGGCAAGACCACCTGCTTCAACCTGCTCACCGGGGTCTACGCCCCCACGAGCGGCACGATCCGCCTGGCGGGCCGGACGCTCAACGGGCTGCGCCCGCACCAGATCGCCGCCGCCGGGCTCGCCCGCACCTTCCAGAACATCCGGCTCTTCCCCGAACTCACGGTGCTCGACAACGTCCGCATCGGGTGTCACCTGCGGACACGCAGCACCATGGCCGGGGCGCTCCTCCGCTCGCCGTTTCACGTGCGTGAAGAACGCGCGATGGTGGAGCGCTGCCGGGGCCTGCTGGAGGTGCTCAACCTCGCGGACCGGGCGGATGAGCAGGCCCGCAACCTGCCCTACGGAGATCAACGCCGCCTGGAGATCGCGCGGGCGCTCGCCACCCAGCCCAAGGTGCTGCTGCTCGACGAGCCCGCGGCGGGCATGAACACGCAGGAAAAGAAGGAACTCCGCGGCCTCATCCGCCAGATTCTCCGCGACTTCGGCCTCACGATCCTGCTCATCGAACACGACATGGGCCTCGTCATGGACATCTGCGAGTTCATCACCGTGCTCGATCACGGCGTCACCATCTCCGCCGGCACGCCCGCCCACGTGCAGAATGACCCCAAGGTCGTCGAGGCCTACCTCGGCGCGCCCGCCGGGGCGGAGGAGGTCGCATGAGCCTTCTCGTCATCGACAACCTCCAGGTCAACTACGGCGCGATCAAGGCCCTGCGCGGCATCAGCCTCAAGGTCGAGCCCGGCCAGATCGTCACCCTCATCGGCAGCAACGGCGCGGGCAAGAGCACCACCCTCCGCGCCATCAGCGGGCTGGTGAAGCCCGCCTCCGGGTCCATCCTCTTCGAGGGCAAGCCCATCGGCGGCGCGGCCCCCCACAAGATCGTCCGCCTCGGCATTTCGCAGGCCCCGGAGGGGCGCGGCATCTTCGCCAACCTCACCGTCGCCGAGAACCTCGCCCTCGGCGCCTTCCAGCGCCGCGACGCGGGCGTCGAGGCCGACCGCGAGAAGGCCCTCGGCCTCTTTCCCCGGCTCCGTGAACGCTTCCAGCAGAACGCGGGCACACTTTCAGGAGGCGAGCAGCAGATGCTCGCGATCGCCCGGGCGCTCATGGCCCGCCCGCGGCTGCTCCTGCTCGATGAACCCTCGCTCGGCCTCGCCCCGCAGGTCACGCAGACGATCTTCCGCATCATCCGCGACATCAACGCCTCGGGCACGACCATCCTGCTCGTCGAACAGAACGCCAACATGGCCCTCGATGTGGCCCATCATGCGTACGTGCTTGAAGTGGGTGAGATCGTGCTCTCCGACGCGGCGGCAAAACTGGCGCAGAGCGACGAGGTACGCAAGCACTACCTCGGCGTCGGCTGAGGCCCGCCGCCCCCGGGCCTGCGCTCGCCGGGCGCGCGTGCTCGCACACTCAATAGAAGTCGGGCGTCTGGGGCAGAGGCCCCGCGAAGATCGACTCCAGCGCTTCCAGCGCCGCGGCGTCCCCATCCAGCCATCCCATGTCCGCCAGTCGCCCGGCGGGGAGCAAGCCCGAGTACAGGGGCCCGAGCGCCCGCGCCGGGAGCCGGGCCGCCCCGGACAGCCCCTCGGGCATCGCGTCGAGCGGCCCGGCGCGTTCGGCGCTGGCGCGCCCGTCGGCGACGCGCAGCCGCCACGCGCCCGTGTTGGCCGCAAGAACCGGGTCATCGATACCGAGCGTCACCTCGGCGCGCACCGCGCGCGGGTAGCCGCGTTCTTCAAGGGCCCGGCGCACGTCTACCACCCGCGCCATGCTGTATTCGCTGAACTTGAGCGTGAACCTGCGTTCATCGAGCATCGGCAGCAGCGGGTGATCGGGCCCGCCCCAGAAGACGCCCGAGGGGATGATCGAGGTATACCCCTTGAGAAACGCGCTGAGTCTTCGCCACCCCCGCGCGGAGGCCGCGGCCATGTCGCCGATCTTCAGTTCGTGCCCCGGAGGAGACTCCTGGCGCAGGTGCGAGCAGTAGAGGTAGGCTTCGATGCCGGCGCGCTCGTCAGGAAAGACAAACGCCCGCACGGGCTGCGTCTGGCCGCGCGGTTCGAGAATGCGCTGCCAGATGTAGTCGCCCCGGTCGAGGTGCCCGGTGCGGCCGGAGGCGAACCGGCGCGCCAGCGCCTTGATCGCGGGGCCGTCCTCGGGCGTCGCGGGCCGGGCCCCGGGCTCCTCCCGCCCGTCGAGTGCCGCGAGCGGCAGGTTGACCTCGAAGCGGGCGTGGGCCTGCTCGTACCCGACCGACCTATACAGGCGGTGCAGCGCGGAGTAAAGCCCCGAGAGCGCCGCCCCGGATGACGCCATCTCCGCCAGCGCGTGCTTCATCAGCGCCCGCGCCACGCCCCGCCCGCGGCACTCGGCGGCAACAGCGACGCCGGCCACGCCGGTGAGCGGCACGCTGCGCCCGCCGTAGAACGCCCCCATCGGGATGAGGGTGATCGTGGCCAGCGTGCGCCCGGCGCGCGACAGCCGCCTCACACCTTCGCAGTTGCGCTTGGCGAGCCAGTCCGCCGCGAGGGCGGGCGACATGCCGAAGGCGTCAGACAGCATGCCCGCGACCTCGGGCACATGGGCCTCGGTCAGGGGGTCGTAGGTGTCGGTGAGCATGAGGGATTCTTGCCCCGGTATGGCGCGTTCGCGGGGGCGGCCGCGCGGCGCGTGGTGCCGCGCCCCGCCCGTGCGAAACAGCGGGCACACAGGCCGGTGGGGCGGCCCGGCCCGGTCGCTGCGCCTTTCGGGGCGGAACGGAGCGCCGGGCCTTGCATCGGGTACGCTGTCGGAATGGGAAAGCTGGCAGTTCCGCTGATCGTGCTCGTGCTGGCCATCGGCGTGCTCTTCGCGATGGACCGCCCCACGCCCCCCGCCGACTTCCGGTTCATCAACCGGGGTGATGTCAAGACCATCGATCCGCAGCGCCTCTCGTGGATGCAGGATATCCGCATCAGCAACATGCTCTTCGAGGGATTGGTGGTCAACGACGTCTTCACGCAGGGCTACGACATTGCCCCGGGCGTCGCCGAGCGCTGGGAGGTCGAGACCTTCGAGGAACAGGTCGGCGGCGAAACACTACTGCGCGAGCGCTACCGCTTTCACCTGAGGCCGGACGCGACGTGGAGCAACGGCGAGCCCGTCACCAGCCAGGACTTTGTCTTCGCGTGGCGCCGCGCGGTGCTCCCTGACACCGCGGCGGACTACGCGGGTTTCTTCCTGCTCATCCGGGGCGTGCAGGAGTTCAGCGCGTGGCGGGTGCAGCAGACGGGCGCCTTCGCCGAGCGCGTGCGCGGGCTCGACGAAGCAGGCGTAGCCGAGGCGGCCCGCGCACTCTGGGCCGAGACCGAACGGCGCTTCACCGAGATGGTCGCCGTGCGGGCGGTTGATTCTCGCACGCTGGAGGTTGAGCTGAACGAACCCACCCCGTACTTCCTCGACCTGTGCGCCTTCGCCACCTTCTGCCCCGTCTACCCCCCCCTGGTGCGCCAGTACGACGTGCTGGACCTCAAGTCGGGGCGCATCAGCGCCCGCGCGGGGTGGACGAAGCCCGACATGCTGGTGAACAACGGCCCCTTCCGGCTCATCCGCTGGCGCTACAAGCGCGACATGTACTTCGAGAAGAACCCGCGCTACTGGAACGCCGGGGCCATCGCGGTGGACGGCGTGCTGGTGCCCTCGGTGGACGAGCCCAACGCCCAGGCGCTCGCCTTCGGCGCGGGCGAGGTGGACTGGGTGAGTGACTGCACCGTGCCGTACCGGGTGGAGATGCTCGAACAGAAGCGCCAGTTCTACCGCGAGCACCAGGCCGAGTACGACCGGCTGGCGGCGCTCGGGCTCGACCAGTTCGAGATTGACCGGCATCTCCCCCCGGACCCGCGCAAGAACGTCCACGCCGTGCCCGCCTTCGGCACGTACTGGTACAACTTCAACTGCCTGCCGCGCCTGCCCGACGGGCGCGAGAACCCCTTCCACGATGCGCGGGTGCGCCGGGCCTTCGCGATGATGGTGGACAAGCGGGCGATCTGCGACACCGTGCAGCGGATCGGCAACCCGGTGCGCCGGACCATGATCCCGCCGGACTCCATCGCGGGGTATACCTCACCCCGGGGGCTGGACTGCATCTCGGACGCCCAGACGCCCGAGGCACGCGAGGCGATGATCGCGCAGGCCCGCGCGCTCCTCGCCGAAGCGGGCTACCCGGACCTCTCGCGCTTCCCGACGGTCGAGATTCTCTTCAACAAGGACGGCGGGCATGACCTGACCGCGCAGTCGGTGGCCCGCGACTGGGAGCAGAACCTCGGCGTCAAGGTGCGCCTGGCGCAGAAGGACGTGGCCGTCTTCGCCGATGACCTCAAGAAGGCCAACTACATGGTGAGCCGCGCCGGGTGGTACGGCGATTACGGCGACCCCACCACGTTCCTCGACCTCAGCCGCACCGGGGACGGCAACAACGACCGCAAGTATTCCAACCCCGCCTACGACGATCTGCTGGCGAAGGCCAAGCGCGAGCGCGACCCCGCGAAGCGGATGAGCATCCTGAGCGAGGCCGAGCGGATCATCATGGAAGAAGACCTCCCCCTCGTCCCGCTCTACGGCTACGTCAACGTCTATCTCATGGACGTGGACCGCGTGAGCGGCGTCAACCCCCACCCCCGCAGCGACCAGAAGATGTACCTGATCGACGTGCTGGGTGACGGCAAGGGTGAGGACCGGCCCCGTGTGATGCGCCGGCGCATCGAAGACCCGCCGTTCGCGCCCGCCCGGTAGCCGCGGACCCTGCCGTGTGTCTGCGGCGGCCCCGGGGCGCCGCGGGCGGAGCGCGCGCCGGAGGGGCCGCGGATGACCCCTTCTCCCTACCATCTGCCCCTCGGCGCACCCGGCGCGCGAGTCGGAGTTGCGATATGACCACCCCCGCCCCGAAGTCGATGGACGCGATCATGGCCCTGTGCAAGCGCCGGGGGTTCATCTACCAGGCGAGCGAGATCTACGGCGGCATCAACGGCTTCTGGGACTACGGCCCGCTGGGCGCGCAGATGAAGAAGAACCTGCGCGATGCGTGGTGGCAGGACATGATCCTGAGCCCCTGCTGGGGGCGCAAGGGCCCCGGCGGCCAGCGCGTGCACTGCGTACCCCTGGAGACCTGCATCATCCAGCACCCCAAGGTGTGGGAGGCGAGCGGACACATCGCGGGGTTCAACGACCCGATGGTGGATGACAAGGAGACGAAGCAGAGGTTCAGGGCGGACCAACTGTCGGGGCTCTTTCCGGAGCCCTCGATTCACTCATCACTCGAACAAATCCGGCCCCAGTGCACGGTCATCGCATCGACGGTGGGCGAGGCCATCGAACTGCTCAGTGCCGACAAGTCCTTGCGCAAGGCAGCGGGAGTTCGGGCAATCGGCCAGTCGTTTCCGGACGCGGGAGTGATCGAAGCAGATTTCGGCACGGGAATGGCCCGCTGGAATGTCGCGCTTGTCCCGATGTCCCTCTTGAGGGACCACGCGCGTGATGTTCCCTCTCCGTACACCGGCAAGAAGGGCTCGCTCACGGAGCCCCGCCAGTTCAGCCTCATGTTCTTCACCTACACGGGCGCCGTGCTCGACGAGGACAACAAGGTCTACCTCCGCCCGGAGACCGCCCAGGGCATCTTCGTGCAGTTCAAGAACGTGGTGGACACCTCGCGGGTCAAGGTGCCCTTCGGCATCGGCAACACCGGGCGCTCGTTCCGCAACGAGATCACGCCGCGCAACTTCACGTTCCGCAGCCGTGAGTTCGAGCAGGCCGAGCTCGAGTTCTTCTGCCACCCGAGCGAGTCGCAGGATTGGTACGCCTTCTGGCGCGACTTCCGCATGGACTGGTGGAAGGCGATCGGCCTCGCGGGCGACAACCTCATCCTCCGCGAGCACGAGAAGGACGAGCTCAGCCACTACTCGATCGGCACGAGCGACGTGGAGTACCGCTTCCCGTTCACGTCGCCCGGCTTCGGCGAACTCGAAGGCATCGCCCACCGCGGCTGCTTCGACCTCACCCAGCACCAGCAGCATTCGGGCGTGAAGCAGGACTACTTCGACCAGGAGCGCGGCGACCCGCTCCCCAACGGCAGCCGCAAGGGCGAGCGGTATCTCCCCCACGTCATCGAGCCCGCCGCAGGGCTCGACCGCGGCGCGCTCGCCCTCATCTGCGAGGGATACACCCGCGACGAATCGCGCCCCAGCCCCGAGTTCCTCAAGCTCCACCCGCGCATCGCCCCGATCAAGGCGGCGGTCTTCCCGCTGGTCAACAAGGACGGCATGCCCGAGGTCGCCGAGAAACTCCACGCCGATCTCTCCCGGCGCTTCGGGCACCTCGGGTTCATCGAGACCGACCCCAAGCAGAGCATCGGCAAGCGCTACGCCCGGATGGACGAAGCGGGCTGCCCCTTCTGCTTCACCATCGACGGCGACACGCTCACGGGCCAGACCGTCACCCTCCGCGACCGCGACACGGGGCAGCAGCAGCGCATCGCCATTGACCAGGCGCCCGCCATGCTCGGGGAGAAATTGCAGAGATAGGACTTCCATCCTATTGACGCTCCGGGTTTTTTCCCGGCGCGGTATGCTCTGGTCGCCACCCACGCGGCAACAGGAGAATGTCATGCACACGAGGAACCCCCGATCCGGGCGCGGCTTCACCCTCGTCGAACTCGCGGCGATCGTCGCCTGCGCCGGCGCCGTGGCGTCGGTCTGCCAGCCCGGGCTCGATGAGTCCCGGGCCGCGGCGCGGCAGATTCGCGAGGCAACCCAGCTGCGCGGCATCACGCAGTCGCAGTTCATGTGGGCGGCCCAGGTGCAGGACCGCTTCGTTCTCCCCTCGCTCTTCGACACCGAGAACCACACCGTCGCCGCCAAGGGCCGCGCCAAGGACACCACCGCCGCGATCTACGCGATGCTTCTGTGGAACGGGAGCGTGCCCGCGAGCTTCTTTGTCAGTCCAGCCGAGACAAACGATCACATCAAGGTGGATGACGACGCGGTCTTCCACGACCCTCCCACCGCCGTCACGCCGGCGAAGGCCCTGTGGGATCCGGCCTTCAGCGTCGATTTCACCGGCGGCAAGACCGGAAACGCGAGCTTCCCGCACCTGATGCCCGCCGAGGAGCGCCTCGCCAACTGGTCAAGTACCTGTGAATCGAACGTCGTGCTGCACTCGTCGCGCGCTCCGGAGATCGAGGACCTCGCGATTGATGCCGAGCGAGTGGTGACGCGGGTGAAGAACCCGGGCAGCAACACCTTCGCGTTCTGGGGCGCGCCCAAGGGCAAGGCCAGGGCATGGACCGGCCACATCGCCTTCGGCGACGGCGCGGTGACGCTCGTCGAGCGCCTCATCGCGATCGACGAGAACGGAAACCCCGTCCCGATCGACACCGGCACGTACGCCTCGCTCCGCACCCGCGACCCGAAGTCAAACGACTTCACCTTCGACATGCCCTGGTGGGAAGAGCCCGGCCGCCCGGCCAACAACATGGTGGGCATCTTCACCACCGCCGGCGAGAAGAAATCGGACTACACCTCGATCTGGGACTGATACGCCGCGCGCGGCTGCGCTTGAGCGCGCGTGCTCGGCCGCGTTGTCGGGCGCGCGGTCGTGCCGCCTTCCGCAGGTCGCGTCCCGGGCCGCCCGGGCGCCGGCTCAGGGTTCGTGCGCGCCTTCACGGGGCGTCTTCAAGGCCCGTTCGTCCAGTTCATCCAGCCTGAACCGCACGGAGAGGATGAAGGGCTGCTCCCCCTCGATCCAGGAGCCGTAGGTCGTCGCCACGAGCGTGCCATCCGCGAGCGCGTGCAGCCCCGGATAGGCGGAATCCCACGGGTTCTTGTTGTCCTTGAGTCGAACCAGGTAGGTGGCGCCGGGCGCCTCATGCGCCGGCCCGCCTTGTGCCCCGGGCGCACCGGCTCGGCGCGCCGCCGCGATGTCCTCCCATCGCCCGACCCAGGCCACCCAATCTCCCCGCCACGGGTCATCGGGAGCCATGCACCTGAAGGTCACGACGAGGCGCCCGTCCGGCCCGTACGCCGCGGTATGCCGGTCGCCGGTCAGGGCGCGGGGGAGTTCGGCGGGGTCTGTCCACGTGGTCGCCCCGTCATCGCTGAAGATGACCATCGACGGGCGAACGCGCCGATTCTCGCGCAGCAGGAGCGCCAGGGTGTCGCCATCGGGCGACGTGACCAGGCCCGGCTCGCACAGGTGGATGTCCGACCCGCTCCAGATCGCGCGGGGCTCGGACCACGTGGCGCCGGCATCGGTCGTGTCCGTTTGCAGGAGCGTGAACGTGCCGGCGGCCTTGCCCCCCCTTCGCAGGAACCGCCCATCGTCGTGGAAGAACGCGGCGTACGCGCCTTCGCCGACCTGCGCGACGCTCCCCATCGCCACGATGCCCCCGAAATCGCCGATCGGTTCGAGTTCGCTCCACGTCTCCCCGAGATCGCTCGACCGCGCGGCACGGATCGGAAACAGCCCCGAAAAGAGAATCAGGTTGCTGCCGCCCATGGAGAACAGCGTGGGCGTCTCCTGGCTTGTCTCCCACGATGCAGGCGTGGGAAGCCGATCCGACCACGTCCGCCCGCCGTCACGCGAGCGTTTGAGGATGATGGGCCCGCGCCCGTGACCCTTCGGATACGCCGCGAGGATCTCCCCCTCGGGGTGGAGCAGGATGGTGGACACGTGCCCGAGGTACACCCCGGGCTCACGATCGACAACAACCTGCCTTGACGTGTCCGCGTCAAGGTCGATGCGCACGGGCCCGGACAGGTGAACGGCGGCAAGGCAGGCAAGCAGCATCACTCCCCCGATCTCTCAACGCTTCACGGCCTCACCCACGCCCAGGCCGCGATCTGGTCGACAATCAGCGCCGCGGCCTCCGCCTCCGCGCCGCCCCCCTCCAGGTCAATCGCCGAGGCCGCGCGCGTGCCCGCGTGCGTCACGCTCATCACGGCTGTGGTTGCGGCGTAGAGCTCCGAGGCCGCGGCTTCGGAAGCCAGTCGTGAGGCGCCCTCGGGCTCGGCGAACCCTGATTCTTCGATGAGCCTCCACAGGCGCGCCATCTGGGCCGAATCCAGCCTGCGGGTGAGCGCGGGGCGGATGTCGGGCGTCGCCCCCGCCCCCACCGCCGCGCGCAGGCTTCCGTCCGCCTCGATCACGTAGCGGGCGGGTCGCATCTGGCGCGGCAGGGCGCTGATCAGCGTCGGGTCGTCCTGCGTGGAGATGACGGTGATCGAAACGGCGAAGTCCGCCGGGCGTCCGGAGGCGTCCGCCGGGGGCGGCGCTGCGGCACACCCTGAGCACACGCCGAGCCCCAGACCGATCATGGCCGCCACGATGCCGCTCAGCAGTTTCACGCCCGGAGTGTACACCCGGGGGAGGGCCCGCCCGCGCGGCGCCCGCCTCGGACTGACCCGCGCCTCGCGATCGACGCACCCCGCACAAAGACACGGGGCGGGCCCGAAAGCCCGCCCCGCACAGAGTCAACTCATCGTCGCCGCAGAAGGGCGTCTCAGCCCTGGCCCTTGGCGTTCTTGTACTCATCCAGCGTGGTCTGGAGCTCGGCCTTCATCGGCTCCTCGGCCTTGTCGACGGCCTTGGTCTGCACCTTGATCGCCTCGTCGATGTCGCCCTTGAGGAAGTGCACGCGGGCGAGCGTGTCGAGGATGGCGGCGTCTTCGTGGTTGGTCAGGTCCGCCGCGGCCTTCGCGCAGCGCATCGCGAGTTCCAGGTCCTTCTTCTCGACCGAACCCTGGGGGTCCACGATCGTCCAGGCGATCTGGTTCAGGCCCTGCGAGTCCTTGTTGGCGATCGCCTCGTCGGCCATCGAGCCCGCGGCCTCGTACGCCATCGCGTACTCGCCCGCCTCGAAGAAGACGGGCAGAAGCCACTGGCGCACGATCTTGGCCGTGCCCGGGTAGGCCTCGGCGAACTTCGCGTACTCCTTGATCGCGGCCTTCGCATCCTCGCCGGCGTTCATGAAGACGGCATCGAGCATCTGCTCGCCCTTGGCGAGCCGCGCGCCGTCCTTCTCCGCATCCCAGGTGCCCTTGGCCACGGGCTTGATGACCTCGTCCAGCCACATCGGGTGGCCGATCCAGGCGATCTTGTTGTCCCGGTCAATCACGAACGACGCGGGGATGCCGTTCTGGTCCGCGGCCTGGAAGTAGCTCTTGGCCATCGCCCCGGCCGGGCCGTCGTACACCACGGTGTACCCCATCTTGCCGGAATCCTTCACCCACTTCTCGACCATGGTCTTGGTCTCGGGGGTGAGCTGCGAGGGGTCGAACTCCTCCATGTTCACGCCCACGAACGTCACGCCCTCGTCCTTGTACTCTTTCTGCATGTGCGACATGTGCGGCATCATCGCGATGCACGGCCCGCACCACGTCGCCCAGAACTCCACCACGTACACCTTGCCAGTTTCAAACGCCTCGAACTTGTCGCCCTGGATGAACGACTCGACGGAGAACGCGGGCGCCGCGTCGCCGACCTTCAACGAGGGCTCCAGGGCGATCGCCTCGACGCGCGACGCGTGAGCCGCGGGTACGCCCAGCCCGGCGCCGAGCACCAGCGCCGAAGCGAGAGAGAGAAGCGACTTCTTCATTGTGATCTTCCTTCCATGTGGGGTGGGGTCGGCGCGGCCGGGGGTTCCTCCCGTCGCCGGCGACATGCCCCATAAGCATATCAATGCCGAGGGGTTTTCCAAGAAACCCCGCGCCCCCGTCTCCTATTCTGGGTCCGACGCAACCGCCCTCGGCCAGGCACGAACGGAATATGAACCGGGAACAACCCCTCGACCCGTCGAGTTTCCGGGTGTCGGAGGTTCCGCATGAGAACCCTGGTCGCCATCCCGGTCTTCAATGAGGCCAAGTATGTCCGCACCGTGCTCTCCCGCGTGCTGGAGCGCATCGCTGACGTGCTGGTGATCGACGACGGCTCCACCGATGACACCCCCGCCCTCGTGCGCGAGTTCCCCGTGCGCCTCGTCCAGCGCGAGGTCAATGCCGGCTACGGGCGCTCCATCCGCGACGCATTCGCCTACGCCCGGGCCGAGGGCTTTGACTGGCTCATCACCATGGACTGCGACGAGCAGCACGAGCCGGCCTCGATCCCCCGCTTTGTCGATGCCGCGCGGGCCGGGGAGTGGGACGTCATCAGCGGATCACGATACCTGGACGCCGACCTGCCCATCGGCTCTCCGCCGCAGGACCGGCGGGCCATCAACGCGCTCATGACGGCCGAGATCAACAGGCGCTTGAACCTGGGCATCACCGATGCCTTCTGCGGCTTCAAGGCCTATCGCGTGAGCGCCCTGGAGGCGCTCCGCCCGACCGAAGACGGCTACGCCCAGCCCATGCAGTTCTGGGTGCAGGCCGCGGCGGCGGGTCTCCGCATCACCGAAATCCCCGTGCGCCTGATCTACAACGATCCGACCCGCACCTTCGGCGGGCCGCTCAACGACCCCGATATCCGATTGGCGCACTACCGTCGGGTGCTGCACTGCGAACTCCGCCGACAGGCAAGGCGCCTGCCTGGCGCAGCGCTCCGCGATGTCTGTTGCCCGTGACCCCCGCCCCACCCGCCATCATCCTCGACGCCGCGACCTGGCCCGGCGCCCTCGCACGTGCCAATCCAGACCCCCAGGCCCGCGCGTTCCGGCAGGAACTCGGCCTGCCGCACGATCGGCCCCTCGCGATGAGCGGGCACCAACCTTGGCTCTGGCATGGCGGCATTCTCTCCAAGGTCATCGCGCTCCGCGAAACAATGGCCTCGCTCGGCGTCGCGGGCGCATGGGTATGGGTCGATCAGGATTCCATCGATCCCGGCAGCGTCATGTACCCGGCGCACGGCGCGGACGGCTCGCTTCGGCGTGCCGCGTGGCGCATCGCCGGTCCGCCCGCGGGTGATGTGGCGCTCGCCGGTCTCCCTCCGTGGCCCGAGGCCGCCCTCGCGCCGGCGCCCGGCGACCTTCATCCTGCGTGCGCCCCCGATGCCCTCGGGCTGACCCGGCGCGCGCTCGCGCGCGCCGCCTCAAGCCCGTCGCTCGGCGCCCAGTGGGCACGGGCCCTCGAACACCTCTGCACACAAGGCGGATTCGCACTTGGGGGGGGTGATGCCGCCGCGGACGGTGCCCCCCGCACCTTCCCGGCGACTTCCATCGCCCGCACGTCGCTCTTCCGGATGATGCTCCGGCGCATGGCCGACGACCCGCGCCGCGCCGCCGAGACCTACAACGCCGCTGCGAGCGCAGACCCCGGCGCCGGCATTCGCCCGCTGCGCACGGGTGCCGAGACTGAACTGCCGCTCTGGAGGCTGGTCCCGGGTGAGCCTCGCCGCCCGCTCTTCGCCAAGGAACTCCGCGCGCCGGACGCCGACACCTCGCTCGCGCCCCGGGCGCTCCTGATGACCGGCCTCCTGCGCTGGGCGGGCTGCGACCTCTTCATGCACGGCACGGGCGGCGGGCGCTACGACCGGATTACTGAAACCTGGTTCTACGACTGGCTCGGCGCGCGCCTCGCGCCGAGCACCGTCGTCTCCGCCGACCTGCGCCTGCCCCTCATCAGCGGCCCGGCACCGACGGCCCGGGAAGTCGCCCAGGCGCGTGGCCTCGCCCACCGGGCGCGCCACGACCCGGGGCTCTTGGGCGACCCCGCCGGCGCGGCGCAGAAGCAGGCCCTCGTCGCTGAGATCCAGCGCCTCCGCGCCGCCGGCGAGAACCCCGCACCAGCCTTCGCCGCCCTGCACCGGGTCATCGCAGCCAGCCGCGCCCGGGCTCCGGAGAGACTCGCGGCTTTGGACGATGCGGCACGGGATACTGCCCGGCTGTACGCCTTCCGCGACCTCGCGCTCGCCCGCGACTGGCCCTGGGTGCTGGCCACACCTGGCCTGCTTCAATCGCTCAGAGCCGCGATTGACGCCGCCGTGCGCGCGTGCGTCCGATAGTCCCGCCGGTCGCGAAATCAGCGGCGACGACCTGCGGGCGGAATGCTCCGGCTGGGTCGGTTCAAGCGGCGACGCGAATCTGGGAATGAACCTTGCTCGCCCCGGGAACCGCCGATACTTTGGAGCGGAGTGTCACAAACCCCGCCTTTGCGGGGGCGTGGGGGTATTTCGCCCGGTGGCGCGGCCCCATCGCGACCCGAACGAACACGGAGGAAGGTATGAAGAATTGGCAGGTTTCCACGGCGGCGGGGCTGGCCCTCGCCGCGTCGGCCCTCGGGCAGGCGGATTTCGACACCCCGCCGGGACTCCAGATCGGCGCTCACCCGTTTATTGAGCATGAAGCACGCTCCGGCGGGATGAAGAACCTCACCGGAGAGTTGAGCGCGGTCTGGTCCACCATCGTCAGCATCGACGGCGCCAACTGGGTCCGCCTGCGCTTCAGCGAGGGCGTGCTGCCTGAAACTGCTTCGGGTGATGCGTATCTTCGCATCACCTCGCTTTTTGACGGCGCGGTCCAGACGCTCAACCAGCGGACCCTGGGTGAATGGAACTCCACCAGCGCCTATTTCAACGGCGAGAGCGTGCTTGTCGAGCTCATCCTGCCCCCGGGCGATGCCTGGGCCGCGGTCGGCATCGACGGCGCCTGGGCCGGCATCCCGGGCGCCAACGAGCCGGAGAGCATCTGCGGCACGGTCGATGATCGCGTGCTCTCCAACGACCCGCGCGCGGCACGGTACCTGCCCGCCGGCTGCACGGCATGGCTCATCAACGACTTCGGCAAGTGCTTCCTCTCCGCCGGGCACTGCGTCTCGGCCCCGGGCGTCGTCGAGTTCAATGTGCCCCTCTCGTCCTGCGGTTCGTTCTCGTGCATCCAGCACCCCCCGCCGGAGGACCAGTACTCGCTCGACACCAGCACCCAGCAGACCACTCCGAGCGTGGTCCTCGGCAATGACTGGACCTACTTCGGCTGCTTCCCCAACAGCGTCACCGGCCTCACCGCCGGAGAGGCGCAGGGCCAGTTCTACAACCTCCCGGCGAGCGTGCCCAGCCCCACCGGCAGCGAGAACATCCGGATCACCGGCTACGGCTCCACCAGCGCCCCGGTGAACCCGCAGTGGTACCTCGTGCAGAAGACCCACGTCGGCCCCTACACCGCCGAGAACGGCACGATCCTCCAGTATCGCACCGACACCACGGGCGGAAACTCGGGCTCACCGATCTTGTGGGAGGAGCAGAACCTCGCCCTCGGCATCCACACCAACGCCGGCTGCTCCAGCACGGGCGGCGCGAACCAGGGCACCAGCGTTGACCAGGTCGCACTCCGCAACGCTCTGGCGAACGCGCGCGGCTTCTGCGGCGGCCCGCCCCCCGAGCCCGAGCCCCCCATCTTCATCGCCAGCGCATCCAACAGCAACATCGGCACCCTCTCCCGCGACGACGGCGGGTTCGTCTCCGCCAAGGCCTCCGGCCTCCAGTGGGACGGCATGGCCTACGACGCCAACACCCGCACGTTCTACCTCTGCACCTTCAACGTCTCCCTCGGCACGCTCCTCTACACGCTCGACGAAGACACCATGACCCTGACCCAGCTCGGCGCGGTCTCACCGAGCAACGTCCGCCTCTGGGGCCTCGCCTTCGACCCCAACTCGAACACGCTCTACGGCGTCAACCAGTCCGGCGGTCAGCTCTACCGAGTCAACACCACCACCCGCGCCGCCACCGCCATCGGCGGCCTCGGCGGGGGCACCATCGGCGCCATCGACTTTGACGCCGACACCAACACCCTCTACGGCCTCTCCGACCAGTCCGGCGGGTCTCGCCTCCTCCGCATCGACACCACCACCGGCGTGCAGACGCTCGTCGGCCTGCTCGGCCCGGGCATCGTCGATTGCGACGGTCTCGCCTGGGCGAGCGACGACGGCATGCTCTACACCGTCGATGACAGCCTCGATCGCATGTACCGCATCAACCCCGGCACGGGCGCCGCGACGCTCATCGGCACCGTGAACACGTCGATCGGCACCGGCTACGGCATGGCCGGCGGACGCGCCGGCTGCGCCGCCGACCTCTCCGGCGCCAGCGACCCCAACGACCCCGCCTACGGCGTGCCCGACGGCAACGCCGACGCCTCCGACTTCTTCTACTTCCTTGACCAGTTCGTCGGGGGCAATCTCGCGGTCGCCGACCTGACCGGCAGCAGCGACCCCAACGACCCCGCCTACGGCAACCCGGACGGCAGCATCGACGCCTCCGACTTCTTCTTCTTCCTCGACATCTTCGTCCAGGGCTGCGATTGACCCGTCGGCCTCGGCCGACTCTACCTGTGGTCAAGCGGGGGCGGGCTTCGGCTCGCCCCCGTTCTCGTTCCGGCCCCGGGCGGGTGCGCCGGCGCGCCGGGGGCGTACACTCGCGCATGAGCCACGATTCGATCTTCGACCGGCGCACCGATGATGTGCTCGCCTCGCTCCGCGCGGGCGGGCAGTACAAGCATCTGCAGATGATCGACTCCCCCATGGATGCGACCATCCGCATGCGCGGGCCGGACGGCAAGACGTTCGAGGCTCTGTGCTTCTGCTCCAACAACTACCTCGGCCTCGCCAACCACCCCGAAGTCGTCGAGGCCGGCATCGAGGGCCTGCGCCGGTACGGCGCCGGCACCGCGAGCGTGCGCTTCATCTGCGGCACCTTCACGCCGCACGAACGCCTTGAGGCCCGCATCGCCCGCTACATGGGCACCGAGAGTGCGTACACCTTTGTGTCGTGCTGGACCGCCAGCGAAGCGATCCTGCCCACCTTCGCCGAGCCCGGAGACATCATCATCTCCGACGAGCTCAACCACGCCTGCATCATCGACGCCATGCGGCTGGCCACGGTCATCAAGAAGGGCGTCAACAAGGCCGTCTACCGCCACGGCGACCTTGACGCGCTCGAGCAGCGCCTCGCCGAAGCCCGCGACGACAAGGACGTCACCGGACAGGTCTGGGTCATCACCGACGGCGTCTTCAGCATGGAGGGCGACATCGCCGACCTCCCGGGCATCCGCGCGCTCTGCAACAAGTATGACGCCAAGCTCCTCGTCGATGACTCCCACGGGCACGGCGTCATGGGCGCCTCCGGGCGCGGCACGCACGAGCACTGGGGGATGCTGCATGACGCCGCCGCCGCGCCTCGCGGTGACGATGCTTCGAAGCAGCGACCCGGCGAGGCCGCATGCCGGCGGGGTGGAGAGGCTCACAACGGCGCGCCGGGGGCGGACGCGGTCGATTACTTCACCGGCACGCTCGGCAAGGCCCTCGGCGGCGGCGCGGGCGGATTCGTCGCCGGCGACCGGCGCGGCACCGAACTGCTCATCCAGCGGGGGCGGCCGACGCTCTTCTCCAACGCCCTGCCCGTCACCGTTGCGTGCAGCGCCGACAAGGCCATCGAGATTCTCATGCGCGAGCCGCAGCGCGTGCAGCGCCTCAAGAGCAACGTCGCCTACGCCCGCGAGAAGATCCGGGCGGCGGGGTTCAACGTGCTGGAGTCGCCCACGGCGATCTGCCCGATCATCGTGCACGACACCGCCAAGGCCATCGCCATGAGCAAGCGGCTGCTGGAGAAGGGCGTGTTCGTGATCGGCTTCGGGTATCCGGTGGTGCCCGAAGGGCACGCGCGGCTGCGCGTGCAGATCTCCGCCGCCCACACCACGCAGCACATTGATGCGCTGGTGAGTGCGCTCAAGAGCCTGTGATATCGGGCTCGTGACCAAGGCGTGACGAACGGCGCCGAGCCTGGCGCAGTAGGCTCTTGCATGCCGCCTCTCTCCGGCGGCGTGGAGGCATCGCATGTCGCGCCCACGCTCACTCGGTTCACGTGGCTCACGAGTCGCACCCGTCATGGTCATGCTGGTTGCGGGGGTGGGGCTGAGCGCCTTCGCCCGCCAGCCCCAGCCGCCGCTGCCGCCGGGCATTCCCGTGCCCCAGGTCGCTCCGGAGCAGGCGCCGGGTGAGGGCCTCAAGGCGCTGGTGTCGATGCACGGCCCGCGCAGTGCGTTCCCAGAGGCGCGCTACGTGCGTGTGATGGATGCGGAGACCTTCGCGACCATGTGGGCGATGCACGTGGGCGATGACCCGGACGACAACTTCCGCGCCTCGCGCGCCTACCCCGAGATCGACTTCACCCGCTGCATGGTCATCGCCTACTTCCGCGGGCCCAGTGTCAACAACGACGGCGAGATCATCGACTCCGTCACGCCCACCGGGGGCGGCATCCGCATCCGCTTCGACAGCCTCACTTATCAAACGATGCCACGCGGCGAAGCAGACCGTCGTCTGTCCTGCCGCCCCTTCGGCATCTGGGTGCTGCCCCGCGACGAGGGCGAGGTGATCATCGAGGAGAACACGCAGGGGCTGCTCAGCCAGCCGCCGGTCTGGACGCGGCAGATCCGCTTCGAGCGGTTTCATTGACGCGGCGGAGTGGCCGCGCGTGAGCGAAGAGGTGCTCTCTCCGCCCTCGCCCCACCGGGGGGAGGGTGCCGGCGCAGCCGGCGGGTGAGAGGTCGCCTCTTGGTGGCCTGGTCCGCTGAGCCGCGGCTCTGTGCCGGGGTCCGACGGCACGCCGTGCCAACATCTCTTCTTCCTTCAGAGCCTCGCGCATCGCGTGTGCTTCGTGCCTTCGATCACCGGTCTTCCGATGATCCGTGCGTCCCCAAATCGGGCAAATGTTCGATCGCCGGGCACCGATCGCCGCAGGAACCGGCGATCAATGGCGGATTTCCGGAGGGCATCGGCACGGAGTGCGACCGACCTCGGCGCAGAGCCCGGAGTAGGCCGCTCCCTCACAGTCGCGGCTCGTCAGAGTCAACCCCGGAATCCGCGTGCGTCACTCCGGCGTCGCGGCTCGCAGCGCAATCAGGGCGTACGCCGTGATGAGCACCGGGTTGTTCTCCATCCAGCGGTCATCGACGCTGCGGAAACTCCCGTCCTCGTTCTGCAGCGCGGCGAGGCGATCGACCAGGTCGTTGGCCCAGTCGCGCGTCGCGGGCGTGTCCCCTTCCAGCACGTCCACCCCGTCGTTCCGCGCCCCGCTCAGCCGCCGCCCCGAGGCGTCCATCGCGCGCCCGAAGGTCATGAGGTAGTAATAGAGCCCGTCGGTGCCGACGCCCGGGTTCTCCTCCAGCGTGTAGTTGCGGCTGATCCAGCCCTTCGCCGCCACCACCCGCGGATCATCCGGCGCCAGACGCGCGTACGCGAAACTCTTGAACCCCGCGTACGTCATCGACCCGTACGCCCGCAGGCGGCTCGCGACCGTGCCGTCCGAGAGCGTCTCTTCGATCATCGGCCCCTTGCTCTCCCCCGCCCCCGGGCTCGCCTCGTTGGGGCCCGTCGAGTAGACGAACCCGCCCTGGCGCGACCCGTCCGCGAAGGCCTGGTCATTCGTCGCGTCCAGCATCTGGGTGCGGCTGAGAAAAACCACCGCCCGCTTCACCGCCGGGTCATCGTGCGCGACGCCCGCATCCTGCAGCGCCTGGAGAAAGAAGTTGAGGTTCGAGTTGTCCGGGCGCCCGCCGCTGCCGTATCCGACGCCCCCGTAGAACGGATGGTCGGGACCGACAGGCTTGGTCTGGGTGCCCGCTTCGCCGCTGGTCGCGGCGGTTTCGCCGTACTGCAATGTCCGGAGAAAACCCACGCCCGTCCCCACAGCCGCCTTGGCCTCTTCGCCTTCGAGCAGCGTGAGCGCCGAAACGCAGATCGCCGTGTTGTAACTGGGCAGGATTCGGTCGTAGATGCCGCCGTCGGGCTGGCGGAACTTGAGGATGTACGCGGCGGACCCCGTGACCAGCGGATCGGCCGGGTCAACGTTGTGATCCAGCAGCGCCCCCGTGAGCACCAGCCCCGTGATCGCAGGCAGGTTGGGCCCCTGCGGATTGACGACGAACCCGCCCGATGCGTCCTGCTGCGCCCGCAGGTAGGCGATGGACTTCTCGATCATCGCCTCGGCCCTGGCCCGGTGCGCCTCGTCAATCGCCAGCACGGGAGACGCGGCCAGGGCCGCAACGGTGATGATGCGCTTCAACATGCCCAAGAATAGCGTGAGCCCCCGCGCCGGTTGCGGTTCCCCTCGCTCCGCCTCCTCAACGCCTCGCCTTGTCAATGACACCCTGCCCTGCGCGGGGCCGGAGCCCCCCGCTACGCTCCACGCATGACCGCCGCCGTCTTTCTCGACCGCGACGACACCCTCATCGACTCCTCCGGCGTCACTTGGCGACCCGGCGAGCGCCCCGGCGACCTCGCCGACCCCGCCCGCGTCCGCCTTCTCCCCGGCGCCCGCGAAGGGTGCGGCATCCTCAAGGCCGCGGGCTTCACCCTCGTCGTCATCACCAACCAGGGCCTCGTCGCCCGCGCCGGAGGCACCCTCGACGACGTAGAGGCCGTGCATGACCGCCTCCGCGAACTCATGATCGACGACACCCCCGACTCGCTGGGCGGCACGCTCATCGACGCAGCCTACTACTGCCCTTTTTACCCCCAGGGCGCCGTGCCGCGCTTCGCGCGCGAGCACGACTGGCGCAAGCCCGCGCCGGGCATGATCCGCGCCGCCGCCCGTGACCTCGACCTGAATCTCGCCGAGTCGTGGATGATCGGCGATGCGCCGCGCGACCTCGAAAGCGCTCTCGCGGCGGGCATCGCCCCCCAGCGCTGTCTCCTGCTCAAACGCGATGTCCCGGACCTGCTCGGGGCCGCCCTCACCATTCTCGCCCGGCGCGCCGCCAGCGGCGCTGAATCCGTCGCCCGTCTCGCCGCGGGCTTCGGCGAACCCCTGCGCGATCCGCGCGTGCGTGAGACCGTGCTCGCGGCGGCCCGCGCCATCGCCGAGCGCACCGGCGTCACGCTGCTCGATCTCCGCGCCACCGAAACAATGGTGGAGGCCCGTCTCGCCGGGTCGCGCGTGGCGGCACTCGGGTTCGCCGCGGAACTCCGGCGCCACACCAACCGCTGGCACGAGGCCCGGTACGGGGCCCCGCTCTGGCCCGACGAGGCCAGGCCGTGAGCGGCGTCCGACGGCTCCTGGTCATCTGCCCTTCGTGGGTGGGCGACGCCGCCATGGCGACCCCCGCGCTCTCCCTGCTCCGCGAGCGGATGCCCGGGGCCTTCATCGGTGCGCTCGCCCGCCCGGGCATCGACCAGGTCTACGAGGGCTCACCCTGGTTCGACGAGGTCCACGTCGATCGCGCCGCCGGCATGATGGGCCCCAAGTTCGCCGCCAACAAGATTCGCGCCCGCAACTACGAGGCCGCGCTGCTGCTCTCGAACTCGCTGCGCACCGCGATCACTGCCCGGCTCGCGGGCATCCCGCGCCGGGTGGGCTACGACCGTGACGGACGGGGCCTGCTCCTCTCGCAGCGCCTGCACGCCCCGCGCGCGGGCCGGGCCTGGGCCGTCGTTCCGGCGGTCACGTACTACTGGCACGGCGCGACGCGCCTGCTCCACCCCGAACTCCCCGCCGCCCTCGACGCCGATGCGCCCCTGCCCGACCGGCCCATGCGCCTGGGCGTTTCACCCGGGCAGGAATCTGAAGCCCGGGCGGCGCTCGCGCGACTGCTCGCGCCCCACGGCCCGCCCGCCGAACTCACCCAGGGCAACCCGCTCATCCGCGAGCCCGTGGTTTTTCTCTGCCCCGGAGGAAATGACCCCGCCAAGCGCTGGCCCGCCGAGCGCTTCGCAGACCTTGCGAACCGAATTGTCCTGCACACGCCCGCCGTCATCGTCATCACGGGCTCGCCTGCCGAGGCCGACCTGACCGCGACCATCGTCCGCGAAGCCCTCAAACAGGGGGCTCCGCCCGATCGCTTCATTGACTTTGCCGCGGCCGGGCTTTCTCTCGGAGGAGTCAAGGCGGCACTCGCCGGGGCGTCGCTCCTCATTTCCAACGACACCGGCCCGCGCCACCTTGCTGCATCGCTGGGGGTTCCACTGGTGAGCCTGTTCGGACCGACGGACCGGCGCTGGGCGCGGATCGTCGGCATCGCACCCGAGGTTGAAGTGCTCGCCGACCCGACCTTGCCGCCGGACCAGTCGGCCAACGACCACCCGGAGCGCTGTGCCATGACCCGGATCGAGCCGGACCGTGCGTGGGAAGCAGCGCGGCACCTGCTGACCCAGAGCCCGGCACGCCCCTGGGAAGACCTCTGGACCGAGCGTGCAGCGCACCGTTGCCACGCCGGAACCAACCCGGCGCCGGGTTCTTGACCGAACCGGCGGAAGTTCTACCATGCCTCGCCGTCGCCTCCGGGCGCTCGGCGACATCCCGGGGGCATAGCTCAGTTTTGGTAGAGCGCATCCATGGCATGGATGAGGTCAGGGGTTCGAGTCCCCTTGCCTCCACTTCGGGAAGAGCCCGCGGCCACCGCCGCGGGTTTTTTGCGTCACGGGCCCCAGTCCATCGCCCGATTGCCCGCCGCCCCCCGTCCTCTCCCCAAGGAACCCCTCACTCGCCGGGGCGTCCAAACCTGGAACCGGGGGCCTGGGCAGTCCGAAGGGGTTGACGCGCGGCCTGCGGGCCGATACAACGCTCTCTCATCGAGGAGTTCGTGATGGCTCTCAAGAACCGCGTCGTGGGTGTGTGTGCCCTGGTTTCCTGCGCCATGGCCCTCGGCGCCTGCTCCAGCAGCACCAGCGCCTCGGCGATCCGGCGCAACCCCACCCCGGAACTCCGCACGCTCCACGAGCGGTCCGATGACATCCGCAACCGCTATGCGCTGATGCGCAATGAGAACTGGCGCATGTTCTGGGAGGATTGGAGCCGCGTGATGTACACCGATCGCGCCTCCCGCCTCACCCCCGAGCCGATGACCCGCTGACCGCAGAGGTTCAATCAAACCCCGCCGTGCCGGGCGGCGCTCGCGCGCTCGCTTCGGCTCGCCCTCCAGGCGCATTGCCGCGCCGGGTCGGCGATAATGCGCCGATGCCAGGCGACGACCCCAAACGCAGCGCCAGGGCCTTGGCCCGCGCTCGGCTCGCAGGCTTGAGCGAAGCCCAGCGCGCCGCGGCATCGTCGCGGATCTGTGCTCGCCTGACCGAACTCTTCTCGTCTCGCGGGGTGCAAAGTGCGCTCGCCTACGTCCCCCTCGCCGGAGAACCCGATGTGCGCCCCTGGGCCCGCGCGGCGCTGGCCTCTGGTGTGCGCCTTGCTCTCCCCCTGGTGGACTGGGCCCGGCGCGAGATGTCCGCCCGCTTGGCGATGTCAGTCGATGCCGGGCTCGAGACGGGGCGTCACGGCGTGCAGGGCCCGCCGATGAGCGCAGCCCGGGTGCCGCTCGCGCAGGTGGATGCGATCGTCGTGCCCGGCCTGGCCTTTGACCCCCGGGGGGGGCGGCTGGGCCGAGGCGGGGGCTTCTATGATCGCCTGCTTGCGGAGGCGCCGGCCCGGACGCTGGTCGTCGGCGTGTGCTTTGATGTGCAGGTGGTGGACCGCGTGCCCCGCGAAGCGCATGATCGGCCCGTCCATCGGGTCGTGACGGAGCGTCGGATGATCGAGGCGGTTGAGGCCGGGTCAGACGAGGCGTGATGCGCGCGGCGCGCCGGTGCGGGCGCGCGGGCGGTCACGCACGCGGCGGGCAGGTCCAAGGAGGGATGGCATGTCGCTTCCATCGCAATCGGGGTCTCGGGGCGGCGCGGGGCGCAGCATGATGTCGCGCAAGCGCAGGCTCGGCGTGCCGCGCCAGGCGCTGCTGGTTGGCGGCGGGGCCATCCTTCTCCTCGGGTGCGCCTGGGTGACGCTCTCGATGCTCAGCGACTCCGGGGGATCGAAGGAGCCGGAGCCCTCACCAAAGGGCCCCGACATTCTGGCGATGGATGATCCGTCGCTGCGCGCCGAGAACCCGGCGCTCTCGCCCCAGGGCGACGATCGCGGCGTGCAGGAGCCGATCCCGGCCCCGGAGGGCGAGCGCGGCAGCGCGGGTCCGGAGCACGAGCTCGCGGGCGCGCAACCGGCGCCGCAGAATGAAGGGGCGGGCGAGCCGATTCCGCCCCCGCCTCCGGTTGATCCGAGCACGCAGCGCGTGACCGATGCGCTGCGCCGCGCCGAACAGCAGGCCCCGAACGCGCCCCTGGAGGCGAGGGCGACGCTGAACGCGGCGCTACGCGAGTCGAAGGGCGAGCGCGAGCGCGCCGTGCTGCGCGAAGAACTGGCGAAACTGAACGATCGCATCGTCTTCAGCCCCTACCTCACACCCGGCGACCCGATGTGTCTGATGCACACGATCGGGGCGGGAGATTACCTGAGCACGCTGCCCAAGAAGCACAAACTGGGGACCGACTGGCGGCTGATCCAGCGCATCAACCGCATCGCGGACCCGAACCGGATCCGCGGCGGGCAGCAGGTGAAACTGGTGCGTGGGCCGTTTCATGCCGTTGTCGACAAGAGCGAGTTCAGGCTGGACCTCTACTGGGGCGAGCCGGACAAGAAGGACGAGTGGGTGTTCATCCGCTCCTTCGCGGTGGGGCTCGGCGAGCTCGACTCGACGCCCGCGGGCGAATACGTGGTGCGCAACCGCGAGGCCAACCCGAGCTGGCGCAATCCGCGCACGGGCGAACGATTTGACCGCGACGATCCGAAGAACCCCATCGGCGAGTTCTGGGTCGGGCTCGACGGGCTGGGCGACTCGGCCAAGCACACGGGCTACGGCCTGCACGGCACGGTGGACCCGTCGAGCATCGGACGCCAGCTTTCCATGGGATGCGTGCGCCTGCTGGACGATGACATCGCGCTGGTCTTCTCGATGCTGACCGAGAAGGTGAGCCTCGTCACCATCGAACCGTGAGCCGCCCGCGGGCCGAGCACGTCCGCGCCGTCCCTAACTCACCAGGCGCACGCACATGGGGTAGCGGAAGAACCGGCCCCGGCTGGCGGCGCGGGCGCCCAGGAACATCCCCACGAGGGCCAGGACGGCCAGGGGCCAGAAGGCGAACACCCCGCGCACGCTGAGGCTGAGCACGCCGGCTACGGCGGCGTAGATGAGCAGTGAAATCTGAAAGTTCACGCTCTCTCGCCCGTGATCGTCGAGAAACGGCGATTGCTCCCGTCGCGAGTGCCAGAGCAGGATCGCCAGCACCAGGCCGAGGAAGGGCACGGCGGCTCCCAGCACCGTGAGGTGCTGGTAGACGGCGTGGTTCCGCTCATCGGCGGTCGCGTCGGCATCGGCGTAGGGCTGCGGGGCCTCGGACATCGCAGGCATTGTTGGGGGGATCGGGGGGCCGGTTTCCGGCGCCCGCGCCGGTTCAGGGCTATCGCCGGGGCGCCCCGCGCCGTCCGGGCGCGCCATGCGCAAAGCCGAAGAGGGGGGACAGGGGCAGGAGCACGAGGGCGAGGACCGCCGCGCCGAGCCCCGTGAGCGCCGCCGCTCCCAGGCGGGTGAGCAGTTCGTGCTGGGGCGACCATGCGAGCGGGTCATAGATGGTGCGAAAGGTCATGATCGCGGTGACGCACGCGCCGGCGACGCACGCGCCGGCGAAGGCGAGAAGGCCGAGCACGAGCGGGTTGCGCCGCATCATCGAGCCTCGCACGCTGAGCACGAGCTGGCCGGCAAGCGCGAAGCCGAGGACGTGCGGGCCGAGCACGATGCCTGCGCCGCCCCCTGTGAGCGGCACGCTCCACAGCAGGTCGGTGATGGCGCCGAGCGCGAGAGCCGCCCACAACGTCTCGGAGGCGCTCGCGAAGAGCGCCACGAGCACGAGCAAGGGCATGAGCAGGCTCGGCGATGCGGGCCCCGACGCGAGCGAGCGCGCGAGGCCGACTTCGAGGCCGGCGAGGAACCATGCGGCGAGGGCGAGCGCGAGGCGGTTCATGGGCCGCCCTCCGGATCGACCCAGATGCGGAGCACGACCTCGCTGACCCGGGTGAGGTCAACGCGAGGGCGGACGATGACGATCCGTCGGAGCGGGCTCTCGGGCGAAGGCTCCACGCGCTCGACCACGCCGATGAGAAGCATGCGGGCCCCCGCGGGCCACGCGTCGTCGGCCAGGCGAACCTCCTGACCGGGCTGGAGTCCGAGCCGCTGCAGGTCGGCGGAAAGCCCGGCGAGGTCTTCGACGGGGCCGGTGAGCGTGCCGTCTCCGACCGGCTTGAGCGTGCACAGGGGCCCTTCGCCGGCTTCACCCATCGCGACGCGGGCGAGGAGGGGCGGGGCAGCGCGGTCGGTGATGGGCCGCACAAGGGCCAGCCCCCCTGAAGCGCTGATGATGCGCCCGAGCACCTGCGTGCCCGCGACCGTGGCGACCGCGCCGACGATGGACTCATCCTCGCCCGGCGCGCGCAGCCGCAGCACATCGCCACCGGCGCTCCGGCTCTCGCCGATCACCGCGGCGGTGCGCACGCGGACGGAGCGGTCGGGGGCCAGTCCGCGCCCGCTCTGCAGGTCGCGGACCAGGTTGCGGAGGTCGTTGGTGCGGGCCCGCTCGCGGAAGTAGAGCGTGCGGTACCCCTCGACCTCTTCGCGGAGGCGCACGATCTCCTCAGGCTCGGCCTCGCGCGTCGCGCGGGGGTCGATCCACGACGCAAAGAGGCGCGCGGGGTGGCTCACCGGGGCGATGAGGCGCATCACCAGCGCGCCGGGCAGGCTCAGCCAGCCGGTGAGGCGCAGGGGCGCGACGGCGCAAATCGCCGCCAGCGCCAGGGCGATGGCGAGGGTGCGCCGGGACGAGAAGGGATGAGAAGGCGAGCGCGCCAGATGGCCTCCGGAAGAGCACGATTCAAGGCGCGCCCGAACCAAGAGAGCGGCGATCAGATGTCCATGTCGTTTTCGAGGGTGAGTTTCCACTCCTCGATGTGGTCGAGATAGATCGCCGTGCCGCGCGCGACGCAGGTGAGGGGGTCATCGGCGAGCTTGGCGCCCAGGCCCGTGGCCTTGGTGATGACGTCGGTGAGGCCGCGAAGGAGGCTGCCGCCCCCGGCCATCATGATGCCGTTGTTCACGAGGTCCGCGGCGAGCTCGGGCTCGGCGCGTTCCAGGGTGCGGGTGATGGCATCGACGATCGCGCCCACCGGCTCCTGGAGGGCCTCGCGGATCTCGCTCGAGGAGATCGTGGTCTTGCGGGGCAGGCCCGAGATCATGTCGCGCCCGCGTACTTCCATCTCCGTCTCCGGGCCGGTGGGGGCCGCGGACCCGATCTCGATCTTGATGCGCTCCGCCGTCTGCTCGCCGATCATCAGGTTGTAGGTGCGCTTCATGTGGTTGATGATCGACTCGTCCATGTCATCGCCCGCCACGCGCACGCTCTCGCACGTCGCGATGTCGGCCAGCGACAGGATCGCCACCTCGGTGGTGCCTCCCCCGATGTCCACGATCATGCTCGCGGTCGGCTCGCTGAACGGAAGCCCCGAGCCGATGGCGGCGGCGATGGGCTCTTCAATCAGGTACGTGCGCCGGGCCCCGGCACGTTCGGCGGAGTCAAAGACCGCGCGCTTCTCGACCGCGGTGATGCCGCTGGGCACGCTCACAACCACGCGGGGGCCGAAGATCTTGCCCCGCCCCGCGACCTTGCGGATGAAATACCCGAGCATCGCCTCGGTGATCTCAAAGTCGCTGATGACGCCGTCCTTGAGGGGGCGGATCGCGCTGATGCTGCCCGGGGTCTTGCCGAGCATTTCCTTGGCGACCCATCCGACAGCCTGGCCGTTCTTCAGCACCTGGTTGGTGCCCTTGCGCACCGCGACAACGCTGGGCTCGTTGAGCACGATGCCCTGCCCGCGGACGGCGACGAGGGTGTTGCACGTCCCCAGGTCGATGCCCATGTCGACACTGAACATACCCATGAGCCGGTCAAGGAACACGCGGGGCCCCTGTTGCGAGGAGTGGCTGAACCGGCAAGGGTAGAGCATCCGGGCGCGAACCGCCAGCGCGCCGGGGGATTCCGGGGCACCTCGGGGCCGGGATAATCACCGCGATCGCGAAGGCGCGGAAGTTGCCGCGCCCGCGTGGGCGGCATGGGGACACGCTGTGGGGAACTCCACAGGGGGGCGCGGCGTCTGACTCGACCATGGACGCGATGCACCGCAGCCGCACACCGGGACGCGGCACGAAGGGTTCAGGGGGCCTCGGACCGATGAAGGCTCGGATGTCCAACCCCTTGCGGCTGCGCCCCGCGCACGGGCGGGGCAAACCCATCGAACTCGGGAGCGAGCCCGTGACCATCGGGCGCCACCCGGACAACACCATTTGCATCCGCAGCGAGCGGGCGAGCCGGCAGCACTGCGTGATCGAGCCCACCGGGCCCGGCGCGTACCAGGTACGCGACCTCGACAGCCGCAACGGCGTGAAGGTGAACGGCGAACGGGTGGAGATCGCGCCTCTGCGCGCGGGCGACGTGCTCCGCGTCGCCGGGGCGGAGTTCCTGGTCGAAGCGGCGAGCCCGGCGGAGCGCGCGGCCCCGGCGCCGCAGGAGGACGGCGACGACTGGGCGGCGGAGAACCCCGCCTGGCTGGGCGAACTCCGGCGCACACTGCGCGACCTGCCCCCCCGGCGTGAAGTCGCCGAACGGGTGACGCTGCTCTCGGCGGACGGCCAGCCGAGCGACGTGCTCGGGCAGAAGAGCGAGGGGCCGACGGCCTGGCGGTACCTGCTGCGGATCGCCTCCAAGGCCCGCGCGACCGACATTCATGTCGAGCCGCGCCCGGAGTCGTTTCAGGTGCGGATGCGCGTCGACGGGCAGATGGTGTGGATCGGGGATCTGCCCACCCGGGTCGGTGAGTTGATGGTGGGCGTCATCCGCGCGATCTGCCAGTTCAAGGCGGCAGCGCGGGACGCCGTCCAGGACGGCCATTTCTCGGCCAGGTTCGACGAGCGCCGGGTGGAGTTCCGGGTGAGCCTGACCCCCACCGTGCACGGCGCCAAGGGGGTGCTGCGGGTGCTGGACAGCCGGGACATCCCGCACGCGCTCGAAGAGCTCGGGCTGGTGCCCTACATGCACGACCGGATCCGCCGGGCGACGCGCCAGGACCAGGGCCTGCTGCTGGTCTGCGGGCCCACGGGTTCGGGCAAGACCACGACCCTCTACAACGCCCTGCGCGAGATCGACCGGAGCGCTCGCAACGTCGTGACCATCGAAGACCCGGTGGAATACACCATCGAGGGCACCACCCAGCTGCCGGTGGACGAGGAGCGCGGCAAGGGCTTCGGCGACCTGCTTCGCTCGGTGCTGCGCCAGGACCCCGACGTGATCCTCGTGGGCGAGATCCGCGATGAGCCCACCGCCCGCACCGCCATGCAGGCCGCGATGACCGGGCATCTCGTGTTCTCCACGGTGCACGCCAAGGACTCGATCGCCGCGGTGTTCCGGCTGCTCGACCTCAAGGTCGAGCCCTACCTGGTCGCGAGCAGCCTTGACCTGGTGCTGGCCCAGCGGCTGGTCCGGGTGCTTTGTCCCGCGTGCACGCGCGAGGTGCCGATGCTCCCCGGCGATGCCGCGCGCCTGGGGCGGTTCGCCTCGGCGCGCATGAACGTGCCGGTGGGGTGCAAGGCCTGCCTGGCGACGGGCTTCCGGGGGCGCAAGGCGATCTGCGAACTGCTCGACGTGACCGACGACCTGCGCGACATCATCCTGCGCGAGCCGTCCATCCAGGCGATGAAGAGGGTGATCGAGGCGGGGCACTTCACCACGCTGGCCCAGAGCGGCTGGCGGCTGGTCGGCGAGGGGCTCACCAGCCTCGACGAGGTCGACCGCGTCGCCGGGCTGGGGTAGGGCCCGTACCCTGCCACGATGGATGACCTCGTACCCCTGCGCCGGGCCCTCATCAGCGTCAGCGACAAGACCGGGCTCGTGGACCTCGCGCGGGCGCTGGTCGCCCGGGGCGTCGAGATCATCTCGACCGGCGGCACCGCCAAGGCCCTGGAACGCGCCGCCCTCCCCGTGACGCCCGTGGAGCGGGTCACCGGCTTTCCCGAGATCATGGACGGGCGCGTCAAGACGCTTCACCCGGCGGTTCACGGCGGCCTTCTGGCACGGCGCGAGGTGGACGAGCATCGCCGGGCGCTCGAAGCGCACGCGATCGCGCCGATCGATCTCGTCGTCGTCAATCTCTACCCGTTCGAGCGGGCTTCGGTCACGCCCGGGTTCTCGCACGAGGATGTCATCGAGCAGATCGACATCGGCGGGCCGTCGATGATCCGCTCGGGAGCGAAGAACGCGCGCTGGTGCGTCGTGCTCACCCATTCCGATCAATACCCGCGCCTGCTGGATGAACTCGACCGCCACGCCGGCGCCACGGGCGAGTACTTCCGCGCCAGGCTCGCCGCAGAAGCCTTCGCCCGCACCGCGGCCTATGACGCCGCCATCGCCGCGTTTCTGGGGGCCGAAGCCCCCCCCGCGCCGGGCGGCATCATCGATGCCTCGCGCGACCTGCCCGATGTGCTGCCCCTGCGCCTCACCCGCGCCATGAGCCTGCGCTATGGCGAGAACCCGCACCAGAGGGCCGCGGCGTACCTGCGCGCCGGAGACGACGGGCCCTCGGTGCTCCGGGCCCGCCAGCTCCACGGCAAGGAACTCAGTTACAACAACCTCGCCGACGCGGGCGCTGCCCTCGAACTCGCCCGCGCCCTGGACGCGAGCGGCCCGGCGGCGGTTGTCGTCAAACACACCAACCCGTGCGGCGCGGGCGTCGCCCCCACCCTCGAGCGGGCCCTCGACGGCGCCCTCGCGGGCGACCCCCTCGCGGCGTACGGGGGCATCCTGGCCTGCTCCCGCCCCTTCACCCTCGGGGCCGCCGAACGCCTCGCCGACCCCGCTCTCTTCTTTGAGGTGATCGCGGCCCCGGCGTTCGAACCCGGGGCGGCGGACCTGCTGAAGGCACGCTGGCGCCTCGTGCGCCTGCTTGAGATCGGTCCGCTCGATCCAACTCGCCCCGGCTCGGTCGAGTTCAGGTCGATCCCCGGAGGGGTCCTGGTGCAGGAACGCGACCTGAGCCCCTCCCGCCCGGAGACCTGGACCCACGCCGCGGGCCCGGCCCCGGACCGGCGCGATCTGGAGGCTGCCGGGGTGATGGAGCAGGTGGTGCGGGCACTCACCTCCAATGCCGTGTGCATCGGCGGGCGCGATGGAGAGGCGATCCGCCTCTTCGGGGCCGGCGCGGGGCAGATGGACCGGGTCGCGTCGTGCCGCCTCGCCATCACCAAGGCGGGAGATCGGGCACGCGGGGGCGTCGCGGCCTCGGACGCGTTCTTCCCCTTCCCCGACGGACCTTCGCTGCTGATCGAGGCGGGGGTGCGCCTCATCGTGCACCCGGGCGGGTCGCGCCGCGACCAGGAGACGCTGGACGTGTGCGCCCGCGCCGGGGTGACGTGCATGCTCACCGGGATGCGGCGCTTCCGGCATTGATGCCGGGGGCTTCGCGTATCCTTGGGCACGATGGAGATCTTCAAAGAGTTCCGGTTCGAGGCGGCCCACAGCCTGCCGCACCTGCCCGAGGGGCACAAGTGCCGCAACCTTCACGGCCACAGCTACCTGGTGCGGGTCGTGGTCGCCGGGCCGGTGAACCCGGCGACGGGGTGGGTCACGGACTTTGCGGATATCTCGCGGGCGTTTCGCCCCATCTTCGACCGGCTCGACCACGCCTTTCTCAATGACCTGCCGGAGATCGGGCCCTCGACCACGGAGAACCTGGCGCGCTGGATCTGGCGCGCGTTGCGCCCGGGCGTACCCCTGCTCGCCCGGATCGAAATCTGGGAGACGCCGACGAGCGGGTGCGTGTACCGGGGTGAGGAGTAGATCGCCGGACGCTCGCTGGGGAGGCAAGCGGGAGCGGCGGAAGCGGGCAGGACGACACAGATTGCCGCAGCGGGCCCCGGTTGGACGCCTGGCTCGCGGGCGCTCTGGTTCGCGTGGCGCTCCCGCCTGCTTTGCGGGCGGCGAGCGCAGGCCTCGGCTCTGGCCATCGCCTGTGCCGGGCATGCTGCGCGCCATGACCCCGTGCAGGCTCAGCCAAGCACATGACCGGCGCGCCGGAACGGGGTAGGAGAGTTGCTCCACGGTCGTGATCCGCGGCGTTGAACCGGGGAGCCGGGGCCGGCCCGGAGCCCCTCCAAAAACACAAGGGCCCGCGCCTCTCGGCACGGGCCCTCTGGGTCAGAACGATGGCCCGTCGGGCCTACGCGGCCCGGCGGGCAAGGGACACAAACTCAGGGCTGGCAGGCCACGAAGCGGTCGAGGTAGACGAAGAAGTCGTCCGCGTCCGCATCGCCGTCCGGCACGCCGTAGGAGGGATCGTTGGGATCGCTCGAGCCGGTGAGGTCGGCAATGGCGAGGTTGCCGTTGACGAACTGGTCGAGGTAGTAGAAGAAGTCGGAGGCGTCGACGAGGCCGTCGGGCACGCCGTAGGAGGGATCGTTCGGGTCGGAGGAGCCGGTGAGGTCCGCCGCGCAGAACGACGAGGGGCAGGTGACCGACGGGGTGCAGCCGGGGCCGAAGTCGGTGACCACGAGGTCGAAGGTGCCCGTCTGGCCGCCGAAGCTGTGGACGAGGATGAGGTACTCCTTGCCGGCTTCGGAGCACCAGGTGATGTTGGAGCCGAGGCCGTCGCAGGAGTCGTCAACGCCGTCGACGCAGATGAAGTTGCCGCAATCGCCGCAGTAGACGTTGAGCTTGGTGTCGAAGGTGCGGTTGGGGTTGCAGAGCGACGCATCGAGGGTGTTGCCGTTGCCGACGACCTTGTACCACACGCCGGGGCTGGTCACGCCGCCCGAGCCGCAGAAGGGGGCGTCGAGGTCGATCGTGGCGCCCGACGTGGTGCCGGGGGTCGTCGAGCCGATGGCGACGGAGATCGCGTCCTCGCAGAAATCGTTCTCGGGGAGGACGGGGTCGGTGCAGTCCATGGTCACGTTGTAGTTGAGGCCGCAGGGACGACCGGCGAAGTCGCTGGTGGCGACGAAGACGACGTAGGTGCCGGGGGCGAGAATGCCCGAGGCGGTGACCGTGGTGCAGGAGAGACCGGTGTTGGAGAAGGCGAAGGCGGCGCTGCCGCAGCCGAGGTTCAGGTCAACCACGCCCGCGAGCACATCGAACTCGGCGCGGGTGGTGATGGTGACCTCTTTGGGCGCGTCGAGGGTGAAGAGGTCCCAGTCGGTGTCGCGGAAGTTGGTGATGAAGTCGTCGTTGGGGTTCGAGGGGGTGCCGTTGTCGTACAGGCCGAGGTAGTGGCCGCTGGTCCCGGTCACGGTCTCGCCGCAGGCGATGGCGCCGTAGACCTCGGGCACGCTGTTGCAGCCGCCGTTGGTGGCATCGACGTAGAGGTCGAAGCAGTCGGGCTCACCCTCGGGGGTGGCGCCGGGGGCCGGGTCAACGACGCACGGGGCGCAGAGCGGGGGCTCGGCGCAGGCGATGCCGTCGCTGAAGAGGTTGAGGTCGAAGTCGCCTTCGGCGGAGCTGAAGCCGTGAACGAGGATGTAGTAGAGCTTGCCGGCTTCGGAGCACCATGTGAGGCTGCTGTTGAGGCCGCAGGAGTCATCGTTGCCGCCGACGCAGTAGAACTCGCCGAGGGCGCAGTCGCCGCAGAAGACGCTGATCTTGGTGTCGTAGTTGGTGAAGGTGCAGGTGTCAGCCGTGAGCGACGTGCCGTCGCCGACGACGGTGTACCACACGCCGGGGGCCGTGATCGCGGTGCCGCAGGTGGGCAGGCCGGCGTCGACGCCGCCGCCGGAGGTGCTGCCGGGGGTGGTGCTGTTGATGGCGACCGGGACCGCCGCGTCGCAGGTGTCGTTGGTGGGCGGGAAGAAGGGGACGCCCGTGAGGTTGAAGGAGTACTCGCTGCCGCAGGCGACGCCGGTGAAGCCCTGCGTGCCGACGAAGGCGACGTAGGTGCCGGGCTGCATCTTCTTGGTGACGGTGACGGTCTGGCAGCCGGTGCCGGTGACCGAGGCGGTGAAGCCGCCCGCGCCCGCGCAGCCGCCGTTCATGTCGACGAAGCCGAAGAGCACGTCGAAGCCGGCGGAGCCGGTCAGCGTGACCTCGGTGGGCGCCGTGAGGGTGAACTGGTACCAGTCGGTGTCACGGAAGTTGGTGATGAAGTCGTCGTTGGGGTTGGAGGGGGTGCCGTTGTCGTACAGGCCGAGGAAGGTGCCGGCCGTGCCGCAGATGTCGCCGCCGCCGACGCTGGCGGAGCCAAAGATCTCGGGCGTGCTGTTGCAGCCGCCGTTGGTGGCATCGACGTAGAGGTCGAAGCAGTCGGGCTCGCCCTCGGGGGTGGCGCCGATCGGGCATTCAAAGATGCAGGGCGTGCAGGGGACGGCCCCGCCGCAGGTCAGGCCGTCGCTGTTGACCGAGAGCTCGAAGTCGCCGGTGGAGCTGCTGAAGCCGTGGACGAGGATGAGGTAGGTCTCGCCCGCGGTGGTGCACCAGCTGACGCTCGACTGCAGGCCGCAGAAATCGTCGTTGCCGGCGACGCAGACGGGGGTGGCGCACCCGCCGCAGAAGACGCTGATCTTGGAGTCATACGTGGTGAAGCCGTTGCACAGGTCGGCGGTGAAGGTCGTGCCGTCGCCGACGATGCTGTACCACACGCCGGGGGCGCTGACCGTCGTGCCGCAGGTGGGCACGGAGTCAACCGTCGCCGCGAGGGTCGAGCCGAAAGTGACCGAGCCGAGGGTCACAGCCTGGGCGTCAGCGCACAGGTCGTTGGCGCCCTGCGGGCCCACGCCGCCGCTCTTGGCGCGACGACCCGCCACGTTGGTCGTCGTCATTTCCGGGGCCTGCTTCTGAAGGTTGACCTTGTCCAACGAGGGGTTCTCGTTCTTCGCGGCCTTCACGGGCTCTGCGTTCAGCGCGCCGCTGAAACAGCACACCCCGCAGAGTGCCAGAAGAGATCCTGCCGAAATCTTGTTTCCGATGCGCATGTGTCGTCCTTCCTCCACGAAAGCGCGGCGAAGTTGAACCGTCCGAGGACACTTCCTCGAATCGCCTTCCGTTCTTGCCGCCTGATTCCCCACTGGGCCCGGCGCAACCCGCCGGCGCCCCGATCTCCATGTGCGGCTTCGCCACGAAGCCGTATGCCTATACATTCCCACGTCCGAGGAACCTATGCAAGCGCTTGTTCCCGGATTTTTCAACTTTGCGCGAATATACACACAAAACGCGAACCCATCGTCCACGAGCCGGGTTCTTCGACGCTGCGAACATCTTGGAACGACAAGCACTTACGGCAGAACCAGACATTCCCCTTGTCGCCTCAACCCATCCAAAAAAACCGGTGTCAATCTGGGGTATTTGCCCCTCCCTCCGAACCAGTGCGTGCAAGCGCCGGCGTGCGTTCCGTAGACATTTCAGCGACGATGCACGGGAAGCGCAGGAGGCTTCGATGCTCGCGGTCCAGGAATTGAGCAAGTCGTTCGGGGCGCGCGCCGCCGTCAACGGGGTTTCCTTTGAGGTCGGCCCGGGCGAAGTCTTCGGCCTTCTCGGCCCAAACGGGGCGGGGAAGACGACCATCGCGAAGATGTGCGTGGGGCTCCTCCGCCCCGACCGAGGCAGCGTGCGGGTCGGCGCCGGGGGCTTCACCCCCCCGGCGAACGAGGCCAAGCGCTGCATCGGCGTGGCGCCCCAAGACCTCGCGATCTACGACGAACTGAGCGCCGAGGAGAACCTCCGGCTCTTCGCGGCTCTCTACGGACACACCCCGAAGGAGTCTGCCGCCCGCGCCCGGGAAGCCCTGGGCGCCGTCGGGCTGGCGGATCGGGCGCGCGGGCTGGTCAAGACCTTCTCGGGGGGGATGAAGCGGCGCCTGAACTTCGCCGCCGCGATCTTGAACGACCCGGAGGTCGTGCTGCTCGACGAGCCCACCGCCGGGGTTGACCCGCAATCGAGGGCGGGCATCCTGGACCTTGTGCGCGGGCTGAAGCAGCGCGGCAAGGCGGTGGTCTATACCACGCACTACATGGAAGAAGCCCAGCGGCTCTGCGACCGCGTCGGGATCATCGACCAGGGCCGGCTGCTTGCGCTCGGCACGGTGCCCGAACTCATCGCGGCCCACGGCGGGCCGGAGACCATCGTGCTCGGGCGCGATGACGGCGAAGAGCGCATCGAAACCACCGATCCCCTGAACGATCTCGCCCGGCTGCTCGCCGGCGAGCGCGGGCGCGGGGCGCGCACCATCCGGTTGGAACGCGCCGACCTCGAATCTGTCTTCCTGCGCCTCACCGGCAGGGCGCTGCGCGACGAGTAGCCGCGCGGCACGCGAAGCCGCCGGGGCGTGAATCACCTGCACATGCGCGGCCCCGGCGGATGGTCGCGGCCGGTGGGAGCGCGGGGCACAACCCGCCCCCGTTGAAAGGGACTGAACCATGCGGAGCATCTGGGCCCTGGCGATCAAGGACTTGCGCATGATGTCCCGCGATCGGATGGGCCTCTTCTTCACGCTCGCATTCCCCATCATCTACGCGGTGCTCTTCGGGTCGATCATGTCCGGCGCGACCGGCGGGGGCGGGGGCGCCCGGGTGACCATCGCCGCCGCCGACCTCGACGGCACGGAGCCCTCGAAGGAACTGCTCGCGGCGCTGGAGGGCGCCAAGGGCCTCTCGCTCATCCGCGCCGCGGATGCCGACGAAGCCCGGGCGCTCGTCCGCACCCGCAAGGCGGCGGGGGCGCTGATCGTCCCGGCGGGGTACGGCGAGGCCGCGGGTCGGCCCTTCTGGGGCGAGCCCGCACGCCTGGAGCTCGCCCTCGACCCCTCGCGCCAAGCGGAGGGCGGCATGGTGCAGGGGATCATCACCGAACAGGCGTTCAAGCGGTTCCAGACGCTCTTCTCGGAGCCCGGGGCGATGCGAAAGGTCGCACGCGATGCCCTCGCCTCGCTCGACACGGCCCCCGCCGATGACCAGGCCCGGCTTGCGCCACTGCGGGCCTTTCTCGGGGCGCTCGACGGGCTTTTCACCTCGGACGTGACCTCGGACGACCCGGCGAACCCGGGCGGCACGGCGCGCTTTGAGCCGGTGCGGATCGACGTGCGCGAGATCGAGGCGAAACAGCGCACCGGGCCGCGCTCGGCCTTTGAGATTTCGTTTCCACAGGCCGTCGCCTGGGCGATGATGAGCGCGAGTTTCGGCTTTGCGCTCTCGCTCGTGAGCGAGCGGATGCGCGGCACGCTGACCCGACTCGAACTCGCCCCCATGCCCCGGCGCAACGTGCTGCTGGGCAAGGCGCTGGCATGCCTCATCGTCAACCTCGTGGTGGTCAGCCTGGTGCTCGCGGTGGGCGTGCTCTTTCTTGGCGTGCGCCCGACCTCGCTGCCCCTGCTGGGCGCCGCGATCGTGAGCGGCGCCATCGGGTTCGTGGGCGTGATGCTCCTCATCTCGGTCTGCGGACGGACGCAGGCCAGCGTGAGCGGCATCGGCTGGGGCGTGATGCTCGTGCTCGCCATGATGGGCGGGGCGATGGTGCCGGCGGTCTTCATGCCCGGCTGGATGCGCTCCGCCGGGGCGATCAGCCCGATCCGCTGGGCGATCGAGGCGATGGAAGGGGCCTTCTGGCGCGGCTACTCGCCCGCGCAGATGCTCACGCCCTGCCTCGTGCTCGTGGGCATCGGCGTGGGGGGCACGCTGCTGGGCATCCGGGTCTTCAGGTTCGACGCCGGGAAGGCATGAGCCGAGGCGCGGCACGCTCAAAGCGCGGGCGCGCTCACAGCAGCCGAAGCCGCGCTCCCCGGGGCGCCTGTCCCCAGGTTCAGCCGCTCGCGGGCCACGTCGAGAAGGTGCTGCCCCGCCGCCTCTGAAAAGTGATTGCGCCAGTCGCCCACGATCCCCTTGCGATGGAAGTCCGGGGCTTCCTCGCCCGCCGGTCGCCCGGTGATCGCCTGGAAGTCATTGCGCCGGACGCACTCACGCACGGTCGCCTCGTCGCACGCCAGCCCGCAGAAGGCAAAGAGCGCCCCGGCCGTGCCCTCGGGGTCGCGCTTGTAGTGCTCGTAATGCACCTCGGTGTAGCGCGCGGGGCCCAGGGCCGCCCCCGCGGCGCGGCAGTGGCGCAGCAGTTCGGCCCAGTGGTCGCGGGCGTAGACCTCGGCGGCGGCTTCGAGCGGCCCGGGGCCGAGGATGTTGAGGCCGATGCGGGAGAAGTGGTGCCAGGCGCTCACCGCCGCGTCGCGCACGTCGCGCACCACGCACACGAAACGGGCCGAGGGGTATAGATCGGCGAGGAGCGGCACTTGGCGGGCGTGCCCGGGGGTCTTGTCGGCAAGGTGGGTGAGCCCGTGCAGTTTGTCCGGGGGCGTCGACCGGAGATAGCCGATCAGCACCCGGTCCATCGCCTGGCGCAGCAGGCAGGCCTCGTCCAGCGGGGTGATCCAGGTTGAGGTCCGGTGCCCCGCCTGCCGGCTCTGGCCGTCCTGCTGCTGCGTGTACCAGCGCACACCCTGCGAGAGGGCGGGGGCGAGGCGGGTGGCCAGGTGCGCCTCGCCCGAGGCGCGGCAGCGCGGGTGCGAGCCGAGCGTCTTCTGCACCCACGTGGTGCCGCACTTGGGCGGCCCGACGACAAAGACCAGGTGCAGGCGGTCGAGAAGGCGTGATTCGGCCTGCCAGCGGGCGAAGGTCTCTGCCGCGAGGGTCATGGGACGGAATATCGACCATCGGACAAACGTGGGACCAGCGGAGCATCGGCGAGCGGCCCGGACAGCTCAAGAGCCCGGGGGGTCGCCCCGGGCTCCGGTCTCGTACCAGTACGTCGCATTGCGCGGGTTACGGGCAGGGCTCAACGAAGCGATCGAGGTAGAAGAAGAAGTCAGAGGCGTCCACGAAGCCGTCGGGCACGCCGTAGGCGGGATCGTTGGGGTCGCTGCTGCCGGTGAGATCGGCCTGACAGGAGGCCGGGGGGAAGAAGCCCAGGCAGAGGTCGTCGAGGGCCGAAGTGGTCGGGCCGCCCGTGCCGCGCAGGCGCATCGAGGCAATGGGGCGGGACGATTCGAGCGTGACGCGGGCAATCGTGCCGGATGCCGAATCGATGAGGGCTCCCGAGCCGTCGAAGATCTCGAGAGTTTCACTCGAACCCGAGAGGCCGATGCCCGCCTCGACCCTGTAGACGGGGGCCATGAAGGTCGCGTTGATCTGGCCGTCGAGCCCGAGCCCGCTGCCTGCGGTGGTGAACAGGTTCGGCTCCGAACTGATCGATCGCCCGGGGAAGGTGTCGTTGGTGAGAATCTCGTGCCGGTTGTCCTCGCCGGGGTTGGGCAGAAAGACCACGCCCTGGGTCATGAAGTCGGTCGTCACTTGCGCGGGTTGATCCAGAAACAAGGCCGGCGCGGCGATGGGCACATCATCCGCGGTGCCGATGATGTTGTCGGCCCCGGGGAGCGCATCGAAGTTGATGCACGCCTCAGACCAGGTGCCGTCAAGCCGGTAGGAGTTTTCGACGCTGCTCGGATTCCCGTTGAAGAGATACCCCACGTGCGTCGCGAGACCCGTGGGAAGCACATCGTTGTTCTGCGCCCAAATGACGTCGCCTCCGCCTCCGAAACTCCCCACGATCCAGTACGTGCGACCCGCTTCGAGTTCGACGCCGCGCACCGGCACGAGCCGCATCAGGCCCGTGGCGACCGCGGCGGGCACGCGCAGGGTGACGACCTGCGTGGTCGGCGCCGCGTCACCCTCGAAGATGGCAAACGTGGGATGCACGGGCTGGCCGACGGCAGCGATCGCCCCGATCGTGACTCCGTCGAGGCGGAATGACGCCCCCACCGGCATCCGGAAGCCGGCCGCCTTGACACCGAGGTTCGTGCCGGTCGAACCGGTGCTGGTGAGGTTGCTGATGACCGGGTCAGCGCCCGCGAGGGACACCAGGAAGCCGACGGTTCCGACTGCGAGAGGCTTCTTCATTCGTTTCTCTCCACAAGCGTTGTCGCGATGTGTTGGGCTGCGTGACCTCACCATTCTAGAGCGTTTCCACTCCAAGTTCAGCGCTGTACGGCGCAGGTTCGGTTGCGCTGTGATTGAGATTGGTGTAGGTTTCCTGCTGGCGTCGAGGAAGGCGTCGGAACAGGAGCCAGGATGGCCGCGCC
>JADLCM010000064.1 GCA_020847175.1 Phycisphaerales bacterium
CGCCCGAAAGCTCATCGAGTCTCGCGGCGCGGCCATGACCTTCCTGCCGCCCTACAGCCCCGACCTCAACCCCATCGAGATGATCTTCTCGAAGATCAAGCAGTTGCTGCGATCAATGGCCTGCCGACCCGTCGAAGCGCTCTGGAACGCCATGCAGTCAGTCCTCGACCAGGTCACGCCAGCCGATGCCGCCAACTGCTTCAAACACTGCGGATACTCGCCACGCCTGGATTAGAACCGCTCTAGCAAGAAGTTTGCATTGGACTTCATCGCCGAACATGACGAGGCGGGCAGCGCCCCCGCCGCACCGCAGGAATCGCGATGTCCGTGCGTGGCGGCGGTTTCCGGTGCGTCAGCCCCCGAAGAGAAACGCGTCCGGATCATCCTGAAAGACCTTGCGTCCGGTCGCCTCGGCGACGCGGCGAAGTCTGAATGGCCCGACGTACTCGCCCCTGCCGGGGCTCACGCAGTAGAACGGCATTCTCGGCACTTCCGGGAGTTCCCAGTACCCGGCCTTGGGAAGTGTCCGCGGCGTGTCGCGATCCTCGATCGCCCTGGGCTGGCCCGGCTTTCCAGTCTTGCCCCGGCTTCGCTTCATCACCACGCTATCGGCGACCAGCGCTCGCGTATTGACGGTCGCTCGCCCTCCGACCACTCTCTTCGTACTCATGCGCCGCTCCCAATCCGGATGGTTGAGCCACGCCCTGTGCCGGACCGTGTCCTGGGCGAAATCGCGGGCGAAATTATAGGCCCCACGCAACACATCCGGCCCACTCGCTCAACGTCCAGCGCGCCTGGAGCGATCCCGCCACCAGGAACAAGTATGCCCCGCATCGGGCGAGTTGCCACACTCATTCACCCCCCATGCAGCACGCGGAAGACCTCGGCCTCGTCGGTCAGGCCCATCTTCACCTTCTCCAGCGCATCGTCGCGCATGGTGCGGAAGCCCGACTCCACCGCCGCCTGGCGCAGCGTCACGCCGTCCACGCGCTGGGCGGTCAGGCGCCGCAGGTCATCGGTCATGCTCATGATCTCATAGACCGCGAGGCGTCCGCGGTACCCCAGCCCCTGGCACACGTCGCACTTCGTTCCGGCCTTCGCCCCGGCGGGCGCCTTGCCCATGCCGTCGCAGGCGGCGCACCTGCGGCGCACCAGGCGCTGTGCCAGAACGCCGAGCAGGCTGCTCGTCACCAGGTACGGCTGCATCCCCACGTCGATCAGGCGCGGAATGGCGCCCGGCGCATCGTTCGTGTGCAGCGTCGCCAGCACCAGGTGCCCCGTGAGCGAGGCCTGCACCGCGAGGCTCGCGGTCTCGGCGTCGCGGATCTCGCCCACCAGGATCACGTCGGGGTCCTGGCGCAGCAGCGCCCGCAGCCCGGTGGCGAAGGTCACGTTCCGCTTCGGGTTTACCTGCATCTGGCTGATGCCCTCGAGCCGGTACTCCACCGGGTCTTCAATGGTCATCACGTTGCGGCTCGACCGGTCAATGCGCCCCAGCGCCGCGTAGAGCGTCGTGGTCTTGCCGCTCCCCGTCGGTCCGGTCACCAGCACCATGCCGTTGGGCCGCTCGATGAGGTCCATGAGCTGCGCCTGCATCTTCTTGCTCATGCCCACCGCGTCAAGCGACAGCTGCGTCTGTGTCTGGTCGAGCAGGCGGAGCACGATCCGCTCCCCGTGAATCGACGGGATCACCGACATGCGGATGTCCACCTTCCGCTGCCCGATGCGCACCGCCGTCTGCCCGTCCTGGGGCGAATGGCGGTTCGCGATGTCCAGCTCCGTCATCACCTTCAGGCGCGAACTGATCGCCGCCGCCAGCCCCGGGGGGGGTGAGAACGCATCGTGCAGGAGGCCGTCGATGCGGAACCGAATCACCAGCCGGTTCTCCTCGGGGTGCACGTGGATGTCGCTCGCCCGGCGGCGCAGCGCCTCGAAGAGGATCATGTTCACCAGGCGGATCACCGGAGTCTGGCGCGCCAGCGCCAGCAGGTCCGCCCCGGAGGAGGCCGCCGCCGCCGAGGAGATCGCCGCGTCATCCAGCGGCATCTCGTCGATGATCTCGGTGACGAGGTCGCCCTTCTGCTCGTAGCCGCGGTTGATGAGGTTGGCCACCGCGGCCCGCGTCGAGAGCACCAGCCGTGCCGGCATTCCCAACCGCTCCTCGATGAGCGTGAAGACCGCGGGCGCCAGCGGCTGGGCCGTCGCGAGCGTCATCATGTGCCCGTCGCTCGCGATCGCCCCCACGTGGTGAGCCCGGGCGGCGTCGGGCGGGATCACCTCGTAGAACCGGGCGGAAGACTCCTCGGGCCGGGGGTCGCCCACGAACTCAAGCCCGGTGCGCAGGGCGATGCGCTCCAGCACCTGCTGCTCATCCAGCGCCAGGATGCCCAGCAGCGCCTCCAGCGGTTCAACATCCGAGCCCGGCGCCTCGCGAAACTGGCGCGCCTGCTCGGGCGAAAGCCCCAGCGCCCCGCTCCACGCCGCGACCCGCGCATCGCTGCGCAGCGCGAGCACCGGGTCGCTCACCGCGAGCGCCGTGCCCCCTCCATTCTCCCGCCGCGCAACCTTCGCCACTCGACGCCTTTCGCTGTGTGCTGCCCCGGTCGCCCGGCCCGCCGGGCCGGGCTCTCCACCGACGCCTACTCCGGATTCCCCGCCGGCAGCATCGGGATCGGCGCATACTCCAGCGCCGGCGCATCGGGCGCGATATCCGCCACCTTGCGCGGCCCCTCGGTCAGCAGCCGGTGCCCCCCGAAGTTCCGGTCGCTCAGGATGCGCGGCGTGATGAACACGTAGAGCACGGACCCCGATGTGCTCTCCCGCGTATCGCTGAAAAGCAGCCCGAGCAGCGGCACCTCCCCGATAAACGGCAGTCTCGCCACCGTCTTCCGGGTGTCGTCGATCTTGATGCCGCCCACCACGATCGTCGCGTCGCCCGGGATCGTCACCGAGTCCGCGCGGATCGTTCGCTCCGTGCGCGGCGGGGGGATGCCCCCCGTCGCCAGGCCCTCGAAGTTTGACAGCGTGATCTCGTACGACAGCCGCATGTACCCGCCCGCGCTGATCCGGGGCGTCACGAGCAGCGTCGTTCCTGCATCCTCGTACCCCTGGAACGTCGTCGTCGTCTGCCCGTTGCCGATGTTGTTCGTCGTCGTCGTCGGCTCCTGGCGGACATTGATGATCTCCGCCTCTTCGTTGTCATCGACCAGCAGCGTCGGGTTCGAGACGATCCGCACGTCGCTCACGTCCTGCGTCGCGGTCATCACAAAGGGCACGTACTCCGAAAGGATCACCGCCCCCGTGAACCCGGGCAGCGCCGCCGCCACCGTGCGGGGCGTGATGAACGATCCGCCCGTGGGCACCCCCGTAAGCCCCCAGTTCTGCTGGAGCGCGCCGCCGGCGCCCTGCGCGTTGATGAGCTGCGTCTCGAACGCCAGGCGCGTCGCCTCGCTGTCCGAGATCGCCACGATCTTCACATCCACATACACCTGCGGGCGGCGGATGTCGATCCCCGCGACGATGCGCTCCAGTTCCCGCTGCGACCGCGCCGGCGCCTTGATGACCAACTGGTTGTTCTCCGTGTCCGCCGTGATCTCCACCAGCGCCGGGTCCCCCGTGAAGCCCAGCTCCCCCTCGCCCACCGAGCCGAGCGCCCGGGGCGGGCGGTTGCCGCTGTTGCGGTTCTGCTGCGTGCGGTTCTGCTGGTTCTGCTGGTTGCCGCCCCCCTGGTTCTGGGGCAGCAACCCGCCCGTCGCGACCAGGTCCTCACCCAGCACCACGGCGCGAAGCAGGTCAGAAACCGTCTGCGCATCGCCGTGCTTGAGCTTGTAGATCCCGATGGTGATCGACTCATCCTCGGGCTTGAACTCCGCGACCAGCCCCGCCATCTGCTCATGCTGCTCGCTCGTGCCGGAATACATGATGTACCCGCGGTACTCATCCACCACCATCAGGGGCCCGCCCTGGAGCGCCTGCTGCTGGCTCAACGCCTGCAACTGCTGAAACTGCTGGTTGAACCCGCCCCCGCCGAAGTTGGGCTGCTGCGTGGTCTGCCCAGAATCAAAGTACGTGATCTCGCCGAGCCCGCGCTGCGACGCGAGATTCGCGATTGCCCGCGCATCCACGCCCGCAAAGTAGCGCTTGGACACGAGCGTGGAAGGCTGGTCGATCACTTCCAGCGCCTTGCGCACCAGCGCCGTTTCGTCCTCCCGCCCGCGGAAGATCAACGCATTGCCCAGCGGGTCCACGCGCAGCCGGTCGGCGAAGGTCTCCACCCCGCTCCCGGACGTCGTCGGCACCTGCTGCTGCTGCTGCTGCTGGCCCGGGCCCTGCGGCAGGCGAACCGTCGCGCGCGATGTGCCCGTGCCCCCCACGAGTTCGATGGCCCGGTCGCGCGCCACAGGCGCCGCAAGATACCTCAGTTCAAAGCGCACCCAGCCCAGAGCCAGCTGCTCTTTGACAATCGCCTCGACGAGTTCGACCACCACCTTCACCCGTGAGGGCGTGTCGGTCATCACGATCACGCCGAGATCGTCGAGATACGCGATCCGCAGCCCGGAGGCCGCCCCGCCGCCCTGGCCCTGCGGGCCGGCGATCCGCGCTCCCAGCTGCGTCTCAATCGCCGTCTGCAGCGAGCTGGGCTTGAGATTGGGCGTGCGGATCAGGCGCGTCGTCGCGAGTTCTCCCCCCGCCAGGGGCCGCGCCCGCACATCCGCCGCCGACCGAACCACATACCACCCTTCGGCCTCCGGCGCGATCGAGTAGTTCTGCTGCTCCAGCAGCGAGTTCAGCAGCGACAGCAACTGCCCGCGCGGCACGGTGAACCCGCTCGTAAACGCCACCGTCCCCGACAGCGCCGGATCAACCGCAACCTGGATGCCCAGCGTCTGCGCCACGAACTCCACCAGGTCCTTGAGTTCAACACCCTCCGCAAACGCCGTGAACTCGATCTCGTCAACGCTTGGATCAACCTTGGGCAGCGCCGCCCGTTCCGGCACGGTCCCTCCGTCGCCCGCGCCCGGCTGCTCTCCCGCGCCCGCCGGAGCCCCGCCTTCGGGTTGCCCCGGGGCGCCACCCGTGACGCGCGGCTGACCTTGACCCGCCGGGCCCCGGAGGAAACTTCCCGGGCGCGTCGGGCGCTGACCGGCGGGCTGGCCGGCCTCCTGCCCGCCGGCTCCCGGCTGGGTCTCCTTCGGAGTCTCGCCATTCTGCCCCAGCGCGAGCCCGCAGAGCATCGCCAGCACGCCCGTCGCCCACGCCATCCGATGCCCTGCCTTCATCCTGCACACTCCTGGGTCCGCAGAATACCCTAGGTTGAATCGGCGCAAGCGGTTCCGCCGCCCGAGGTTTCCCGTGCTCGAAGACTTTCCCGGCCTCGACGCGCTCGTCGAGTCTTTTCCCCACTCACCCAACGCCGTTTCGGCGCCTGCCTTGCATGCGCCCGGGTCCGTGACATTCCCGTTATCGACCGAACCCCCGGCCTTCCCCCCAGCCCACTCACTCGACGCCCTCTTTGACGCCGTCCTGCGCCGCGCCGCCATGCGTCAGCGCGACGGCGCCCCGTTCCTCACCTCGCTCACCCAGCAACTCCTGCACGCACAGGAACACGTCAATCCCTACGACACCGGACCCAGCCTCGCCATCCTCGATGCGCCCGCCCGCGCCGCGGGCGGCTGGATCGTCCAGCTCGCGGAACGCGCGGGGGCGCGCTGCCTCCTCAATCCTTCGCGCGTACCGCCTCACCTCGGGACAGGTTCCGGCCTCGCGCAGTCGCAGCGCATTGCGCCCCTGCCGCGCGAACTCATGCCGGCCGCGCTCCACCAGGCCGAGCCGGACTTCATCCTTGTGTTGGGCTCGCCAGGGCCCGGCGATGACCCCTGGAATCCGCTGACCGGCGATTCATCTTGGTCGCACCTGAGCGCCGTTCGCGCCGCCCGCGCCGTGTGGGTTCCGGGCCCCATCACGCTCGGGGTGCTGCCCGAATTCATGTGGTTCTTGGTGGGCTGGCTTCAGGCGCGCCCTGAACTCATCCCTTCGACTGTGGCGCGGCGCGAGTTTCGGAATGGCGGCTGGCTGGCATCGTGTTGACCGCCCTCTTGCCCCGTCGCGCCAGGGCCGGCATCTTCGGGTCACCGACGAACAGATCGGCGAGCGACTCATCGAACCGCAGCGCCCCGCCCTTCCGCTTCAACTTGCGGCAGATGGTCACGCCCGGCGAGCGCCACCCGGGATTGCCGTGGGTCCGGGGTGAGTCGAGAGTGACCACCTCGAACCGGGGGTTTTCTCGAAGTTGCCTCACCGCCGCCCCCACGCCGTCAAAGAACAGCGTGTCGTGCATCAGGATGACCCCTCCCGGCTTGAGCAGGGGCTCGAAGGCGATGAGTTCTTCCATGATCGTGCGGTAGTGGTGGTCGGAATCCAGCACGAGCATGTCAAAGGTGGTGCCCTTCAGGGTCGGGGCCGCGTCCTGACTGCGCGCGCAGATCCACCGCACGTGGCGCGCCAACGCTGTGCCCTCCCAAAGGTGGCTGGATTCCGCAGGGTCGATGCTCGTGACGATCCCGTCCTGCCCGAGGTCGCGCAGCCCGGCGGCGATCATCGACGTGGAGTACCCCCAATAGGTGCCCGTCTCCAGCACCCGCACCGGACGCAGCAGCATCACCATGGCATACCAGAGACGCCCGACTTCGATTTCGACGCTGCCGAAGTCCGGCTTCGAGCGAAGCCGCCCGCGGTAGCCGCCTGTCGCCGGGTCGTATGTCTTCTCAAAGCGCCTGATCTTCGCCGGCATCGCGCCGTACGGACCCCGTCGGGGCTGCCGGGGCGCGGGGCATGGTTCGGGCCTTGGCGACGCACTCACGCGGTCATGGTAGCGGGGGCGGCACGCGCACCCGACCGAATCTCGCCCAGCAGCCTCTCCACCTCGTGCTGCAGGCGGGCGACAGCGCCGTCTGGCCCCATCGCCAGCAGTTCCTCGGCCTCGATCACCTCGCCGTACTTCACCGTGATCCGCCCCCACGGCCTCGGGAGCCGCCGGCGCCGGGGCCAGGCCTCGAATGCGCCGTCGAGGGCGACGGGAATGACCGGGCACCTGGCGCGCCGGAGCAGGATCGCCACCCCGCGCTTGAACTCGCCCACCTCGCCCGTCTCGGAGCGGCTTCCCTCCGGAAAGACCAGGACCGCCGCGCCCTGTTCGAGCCGCCGGATGGACTCCTTCATCGCCGCCGAGTCGGGTTGGTCCTGGCGGATCGGCAGGGCGTGGAGAGTGCGGATGAGCCAGCTGAGGGTGCGTGACTTGAACAACCCGACGCGTGCGACGTAGTCGAGGTGCCGGTTGATCGCCGTGCCCACGATGGGCGGGTCCAGAAACGACTGGTGGTTCGCCACGAACAGCAGCGGCCCCGTGCGGGGCACCCGCGCCGCCCCGATCGCCCTGTAGCGGTAGCACAGGCAGAGCACCAGCCCCGTGATGCACCGGCAGAGGTCGTAGAAGATGATCGCGCCGAGGCGCCCGGACGGATGCTTGGTGCGATAGAAGCGGACCATGCGCCGGAAGCGTACGGGCATGGCCCGGCGCGGGCGGGGGCGGTACAGTCCCGCCGCGTGCTGCTCACACTTGCCACATCCTGTCTTCGTCCGCTGCTCAAGCCCGTGGGGCGGAGCAAGCCCAGGCTCGACCTGCTCGACCTGCCTCGCTTCGCGCGACAGGAACTGGGCCTGCACGGGCTGACCCTCACCACCGACCTGCTCGCGGGGGCGAGCCGTCAACGTCTCGAGGCGCTGCGCGAACAGGCCGACAAGGCCGCGTGCGCCTGCCTCGTGCTCGTCGAGCACACCCCCCAGCCCTTCGCCGAGGAATCCGACGACCTCGGCGACAGCGCCATCGAGCGCACCGAGCGCGTGATCCAGGCCGCCCATGTGCTCGGGTGCAACGCGGCGGCGATCCAGGTGAGCGGCCCCGACAACGTCGATGCCTTCGAGCGAGCCGCCGATCGCCTGCGCATGGCCGTCGAGCGTGCGGAAAAACTCGAACTGAACCTGCTGCTCGTACCCGGCGAGGGCCTGACCGCCCGGCCCGAGCGGGTCACCGAACTCATCAAGTCCGTCGGGCGGTTCCGGGTGATGACATTCCCGGACTTCGAGCGTGCATCCGCCGCCCCGGACGCGGGGGCCTACCTCAAGCGCCTCACCCCCTATGCCGGGGCCGTTTCGGCATCCACCACCCGCTTTGCGGGGGGCGAGAGCGACGTGGATTACTCCACCATCGCACCCGGCACGGTCAAGCACACCGGGTTCGACCTCGGTCCCATGGTCGACGCGATCAAGGGTGTCGGCTTCGACGGCGCACTTTCGATTGACTACCGGGGCCCCGGGGATGTTACACTGGGGGTGCTGCGCAGCCGGGCCGCCCTGGAAGGGCTGCTCTACGAACCGCGACCCGGCGATGACGAGATTGACGACCTGTTGGGCGAACTTGAGGACGGACCGGACGAACCGGACGGAGCCGAGGAGTAATGGCTTGCAGGGGTGAGGCGCGAGGCGCCATGGGGAAGCGCGCATGTCCCAGCCAGGCGGCACGATCAGCACGGCACGAGGGCTGTCCGTGAGCGGGCCGGTCGTCATCGACTCGCCCCGCGTCTCCGTCATCATCACCATCGACGGCCCCGCCGGCACCGGCAAGTCGTCCATCGCCCGCGCCCTCGCGCACCGCCTCGGTCTGCGCGTGCTCGACACCGGGGCGATGTACCGGGCCGCCGCGGCCATCGTCATCGATCACGACGTGCCCCGCAACGACGTGCGCGCCATCAGCGCCAAGGTTGAAGAAGCCGACCTCCACTTTGACTGGACCGCCGACCCCCCGACCATGCTCGCCTGGAACAAGAGCATGGACGAGCGCATCCGCGATGCTGACGTGAACGAGTTCGTCTCGATCATCGCCGCGATGAGCGAGGTGCGCCGGCACATGGTGCGCAAGCAGCAGCTCATCGCGCGCCAATACCCCTACCTCGTCTCCGAGGGGCGCGACCAGGGTTCCGTGGTCTTCCCGCAGGCTGATGTGAAGTTCTACCTCACCGCCGATGTCGCCGTGCGGGCTCGGCGCCGGGCCGAGCAGATCCGCGAAGAGAACGAGCGGATCGTCGATCCGGACGAACTCGCCCGCACGCTCACCCGGCGCGACGAGATCGACTCGGGGCGCGCCGACAGCCCGCTCAAGTGCCCCGACGACGCCATCGCCATCGACACCACCGAGATGTCGTTTGACGAGGTTCTCGAACGCCTCACCCGCGATGTGCTCGCCCTCAAGCCTGAACTCGGGCGCTGACGCGCGCCACGCCGGCGCGCAACCCCCAACGGTTCGGGAACCGCACCCGCCGGACCCGCGCGCCGCGACGACCCCATGCGTGCGCGGGGATCAGTTCCGCGATGTCCCGGGCCGCGCGTTCGCGCCTGTCACAGCGCGATCACGCCGGTGAGCGAGAGCGTCAGCAGCAGCGCCCCCAGACCGATGCGGTACCACCCGAATGGCTCCAGCCCGTGATGGTTCAGGAACCGCACCAGCGCCCGCACCGCGAACCACGCTGAGATCGCGGCCAGCGCCAGGCCCAGCGCGATGTTCAGGGTGCCGAGCTGCTCGATCATGTTCGGGCCGCCCCGTTCCCGCGCCGCCGCCACGTTCTTCGCGAGGCTGTACACGCACGCCCCGCCGAGCGTGGGCAGACCGAGAAGAAAGCTGAACTCCGCCGCCTGGCGCCCCCGCAGCCCCGCGATCACCCCGCCGCCAATCGTCATCATCGAACGGCTGACGCCCGGGCAGAGCGCGGCGCACTGCAGTGCGCCGATCATCAGCGACCGCGCAGGCGTGAGGCGCTCGATCCAGGCATCTCCCGGCGCGGCCTCGGGCTCGGCGCGCCTCGGTCGCATCACGCCCCGGTCGAGCACGATCATGAGGACGCCGCCCAGCATCAGCGCCGCCGTCACGGGCCCCAGGAAGAACAACTTCGCTTCAATCCAGTCCCCTAGCAGCACCCCGAGCACCGCCGCGGGCAGAAACGCGATCACGATCGCGCGCGCCAGGAGAAAGCCGGCCCGGTCCCGGCCCGCCAGCCCCCGGATCATCTGGAGCACCCGGCCCCGGTACAGCCCCAGCACCGCGAGAATCGCGCCCCCCTGGATCACGACGTTGAACGCATCGACATTCGCCTTGTGCGCCTCACCATTCAGCCCCATCGCGCCCGACGCAAGGATGAGATGCCCCGTCGAACTCACCGGCAGAAACTCGGTGAGGCCTTCCACGATCCCGAGCACAATCGCCTGCCACCAGTCCATAGAAGCTCCCAGCCCAACGTCAGCCCATCCCCTTCGGTTCGCGCGGGGCACGGAGTCGAGCCGCATTTCTCAGGCGGCGGCAGTACCCTTGGTTGTGACCGATGCCCCGAACATCCGGGCCGTTTCAGACCCGGACGATCCCGCGCTCATTCCGTACCTCAACCAGAAGGATGCCTGGCTCAAGGCTCCTCATAATCCCTTGAATAGGGGAAATGCCGGTACGCTCGCCTCCCCCGGGGGCAGGTTCATCGCCGAGGGTGCCCTCGTTCTGCATGTGCTTGCCGCCTCTCGATTTGAGATCGAGTCGGTGCTCGTGACGCAAACCACACTCGGCGCGGCCCTGAGCGCGCTCAGGACACGGGCGACCACGACCCGGGTTCTGGTCGCGCCGCAGGGCCTCGTGGACCGAATCAGCGGCTTCCACGTCCATCGAGGGGTGCTCGCATCGGGGTTTCGCGGCGAGACCCCGCAGCCGCTTGCCGTCGCCGCCGAAGCGCAACTCCTTGTTGTTCTCGAAGACCTCTCGAATCACGACAATGTTGGGGGTATTTTTCGCTCCATCGCCGCCCTCGCGGGCGAGGGCGGAGCGGCGTGGCTGACCCCTCGATGTTGCGACCCGCTCTACCGCAAGGCCATCCGGGTTTCCATGGGGCACGTCTTGACCGTTCCCTGGGCTCATGCTCCGAACTGGCCCGGGGGCGGCGTGGGCGCGCTCCGGTCGCTCGGGTTCACGATCTGGTCCCTCGCGACTGGCCCGGAGGCGGACGAACTCGATGGTGATCTCAAAGTTCCTGCGCGTTTGGCGCTGGTGCTCGGAGCCGAAGGCCCGGGGCTTTCACCAGGCACCCTCGAACTGGCGGACCGGCGGGTGCGTATCGGAATGGCGCCGGGCGTGGACTCGCTCAATGTCGGCGTGGCATGCGCCGTGGCGCTCCATCGCTGGCGCGCCACGCATGTGTCACGGGCGAAGAAAGACGGACGGTCAAGCAGGCGTCCGGGCTAGACTGGACCACGCGCCGGCGGAGCCCGGCGCCCCATCCTTCTGACCGGACCCTTGGAGCCCCTGCCATGAGAATCTGGATCGCGTCGTTGGCGATGTGCGTGGGATTGGCAAGCGCGCAGATCGAACGCGAGGGCGACGGCACCCGGCGCACCGAGCTCCAGGCGATGGAGCGTCACGCGCTGCCCGAAGGGCTGTGGGAATCGCTCTCCAGCATCACGCCCGAGGATGCGATCTCCGACGAGGCCCGGGCGGGCAAGGCGATTCTGGTGGTGACATGGGCCCGCTGGTATCCGCAGTCCACGAAGATCATGCCCATGCTCGACGAGATTCGGGCCGCGCACGATGACAAGGAGCTGCTCATCGTGGCCGTGCACCACCAGCGCGGCTTCGACGCGGGTGACTCCGCCTCGCGCGCCGAGAAGTCGGGCATCATCACCGCGCACGACGCGGACGGGAAGTTCCGCGAACTGCTGAAGGTTGATCAGGACCCCGATTTCTACCTCATCGACCGCGCGGGCAACCTGCGCTACGCCGATGTCAGCAACGCTTCGGTGAAGGACGCCGCGGACGAGCTCGTGGCCGAGAGCCGCGAGGACGCCGAAAGCCTCAACGACCGCCTCGCGGAGGCGGCCGAGCGTGCGGAGTCGGCGCGCCTGGCGACGGACACCATCAACGAGGATGTGGACCTCCGCGAGATTCCGGACGTGAGCTTCACCGCGCCCGACGCCAAGGCGTATGAGGACGCGCACTGGCCGCGCTTCCCGCGCGACGAGAACAGCCGCGTCGAAGAGGCGGACCCGCGCATCGAGGTGCGGGTGCCCGAGCAGGGATGGCTGCCGACCCAGCCGCCGCGCGCCGCGGGGCGGGCCGTGGTGCTCTATTTCTGGCACCCCGACGTGCCCGCGACGCACGAGCGGATCATCCCGCTCATGGACCGCCTGCAGCGGGCCAAGGGGCGTGACCTTCTCGTCTTCGGCGTGCTCAGCACGTTTAACGACCCGTCGCGCTCGTCCGAAACGAACTCGCGGTTCTCCGACCCTGCGCGCCTGGGCCAGATCATTCTGAACATGGCCGTGCAGCGCGATCTCAAGCACTGGATGACCATGGACCTCGCCAACGGCCTGCTGAGCCTGGTCCGGGGCGACCAGTTCTCCAGCTCCAGCGACGGCATCCAGCCCTTCGCCGCGGTGCTCAGCTCCGACGGCGTGGTTCGCTGGCGCGGCGTCGCGGGGACGCCGGCCTTCAAGTCCGCCGTGGAGACCGTGCTGCTTGTCGATCCCGGCGTGAAGGCGAGGCGCGAAGCCGAGGATGAATACATCCGCACCCGCGCGAAGTGAATCCGCGGCCCCGTCCGGCGCGGACCGGCCTGCTTCGAGCAGCGGGGGACCTGGACCGGGCGGGCCGTCGCACCTGCAAACGCGGGCCGGCGTCTGATGGCCCGGCGCGCGGCGCACCGCCCGCATAGATGGATGTGTTCGTGCCCGGCACTCTCTTTCACATCGCGCTCTACCAGCCTGAGATCCCGAGCAACACCGGGAACATCGGGCGCTCGTGCGTGGCGCTCGGGTGCGTGCTGCACCTGATTCATCCGCTCGGGTTCGATGTCTCTGAGAAGGCCTGCCGGCGCGCGGGGCTGGACTATTGGCCCCGCCTGCGCGTCCTTGAGCACCGCGACTGGGGCGTCTATCGCCGGGCGACGCCCGGCGCGAGGCGCTGGCTCTTCTCCACCCGCGCCGACCGTTCGATCTTCGACGCCGACCTTCGCCCGGGCGATCACCTGGTCTTCGGGCGCGAGTCTTCGGGCGTGCCGCCGCGCATCCACGAGCAGTTCGCCGGCGCGCGTCTCGCGCTTCCCATGCTCCCGGGTGAACGAAGTCTCAACCTTGCGACCGCCGTGTGCGCGGCGGCGTACGAAGGGCTGCGCCAGTGCCTGGCCCGGGGCGACCTCTCGCTTGACGCCGCGGGACGAGTCGCCGGGCCTGCCGCCGAAGGCGGCGCGACCGCCGAGGCGCTTCAATAGCCCATGTCGTGCGAGAGCCACAACGCCACGCCCCCGAGCCCGGCCGTCGCCCCGGGCGCCGAAGGCATCGACCCCGCGCGGGTCGCGTCGGAGATCGGGGCCGAGGTCCGGCGCACGGGCGGGTTTGAGTCGCGCGTCTCGCGCGCCGCGCCCGGCTTCGATGCGCCCTTCTTCCAGGCCGGGCTCTGCGGCTACAGCGACGCGGCGATGCGCATCGTCGCGCGCCGTCACGGCTGCCCCTTCTGCGTCACCGAGGCCCTGCTCGACCGCACGCTCCTCGCCGGCGGCAAGGGCTTCGCCAAGGCCGATCTCGGCGAACTGCACGACAACGTGCCCGGCGGGGACGAAGACCACCCCCTCGCGGGGCAGATCATGGGCAGCGACCCCGGCGAGATGGCCGCCGCGGCGCTCAAGATGCTCGAACAGCGTGCGCGGGGAGACCGGGCCTACCGCGATCTCGCGTACGAGACGCCGGGGGTCTTCCCCAGCACGCGCGTGGGCATCCGCGACGACGGGCAAACGCCGGCACCAGGCGCGAACCGGCCCGGCGAGTTCGGGCCCGCGCCGGTCGGCGGTCCATCCGCGCCTGATCGCCCCACGTTCGAGGTGATCGATATCAACCTCGCCTGCCCGGTGAAGAAGGTCGCCGCCAAGGCGCGGGGCGGTCACTGGCTCGCCGAGCCCGAAGGGGCGATCGCGATTCTCGAAGCTGTGCGCCGGGCTCTGCCCGCGCGCGTGCCGCTCAGCGTGAAACTCCGGCGCAGTTACGACGACACGCCCGCGATGGCCCGGGCCTTCAGCCGGGTCATCGACGCGGCCTTTGACCTGGGCTTTGCGTGGGCCACCGTGCACGCCCGCAGCGTGCAGCAGAAGTACATCGGCCCCAGCCGCTGGGATCTTCTGCGGGCCATTGTGCAAGCCCGCCCCGGGCGGGTGATCTTCGGCTCGGGAGACGTGTGGGAGGCGCGCGACATCTTCCGCATGATCGCCTACACCGGCGTGCGGGCGGTGAGCGTGGCGCGCGGGTGCATCGGCAACCCGTGGATCTTCCGCCAGGCCCGCGATCTCATGGCGGGGCGCGAGGCACGCCCGCCGACGCTCGCCGAACAGCGCCGCGTGCTCGAAGAGCACTTCTCCCTTGCGCTGGCGGTCAATGACGGCCGGCGCGACGGTGAGGGCATCACCGGGCGCACGATGCGGAAGTTCGGCATCAAGTTCGCCGCGTTTCATCCGCGCGCCGCGGCGGTCAAGGCGCGCATGATCGGCATCGACGCCGCCTCGGACTGGCAGTCCGTGATCGAGGAGTTTTACGGGGTCGAGGGCGTGCCGGCCTGACCCTCGCTGGTCGCCCGTGCTCCGAGCACCGCCGCCGCCACGAGCAGGTCCGTCGGTTCGTCGATGTCAACCACGGTGCTGTGCTCGCCGGGCAGCGCCACCGTCGCGCTTTCGATGCCCCGGCGCTCGCGCCCGAAGAAGGCGTGCGGCCCGGGCGCTGCGCCCGCGTGCCCGAACAGGGCCCGGGCGGTGAGGGCGATGACCCCGCCGTCGGGCACGAACGCGGGCGGCAGGTCCTGCCGCCGGAAGACTCCGTGATTCAGCACGTCGCCCTCCCAGGGCGACACCCGCCCGGCCCCGTCGAGCCGGGCGATCCACCACGGATGAAACTTCCCTGCCCGTGCGTAACTCTGCACGCTGTCCGCCCGCGCGTGCTCCAGCAGCGCGAGCGCGGCATCGGTGAGCCGCGCCGGGCGCACGGGCACGTTGGCATACAGGATCGCCAGCGGCCGCGGGTCATCCGGCGCCACGCCGAGCGCCTCCGCCGCGTGTCGCGCCGCGTCGTCGATGCGGGCCGAGTCATGGGCGAGCTCCGCCGGGCGCTCGATCGCGCGGGCGCCCATGGCGCGGGCGATGTCGAGCGCCCGCGGATCGTCGCTCGAGACCGCGACCAGCCCCACCCGCGCCGAACCGAGCGCATGGGCGATGCTCCAGCCGATGCACGGGCGTCCGGCGAGTGGCGCGATGTTCTTCCCCGGCACGCCCTTGCTGCCCGCGCGGGCGAGGATGATGGCAATGGCCGGCGTCATGCCGCTGCGGTCTCGGCGACGTGCGAGGTTCGCTCGCGCGATGCCCGCTCGCGCCGGATGCGCTTCCAGGCGGGGGCGAGGCCCTCGGCAAAGACATTGCCCGCCAGCCGCCCCGCGCCCAGCACCGCGGACCCGTCGCTGAGCACCCTGAGCCCGGCGGCCTCAGCACGCGCCCGGGCCCGCTCGGGCAGGGGCAGGGGGCGCACGTCGAGGCCGTCCACCGCGCGGGGCAGCGGATCAAGCACGCACGCGCCCGTGCGCGAGAGCCAGAAGTCGTAGAAATCCTCGAACTCGCCGATCACGTCATCGCACTTCACCAGGCGCGGCACGATCCAGGGCGAATCCTCCCCCGCCCGCAGCGCCTGCACGAGCCGAAGCACGTTCGTCCGGGCGAGCTCCAGCCCGTTGACGCCCCTCAGCCGGGCGTACGTCTCAGGCCGGTGGGCCCCGAGGTCGATGCTGATGACATCCAGCGGCGCGCCGAGCAGCGCCGAGCACGTCGCCTCGTCGCAGAGAAGATCTGTGCGCAGGTGAACGCCCGCAATGCCCGCCTCGCGGGCCGCCCGCACCGCGTCGAGCCAGTGCGGGTGTCCGAGGGGGTCGCCCGCCCCCGCGAGCGTGAGGAGCGCATCGGGCCGCGCCCTCGCCGCGTCGCGCAGCAGCGACCCGAGGCCTTCGAGCGATGCGGGCAGGCGCTCGGGAACCTCGTACGGCCCGCGTCGCCACGCGGCGAGCAGTCCGCTCGTGAGCCGCCCGGTGCAGAGTTCGAGTTCGAGGTGCGCCGGGCCCCGGTCGTCAAGCGCCGCAAGGCGTTCGTGAACGAGGGGTGCGAGTTCGCTCGCAGGCGCCTCGATCGCCCGTGCGCCCAGCGGGCGCAGGGCCTGCTGGATGGCGCCGAGCGACGCCGCATCGCCCGCGATGAATCGCGCCGCGCGGTCGCGCAGGGCCGCGTCGATGGTCACGCATGCGCCCTTGGCGATGGGGTCGGGCCGGGGCGCGGCCGGCTGGTAGCCCACGAGCGCGCCGAGGCTCGCCTGCGACCCCGGTTGTGCCGCCGCGTGCGCGAGATCTTGGATCAGCCCCGCGTCCACGTACACGGGGGCCAGCCCCGGCGGGGCCTGGCAGAAGACCAGGCGGTGCTGGTCCGGCGCGCTCCGGTGACGCATCACGATCTCGTCCGTGAGCGTGGGATCGACCAGGCACCAGTCCGCGCCGAGCACCAGCACGCCCGGAAGGTTGAACATCCGCACGACCGACGCCGCCTCACGCGCATCGAAGACCTCATCGTGCGCCAGCAGCCCGCCCGGCCCGCCGCGCCAGTTCACGCCGCCCCAGCGCCGCGCCGAGGCGACCCGGCGCGCCGGCATCGGCGCGCCCGGGCGCTCGCGCTGCACGAAGTCGAGGCCCAGGCCCGCGGGGGCGGGCCCGGCCATCGCGCGCACCCGCTCCGGATCGTCGCACAGCAGGATCACCCGCCCGACCGTGCGGGCCTGCGCCAGGCGTTCGAGCGTCAGGCGCAGCACATTGCAGCCCGCCCCGGCGGGGGCGTCGAGCGACCTCGCGCCGCCGAGCGAGCCGCGGTCAGGATCGACCCAGAGCAGGGCCGCGCCGTGGCGCGCGGGCTCGATGCTCAGGCTCGCCTCGCGGGGCGCCGCTTCTTCGGCGTCGCGCGTGAGGCGGCTGCCGCCCGCGACCGCACCCGTCGCCGCGACGAGCAGCGAGGCCAGTCGCTCCGCCGCCTCGCCCAGCCAGCGCACGTTCGCGATATCACGCTCCACGCGCAGCGCCTGAGTCTCGCGGGCGTCGCGCCCCTCGCTGAGCGCGATGGCGCGGTCCGCCCGGTAGCGATTGAGCGCGGCGTTCTGGCTCAGGAACTGCACGAGCCCGAACGCCGGCTCCAGCGTGAACACCTCGGCCCGCGCCGCCTCGATCACCCGCTGGTGCTTCCCCAGCGGATCGCCCGCACGGACGCGTTCCAGCCCCTCGAGCGTGCGGGCGCACAGTTCGCCCACCCGCCGCGCCTGAGATTCAACCTCGCCGAGCCGCTTCGACAGCGTCCGCAGTCGTCCCGCGTCGGGCCGGGCGGCTTCCCCCCGCGGCAGGTCGAGCCCCGGCGCATCGGCACAGGCCTCCAACGCCTCGGCGAGCGTCATGGCCTGCGTGTGCTGCTTGCGGACGCCGCCCTCGGTCGCGTCGATCACCCGCAGCCCCCGCGCCGCGTCGTCGGCGAAGTGCCGCTCGAACTGCACGAGGTAGGCATTCATCTGCTCGTCGGTGTACGCGGCCCGTCCGCGCTGGTCGGTGGTGCGCGAAAGCAGCCCCTTCGAGCGTGCGATCCGCTCCCATTCCAGCGTTTCGAGCGTGCGGAAGGGCCCGAGTTCGCACCCCCACACGTCATGGATCGCGGCCCCGGCGGCGTAGTACTGCCCCAGCGTGAAGCCGAGGTCCTGCCCGATCAGGATGACCGGGTCGCAGCCGAGGTGGCGCGCGAAGTGGTAGGCGAGGTGCGCGACGGTGGCTCCGGGTTCAACCCTGCCGCGCGGGCGGGCGAACTCCGGCCCCAGCACCTGGTCCAGACGCTCGTCGGCCGGAAAGCGGATGACCCCCGGGAAGGCCTGCGTGACCGCCGCGTTGACCTTGGCCTCGGCGATGAGTTCAACCCCGGCGACATCCGCCGGGCGAAGACCCTCGTAGAAGCGCCGGCTCATCTCGTGGTGATCGAGCGCTGTGACAAAGTGCGGGCGAATGCCCCGCGCAAGCAGGGTCTTGAGCACCGTCTGCACCGCGATGATGACCACCCGGTCGCGCACCCCGGGCGAAGCGAGCAGGTCGACGTTGCGGGCGAGGCTCGGCCCCGCCGAGACCACCACCGCGGGCCGCCCGGCCGCTGCCCCGCGCAGGTCTTCGATGCCCGGGCCCGTGGCGTAGGCGTCAATGTTCATCAGCAGGTTGCGGAGGGTGGTGTCGCTGTGGACCAGGCTGGTCGCCACGTTGGTCCGCGTGGCCCGGACGAGCTGGGCCACGGTCGCGCCGAACTGCCCCCAGAGCCCCCCGACGCGCGCCGCGCTCGGCGGGTGTTCCAAGAGCGCGACGCCCAGGGCGACCAGCGGCTCCAGCCCCTTCAGCGCCCCCGCGAGGCCCGCGGTGTCCGCCGGGTCGTGCGCGATGGTCACGCTGGAGAGCCACGGGGCGCAGTCCACCTGTTCCAGCACCGCGCGGAGCAGCCCGAGATCGGGCTCGAAGGCGATGATGACGCCGTGGGGCCCGAGGCGCCGGCGCAGTGCTTCGACGTGCGCGCCGATCCCGAACCCCGGCACCACGAACGCTCCGGCCCCGGTCACCTCCACCCCCGCTGCCCATCGGGCCGCCTCATCGCGAGGGCGCCGGAGACTCGCCAGGGCCCGGCCCTCCGCCCCCAGGGTGCCCGACCATGTGCCGTCGCCCGCCGGCACAAGGCGGACGTCCTCGCGCGCCTGCGTGCGGCCCAGCAGGTCGCTGAGCGCAGGCTGGCGGAGGCGGATCGCGTCAAGATTGCGTTCCAGCGTCGTCGTCATGGAGGCTCCAGGCGCGGTCTCGGCTCTCTCATCGGGCATCGCGGCGCCCGGGCTTCGAGATTGCCCCCGCCCCGCCCCCTATGCTCCCGCGGCCTTCGCGTCCGAGGGCCCGAACCCCGCGGAGGCCGGCGCATGAGCGTGCTCGTTGACAGAAACACCCGCGTCATCTGCCAGGGCATCACCGGGGCCTACGGCGCACAGCACACCAAGGGCTGCCTGCTCTACGGCACCCAGCTCGTCGGGGGCGTCACCCCCGGCAAGGGCGGCACGCGCGACGACAACTCCCTGCCCATCTTCGATACCGTCGAACAGGCCGTCAAAGCCACCGGCGCCGACGCGACCATGATCTTCGTCCCCCCGGGGCTCGCGGCAGACGCCATCCTCGAAGCCGCGGCCTCGGGCCTTCGCGTCATCGCGGCGATCACCGAGGGCATCCCGGTCAACGACATGGTCCGCTGCCGAGCGCTCCTGGATGAGATGAACGCCTCCCGCCCCGAGGCCAGGCGTTCGGTGCTCATCGGCCCCAACTGCCCGGGCATCATCACCCCGGGACGCAAGACCGGCGCCGGCACCAGCAAGGATGACCCCTACACCAGCGCCAGCAAGGGCGCGGGCGGATGCAAGATCGGCATCATGCCGGGGTACATCCACACCCATGTCAGCGAGAGCAAACTGGGCAAGAGCGTGGGCATCGTCAGTCGCTCCGGCACCCTCACCTACGAGGCCGTCTGGCAGACCAGCGCCCTCGGATTGGCCCAGAGCACCTGCATCGGCATCGGGGGCGACCCCGTGCGCGGTCTCAACCACATTGACTGCCTGCGCCTCTTCGAGGCCGACCCCGACACCCACGGCATCCTGATGATCGGCGAGATCGGCGGACGCGACGAGACCGACGCCGCCGGGTTCGCCAAGGCGCACTGCACCAAGCCCGTGGCGGCGTTCATCGCCGGGCGCACCGCGCCCCCGGGGCGGCGCATGGGCCATGCCGGGGCCATCGTGGGCGGAGCCGACGACACCGCCGACGCCAAGATCGCCGCGCTCAAGGCGGCAGGGGTCGAGGTCGCCATGAGCCCCGCCGACATGGGCAAGGCGATTGCCCGTGCCATGAAGATCGGCTGATGCCCCGGCGACGAAGACGCCCGAGCGCGCGAGGCTCAATGCAGCCCGCGCGGGCGTCTGCTTCGGCGTGCCGTGCGGGGCGTGCGGCAGCGGAAAGCCCCCGCCGCGGACCGCGGAAAGGGCTTCGGCGTCACCGTTCGATGCTCTGCTCGATGCGGTACCGCTGGCGCTGCAGGTATGCCGCCCACGCCGGGTCGGTCTCCTGGAAGAGCGCCCGCTTCACGTAGTCGAGCACCTTGGCATCAGCCCGGCGCAGGGTGTCGGCGGCGAGCACCGCTCCGCGCAGCGCCTCCAGGTAGTCCGCGTCGCGCTCCAGCGCCTGCTCAAAGAACCTCATCGCGTCCTCGGGCCACGAGCGCTCGAAGTAGAGTTGCCCCAGGTTCTTGAGCGGGCGCGCATCCTGCGGGTTCATCTCGGCTTCGATGGTGAAGGCATCCGCCGCGGCCCGCGCATCTCCCTTCTTCACCAGGAGCAACCCCAGGTTGTTGTACGCCCCCGGCGTGCGGTTCCAGGTGTTGATCGCATCGCGGTAGAGCCCAATCGCCTCGTCGATCCGCCCCGCGTTGGCGGCGGCCTCGGCCCGGAGCGCGAGCGCGTTCGCCTCAGCCTGGCGCACCGCAAAATCGGCCTGCGCATCGGCGACGCTCGGGCCCTTCGGCGCGCCGTTCGAGCAGCCCGCGACCACGATCAGGATCAGTAGATAGAGGGTGGCCCTCATGGCGTGCTCTCCCAACGAGCGAAGGTGACATCGAACTGCCAGTCATTGGTCCTCGGCGAGACCTTCAACTCAAAGATCTCAAGCCCCGGCGTCTCACGGACGGCCCGCTCCATCCAGCTGAACACCGGCCCGGGCGTCGCGTGATGCACCTGGTAGGCCAGTTTCACCCGCTGCGTCTTCGGGATGGTGCTCCGGTCCCGCGTCTCGCGGGGCAGGCCGGGCTTGGCCAATCCGAGCTCCACCGCGAAAGTCTCCAGTTTCGTCTGGAGGCCGGTCAGAGGCGCGAGCGGGTCTGTCTGCTGGTTCTCGCGCGCCTTGAGCGCGTCGATCTCGGCGCCGATCTCCTGGAGCGTCACGAGGTTCGCCCGCTCGCGCCGCGCCCGCTCCGAAGCGCCCCGGTACTTCATCACCCCGAACACCAGCGCCACGAAGGCGATGACCATCACTGCGCCCGCGATCACGCACAGATGCGCCGGGCGGTTGCGCCGCTCCGCCGTCGCCGCGAGGCGCGCCATCAGGTCGCGATCGTCTTCGCTGAGGGCGGCCGCGGGCTCAAGAGGGTTCATGAGTTCCTCCATGTGCCCGTGAACGTGCAGTGCACCTTGGTCGCGTCGCCCGGGGCCGGCTTGGTCTGCGGCATGCCCCAGTTGATGTTCGACCCGGAAATGCCCGAGAGCCCCGCACGGAAATCCTCGTACATCCGCGTGTCCACCGCGGTCACCACCAGCTGCACGACGCCGTCGTTGAGCGACACCGATTGCAGTTCCATGCCCCCCGGCCCGAACGAGCGCACCAGGAACATGATCGTGTCCAGTTCATTGATGATCGGCTTGGCCCGGGGCAGGCCCTGCGGCGGCTGGGCCGCCGCCCGGCGCTTCTGCAACTCTTCGCGCAGGCGCAGCACGGCGATGCTCCCCTGGGCCGGCTGGTTGGGCACGTACCCCTTGAAGATCGCCGTGGTCCGCGCCGTGAAGTCCTGCGCCGCCCGGCCCTCGCGCCCGGCCGCGCTGAACAACAGCCACGCCCCCGACCCCAGCACCACCGCGCCGGCGAACATCCCGAGCGCCGCCCAACGGTACATCGCCCGGTGCGCCCGGCCCGGCCGGTGCGCCAGGTGAACCAGGGCCCGGCGCGGATCGGCGGGGGGGCTGACCGCCTGGGGCGAGAGCCCCGCCAGGCGCGCGAGCAGCACCGCCCCCGGATCATCCGATTCGCTCAGGTCAACAGGCGCATCACCCGATGCCCGCGCCAGCGCCTCGCCCACGCCCCGCGCGTCGAGCGAATCGGGCGACGTGGGGGCGCACAGGCACACGATCCGCCCCGGCGCCAATCCCAGCTGCATCGACCAGCTCAACCACTCCGAGGCGAGGCGATGAAACACGTCGTCCGAGGGCGCGGGCAACCCGGTCCGCAGCGGCAGCGTCAGCGACCCGCCCGCCACGGTCCGCGCCGCGGCGGTCCAGCACCACGTGAGTCGGCCGCGCGGCTCAAGGATCACCACGCCCACGCACGGGGCGCTCTGCAGGGCATCCTCCGCCTGGTCCAATCGCCCGAGGCCCGGGCCCAGCGGGTCGCACGCCGCTGACATCACGTGCCAGATCGAGGTCACCGACCCTACCGGCACGCCGATCCGATCGAGTTCGTCGATGAGCAACCGCGCCGCCGCGTCGCGCATCGAAAGCACCGGGATGCGCTGGTCCCCCGGGCCCGGCGCGCCGGCCTTGGCGCCCTTTGTGACCGGGGGCGCCAGAAGCACCAGCCCCGTCGCTCCGGGCGTGGTCAGGTCGGGGGCGATCCCCTGCCCCTCCATCTCCTCACCCTGGCGATCAAGCCCCGACAGCAGCGCCTCGCCCCCGCTCTGGCGCAGGCTGGTCTCGACGATCCGCGGGTCCGCGCTCGGGGGCGAGAGCCATGTCCACGCGCCCCCGTCGGCATCAAAGCAGAGCAGCGAGACGGCCCGGCGTTCATCGTCCGCGAGCGAACCCTTGATCCACGCCGCGCCCTGCGCCACGGCCTCAGCCGGCGCGAGCCCGGGCGCGGGGGTCCAGACGAGTTCGGTGCGCCCGCCGATGAGGCGGATGCGCGTGACTCGGTCGCCGCGGTCCGCGCGTTCGATGAAACAGGCCCGTGCGCTCAACGCTGGCCTCCGTCGCGCTCCTGGCGATCGCGCATGCGCTCCTGGGCGCGCCGGAAGCGTTCCGCGCGGTCGGGGTCAAACCCCTCGCCCTCGATGCGGGGGAAGCCCTGCGGCCCCGAGACGCCCTCGGCCGACACCGCCGCGGCGGCCTCGCCCGCCGCCTCGACCGCGGGTCCGCCTCGACCGGGCATGCTCGATCTGCCGCCGGCCACGGCCGGGGTGCGGTTGGGCACGGTGCGGGCGAGCTGGGTGATCTGCCCTTCTTTGCGGGGGGCCGGTTCGAGCGTGAACTCCTGCCCGCCGTCGCGCCGCAGGCGCACCTCGCCCCGCTCCACCGAGATCACTTCGATGTCTTCCCGGGTCTCGCCCTCGCCGATCCACAACTGCTTTTCGTTGACCCTCAGCACCGCGACGCGGCGCTCCGCCGTGATCACCGCGCCGATGAAGGCGACTTCATCCGGGGCTGAAGTGAGGGGTGTCTCGTCGGGCGCTGGCTCCTCTCCCGGTTCGTCGGGAGTGGTTGCGGGCGTCTGCGGCAGGTTCGAGATCTGCTCTAGGCCGAAGGCGATCTCCTCGAACATCGCCGGCTCGACCACCGCCGGGCCCTCCGCCTTCGCGGGGGCTTCGAGCGTCACCGGCCTGGCCGGGGGCACGTCGCGCTCGACCTCGTGCACGCCGGGCACACCCCACGCAAACAGCGCGGCCCCCGCGCCGGCTACCAGCAGCAGCCCGACCTTGGCGCCGAGGGCCATCTTCGAGGCGACGGAGGAGTGCATGAGAGGGCCGGACATGGGAAGATCTCCGATCTGGTCACTGTACGTCGTCCGGCGGGAGGGGCCGGAACGAAAGAATGCTGGCTCGTCCGTTCTGCTCTGCGTTCACCTTCATCAAGCCCACGTACACGGAGACGAGCTCCGGGGCCCGCGTCGCGCTCTGCGGGGTGTACATCTCCACCCGCATGTTCCACAGGAGCGGGCGGTCGGTGACGACCAGAGTCAGGCGCTGGCGTTGCTCGGGCGAAAGTCCCTCGGAGGAGGCGAGATTGATCACGTCGGTGGAGGTGACCCCTCCGCGTTCCTGGAGCCGGATGAGCGCCGCCGCGAGCCCCGCGCTGCGCTCTCCGTCACCCACGATGTACGCCGCCGCCGCCTGGAGCACCTCCGCCGGGGCCACATGAATGCTGACGGGCAGGGGCCCGGCCTCGCGGGTGTAGGCCGATGCGTTCGCGCCGACGCTGGTCTCCAGGATGCTGAGCATCGCCTGCGCCGCGGCGGGCTCGTTGTTCTGCAGGCTGGTGTAGTTGGTGAGCAGCGTGCCCTGGCCGTCTGAGAGCGTCAGCGAGATCATGTGCCCGGTGGGCAGGTTCAGGTCGACGATGTGCGGGTCCTGGGCGACCAGGTCCTGGAGGTTCAGCCCCACGAGCGAGGCCGACCACGCGCTGAGCGCCTCCTCAATGCCCTTCGAGCCGTGATGCTCCATGTAGCCGTTGAGTTCGCGGCGCACCGCCAGGTTCTGCGTCCCCTGTCGATCCAGGACCACGACGATCGCGCTCGCCGCGAGAAGCATCGTGGCCAGGACGATCATGAGCGCGAACCCGCGCCGCCGGGGTGGAGTGGCCCGACTCATGGGCGCACCCCGCCCGGCCCCTGCGCCGGGGGCCCCCCGGGGCCCTGGCCCGGCGGGCGACCCTGCCCGGGCACGTTGTTCCGGGGCGGACGCTGGCCCTGCTCTCCGCCTTCGAGGGGTCTGCCTCCGCCCGGCCGGCGCCCGCCTCCCCGGCCCCCCGTGCCTTCGGTCGCGCCCCCGATGCCGACCGACCCGGCGGACTCGCCGTCGGACTCCGACGCGCCGCTGAGCGCGGCGAGTTCGGCCTCGGTCATTTCGTGACGTTCCGTCCCCGTCGTCCAGCCCACCTCGAACATCCAGTTCGCGTACAACCCCTCGCCGGTGCGGATCTCGACCTCGAAATACGCGGGCAGGTCGTTGGTGACCGTCGCGTTGTACTCGGTCCAGCGCTCGTTGCCGATGAAGACCTGGGCCCGGAAGAGCGTGATGTTGCCCGCGAGCCGGAAGGCGTTGCGCTCGCGCTCCAGTTCAAAGGTCGTGCTCCAGGGAGAGCCGTCCTCGCGCACCGGGCGCCACCACAGCTCCCACGCCGCGGGCTGGCGGGTGTCCGGCCTGAGTTCAAACACGCCCCGTACCCCCCCGCCCGAAAGGTGGAGCGCCGCGACATCCGCGTCGGTCATCCACTCGGGCAGCGCGTACCCCGCCGGGGGCTGGGCGAGCACAACCTCGATCACCTGCGGCGTGCCGATGCGCACCGCACGCGGGTCGAAAGTCTGGTCGCCCATCAACTGGGCGGTCTGGTCAAAGCCGATGATCACGCGCGGTCGCGGCCCCTCTTCGGTCGAAGTCTCGTCGCCTGAGGTGGCCGCGGGCGTGGCGCCCTCCGCCCCGCCGCTTCCCGTGCTCCCCGATCGTCCGCTCAACTGCGTGGTGTCCTGGGTCTGCGACGACCTTCCGCCGCCCCCGGAGCCATTCCCGGAGTTCTGGCCGGCACTCCGGCGCGAGTTCTGGCCTGTGCCGCCCTGCCCGCCCGAGTTCTGGCCTGCATTCTGGCCCGAGTTCTGGCTTGAAAGGTTTGCGCCGCCCTGGGTCGCCCCGGGATTCGTCGCCTGCGGCGCGGTGACCATCGAACCGAAGGCGCGCGTGAGGGCGGTGTGCACGGTCGAGAGTTCCGTGGCGCTCCGGTAGCGCAGCGAGAGCCGCTCGTCGGCGCGCTGCATCATCGCCACGGCGCTCACCGCGACCAGCGCGACGAGGCCCCCCGCGGTCACGGCGAGGAGCATCTCCAGCAGCGTGAACCCGCGCGAGGCGGGGCGTCGGCGCCGCGCCGGGGTCATTGGTTGCCCCCCCCGAGCACGCGGTTGAGCAGGTCACCCCGGTTCGCGGGGTCGAGCATGGTGCGGGCCGCCTCCGGGTTCCGGTTGAACGCCAGCGGATCGACGATCCGCGCCAGCGAAAACGAGGGCGTGTGCGCCGTGCGTTCCACATCGCCCTGCGGCGTCGAGGCGAGCCACACGTTGACAGTCACGTAGACCAGCCGATCACGCGAAATCATGCTCTGCGAACGCGAACTGAGCGTCCGCGCCCCGCGCAGCGCGGCGCCTTCGCTGATCGTCACCTTGCCGACGGTCAGGTCCCAGCGGTAGAGCGAGGCGTCGTACGGGATGGGGAGCGAGCGGTTCGGCAGGCTCTTTTCATCGAGCAGCCACGTGAGCATCAGCCGGTGGGCCACCTCGGCGCAGGCCAGTTCGTGCGCGTGCCGACGCTGGTTGGCATGGATGCCCGCGAGCGCCGCGACCGAGGTTGCGACCACGAGCGAGAGCACCGCGATGCTCAGCACCACCTCAAGAAGCGAAACCCCCCGGCTCGCGGGTGCGGGCCGTCGAGATGGGTGGCGCCGGCGCTTCACGGGCGAATGCTCCCCGGCACGAATCTACCGGCCCACGAGCCAGTAGTTGATGTCATCCTGCGTGCCGTGCTGCTTGTCCTTGCCCGCCGAGAAGAGCGTGTACTTATTGCCCTGGGTGTCGGCGGTGGGGGAGTACCACAGGTCGATCTTCCATGCGTCCCGCAGGCTGCGTTCGTCTTTCAGGTACCCTCCGGCGACCAGCGTCTGAAGCGTGGGCGGGTAGGTGCCCTGGTTGGAGACCGCGTAGGCGTCGATCTGGGCGCCGACGGTTGAAAGCGTTGCCTCGGTCGCACGCACGTTCGCGCGGTCGCTGGTGCCCAGCAGGTTGACCGCCGCGACCGCCATCAGCACGCCGATGATCGCGAGGACGAGGGTGAGTTCGAGCAGGCTGAAGGCGCGTCGGATGCGCCGGGCGGGACGTGGCATCGCGGGTTCTCCGGCTTCGGGCCCGGGACGGGCCGGGCTCTATTCTACGCTTCGCGGGCGCTTCCCCCGCGGTTCTCGCCCAACAGAACGCCGGTCCGAAGCGGGCATTGCGTCACCGGCGTGTCACAGATGCTTCGGCGGGGGTCACGCTACCATCCCCGCGCGTGACGCTGACCTGCGAACTCCTCCAGCCCGAGGTGCGAGAAGCGATTCGGGCGGAGTCGTGGCGCGAGCTGCGCGAGGTGCTCCGGGCCCTCGACGCTCCCGACATCGCCGAGATTCTCCAGGCGCTCGGACCCGACGAGGCCGTGGTCGCATTCCGGGTTCTCCCCAGGGACATCGGGGGCGATGTCTTCGCCGAGTTTCCCACCGAGTTCCAGGAGGGCATGATCGGGCAGCTCGGCACGGGACGCATGGCCCGCGTCCTCGAGAGCATGAGCGCCGACGACCGGGCTTCGGTGCTCGATGAGCTCCCCCCGGAGGTCGCCCAGCGGCTTCTCGAAGCGATGAGCGCCGAGAACCGGCTCGCGACCCAGCAGATTCTCAACTATCCGGAGCAGAGCGTCGGGCGGCTGATGACCCCCGAGGTGCTGCGCATCCGCCCGGAATGGACCGCGGCGGACGCCATCGACCATGTCCGAAAGCACGGGCGCGACGCCGAGACCATCAATTACCTCTTCGTGGTCGACGAGCGCGGTCGCCTGATCGACGAGGTGCACCTGCGACGCCTGCTCCTGGCGCCCCCCAACACCCCGGTCGGCAACCTGAGCGATTCACGCTACGTCCGCCTGAGCGCGACCGACGACCAGGAAGAGGCCGTGCGCACCTTCCAGCGATACGGGCGGGCCGCCCTGCCCGTGGTTGATTCCACGGGGGTGCTGCTGGGCATCGTCACCCACGACGACATCGCCGAGGTTGCCGAGGAAGAAGCGACGGAGGACATTCAGAAACTCGGCGGCGTGGAAGCGCTCGATGAGTCCTATGTCGCGACCTCGCTGGGCATCATGCTCCGCAAGCGGGCGCCCTGGCTCGCGGTGCTCTTCGTGATGCAGACCATCACGGTGGGCGTGCTCGATCATTTCGAACACTCCCTGGCGCAGGCGGCGATCCTGGTGACCTTCATCCCGCTGATCATCTCCAGCGGGGGCAACAGCGGCACACAGGCCGCCAGCCTGCTCATCCGCGCCCTCGCGCTGCAGGAACTGGGCCCCAAGGACTGGCTCACCGTGCTCCGGCGCGAACTGCTGACCGGGCTGGCCCTCGGCACGGTGCTGGGCGTGATGGCCGTCCTCATGGTCATGTCGCTCGACGCGGCGGGGGTCGCAACGAGCGATCACGCCGGGAGGGTCGGCTTCGCCGTGGGGACGGCGATCGTGGGCATCGTGCTCTGGGGCGTGGTCCTGGGCTCGATGCTGCCCCTCCTGCTCAAACGGCTCGGGCTCGACCCCGCGGCGATGTCGAGCCCGCTGGTGGCGACCCTGATGGATGTCTCGGGGCTGCTTATCTACTTCACCGTGGCGGTCACGCTGCTCAAGGGGAGCGTGCTGTAAGGGCCGTGCCCCGGTGAAGGAGCGCCGCAACGATGCGATGACGCCGGGTCGGCACTCCACGGTCGGCGGGTTTCGTGATGTTCCACGTGGAACATTCGCGCCGGTTTTGTGCGCGCGCCGGCGGTCGATGCGCGTCTGCAACCGGGGCCGCCGCGTCTACGATCATCATCAAAGGAGCCCGCCATGCTCGTGCGTGACCTGATCGACGCGATGCAGCGGATTGCGCCGCTGGAGTATGCCGAGAGCTGGGACAGGGTGGGCCTGCTGGTCGGGAAGGCCGAACGCGAGCTGGACGGGCCGGTGCTGCTCACGATCGACCTGACCGAGCGGGTGATGCGGGAGGCGAAGGATGCGGGTGCGCGGGCGATCATCGCCTATCACCCGGTGATCTGGGACCCGGTGGCGCGGGTGACGGACGAGACGGCGCGGGGGCGGATTCTGCTGGGCGCGATCGAGGCCGGGTTGTGCATCTACACGCCGCACACGGCGCTTGACGCGGCCCCCGGGGGGGTCACGGACTGGCTGTGCGAGGGTCTGTCGGGGTCGGGGCAGGCGGGGAAGATCGCGGGCGATTGCCGCGCCTTGCAGCCGACGGTGCGGGGCGGAGGGATGTGCAAGATCGTGACGTTTCTGCCGCTGGAGGCGATGGAGCGCGTACGCGGGGCGCTGGCGACGGCGGGGGCGGGGCGCATCGGGGCGTATTCGCTGTGCTCGTTCTCGACCGAGGGGACCGGGACGTTTCTCGGGGGTGCTGGGACGAAGCCTGTGTCGGGGGTCGCGGGGCGGGTGGAGCACGTGCCGGAGCGCCGACTGGAGATGGTGTGTCCGAAGGCGAACCTGGCGCTTGCCCTCGAAACGATGCGGCAGTTCCACCCGTACGAAGAGCCGGCGATTGACGTGTACGAGATGTCGGGCGAGCCGCTGCGCCGGGCGGGGGCCGGGAGGCGGCTGGTGCTGGATCGCCCGGCGACGCTGATGGAGCTGGCGGATCGGCTCAAGCGCTTCCTGCCGCGCTATCGACTGCGGGCGGCGCTGGTGGCGGAGGACCGGCCGATGCAATCGCTCGGCGTGGTGCCCGGCGCGGGCGAGGGTCTGGCGCCGCTGGCGGCCCGTGAGGGGTGTGAGTTGTTCTTCACGGGGGAGATGCGTCATCACCAGATTCTGGATTGCCTGCACCAAGACATGAGCGTGCTGCTGGCGGGGCACGCGAACACGGAGCGGGGGTACCTGCCGCGCCTTGCGGAGCGTCTGCGCGCGATGCTGCCCGGGCTCGAGGCGTCGCCGGCGAAAGCGGACACGGACTTGCTCTTTGTGCTCTGACAGGCCGATAACGCGCGCGGGGCGGGGCGTATCGGACGTGAACGTCGCGGCGTTGGGCCAGGCGCGGAGTCGGGATCGAGGCGGGCGCGGGACGGGCCGATAGCCGAGCGGGGGTGCGCCCCCGGAATCGGAGACCGGCCCATGGCTGAAGAGAAGAAGGTGGCTGGGGCGCGCGCCGGCAAGGCGGCGAGCTTCGGTTCGTTCGCGGTGGTGGCGCTGGTCGTGGGCGCGACCGGGGGCATGGCGTGGTGGAGCGTGCGCGCGGGGGCCGAGGCGCGCCGAGACCAGCGATTCCAGGCTGCGCGAGATGGGGCGCGAGTGCTGGCGGAGGCGAGCAGGCCCCTGCTTGAGGCGGGTGATCTCGGGTCACTGCGGTCGCTGGTGATGAGTGCGGGCGCGAGCGCGGACGTGGGCGAAGCGAGCGTGCGCGACGCCGCGGGGGCCGTGCTGGCGCATTCGCTGGCCTCGGCGATCGATGCCGACCTGGGGGAGGATGCGCCCCGGGTGGTGATGCACAACGACGAGAGCGCGCTGGTGCGCCGGGTCGTCGCGGCGGGGAAGACGTACTGGGTGATGGTCTCTCCACGTGCCGAGAGCGCAGCGGCGCTGGGGCCCCGGTGGGCGATGGGCGCCGGGGTGATCGGGTGCGCGGCGCTGGCGGGCCTGGGCGTGGTGCTGGGCGGGCAGGAGAGGCGGATGCGCGCGGCGCGCGGGCTGCGCGCGGCGCTCCTGGATTCGGAATCGGAAGGTGTGGCGCGCTGGAGGCGGATCGGCCCCGCGAAAGACCCGCTGGCGCAGGCGTGGAACGCGCTGGCGAACTGCCTGGAGCGCGCGGGCGACGGCGCAGCGCCGGGGGCCGTGCCCGGCGCGGGGGATCGCGACGATTCCAGGTTGAGCGCGGCGATCGACGCGATGTGGCAGGGCCTGCTGATCGTGGACGTGGCGGGGACGGTGCGCCACGCGAACGGGGCGGCGGCGCTGCTGCTGCGCACGACGCGGGAAGGGCTGGTCGGGTCGTCGCTGGCGTCGAAGGTCGGGGATGCGTCGCTGACATGGCTGCTCGAATCGATGTCCGGCCCGGAGAGCCTGACCAAGCGGAGCGCGGAGGTGATGGACAAGTCGGGCACGACGGTGCGATTCAGCGCGCGGGCGGTGGGGCGCGGGCGCGAGGCGGACGTGCTGGTGCTGGTGGACGACGTGACGAGCCAGAAGGCCGCCGAGGGGGCGCGGCACACCTTCGTGTCTCACGCGGCGCACGAGCTTCGGACGCCCCTGACGAATGTGCGGCTGTACGTCGAGCAGTTGCAGGAACTTGGAGAGGCGGACGGCGCGGCCCGGGCGCAGGCGATCAACGTGATCAACCAGGAGTGCCGCCGGCTGGAGCGGGTTGTCGCGGACATGCTGAACACGAGCGAAGTGGAGGCGGGCGCGCTGCGTCTGAGGCCGGACGATGTGCGCCTGGAGCCCCTGTTTGACGAGTTGCGTGAGGACTACCAGGCGCAGGTGCTGGACAAGGGGCTGTCGATGCGCTTTGAGTTGCCTCCGAAACTGCCGGTGATTCACGCGGACCGGGAGAAGCTGTGCATCGTGATGCACAACCTGCTCGGGAACGCGGTGAAGTACACGCCCAGCGGGGGCAGCGTGGTGGTGCGGGTGGAGGCGGGGGAATCGGACCTGACGATGAGCGTGAGCGACACGGGGTTCGGGATCGCGGAGTCCGAGCGGGCGCGGGTCTTTGAGCGGTTCTTCCGGTCGAGCGATCAACGGGTGGGCGGCGTGACGGGGACCGGGCTGGGGCTCGCGATTGCGCGGGAGATCGCGCAGATGCACGGCGGAGACATCACGCTGGAGTCGGTGCTGAACAAGGGGAGCACGTTCACGCTCCGGGTGCCGGTGCGGGCGCCGGTCTCGGCGGCGCGCCGCGCGGCGTGAGGGGGGCGGTGGAGACGTGAACAAGTGAAGAAGTGCGGAAGTGCGGGGGGAAGGGCGTGATGGAGGGCGGCTGTGCAGATTGAGCAAAGCAAGCACGGGGCGGTGGTGGTGATCCGGCCGCAGGGCCCGCTGACGGCGCAGGATGCGCCGGGGCTGGAGTCGGAGATGCGCGGGGCGCTGTCATCGAGCCTCGGGCGGGTCGTGCTCGATGTCTCGGCGGTGCCGTTCGTGGACTCGGCTGGGCTGGAGTCGCTGGTCAACACGGCGGAGGAGTTCGGGCGCGGTGGGCAGACGCTGAAGGTGTGCGGCGTCCACGAGACGCTGGGGCAGGTCCTGATGATCACGGGCACGGGGGACCGGTTCGAGCGGTACGAGGATGTGAACGCCGCGGTGAGGAGCTTCCTGACGTGACGCAGGCGGGCGGACAGTTCGGCGGACGGGCGCCCAAGACACGGGTGGGCGAGACGCTGCTGCGCGCCGGGGTGATCTCGGAAGAGCAGTTGGCGGCGGCCCTGGCGGCGCAGCAGACGAACGGGACGCGGCTGATCGAGGCGCTGGCGGGGCAGGCGAATGTCAGCCGGGGGGCGCTGGTGCAGGCGCTGGGCGCGTGGCTCGGGGTGCCCGCGGTGGAACTGCGCCACGGGCTGATCGACCCAGCGCTGCTCAAACTGATCGGCGCGGAGGAGGCGGAACGCCTGAAGGCGATCCCGCTCTTCCGGGTGCGGAACGAGCTGACGGTGGCGATGGCAGAGCCCCAGAACCTGCCGGCGCTTGATCGGCTGGCGCAGCTGACGGGGCTTCGGGTGCGCCCCGTGCTGGCGCTCGAGGCGAACATCGTCGAGTTCGTGAAGAAGTACGCCAGCGGGGACGTGGATGTCGATGCGTTCCTGACGAGCCTGGGCTCGAGCGACGTGGAGGTGGTGGAGCGGGAGAACGTGGACGAGGGGCCGACCACGGACCTCGACCGGATGATCGCGGGCAGCCCGATCGTGAACCTGGTGAACGTGGCGCTGCTCACGGCGGTGAAGGGCAAGGCGAGCGATATTCACATCGAGCCGGACAAGCGCGGGACGCGGATCCGGTACCGGGTGGACGGGGTGCTGCGGGACCTGATGAAGCCCCCCGCCGGGATGCACGCGGCGATCGTGAGCCGGGTGAAGGTGATCGGGAAGATGGACATCGCGGAGAAGCGCCTGCCCCAGGAGGGGCGGGTGCGGATCGTGGCGGAGGGGCGCGATGTGGACCTGCGGGTGAGCAGCATGCCGACGCTGCTGGGCGAGAAGCTGGTGGTGCGCATCCTGGACAAGGCGAACCTCCGGGTCCGCCTCGGCGACCTGGGGTTCCGGCCCGAGAGCCAGGAGGTCTTCGAGCGGGTGCTGCGCCAGCCGCACGGGCTGGTGCTGGTCACGGGGCCGACGGGGAGCGGCAAGACGACCACGCTGTATTCCGCGCTGGACCTGCTGCGGAGCCCCGAGGTGAACATCGTGACGGTGGAAGACCCGGTGGAGTACCAGCTGGACCTCATCAACCAGGTGCAGGTGCAGGACGCGATCGGGATGAGTTTCGCGCGGGCGCTGCGGAGCATCCTGCGCCAGGACCCGGACATCATCATGGTGGGCGAGATCCGCGACGAGCAGACGGCGCGGGTGGGGGTGCAGGCCGCGCTCACGGGGCACCTGGTGCTCGCGACGCTGCACACCAACGACGCGCCTGGGGCGGTAGCGCGGCTGCGGGACATGGGGCTGGAGAGCTACCTGCTGTCGAGCGCGCTCAACGGGGTGGTGGCGCAGCGGCTGACGCGGACGATCTGCCCGGCGTGCGCGACGAAGTACTACCCGGCGGAGGACGTGCTGCGCGATGCGGGGCTGGAGGAGATGACGGGCAAGGCGTTCCGCAAGGGGCTGGGGTGCCAGCAGTGCCACGACTCGGGGTTCGCGGGGCGCGTCGGCGTGTACGAGGTGATGGAGGTGACCCCGGCGCTCCGGCGGATGGTGCACGGCGGCGCGCCGACGCACGAACTGCGGGAGCAGTTCAGGCGGGGCGGGGGGCTGAGCCTGCGCGACGAGGGCGTGCTGCTGGCGATCGAGGGCAAGACGAGCCTGGAGGAAGTGCTGCGGGTGACGCACACCGACGACGTGATTGACGAGGCCCAGGACCAGCGGAGGGCGGCATGAACTTCACGTATGCAGCCTTCGGCGCCAAGGGCGAGCCGGTGGGCGGAGTGATTGACGCGGCGACGCAGGCGGAAGCGCAGGAGAAGCTGCGCGCCAAGGGGTTGTTCGTCTCGCGGGTGGAGCCCGAGGCGGGCGGGGCGCGGGTGAAGTCGCCCCGGGGCCTTGCGCCGGGGCCGGGGAAACTGAAGAACGTGGCGGTATTCACCCGGCAGTTGTCGATCCTGGTGGGGGCGGGGACGCCGGTGGTAGATGCGCTCGCGGCTCTGTCGCGCCAGGCGCCCGAAGGGGCATGGCGGAAGGTGCTTGAGGATGTGCAGCGCCGGGTGGAGGGGGGCGAGGCGCTCTCGGATGCGGTGCGCGCGCACCCGCGGGCCTTCGACACGGTCTGCCAGAGCCTGATCAGCGCGGGCGAGGCGTCGGGCAAGCTGGACGTGATGCTGGAGCGCCTCTCGACGCTGGCGCGAAAGCGTCAGCACGTGCGGGGGAGTGTGATCGGGGCGATGGTCTACCCGGTGCTGCTGATCGGGGTGTCCTTCGGCGTGATCGTGATGCTTCTCACCACGGTGCTGCCCCGGTTCAGCGGGATGTTCGAGTCGCTGGACACGCCCCTGCCGAAGTCCACGGAAGTGCTGATCGTGGTGGGGGCGTGGCTGACGGCGTACTGGTACGTGCCGCTCGGGCTCCTGGTCGGGCTGGTCGCGGGCGGCACGGCATGGATCAAGTCGGCGCCGGGGCGGCGGGTGTGTGACGCGGCGCTGGTGCGCGCGCCGATCGTGGGGCCGATCATCCGCAACTTCGCGACGGCGCAGCTGGCCCGGCTCATGGGGACGCTGCTGGAGAGCCGGGTGCCGATGCTGGAGGCGATCGCGCTGACCCGGGCGGCGGCCTTCAACGCGCGGTACCGCGCGCTGCTGGAGGAGACGGAGGACGCGGTGACGCAGGGCGAGCCGGTGAGCCGGGTGCTCGGGGCGTCTCCGCTGATCTCGCCTGCGGTGTGCGAAGCGCTGCGCTCGGGGGAGCAGGCGGGGAACGTGGGCCCGGTGCTGACGCACGTCGCGGGGTTCATCGAGGAGGACAATGACGTGGTGGTGCGGTCGCTGGCGAGCCTGCTCGAGCCGGCGATCCTGATCACGCTGGGGCTGATCGTCGCGGTCATCACGACGAGCATGTTCCTGCCCATGTTCGACCTCGCGGCGTCGGCGGGGAGGGCCCAATGAGCGGGCCGATCGCGCTGGTGCTGGGGCCGGATGAGTTCACGGCGGCGCAGAGCCGGCGCGGCGTGGTGGAGTGGTCTGCCTGCCGCGGGGGCGAGCTGGATGACGCAGGCCTGCGCCGCGTGTGCGGGATGCTGGAGCGAGGCGGGATGCGGGGGCGGCGGGTGCGGGTGGCGCTGGCAGAGGGCGCGACGATCACGAACCTGATGGAACTGCCTTCGCGGGCGAGCGGGGCGCCCGTGGACGACCTGGCGGCGCGGGAGCTGGGGCGGATCATGCGGGGGCAGAAGGGGGAGTTGATCGCACGGGCGCTGGAGGTGCCCCAGCCGGCACGGCGCGGGGCGCTGGAGTGGTACCTGGCGGCGGGCGTGGCCTCGGCCGAAGCGGAGCGCATCGCCGAGGCGCTCGCGCGGATCGGTCTGCGCGTCGAGCACGTCGAGCCGCGCGCGATCGCGCTGGGGCGGGCCTTTGCCGGGGTGCTGGCGCGCCGGGGCGTGTGCGCCGGGATTGAGGTGGGCGCAGCACAGTCGAGATTCGTGGCCGTGGTGGACGGGGTGCTCGCGTACGAGAGGGCGATCGCGATCGGGTGGTTGAGCGACCCTGCGGAGGTTCTCGTCAAGGCGGGGCGCATCTCGCGACAGGCGGCGGAGGCACAGGTGCGGGGCGCGCTGCGAAGCCGGCCGGATGCCCGGACGCCGGAGGTGCGCGGAGCCTTGGAGCGTGCCTCGGCGGACCTGGCGCGCGAGTTCGCGGCCTCGGCGGGCTTCGTGCTGGAGCGGTACCGGGCGGATGCGCTGGGCGAGGCGTGCGTGGTGGCGCCGGAGGCGTTGGGGTTGGTCGGGGCGATCGGAGCGACGTTGGAGGTGGTCGCGCGTCAGGCGTCGTGGGCGGGAGCGCCCGCGGACGATTCACCTGGGCTCGGGGCGGCCGTGGGGCTGCTGGGGCATGGCGGGTCGATGTGCCTGCCGCGTGCGATGTCTGAGCGACGGTTGCTTCGCCGGCGGGTGGTGCAGGGATCATGGGCGACCGGGGTCGCGGCGTCGGCGGCGATGGCGAGCTGGCTGTGCGTGACGCTGCGACCGGAACGGAGCGTGACCGCCTTGACCTCGGAGGTGGCGCTCGCGGATGAGGCGACCGATGCGCTGAGCGCGGAACTGGCGGGCCGGCGCGAGGAGTTGGCGCAGGGTGTTCAGTTGCTGCGGGCGACGCGGGCCACGCAGGACCGGGTGAACTGGTCGGCGCTGCTGATGTCGCTGGGTGACCTTGCGGGCGAGGACGTGCGCCTGACCCAGGTGGCGGTGACGCCGGCGTCCGAGGGGGCGCGGGTGGGTGTGCGGGGCGAAGCGCGCGACCAAGCGGCGCTCTCGCGGTTCGTGCTGGCGCTGGAGGGGACCAAGGCATTTGCGCGTGTTGTGCTGCACGAGTCCACCACGGGCGGGCGCGACGGGGCGATGACGTTCTCGCTGAGCGCCGCGCTGGGGGAGGTCGGACCATGAACATCACGTCGCGCCACGCGGCACTGGCGAGTGCAGCGGCAAGCGCCGCGATTCTCGCGCTGGGCGGCTGGTTGACCTGGACCGAGGTGCAGCAGCGGCGCGGAGCGAGGGAGGCCCTCGAAACGCGCCTCGCGCAGGGGCTTGAGATGCAGGGCGACCTGCGCCAGCGGCGCGCGGCGCTGGAGAGCGCGCTGACCCGGCGCGAGCGCGCGTCCGCGGGTTCGACGATGCGGCTGGCTCCCCTGGCGGCGCTCAACGACACCCTCGCCCGCCTGGCGGCCCTGGCGGGGGAGTTCGGCCTTGAGGTGACGGCCATGGCGCCCGGGAGCGCGGCGGAGAAGCCGTTCTACCGGGCGGTGCCGGTGGCGATGCGGGCCCGGGCGCGGTATCCGGACGTGCCCGCGTTCTTCACGGCGCTGCACGAGCGGATGCCGGACGTGTGCGTGCAGGCGTTCTCGCTGGATTCGGAGGGTCAGTCCGGAGCCTTGGGCGTCACGCTCGCGCTGGAATGGCGTGCCGCCCCGGACGACTCTGCGGGTCGTGCGGGGGCGGGCGGGAAATGACCGGCGCGCCCGGTGGCCCCGGTGCGGAGCGATTCGTCCACTTGGGGCATGGGTCGTCGCAAACGCATGTACGTGGGGCTGCTGGGATGCGCCCTGAGTTCACTGGTCGTCGACCAGGTGCTGCTCGCGCCCGGGGGCGGGCCGGCGCGGGCGGGCGCCGCGGAGCCGTTCCTGGACCTCTCGGCGGCCGAGCAGGGCGAGCCGCTGATCGGCGAGCTCGATGCGCTGCTGCGGGCCGAGCGCGGGACGCTGGCGGGGCGCCTGGAGATGCTGCGGGGCGAACAGTCCGGCGGGCGCGCCCGGGATGCCTTCGCCGGCGGGACTCTGTTCGTTGCGAGCAGCGCCACCCCGTCGGAGGCGCCGGAGCCGGCGCCGGCATCTCCCGCCGATTACGTGGTCACCTCGGTGATTCTCGGGCGGTCGCCCATGGCGTTCATCAACGGGCGGCTGATGCGCGAGGGTGCGAGTCTGGACGAGCGCACGCGCGTCGTCTCGATCACGCAGGGGATGGTTCGTCTGGAGCGCGAGGGCGTGATGGTGGACCTGCCCGTGGTGCGCGAAGGCCGGTAACACGCCCGGAATCAGCACAAACAACACCGAATAGGGTCCCGGGTGCCCCCGAGCGTCAAGACCGCGCGGCGGAGGGCCGATGGGTGTGGGTGTCCCGCGGTTGCGGGGGTGGGAAAACCGGAAGAACACACGCGAGGAAACGCCATGTTTGCACGTCGAGCCTTCAGCCTGATCGAGTTGGTGATCGTGGTAGTGATCCTGGGCATCATCGGGGCGATCGCGCTGCCCCGCATGAGCCGCGGCGCCGAGGGCGCCAAGGATGCGGCGCTGGTCGCCGACCTGACGCTCCTGCGCCAGGCGATCGACCTGTACCAGACGGAGCACGAGGGAACGTTCCCCGGCGCGGCGACGATCGCGAACGAACTGACGATGTACACCGACGTGACGGGCGCCACGAGCGCGACCAAGACGGGTGCGTTCATCTACGGCCCGTACCTGCGGGTGATCCCGGCCCTCAAGGTCGGCTCCAACCGCGGCGACTCGACCATCGCGGCGGCGGACGGCGCGGGCGTGGGCTGGATCTACACCGCGTCGAGCGGGTCGATCAAGGCGAACCTGGGTGACGGCGAGGTCGACGCGGCGGGCGTGAAGTACAACACCTATTGATGATCGCGGGGATGCCGCGTGATGATGTTCTCCACCAGCGCCCGGCCTCCGCGACGCCCCATTCGTATGGGCGGTCGCCGGGGCCGGGCGTCGCGTCGGGGGTTCACGCTCGTTGAGCTGCTGGTGGTGGTGACGATCATCGGCGTCATCGGGGCGATCGCTGCCCCGCGCCTGGGCGGCAGCACATCGGTGGCGCGGCTGCGGGCGGCGGCGGACCGGCTGGAGGCCGACCTGGGGCTGGCCCGGGCTCACGCGCGGCGCACCAGCACGAGCGTGACCGTGACGTTTGCCTCCGCCGGCTACCGGATGGCGGGGGTGCCCAACCCGGTGAGCGGGGAGGCGGGGTACAAGGTGCGGCTGGACATGCCGCCGTACGAGGTTGGGCTGCGGTCGTCGGGATTCAAGTCGGGGAGCGACCTGGTATTCGATGCGATGGGCGGCGCCGATGCGTCGCCGGTGCTCCTGCTCGAGCACGGCACGTTCGCGATCAAGATGGAGGTGGACGCCTCCAGCGGGCTGGTGTCGCGGGGCGACCTGACGGGGCGGTGATGCCGAATGAAGAACCGCGGGGCAGACCGGAGTCGGCGTGAGCGAGGAGCGTTGCGGCGGCGTGCCATGACGCTCATTGAACTCGTGGTGGCGCTCGCGATCACGTCGCTGGTGCTCGCGGGGGTGGGCGCCGCGGTGCGGCTGGCCGCGGGGGCGTTGCCGGGGCGGGATGATGCGCTGGCGGGGCTGCTGCGCGGGCAACGGTTCCTGGATGAGTTTCTCGACTCGATCTCGACGGCGACCGGCGTTGAGAGCCTGGGCGCGACAGGGGTGAGTTTCACCGTCCCTGATCGGGACGAGGACGGCGATGAGGAGGAGTTGGCGTATGCGTGGTCGAGTACGTCCGGCGAACCGGTGCTGCTCGTGGTCAACGGGGGCGCGCCGGTGCAGGTGCTTGACGCGTGTGACGGCCTTGCGGTGAGCGCGATCACCGGAGATGGATTGGTTCGCGCCGTGCAGGTGTCGCTCATCGTGAGCGGACGTACGGGCGTGCTGCGCTCGGGGACGCGGCTTCTGTCGATGCCGGAGGCGCCATGATGAACGCGCGGACCATGCGCAGACGCGGGTTCACCATTGCGGAGGGCGCGATCGGCGTGCTGCTGGTCGCGGGTCTGCTGGTGAGCGCGATCAGCACCGCCGGGGTGCAGGCGCGGGCGCGGCGACACGCGGCGGATCGAATCCGGGCCGAGGGGCTGGCGCACGACCTCATGGCCGAGGTCTTGCAGATGCACTACTCAGACCCTGGCGACGCGGTTGAGTTGTTCGGGCGGGGGGTGGGGGAGGCCCTGGGCTCGCGTCCGACGTACGACGACGTGGACGACTACGACGGGCACAGCGAGTCGCCGCCCGCGGAAGCCGGCGGGGCCGCCATCGCGGGGTACACCGGCTGGGGGCGGCGTGTGGACGTGGCGCGCGTGGATGAGAACGGAAACGTGTCGGGAACGGAGACCGGGCTGAAGCGCGTCACGGTGACGGTCTCCAAGGGCGGCGTCCCCCTCGCGACGCTCGTCGCCGTGCGCTCGGCGGCGTGGGAAGGGGGCGCCTCGGACACGGACGGATCAGGAAACGAAACGAGGCGCCGGAAGGACGGATCGGGCGGCTTGCTCCGGACCTTGCTGAAGGGACTGGGGGTGTAGTCGCCATGGGGAAGGGGCCAGGGAGAAGCGCGAGCGCCCGGCGCGGGGCCGCCTACCTGGTGGCGGTGGCCGGCGCTGCCACGGTCGCGGCGATGTTGGTCGGCGGCGCGCTGGCGTTGCGGGTGCAGCGTGCGGAGTCGGTGGGGCTGATCGAGCCGGGCCGGGCGCGGCTGGCCGCCGCGTCCGGGCTGGAAGTCGCGGCCTACAGGGTGATGAAGAATGACGGATGGCGGAGCGGCCTCGGTGAAACTTGGTTCTCGGTGAGCATGGGCGACGCGACCGTGCGCATCGATGTCACCGGGCCGGGCGGGGGCGCGCTCGACGACGCCGAACCCGCAACGCTGTGGGCGACGGCGGTGTCGGGGGCTTCGACGCAGGTTCTGGCGGCGGAGACGACGCTATTCGAGGAATGGCCGGACGCGCTGGACAACGCGGTGATGGCGGGAAGCACGCTCAGGCTGACCGCCAGCCTGACCGTGGACGCCATGAGCGCGTGCAACGACACCGCGCGGGTGCTGTGGGCGCGGCTGTACGGCGACCTCGAGACGAACACGGTGGTGGGCAACAACGTGAGCGGGAGCCTGACGACCGGAATCACCCACGACATGCCCGACCCGGCTGCGCTGGTGGATGCGTACATCGCGATCGGCACGCCGATTCCCTATTCGGCGATTCCCTCCGGGACGATCTCGAAGAAACTCTTCAGCCCTTCGCACAATCCGTTCGGGGGCGCGGTGAATGCGCAGGGGGTCTACGTGATCGACTGCGGGGGGAAGGACATCAAGATCGGGAACACGCGCATCCTCGGCACGCTGGTGATACTCGATCCCGGGTCGGGTTCGACGTTCGGCGGTTCGATGCTCGTGGCGCCCGCGTTGAGCGGTCTGGCGAGCATCGTGGTGCGCGGAAACATGACCTTCAATGTGAATTCCTCGAACACGCTCAGCGAAAGCGCGCTGGGCACGAACTTCAACCCCGCAGGGGCGCCGTACGCGGACGTGAGCGACGCGGACACGGCGGACTCGTATGCGCCGGGTTTTCAGGGCATGCTGTATGCGACCGGGAGCCTCTCGCTCGAGGGAACGATGACGAGCACCACGCCGCGCGGGTACACGGGGGCGATCATGGCGGGAGGAACAATCTCGGTCAGCGGCCAGACCAAGGTGGGTTGGGACAGCACGCTGGCGACCGACCCGCCGCTCGGGTTCGTGACGATTGTGGAACGGCTGGAGCCGACCGGGATACGGCGTGAGGTGGCGAGATAGTCTTCTGGCCGCGCGGCCCACGGGCGAGGAGGCGCACGATGGGGCCACACGCGACCGGCCGGCGCCGGATTTCCCGATGCCTGACGGCGGGGATTCGAGGCCGGGCCGAGGGACAAAAACCGGCGGGTTGGGTGAACCTCACGGGGGATTCAGACGTTTCTAGGGCGTACCCTTGCGGACAGGAAGGAGCCGCCATGAGCAAGACCGCATCCGGACCGCTCACCAAGGCGGGCCACGCGCCCGCGCCCTCCCCGGCGACCGAGCCGATGGTGTATGTGAATGGCGCGCTGGTGCCCAAGAGCCAGGCCACGGTGAACGTGTTCGACCACGGCCTGCTCTACGGCGACGGGATTTTTGAGGGCATCCGGGTCTACAAGGGCAAGATCTTCAAGCTCGGGCAGCACCTCGACCGGCTGTGGGCGTGTGCCAAGTCGATCAGGCTGGATATCGGCGTGACCCGCGAGGAGATGGCGGAGATCAACCGGCGCACCGTGGCGGCAAACGGGATCGTGGACGGGTACATCCGGCTGGTGGTGACCCGGGGCGTGGGGTCGCTCGGGCTCAATCCCTTCGTGTGCCCCAAGGCGGGGATCATCTGCATCGCGGACCAGATCAGGCTCTTTCCCAAGGAGCAGTATGAGCAGGGGATGAAGGTGATCGTGGCGGAGCGCCCCAAGATTCCGGTGGCCTGCCTCGACCCGCGGATCAAGAGCCTGAACTATCTGAACAACATCCTGGCGAAAGTCGAAGCGCTCGACCGCGACCTCTTCGAGGTCATCATGCTCTCGACGGAGGGATGGGTGACCGAGGGGTCGGGCGACAACATCTTCGTGGTGAAGAACGGCGAGTTGTTCACGCCGCCCTGCGAGGTCGGGGCGCTGGAGGGGATCACGCGCCGGTTCGTGATGCGCGAGTTGTGCCCCGCGCTGGGGGTGTCCTGCCGCGAGAAGATGATGCGGATCGAGGAGGTCTTTGACGCCGACGAGATCTTCCTGACCGGGTCGGCGGCGGAGATCATCGGGGTGTCGGCGGTGATCGACCGGGCAAGCCGGGGCGGCACGGAGCACGTGATTTCCCGGGGCGAGGGGCCGATCACGAAGAAGTTGCGCGAGCGCTTCCGGGCCATTGTGACCAGCGACCACGTGCCCGAGGATTGATCTCGGGACGGAGAATCCGGCGCGTCGGGCCCGGCGGGCGCGCCAGAAACCTGCAACAATGGCTCCTTGGTCTGCGGGGCCTCCGGCCCTCGCCGGACCTGGTGAGGAGCCTGCATGACACAACCCATCCGTGTCGGCGTGGTCGGGCTTGGGTTCATGGGCGCGACGCACATCCGGGCCTTTCATGATGCCCAGGGGGCGGGGTTCCCCTGCCGCGTGGCGGCCGTGGCCGACCGGGACCGGACCAATCTGACCGGGCACCTGGTGTCGAAGGGAAACCTCGGGCGTACGGGCGAGGGGCGGCTGTTCGACCCCACGAGCGTGCGGACGTACGAAGACCCCGCGCGCCTGGCGCGCGACCCGGACCTTGACCTCATCAGCATCTGCACGCACACCGACAGCCACGTGGAGATCGCGCTCGAAGCGCTCGCCCGGGGCAAGCACGTGCTGGTCGAGAAGCCCGTGTCGCTGCACTCGCCCGAGGTGGACCGGCTGGCGCAGGCGGCGCGGGCGTCGGGGCGAGTGTGCATGCCCGCGATGTGCATGCGGTTCTGGCCGGCGTGGACCTGGCTGAAGCAGCACGTGGAATCCGGGGTGCTGGGGACCTGCCGGAGCGCGACGTTTCATCGGCTCGGCAGCCGCCCGGACTGGTCGCCGGAGTTCTACCGGGATGCGACGCGGTCGGGCGGCGCGCTCACGGACCTGCACATTCACGACGTGGACTTCATCCACTGGTGCTTCGGCCCGGTGACGCAGGTGCGGGCGACCGGGTCGGTCGATCACCTGACGACGACCTTCAAGGCGGAGCGCGGGCCGGCACACCTGGTTGCCGAGGCGGGGTGGGACCACGCGAAGGGATGGCCCTTCCGGATGCGGTTCGTGGCGATCTTCGACAAGGCCACGGCGGAGTTTGACATCGCGCGTCCGCACCAGCTCATGGTCTACCGCGACGGGGGGGCCGAGCACGTGCCCCTTGAGGGGCTCACGGGGTATGACCACGAGGTGCGCCACGCGCTCGCGGTGATCGGGGCGGGCAAGACCCAGACCATCGCGACGATGGACGAAGCGCTGCAGGTCTCGCTGCTGCTCGATGCGGCGCGCCTGAGCCTGGAGCGGGGCAGGGCGGTCTCGCTGCCCTGAACGCGGGGTTTCGGTGCATCCGGGAGGGTCGAGATGGAGCGTGCAGCGGGGGCGATGTCGCGCCGGGCGCTGGCGACGAAGCTGTGCGGCATGGCCCTCGGCGTCATCGGGCTCGGTGCCTGCCGCCCCGCGAAGAGGCCGCCCGCGTCCGGTGAACGGATCGTCGTCCTCAGCCCGGCGCTGGCGGCGACGCTCGACGATCTCGGGGTGCGCGCGCGGGTGGTGGGGCGCCACGGCTGGGACATGGTGCTCGATCCGTCCATTCCGGTCTGCGGCGACCAGTCCGGGCTGGACTACGAGGCCCTGCTCGCGGTGCGGCCGACGGTGGTGATCGTGGAGTTCAACCCGAGCGATCTCCCGCAGCGGCTGGTGCGCATGGCCGCGGAGCAGGGGTGGGAGGTGCTGAACCTTCCGGCGCTGGGGCTGAGCGACGTGGTGCGCGTCACACGAGCGCTGGAGGAACGCTTCGCGCCCGGCGCGGGGCTGGCCGACCGGCTGGAGCACCTTTCGGCGCCGGAGGGGGCGCTTGAACGAGCCGGGCGCGTGATGCTGGTCGCGGGAGAGCAGCCGATCGCGGCGCTCGGGCCGGGATCCGTGCACCACGAACTGCTCGTGCGGCTGGGGGGGGTGCCCGCCGTGACCGAGGGCGGGCCCTTTCAGGAGTTGGATGCCGAGGACATGCTTCGGCTGGCGCCCGAGGGCGTGGTGGTGCTGCTGCCCCGCACGCCGAGGTCGGCGCCCGGGGCGCCGCTGACGAGCGACGAGGTCGGGGCGAGGCCCGGGCTCGCCCTTCTGCGGGGCACGCCCGCCGCGGAGCGCGGGCGTCTGGCCCTGATCGATGACCCGCTCTGCCTGACGCCGAGCACAAGCCTCCTGCGCGTGGCGGCGGACCTCCGCGCGGTGCTTCGCCGGTGGGCGCAGTGAGCGCGGCGCGGGTCAGAGACGACGGCGCGCGCGGGGCGTGCGCGCGGGCGCGGAGCGGACGGGGGAACTACACTCGGGGCGATGAGTCTGGAAGTGCGCCAGTTTGATCCCGTCGCCGCCCTCACCGAGCGTCTTCGCGCCGCGATCGTGCGTGTGGCGGGGGGAGGCGTGACCGAAGCCGAGGCGCTTGATCCGCGGATCGAGGCGAACAAGCGCCCTGAGCTGGGCGACTTTCAGTGCAACGCCGCCATGGGCCTGGCCAAGCGCCTGGGCAAGAATCCGCGCGAAGTCGCGCAGGCGATTGTCAAGGCGGCGGACCTCGGCGACCTCGCCGAGCCGCTGACTGACAAGGACATCGCCGGTCCGGGGTTCATCAATATCCGGCTTCGGACGGCGGGCGTGGCAGCGCTGCTCTCGGCCTTCGACACCCCCGCCCTCGGCGTGCCACGCCCGGAGCAGGCCGAAACGGTGGTGGTCGACCTGTGCGGCGTCAACCTCGCGAAGCAGATGCACGTGGGGCACCTGCGGTCCATGATCATCGGCGACGCGATCGCGCGGGTCTTCGAGCGGCTGGGCTGGCGTTCGGTGCGCCAGAACCACCTGGGCGACTGGGGCCTGCCGATCGCGATGGTGACGCACCGGGTTGCGGAGGAGGTGCAGGCGGGGCGCGTGAGCCTCGATGCGCTGACGCTCGACGACCTCGACAGGTTGTACAAGGAGGCGCAGCGCGAGTGCGCCGCGGACAACCGCGGGCTCGCGACGGCGCGCCGGTGGACCATGGGGCCCAAGGCGATCGCCGAACTAGAAGCGCAGGTCTCCGGGGCGGAGGCCGAACTGGCGGAGGCCAAGGGCACGCTGCTGAGGCTCCAGGCGCGCGAGCCCGCGACGCTGCGCATCTGGCAGCGGATCGCCGATGTCACGTTGAGCGAATGCCTGTCAATCTGCGAGCGGCTCGGCGTCAAGGTTTCGCAGGCCGACACCGCAGGCGAGAGCAGTTACGCCGGGGAACTGGGGCCCGCGGTCGATGACCTGCTGGCCCGGGGCATCGCGGAGACGTCGGAAGGCGCGACGGTGATCCGCGTCGAAGGGCTCGATCAGCCCTGCCTGATCCGCAAGAGCGACGGCGGGTTTCTGTACGCGACGACCGACCTGTGCGCGATCCGGCGGCGCGTGCAGAAGATCGGCGCCTCGCGCGTCATCTACTGCGTCGATGCGCGCCAGAGCCTGCACTTCGCCCAGGTGTTCGCGGCGGCGGTGCGGGCCGGGTTCGCCACCCGCCCGGGCGCCCCGGGGCCGTCACGGCTCCAGCACGCGGCCTTCGGCATGGTGCTGGGCGAAGACCATCGGCCCTTCAAGACCCGCTCGGGCGACAACGTGCGCCTGGCGGACCTGATCCGCGAGGCCTTCGAGCGGGCCGAGGCCATCGTCCGGGCCAAGAACCCCGACCTGCCGGGAGACGAGGCGCACGCCATCGCGCGGGCCGTCGCCATCGCGGCGGTCAAGTGGGTGGACCTCTCCAACGACCGAATCAAGGACTACGTCTTCAGTTTCGACCGGATGCTCGCCTTCGACGGCGACACCGGGCCGTACCTGCTCTATGCCCTGGTGCGCATCCGCAGCATCTTCCGCAAGGCGGCGGAGCGGGGCGTGGCCTTTGACCCCCGCGCGCCCTTTGACCCGGCGGCCCCCGCCGAACGGGCCCTGGCCCTGTCGCTGCTTCGGTTCCCCTCCACCCTGCAGAGCGTGGCCGAAAGCCTGGAGCCGCACCGGCTCTGTACGCTGCTGTATGAAGTGGCGACGCTCTTCAGCAAGTTCTTCGACGCCTGCCCGGTGCTGAACGCCGACGACCCGTCGACGCGGGCCTCGCGGCTGCGGTTGTGCGATCTGACCGCCCGCGTGCTCGCCGACGGCCTCGGGGCGCTGGGCATCCCGACGGCGGAGCGGATGTAGAGCCGAGGCATACCTTGAACAACACAACACGGGGCAGGCTCCCGGCCCGCCCCGTGTTCCAGAGGCGCCTGCATTCAGCGAATGTCGTTCACCCTCCGGCACCAGGAGGGCGCCACGCCTCGCCGAAGGTCAGCGGCATCCCCACCCTCGCCCGGACCATCCGCCGGTCGAGAACGTGAAGGAGTAACCGCAGGTCGGGGCGCACCAGGTGGAGTAGGAGGGGGCGCAGTACGTGGGGGGGCAATAGGTCGGAGGGCAGTAGACCGGCGTGCGGCAGTAGGAGTACGTCGGCGCGCAGTAGGTCGGCGCGCGATACACCGGATACGACGGCGCGCAGTAGATCGGCGCGCGGGAGCCCCCCCAGCCGTAGTTGAAGGAAACGCTGGTGCGGGAGCGGCCCCAGGATGAATCGTGCCAGTCGCGGTCGTAACCTCGGTCGTAGCCGCGGCCATAGTCCCCGTCATGACCCCGGTCCCACCCGCCCCGGCCCCAGTCATCGCCGCGATCCCGCCCGCGCCGGCCATCCCAGCCGATCTCCTGCCACGCACCGGGCTCGCCGACGCTCGCCCGCACAAACCCGGATTCGCGTTCAGGCAACGCGCTGCGGTCGATCGAACGGGAAGGCGCCGCGTTGAACTCAGCGGAGGAGAACTCGGTGGTGGAGTAGCCCGCGGGCTGGAACCCTGCGGACGAACGCTCCGCCCCGAAGCCGGTGTCGTTCAGGTTGCGGTCGAAGCCGTCGAGGGAGCTTTGGCGAAAGCCCGAACGTGCGCCGCCGCCGTCGCGGGACTCGGCTCGCCCGCCGTCGGGGCGCGAGCCGGTCTGCTCGCCCCGGCGAAGGAGGTTCTCGGCGCGGTCGATGCGGGAAGGGGCGGCGTCACGCCCGGGGGAGAAGTCGGGGAGCCGCGCGGAGCGCCGCGGGGCGCGGTTCTCGTCGCGGTCCGTGCCGCGTTGTTCATCCTGGCGGGCGCGCCGGTCGTCAGCCCGTGCGCGGGAACGATCGACGTCGGTGCCGCGCCGGTCGAAGGAATCGAGGCCTCGCCCGCTCTCGTCGCGGCCTAAGGATCGCCATTCGACGCCGTCCGAGAAGTCCGGGCCCGGGCCCGAGGTGCGGCCGTCCACGCGCGGCTCGCCGCGGTCGTTGCCCCGGTCGTTGCCCCGCCCGGATTCGTCGCGGTTGTCGAACTCCTGCCACCCGAGCCGGTCGTCGCGATCGGCGCGCCAATCGCGGTCGTCGCGGCGCCGGTCGTCATCACGGCGCCACTCGTCCCGGTCGCGCCAGTGGTCATCGCGCCAATCGTCGTGCCGGTCGTCCCAACGTCTGCCCCAGGGGTCAAGGTCGATGTGAAGGTCAATGCGGGGCCGCGGCGCGGGGTACGGGTCGCAGACCGGGGCCGAACGCACCCGCAGCGGCGTGATGACCAGCGCCGATCCGTCGCGGTCGATGATCAGGCGGTAGTCGCACCCGGTCCAGCGGATGCGGGGCAGTTCGCAGTCGAGGGGCACGATGAGCCGGCCGCAGTCGCCGAACGCGTCGTACCCGGCGCAGCGGAAGGCATCGGCGAGCTGGGCGAGAAAGCTGCCCTCGGCCCAGATGGTCGCCTCGTGCCCATCGACGCAGAGTGAACCCAGGCTTTGGCGGGGCGTGGCGCACAAGGCGCTGTCGCCAACCCAGGTCTGGGCCAGGGCGGGGGTGGCGAGGCCCGCGGCGAGCGTCAACGACGCCGCCCCGAGCCGAATCGCGGTCCAGGGGGAACGGAGACTCATGGCGAACTCCTGAGCGCGGCTGCGGGCGGCCGAGGCGTTGCGCATGCGCCGGGCCGAGGCGACCACACGTCGCCCATTGTCGAAGGTGAACCGAACGAACTCAACGCGAAGTGACCGGCGCGCGCCGGGTCGTTACACGATTGCACGGCGCCGGGCGCCGAGGACCGGGGGACGGCGCGGCGTGGCTCGACGTGGGCCTGCATCCGGCGTTCCCGGGGCCTCGCGGCGCGTGCGCGCTGCGGATTCCGGAGCGATCAAGGGTTTCCGAGGCGCGGCGTGACGAAGGCGTGACCAACCGGGAGCGGGGGCGTCGGAACAAGGTTGTTGAAGCGCGCGGTCAGGAACATTCGACCGGGCACGGTGGTCTGACACGCGGGGCGCGGCGCCCCGCCGGCGGGCGCAAGGCCCGACCGTCATGGAAAGCGAGCACACGCATGAACCCGACCACCACGGCACCCGGAACGATCGTGACGGCCCCGCAGGGCGAACTCTCGCCCATCGAAGCCGCGATCATGGACGCCTGCAACGAGGCCCACGAGGCCCGCGCCACGGGCGACGAGGCGCACCTGGAGAGCGCACGTCGCGCGCTGAACGCGCTGTTGTCGCGCTACGAGGCGACGAACGCCGAGGCGCACCCGAACCCGGCGTGGGCGCTGCCCAGCCAGCGGGCGCTGGCGCAGAGCGCGCTGGGAGATGTGGAGGGCGCGATCGAGACGGAGTTCCGGGCACTGGCGCACGCCGACACGTCCCGCAGGCTGGAGATCAGCCTGGGCAACATCGCGGATCGGTGCGTGCGTGCGGGGCGGGTGCTCGAAGCGGTGGACTTCTTTCTGCGGGCGTGGGACGCCGCCCCCAGGAGCGTGCCGGTGATGCTGACGGGCGTGCAGGCGCTGTACCTGGCGGGGATGCGGGACGAGGCGAACGACATCTGCGCGGCGCTGCTGGACATGCCCGAGCTGCTGAACCCGGCGAGCGAGCTGGCGGCGCATCTCGATCTTGAGCCGCGCTTTGAAGAAATGTCTGCGCACCTGCCGGCGCTGGCGCGGCTGATGGGGCTGTGGCGTGACGTGTGCCCGGCGCGATGAATATGGGTTCGGTCGCGGGCGCGGGCCCGCGTGAAGGAGCAGTCGTGAACATTCAGGATCAGAGCCGGTTCTGGGGTGAGTATGACGCGAAGGTGCGGCCGATGGTGGAGCGCGCGTGCCGCGCCGCCTCGCGCAGCCTTTCGGACGGCACGATGGACCCCGATGACATGGCCTCGTGGGTGCACCAGCGGGTGTGGACGATGCTGGAAGCCTCGGCCTATCCGACCTTCCACGACGATCCGTCGGTCGAGGTCGCGGTGGAACGTCTGCGTGCGAACGTGCGGACGCTGGCGCGCTGGGCATACCTCTCGATGATGCGCAAGCACTGGCGCCGGGCGGCGCGCCAGGCCACGATCAGGGCGAGCCTGTCGCGGGCCGAACGCCTCGCGATGGTCACCCGCTTCGACCCCGAGCCGGAGCGCGATGCCGAGATCCGGGCTCGCCTCGACACGGTGAAGAACTCGGTGAGCGATCGCCTGCGGGCCAAGCTCGCCGCCTCGTGGCCGGAGCGGCGCGACCGCGAACGCATCGCCATGGCGCTCGGCGCGGTGTCGGCCGCCGATGATGCGCTGATCCGCAGGACAAGCTCGGGCGAGATGAAGGAGAACACCGTGCAGCAGATGCGCAGCCGTGCGCAGCGCCAGGTGCGCTCGATCCTCAGCGGGCTCCGGCGCTCCGCGGGCGTGCTGCTGGCGGCCGTCGTCCTGCTCGGGCTCTCGGCCGAGGCCCGCGCGGGAGAACAATCCGGCGGACGCAAGGGCGGCAAGGGCGGGCGCGACGCCATCGTCGGCCTGGAGAGCAGGGGCGAGCAGTCCGGCGGACGCAAGGGCGGCAAGGACGGGCACCACACCCCCGTGCCCGACGGTGAGCAGGGCGGCGGGCGATAGAGCTGGATCTTCCGCGCGCGAGGACGCACGCACAACACGCACTGCGAAACGGCGCAATCGCGGTGGCGCCGAGCGCCATCCCGCCCGATCTTGGCAGAACCCGGACGGAGGCCCGCGCGCGGAGAACCCGCGCCTGCGGCGAGGGAGGGTGCGCGAGGTCGTCTCCGGGGCGTTCCCTCGCCTCGCTGTCGCCAGGTTCATTCTCGCACGCGGCCCCCGAGGGCGACGGTGCGCTCCGCGGCGTGGGTTTCGGGGGGGGGGCGGGTCGGATCACCAAGGCCTAAAGTCTCGCCGGGAACGATTTGCCGCGCCGGCGAGTTCTGTGCTGTGATCGACGCAGGGGTGCGAGCATCCCCGCTTTTTGGACGATAAGGACGCCATGACCGACCGTCCCCCCAACGCGCCGCCTCCACGCGGACCCCGGCCTGACGGGCCGCGCCAGCCGGCGCCCGGGCGGGGCATGATGATGTTCGTGGCGATGGCGCTGCTCGGGCTGATGGTGTTCATGCTTTTCCAGACGCCCGGGGGTGGCAAGCCGATCACGCTGCGGGAGTTTGAGAGCCTGTGGGCGGCGCGCCAGATTGACGAAGACTCGGTGGTCGTGCGCGACTCGTCGGTGACGGCTCGCCAGAAGAAGGGCGTGGATTCCGACGAGGCCACCGGCGTGGTCATCAACGTGAACGCCGCGGACCGCGAGTACGTCGCACGCGAGGTCTACCGCATCACCAACGGACGGGTCTCGAGCAAGCGGACCAACACGTGGTTCCCGGTGCTGGTCGCGGTCTTCGGGCCGGTGATCATCTTCGTGCTGCTCATCTGGTTCTTCCTGGGCCGGGCGATCCGCAGCGCGGGGGGCGGGGGCGGGGTGCTCGGCAACTTCGGCAAGAGCAAGCACCGCACGCTCACCCGCGAGATGACCGGGATCACGTTCAAGGATGTCGCGGGCATTGAAGAGGCGAAGGAGGAGGTTTCGGAGATCATCGAGTTTCTCCGCAACCCCAAGAAGTTCACCCGCCTGGGGGGGCGCATCCCGCGGGGCGTGCTCCTCACCGGCCCGCCGGGGTGCGGCAAGACCCTTCTGGCCAAGGCGATCGCGGGTGAGGCCGATGTGCCCTTCTTCTCGATCTCCGGCTCGGACTTCGTCGAGATGTTCGTGGGCGTGGGCGCCAGCCGCGTGCGCGATCTCTTCAAGCAGGCCAAGGAGTCGTCGCCCTGCATCATCTTTCTCGACGAGATCGACGCGGTCGGGCGGCGGCGCGGGAGCGGCTTCAACACCGGGGGGCACGACGAGCGCGAGCAGACGCTCAACGCGATCCTCGTGGAGATGGACGGCTTCACGCCCAGCGACGGCGTGATCGTCATCGCCGCCACCAACCGGCCCGACGTGCTCGACCCGGCCCTGATCCGTCCCGGGCGTTTTGACCGGCAGATCGCGGTGCCCCTGCCCGACATCAAGGGGCGGGTCGAGATTCTCACGGTGCACGCCAAGCGGGTGAAGATGGGCCCGGGCGTGGACATCGAACGCCTCGCCAAGCTCACCCCGATGTTCAGCGGGGCCGACCTCGCGGCGATCATCAACGAGGCGGCGATCGCGGCCACGATGCAGAACAAGGACTACGTCGAGCAGAGCGACCTTGAAGAGGCGCGCGACAAGGTCCGCTTCGGGCGGGCCAAGAAGAGCCGCGTGCGCGAGAAGGAGGACAACCGCCTGGCGGCCTATCACGAGGCCGGGCACACCGTGCTCCAGATGCTCCTGCCCGAGGGTGACCCGTTGCACAAGGTCACGATCATCCCGCGGGGCGATGCGGGGGGCGCGACGTTCTCGATGCCCGAAAAGGACCGCATGGGCTACGGGCTCAAGTGGCTGAACGCGACCATGCGGGTGCTCTGCGGCGGGCGCATCGCCGAGCAGCGCGCCATGGACGACATCTCGACCGGGGCGGCGATGGACATCGCGCAGGTGACGAGCCTCGCCCGGGCGATGATCGTGGAATGGGGCATGAGCGAGAAACTCGGCTTCGTGCGATACGCCGGTGCCGATACGCGCGAGATGCAGCTGCCCGACAAGGAGTACTCCGACGAGACCGCGCGGGTGATCGACGAGGAAGTGCGCCGAATCGTCGATGAGGCCTATCGCGACGCCGCGCGCCTGATCGAGGCCCACTGGGAGCAGGTCGTCCGCGTGGCCGAGGCGCTGCTGCGCCACGAGACCCTCAGCCGCGATGATGTCGATCGCCTGATGAAGGGCGAGACCCTGCACAAGGCGACGATCAGCGATCTCCTCGCGGCGGAGGCGCGCAAGGCCGGCGCGGAGGCGCGCCCCCCGGCTCGCCCCTCCACACCCGAGTCAGACCTTCCCCCGGGCATGAGCCCGACTCCCGCCTAAGGGTGGTTGCCGACCGGCCCCGCTGAAGGAGAGACTCAGCCCGGTGTGAGCGTGCCGCGGGCTCGCCGCAGGGGGCGGGCCCGTGGTCGCGCGCGGGCGTCTGTCACGCGCCGTCGAATGCCGTCCATTTCTCAGCGGATGCCGCGCTCGCCACGGCCCGTTCGATGAATCGCACACCCCGCGCGCCGTCGAGAAGCCCGGGGAAATCGCAGGTTTCGGGTGCGACGCGCCAGGGGGCGCCAGGAGCGATCTGCCCGCTCACGATCGTGGATGCACCTGGGGCCGGATCGCCGCACGCGCGAACCGCCCGGAAGAAGCCCCTGTAGACGTTCGCAAAGGCTTCCAGGAATCCCTCCGGGTGCCCGGGCGGGATGCGCCCCGCCTGCTGGGCGGCGGGCGAGAGATAACCGTTGCCCCGACGCAGAACCTGTTCTGGCATGTCGCCGATGCGCAGGGTCAGCGCGTTGGGTTCTTCCTGGCGCCATTCGAGGCTGCCGCGCTCGCCGTGAACGCGCAGCCGCAGATCGTTCTCGTGACCGATCTCCACCTGGCTGGCAAGGAGCAGCCCGCGCGCCTGCACGCCCCCCTGCGGGCGGAAGCGGAGCAGCATGGCGGCGTCATCGTCGAGGGCTCGCCCGGGCACGAACGCCCCGAGGTCGGCGCAGAGCGATTCGATCTCCAGGCCGGTGACGTAGGAGAGCAGCTGCTCGGCGTGGCTGCCGATGTCGCCGATGGCGCCCCCCGCGCCGGCGCGGGCGGGATCAACGCGCCACGAGGCCTGCTTCTGTCCCGAGGCCTCAAGGTTCGTCGCGAGCCAGCCCTGGTTGTATTCGACGACCACGCGCCGGATCGGCCCCAGTCCGCCCGAGCGCACCCGGTGACGGGCCTCCTTCACCATCGGGTACCCGCTGTAGTTGTACGTGACGAGCGCGATCGACCCGGAACGCTCGGCGGCGGCGATCAGCCGGGCGGCCTGGGCGCTGGTGGTGACAAGAGGCTTGTCGCAGGCGATGTGAAATCCCGCCTCGATGAAGGCGAGCGCGGGCTCGTAGTGGGCGGCATTAGGCGTGACGATCGTGACAAAGTCAATGCGATCGCCGGGGGGCAGGCGTGTCTCGCGGTCCAGCATGTCGCGCCACGTGCCGTAGACGCGGGCTCCTGGCACGCCGAGGTCGCGCCCGGACGCGCGCGAGCGGTCAGGGTCGCTCGAGAAGCACCCTGCGGTGAGCGCGGCCTCGTGGTCGAGCGCTGCCGCCACGCGATGCACGGCCCCGATGAAGGCGCCGCGACCGCCGCCGATCATGCCCATCCGAAGAACTCGCTGGCTCATGGCGTGCTCCCGACCGATGTGAGGGGAACGATACGGTTCGGGAGGCGCGGATGCGCATCGTGGTGGTGGTCGAGTACGCACGGTCGCTGGCATGGTCGCCCAGCCAGTGGGCGGGGTCCATCGTGCGCGGGCTGCTGGAGCGCGGGCACGAGGTGGTTCTGCTGGCCGACGGGGCCGACGATCCCGCTGAGTTTCGCAGCGCAGGGCGCGAGGCCGAGGTCCGGCTTCGGCGTCCATTGCGTACGGTGCGCGGGCGCAAGCCCCTGGCTTTCGGGCGGTGGGTGGACGAGTGCCTCGCCGGTACGACGCACGACATGAGCCTTTCGTTGGCCCGAACGGCGGGGGCAGACCTGTGGGCCCCCGTCGGGCCGGCGGCATCGGCGGATTTCGCGGCCCTGGTCCGCGCCCGGTCCCCCGCGACCCTGGCGATCGAGGCGCTGCATGAGCCCTGGCTCCCCGCCGCCCTGCTCGCCGAGCGCCGCGCCTCGAAGCGGGTGGGGCGTCGGGTGAACATCGGGCAGTTCAGCGCGGGCCCGGGCGAAGGCGCGGCGGACGACGTGGGCCTGGGGTTCGCGAGCGCCTACGAGCCCTTCACCGAGGACGCCCGGGCCATGCTTCGCCGGCGTGCGCGCCTGGCCTTGGGCATCAGCGAGTCTCGCCCGATCATTCTTGCCTCGGGCGTCCACCTGAGCCGCCCCGGCACGCGGACGTGCCTGCGGGGGCTGGCTCGTGCGGCGGCGCGAGGCGGCCCGATCACGCTCCTGCTCACTCGTGAGCCCGTCGCGGCCCACCGGCTGATGAGCGACATCGGCGAAGGGGTTCGCGCCATCGGCTGCCCGCAGCGCATCGACCTGCTCGCGGCGGCGTGCGACGCGGCGGCGACCGGCGGACGAGGCGAGGGCACGGGGCGCTTCGTCGCCGACGCCCTCCGCCTCGGCCTGCCGGTGCTCTGCGGCGTCGGCGCCCCCGGCGCGGCCCTGGTCGATCCCAAGGCCTTCGGCGCCGGCCCGGTCGGGATGCTCGTGCGCGATGACGAGGCGGACTGGCAGGTGGCGGCGGAACAGGTCATGGAACGTGCATGGCGAGAGGACGCCGCGGGCGCGGCGCGGTGCATCGCGCCGGTGCTCTCGATGGGATCGTTCGTGCAGCGGGTTGAGCGGGCGCTTGGGGGCTCGCGGGCCGGGGCGGGGGGCGAAGCGGCGCGCGGGGCGGACTAACGCTGCGATTCGATCGGTCGCTGCGTCAGCACGACATCGACGCGCTCGTTCGCGTGAGCGGCCTGCGCATCCTGGGGTCGCGCAACGAGACGCTCCCAATCGGCGCAGGCGACGAGACGGATCTGGTTCCAGGGGATGCCCGCGTCGTGGAGAAGGTCCGCGACGAACGTGGCGCGCCGGAAACTGATCTCGTAGGCGGTGGCGTGGTCCAGCGCCGCTTCAAACCCGCTCGCGTGCCCGCGCACCTCGATCACCCAGGTGAGGCCGCGCACTTTGTCCGCAAAATGGACGATGTCCGCCTCCGACGAGGCCGAGACGCCGAGTTCGCCCGGGGTGAACGGGACTGCGAGCGAGAGGGTGTCCACTCGCGCGTTGTCCTCGGCGACCTTGTTCCGCTCGGGCGGGTGGGGCAGGTCGCCCCCGGCGGGCGGCCCCTGCTCGAAGGCGTGGAGGCGGTCCAGGATGGCCCGATCGCGCGGGTCGCTGGAGTCGGGGCGGATGGGATTGTTGAAGGCGCGCCGAACGCCCAGGGTGAACTCCAGCATGGCCTGGTCGCTGATGCTCTCCGAGACGGTCTGGCTCGCCCCGCCGCCCTTGGGGCCCATGTTCATGGCGAGGAGAATGACGAAGAAACCCATGAGCAGCGCCACATTGTCGGCGAAGGAGATGAGCCACTCGGGTGCCCCCTCGTGTTCGCCCTCGGCGTGGCCGCCCTTGGCGTGCCCGCCGTGCCCCCCGCCATGCCCCCCGCCGTGCCCCCCGCCGTGCCCCCCGCCGTGGGACGCTGCGCCGTGCTGCTCCTGCCCCGAACTGCTGTGCGAGTCGCTCACGGTGAGGCTCCGTTCACGCCGCGGCGCGGAGTGAGGTTCGGGCGGCGGCGGGGAGGAAGGCGAGCATCTTCTCGGTGGTGACGCGGGGGTTGTCGCCGCGCTGGATCGAGAGAATGCCGTGGAGCATCATCTCGCGGTTCTGAATCTCCTCGCTGGAGCGGATCGCCAGCTTGTCGCCGATGGGCCCGGCGATGGCGTTGGCCAGGATCGCGCCGTACATGGTCGCGCCGACGGCCACGGCCAGCATCTCGCCGAGCTTGCCGACCTCGGCATCGGCGAGGCCGCCGAAGAGGCCGATCTGGCCGACGAGCGTGCCCACGAGGCCCCAGCCGGGGCCGTAGAGCTTGAGCAGGTCGAAGAACTTCTTGCCCGCCTTGTGGCGCTCCTGCATCGCCGCGAGCTCGAGCCGGAGCGTGCCCTCGATCGCGTCAGGGTCGGTGCCGTCCACGGCCATCTTCATGCCCGCGGCCAGGAAGGGGTCGCTCACCTGCGCGATCTTGGTCTCCAGCGAGAGGATGCCGTCGCGCCGGCTCTGGTCGGCGAAGCCCTGCATCTGCTTCACGACATCGACCGGGTCCATGCCCTTGTGAAACATGAACCGCCTGATGTAGGCGGGCACCTTCTTGATCTTGTCCATCGGCATCGCCATGAACGCGACCGAGAGTGATCCGCCGCCCACCATCAGCACGCCTTCGAGCGAGAAGAACATCATGAGGTGCCCGTGCGACACCTCGTACAAGACGAAGCCGAGGCAGACGACGCCGATGATGATGCCGATGAGTGAGGCCTTGTCCACGGCATGACTCCTGTCCAGGCCGGTTCGCGGCGCCGCCTCCCTCATCGACGTTATCGAACGCTCGGATCATGCCGATTGGCACATTGGTGACGACTGGGTGATGGCTGCGCCGAGCGCCGGCCCGCCGGACGCGGACTTATCAGGACCAGCGGCTCGCGTCACCCGGGCTCAGGTTTTGCCCACCCGGGAGGCCGGAATGACCGCACGGGAGATGTCCGGTGCTTGCGGGGGCCCGGGCCCGCGGAGCAGAGGCACGCACCACCGCACCGGCAGGTCGCGTGTACCCATTCCGGCGACCGCCACTACGATGGGGCATGGCGTCTCCGCAGGAATCCCTCGTGCCGCGCCCGCACCCGGCGCCGCTGCCCGGCAAACCCGAGGCCGCGATCGCGCGCCGCGAACTCTTCTGGAACAACGTCATCCGCGAGATGCTCACGGCGCTCTCGGTCATGCGGCTCTCCCGCGACTCGCAGGTCTATGAGCCCGAGGCCGAATCACACCTGCGCGACACGTTCGACGGGCGCCTCGCGGTCATCACGAGCCTCGGGGCGCGCATTCCCATCGCCGAGGTCTACCCGCTCTTCGCGTGCAGCGTGAACACCTCGGCGGAACAGCGCGAACTCTCGGAGCAGGTGCAGTGCACGGTCTTCCAGATCCGCACGCCCGCGGGCGAGGTATACACGCTTCCGGTGCATGAGATCCGGTCGTTCCACGCCCTCACCCCCGAGCTTCTGGCCCAGATCGAGGCCCAGGCCCAGCAGGACGCCGCGGCCGCCGGCCACGGCGACGAAGCCGAAGGCGACGGATCGAATCGCCCATTCGGGTTTGCGGCCTTCACGTCGCTCTCCCGCTCGGCGAAGCCCGCGACAGGCTCCGACGCACCCGCCTGAAGCCTCGGCTACGCTGGGTGTCCGGTGCGGGCCCGGGGCCGGTGACTCTGCCGCCTCCCGAGCGCCCGCGAAAGGGGCTGTCGAGGGCCGCAGAAGTCGGAGTCGTCCGCGATGAGCCGCGCCCCGCGCACCCCACTCTCGAAGCGGCTCCGGCGCTGGCTGCTGGCGGTGGGGCTGGCGTTCGCGCTGATCGCCGGCGGGCTCGGGATCATCGGCTGGATGATGTCGCGCCAGACGCCCGCTTGGTGGCGTTCGCTCGACCCGCGGGACCCACAGGTGCAGGCGCTGGGCGAGAACATCGAGAACGCGCTGGTCAATGAGCTGCACCGGGCGGACCGGCCCGGGGTGCGCGAGGGCAACGCCTGGCGCAGCGAGACCTGGGGCTTCTACATCGCCGCGGCGGACGCCAACGCCTGGCTCTCGACCCGTCTCGCAGCATGGATGGAGAACCGCCTGGAGGGCTTTGACTTCCCTGATGAGATCACCGAAGTGCAGGCGGAGTTCAACGACGGTTTCGTGCGCCTCGGCGCCCGGCTCAGCCGGGGCCGCTCGCGCACAGTGATCTCGGCGAGCCTGCGCCCCGAGATTCGCGGCGACGGGGCGCTCTGGCTCGCGCTGGAGCGGGTGCACATCGGGCGACTTCCCGTGCCGGTGGGGTGGGTGATGGGCGAGGGCCGCCTGCGGTCGTTCGCGGGGGATGACGCCGACCTGGAAGCCCTGCTCCGGGCGTTCGCCGGGCGGCAGCCGCTCATGCGTGAGCCCGAAATCGAACTCGGAGACGGCCGGCGCGTGCGCCTGCTGTCGCTGGCGGCGCGGCTCGGCAGGCTGGAGATCACCTGCCGCACCGAGTTTGAGCGCGATTGACGCGGCCCGCGCCGGCCAGGGGCCGAGGCCCCGCGGCGCGCGGGTCACGAGCGCGGCGTGTGCGCGGGGCGCGTCTTTGCGTGCATCAAGGTGCGCCGGGAGACCCCCGGCGCAGAGTCGGTCAGCCGCCTTCGATGGGGGTCAACCGCAGGTCGCGGGCTTCGAGCGTCTTGACGTACGCACGGAACTCGTCCATGCCCTGCGGCTCCGGGAAGACCTGGCTGAAGGGTCGGCCCGCGAGCGCGACGGCGGCGTTGGTGGAGTTGGAGAACTGGAACGCGAGCATCTGGTAGGCCCACTGGCGCAGATCGTTGGGGGCCCGGTCGTAGAGTTTCTCGGCGTCGGCGATGTCGAGTTCGCTGATGAAGTTGGCAAACCGCAGCCCCGCCTGCTCGCGGAAGTCGCGGTCAAACATCTCCATGCGCCCGACGCCCCCGGACGGGCCGGTGATCTTGATCTGCTGCTCCCGGTAGGCCGCGTGGTAGGTGCGGGCATAATCCCAGCTCGACCGGAAGACGGCGTCATCGCCGGCGAGAAGGGCGATGAACGCGCCCTGCAGCGAGCCTTCGAGCTCCGAGACCGCGACGTGCGGGCTGGTGTAGCGACCGTCCGCGAACTGGGCCTGGATGAACGAGTTCAGGTCGGCGGAGTAGACGTTGAGCAGCTTGAGCCGGTCGTTGAGGTTGATGCCCGGGAAGGTGACCAGACGCTCCTGGTACTTCGCGGCAAGTTCGCGCTGCCCGCGCCGGAAATAGAACCGGGTGACATCCTGCAGGAAGTTCTCGTACCCGGCGGAGTAGAAGCTCCAGATGCGCTTGGCGTTGTCGAACTTGCCGCCGCGCGACCGGACATCGTCCATCATGTCGCCGTACGCGTCGATGAAGTAGGGATTTGGCACGGCGGAATAGAACGCTTCGGTCTGGGTGGCGCCCGCCCGCGCGAGGCGGAAGGTGGGCGTAGACCAGTAGGAATAGTTGAAGTAGATATCTCCCGAGCGGTACAGCTCCTGGATCGAGTGCATCACCTGCCGGTCGTTGTTGATGAAGTCGTAGTCCTCGGCGTTGTTCTCGTCCACCGAGAGCAGCGCGTTCTCCACGCCCATGCGTGACCAGTAGAGCGCGTGCGAGGCCGCGTGGCGCCAGTCCATCGGCCCGAACATCCGCGTGTAGCGGATCATCCGGGAGGGCTCCATGTGGTAGTGCTCGGTGAGCACCCTGCGCCGTACGCACGCGAGCACGCGGGGCCACGCCTCGGCGTGCGCCGGGTCCTGCATCAGCGCCCGCAGGGCGGCGCTCTTGGACCCCATGAACGCATCGGTCTCGGTCCCCGCGAAGGGCGAGTCGAGGTACGCCCGGACCTTGGTGTACCGCATCAGGAACTCGAGCCCGAGGTCGGGCCCCGTGGCGCTTCGGATCGCCTCGACCAGGGCCGCGGCGCCCGGGTCATCGCGGGTCAGCGCCCCGATCGACCGCGGGGCACGCTCGATGTCGCCGAGCCACGCGACGAAGACCAGCGAGGCCCGATGCCGGTCCATCTCCTGTCCCGGGGAGACCTCCAGCATGTCCCACGCCGAGCCGCGCCCGCCGAGCGACGCCTGGTAGCGGCGCACATCGGCGGCGTTCTGCTCGGTCATCACGATGCCCAGCCGGGGCGGCTCGCCCAGCACTTCGGTCCACTCGCCGGCCAAGGCCCGCTTGTAGTACTGGTTTGATTCGTCGGTGTAGCCGCTGATCTTGTGCAGAAAGATCCACCCCAGCTCGCGGTATACGGGCATCTCGCGCGGGTTGTAGAAGATGCCGTCGCCCCGGAGGAGGTCGATCCCGCGGTTCACCCAGTTCCACCGCTCCGCGGGCGACTGCGAACTCACCGAGATGTTGTACGCCATGTTCCAGGCATGAAAAACCCACACCTGCGGAAAGTGCGGCTGCAGCGCCGTGATCGCCCGCGCCAGCGTCATCGCCTCGTGGAACTTGCCGTCCTCTTTCAGATAGTTGGCGCGGATCCAGAGCATGTTCACGAAGAGGCCCCGGAATGCCCCCAGCGCGATGCCCAGGCCCACCTCGGGCGGGTCGTTGTCCGTGGCCCGGTCGGCGTAGGTCAGGCGGTAGCGCCCCGCCGCGGATGCAATGCGGGCTGCGGTGAACCCGGCCCCGGTCAGGCACGCGCCGCAGACGCCCAGCGCGGCCCACTGCACCAGCGAATCGCGTTTCATGGTCCTGCCCTTGGTGCCCGGCGTGCGGGCCACTCTTCTAGTGCCCCGAATAGGTCGCGAGTTCGCGCCGCCGGAAAATACCCACCGCCACGGCGAAGGCGGCGCCCATGAAGGCGATCAGCGTGCCCACCCCCGCCGCGAAGGTGCCCCACGAGAGCAGCGACCCGTTGACGAGGCGCGTGGTGGGCTTCATGTCGGAGTAGACCTTGAACACCTTCGTGATCGCCGTGGCCACCTTGGAGACGACCCACTTGGCGATGACGGTGTTGCGGTGCCGGTCGGTCACGGCGTAGGACTCGAGCGACTTGGTGATGTAGCCGGTGCTTTCCGCCGCGAGAAAAACCGTGACCGCGAAGAGGCATGCGACCGGGAAGCTCATGAACGTGGCGCACGCGATGCCCACCATCGAGAGGCAGGCGAGCTTGAGCCAGAGGATCGACACGGCGCGGAGGAAGTTCATCCGCCAGCCGCTCACGGCATAGGAGACTTCAAGCCCCCCGGGGGGGAACTGCACCGGCTCGCTGGTGAGCGGGGCATCGCGCAGCCCGAGGTTGGCGATCGAGACGAAGAGCTGGCCGTTCTCGTCGATCGCCGCGGGCGGGACGGTGATGGTCTGGCGCACGCCCACGGGGGCCAGGCGCTTGACCGCGTAATACCCCCGCTCCTTGAGATTGAAGCGGAACTCGAGGTCGTAGAAGTGGGTGGGGTTGTTCGCCCCGGCATCCACCTTGTAGCTCAGCACCACGGGCGAGGCGAGCCGCGCCGCGGACTTGAGCCCGGAGAAACTGAAGTCATTGGCGTAGACCTCTTCGCGGGTGAAGTTGGGGGGCAGCACCGAGAAGATCTCGGCCATCCAGCTCTTGTAGAGCTGCTCTTCAACTTCGAGCAGAAACTTCTGGTCGTCCTGCCCCGTCGCCGGGTCGAGGCCCCAGTTCGGGTCGCTCGCCCGCTGCTCCGCGATGTACCGGCGCACGCCGTCGATGAACTCCGCGGAGTCGCGGCTGAACTGCACGTCCGGCGCCGCCGAGCGGCGCGCCGAGAGCACCTGCGTCTCCAGGATCAGCCTGTCCTCGCTCAGCCCCACGCCCGAGGCGGCCCGAAAGGGCGCCACTTCGTCCAGCGCCTTCTGCCCGCGCAGGTGCTCGGTGAAGAGAAAGATGCCCGAAGACACCACCCCCAGCAGCACGCCCGAGAGCACGACCACGCCCAGCCACTTGCCGAGCAGGTACTTCCAGGGTGCGACCGGCTTGGTCATGGTCTGCCAGATCAGTTTGTCGCGCTGCTCGAAGGCCACCGTCGCCACGCTGAAGAGCACCACCAGGAGGGCGATGATCCAGTACGTGCCGCCCGTGCCGTACTGCAGAAACGACTGGACCCGGAACCGCAGCGCCCGCTCTCCCGAGAGCATGCCCGGGAGCGCCGCCATCGCGACCCCGAGAATGAGCAGGAGCACCAGCGACAGGCGCATGCGCGTCGCCTCGGCGAGCACGTTGCGGGCCACGCTGAGCACCGGGTTCGACCCGCCCAGCAGCGCCCGCGCCCCCTGCATGAGCGCCGCAAAGGCCCCGCCCAGCGCCAGCACGCCCCCCAGCACCACCGCGGTGTCGTGCCAGCGCACCGAGAGCGAGAGCGGATAGACCACAGCCGCCCCGGCCCCCAGCAGGGCCAGCCCGGTGATCCCAAGGTCGATCCAGATGACAATGAGCGCGACCAACGCCCCGAGCCAGATGGTCGCCCACGCCCCGGCCGGGTCGCGCCCCGAGGAGACGATGCGGTCGATGGCGCGCAGCGTGCTCTGCTGCAAGTCGAGGTAGGCCGCGTCCAGGTCGCGCTGCTCGGGCGTGCGGGTGTCGGCGGGTTCATCCTCGCCCGCCGGAGGGGGGGCGAACTGGGCCGCGCTCTGCTCGCGGGCCTCACGCTCGGCCCGTGCGGCGACCAGCCCCCGCCACCCGGAGAGCCCGAAGGCCACCAGCAGCACCAGCACCGAGGCGCCGATCTTGAAGCCCATCGATCGCTGCCAGCGTGCCAACCTGGAGAGCCACGCGCGGGGCTTCACGGCTCGCGCCCCCTCGCGTCGGCGCCGGCATCACCGTCGGGCTTGGAGATCAGCGCATCGATCAACGAACGGTCCACGTCGCCGGTCTCCAGCGGACGAGACGAGGGCGGCGCGGCCCGGCGCGCCGGCTCGGGCTCGGGCTCCGGGGCGCGCCCGAGCAACTGGTCGATCACCGCCTGCTCCGGCTCCGCCGCGGCAGGGGTGCGCGGGGCCTCCACCTCGGGGGGCGGCACGTTGGTGTCGGCGTCGCCCTGCACGAGCTTGTGGATCAGCGCCTCGCCCGCCATCGCCCCGCCCTTGAGGAACGACGCCACGTCGCCCCCGGACGTCGCGCCGCTGGTCTCCAGGCGTTCGGCCCGGGCCCGCTCGACGATGTCGAGGAACTTTTCCTCCAGTTTCTGGCGCGGGTGAGACACCCGCAGGATCGCCTGCTCGCCCCCCGTGCGGCGCCGGATCAGCGCATCGATCTCGGCGATCGTCGCCTCGTCGAGGGCCTCGGTCTCGATGGTGGTGCGGCTGGTGCGGTTGAGCAGCGCATCGCACGTGCCCTCGTCGCGCTTCTGCCCGCCGTAGAGAATGATCATCCGGTCGACGCAGTCTTCCACGTCGGCGAGCAGGTGGCTGGAGAGCAGGATCGTCTTGCCCCGGCGTCCCAGTTCGATGATGAGGTCCTTCACCTGGCGCGTGCCGATGGGATCGAGCCCCGTCGTCGGCTCGTCGAGGATGAGGAACTGCGGATCGTTGATGAGCGCCTGCGCGATGCCGATGCGGCGCTGCATGCCCTTGGAATACTCGCGCACCGGGCGGAACTGCGCCCCGCGCAGCCCGACCATCTCGATGAGTTCATCCATGCGCTGGCGCCGCTCGCGGCGCAGGAGCCCGAAGAGTTTGCCGTAGTAGTCCAGCGTCTCGCGGGCGTTCAGGAAGCCGTAGAGGTAGGACTCCTCGGGCAGGTAGCCGATCAACGCCTTCATCGGCACGTCCGTCGGCTGCTTGCCCAGCACCAGCAGCTGCCCGCTCGTGGGGCGCAGCAGCCCCAGGATCATCTTGATCGTCGTGCTCTTGCCCGACCCGTTGGGCCCGAGAAGCCCGAAGATCTCGTTGGGCTGAATCTCGAAGGACAGGTGGTCCACCGCCCGGGCCCGCTGACGCATCCAGAAGTCGCGAAAGACCTTGGTGAGACCCCGGGCCGCGACCACCGGCGTGCCGGCGGCGGGGCGACGAGCTGGCGACAGACCCGACATCATGCCTAGCGACCGTCCATTTCGGAAACATTGGTGTTGGTGCGGAACTGCTCGCTGTTCAGGCCCTTCTCCCGCTTCTCCATCGCCTCCTGGGTCAGGCGCTGCTTCACGTCGCGCTCGATCCGGCGCGCGATCTCCGGGTCCTGGTTGATCCACAGCCCGAGGCTGCTCGCCCCCGGCGGCAGCAGGAAGACCTGCGTGTTGTCCCGCGAGACCACCGCCGCGAAGGCCGATGACCACTCCCGGTGCAGCGTCACCAGCGGGTTGCGGGAGTATTGCTCGCGAATCGCCTCGAACCGCGCCACGTCGGCGCGCCGGCGCTGCCCCTCGGCCGCGCGGTAGAGCTTGGCGTCGTTGATCTCCTTCGACACCCGGCCGCCCGCCTGCGGGCCCTCGAAGAGCGTGCTGATGACGCCGAGCAGCTGGTCCTGGCGCTGCGTCCACACGCCGATCTCGCGCTCGTCGCCGTCACGCACCGCGGCGGCGCGGGCGTCCGTGGCGCCCTCGTACTCCAGGATGAGTCGGTTGGCCTCCTGCCACGCCTGCCCGGCGGTCTCGCTGAGCGTCTTGCTCGCCTGCTGGCGAGCTTCTTCAACCTTCTGCTTGCGGGTGCTCTCGGCCGAGGCCACCGCGTTGAACGGGTCGCGCGCGGCCAGCGGCGGGATCTTCGCCTGAAGGTCCAGGCTCTCGATCGACACGCCCGAGCCCAGCGCATCGAGCATGTCCTGTGCCCGGCGCTGGGCTGTGTACGCCAGAGACCCCTCGCCGCGCGGCGCTTCCTTGAGCAGCTGGTCGATGGAGACCTCCGCCACCGAATGCACGATCGCCCGCTGCGCCAGCGCCCGGATGATCCGCTCCCTGGTTGCATCGTCGGCGGGCATGTTGCGCGCGTAGTCGCTGGCCCGATCCGGGTCCACGCGGAAGGCCACGCGCCACTGCGCGTGCGCCAGGTTGCCGTCGCCCGTGATGAGCGAGCCGTCGCGCGAGGGGTCGATCTGCTGCCCGCCCACGATCTGGTCGATGGGCTGACGCTTCTGGTTCTCATTCAGAAACGGCCAGAACCCCGTGTGGTCGTTGATGTCGATGCGCGACGAGCCCGTCTGCACCTTCTCAAGGTCGCCGATCGGGTATGGCCAGCTGAACTGAAAGCCCGGGGCGAGGTTCTCGGCCTGCACACGCCCGAAGAGCAGGCGGATGCCCGTCTCGCCTTCTTTCACCGTCCGTGCGCCGCTGAACAGGAACAGCACGCCCAGCACGATCATGCCCAGCTGCACCAGGCGCAGCATGACATTGAGCGCCTCGGCCAGCGACTGGTGCGCCGGGTCCATCAGACCCTGCGCGTTCGGCGTCTCGTCACGCGAGAGCTGCACCGACGCCGCCCGGCGCGCCGGCGCCGCGTCGGGCGCGCCCTCGGGCACAGGGTTGTGTGCGGGCTCGCTCACCGCTCACCCCCCTGCGCGCCGCCCGCGGGCGTGCCCGCGCCGATATTGATCTGCGGCAGCGCGCCCCCGCTCGCCCCGCGCATGAACGAGGGGTTCAGGAACTCGAGCCCCGGCGTCGAGTCGGAGAAGATCAGCGTGAGCTTGCGGGCCAGGCTCTCGCGCATGATGTCAAGGTTCTTCACGAAGATCGCCAGTTCCGGCTCCTGGTCCATCTGGGCGAGCCACGGCGCCGCCTCCACATCGCCCTGGGCCCGGATCTCCGCCGCACGCTGCATCGCGAACGCCATGATCGTGTCGGCCTGGGCCTGCGCGGCGCTCTTGATGCGCTCGGCCTCGCCCTCGCCCTGGCTCTCGATCTCGGTCACGAGCTTGTTGCGGCTCGCGATCATGCGCTGCACGACCGCCTCGGTCGTGGCGGCGGGGAACTGGATCCGGCTCACGCCCACGTCGATCACCTCCACGCCGTAGTCGTCGAGGCGCGAGTCGTTGCCGCGCTCCGCGGACTGCGTCATGGCCACCAGCATGTCGTGCTCCAGGTCGCCGAGCTTGGAGGGCGACCCGTCGGAGGGAAACAGCTCGCTCATGCGGTACGAACTCGTGCGGGCCATCGCCGAGCGCAGGAACCCCGTCAGCCGGTCCTCGGCCTCCTTGTAGTGGTCGCTGGCCCGCTCGCCGGCGATGCTGAAGCGCCGGAAGAACTTCATGGGGTCCTTGACGCGCCACATGCAGAACGCCTCGACGATGATCTGCTTGTCGTCGGCGGTCTGCTGTGTCTCAAGCTTCGTCTGCACGAAGCGCATGCGCGTGTCGTACTTGGTGACGCTCTGGAACGGGTAAGGCCACTTCCAGTGCAGGCCGTCGCGCTTGGCGTTCGCGCCCTCGCTGGCCTTGCCGAAGGTGGTCACCACCGCCGCCTCGGTGAACCGGACCGTGTAGGTCACCGTGAACGAGGCGAGGGCGAGCACGAAGACGCCCACCAGCCCCCACATGAACAACTTCTTGCTTTTCACGTGCAACGCTCCCGTCGGGCGCGGGTCCCGGCCCCGGCCCCGATACCTGCTCTGTCGCGCTCCCGGTTCAGGGGTTCTCCCCCTCCGGGTTGAAGACGTTCTGGATGGTGTCGAGGTCCTTCACTTCCGCCTCGATGCGCGGGTCGATGTCGCGGTCGATCACCGTCACCCGCGAGCCGTCGATCACGGCCCGCAGCGCCTCGAAATACAGGATCGCCGGATAGACGCGGCGCGCCGCCCGGAAGGCCTGCACCTGCCCGGAATAGCGCTTCGCGGCCGCCTGGGCCGACATCACGCTCCCCCAGCGCTGCGCCCGGGCCTTGGCGAGCACCGTCGCGGCCTCTCCCCCCGCCTCGACCAGCAGCCGCTCGATCTTCGACGCCTGCACGGCGCGATCAAGGTTGCTCGCGCCGGCATCATGCTGCATCGTATTGAAGGCGTCGATTTCCGCCGCGATCGCCGCCGCCTGCTCCACGCTGCCCACGGCCTTGGAGAGGGTCTTGATCCGCCCGCCCTCCGCGGTCTGGAGCAGGGCCTCGCGGCGCTGCTCGGCCTGCACCACCCGCTCGTAGGGCAGCGCCGCCGTCTTGGGCGGGTGCGCCCCCGCCGCCCCCACGAACTGCACGCGCACCCCGGCGCCCTGCGGAACGCCGGACTCGTCGGGGTTGAGCGCCGCCAGGGCCGCCTCGACCTGCGCCCGCAGCTCGTCGGCGATGGTCCGCCGGTCCCCTCCGATGAGTTCATCGCTCGTCCGCTGGGCGAGATACCGCATCACCGCGCGCCGGCCCGCCGCTTCGATGATCCGGTCGCGGAGTTCGGGAGGGCCCAGGCGTTCGTACTTGGCGACATCCTCGATCGTGTACTGCAGCGGCACCTCCACCGCGACCAGGGCGAAGTCGTTGAGCTCCTTCGCGTCCGTCGTCGGCTCCTCGCTCGGCTCCGCCGCGGCCGAACGCTGCGTGGCGCTCGCGAGCACGATCGCGAACTGCTCCTCCAGCACGTGCTCGTTGGTCCACAGGATCGGCCGGTCGCCCAGGGGGGAGGCCGACCCCAGCGCGATCTCGCGCACGCCCTGCGAGGTGCGCACGCGCCGCGTCTCGCGCCCCTTGGCATCGCGGGCGATGAACTCCGGCACGATCAGCCGGTCCACCGGCCAGGGCAGCTTGAAGTGCACCCCCGGGCCCACGTCCGCGTCCACCACCGAGCCGAACCGCAGCAACATGCCCCGCTGGTGCGGCTGCACCACCACGATGCACGAGAGCAGCCACCCGACCACCACGCCCATCACCAGCAGGCCCGCGAACCAGCGTGACAGCAGCCGGTAGAACCATGTGCCGCTGACGTTGGAGCCGAACTGGTAGTTGATCGCCTCGCTGATCGACTCCGCGACCTTGTCCGGCGCTGCCGCCAGCCCGAGCAGCCGCGAATCGAAGGCCAGGCGCGGGGTTTCGCCCTGGCGCCGGGGCCGGTAGATCTCCAGGAGCAGGTTGAACAGCACTTCGGCGCCCATCACGATCATCGCGACGGGCAGCGCGACGTGGAGCGTCCGCAGCACCGAGTCCGGCCCGAGGCTGTCCACAAACTGGCCGACCGCGATCGCGAGCGCAAAGAGCGATGTGCCCACCGACCATGTCGCCCCGGCGCTCAGGTTCCGCCACAGGGGCTGCTTGGCCATGCCCGCCACGAACCGCGCGAACACAAACCCGATCACGCCCGCCGTCACCGTCACGAAGAGCACGAAGAACGGGTCCTTGGCGCTCTGGAAGGCATCGCCCGCCATGACCTTGCGCCCCGACCCGAAGCGCACCACGCCCGCCGCGATCAGGATCAGCCCGATCAGCACGCCCACCGACGGGAAGAAGAACTTGTACATCACCCGAAGGCGCCGCGCCGCGACCCGGACCTCGTCCTGCGCCGACTCAAAGACGCTCGACGACCCCGCCTGGGCAAGGGCCTCGGTCTCCATCGCCTCGATCCGCTCGCGCCGGTGCTGGTCAAAGACAATCGCCAGCGAGAGCCAAACCACCAGACCGATGGCGCCGTAGATCGACGCGGTCAGCGCGAGGTGGTCCTTCTGATAGAACCCATAGACGAAAAGCAGCAGCGTCATCACCACTTGCAGCGAAAGCCCGATGAGGCTCACGTTGGCGGCCCGACGATACCCTTGATAATCCGCTCGCATGCCGCGCGCTCCGGTAGGCGCCCGCGAACCCCCTCCAACGAGGGAACGCCCGCGCCCGGCAGGGGAGCCGGTATTCTCCCGACCCCGCCCGCCAAATCTACCCGACCCCGGAGACTCCCGCCGAGCCCCGGTTCGTCCCTCGCGCTCCATGCCCCCACGCGCAGAAAACGCGCCGCCGCGCCGAGAACCGGGCGGCAAGGTTGAACTACGACCCGCGCGAACCTAAGTTCGCCGGACTTCGTAAAATCGACTCCGCGCTCGTTCACCCCAGACCTTCCCCCGGTCGCGCCAGGCCCCATCGCCCATGGTCATCCGTGCCGCAAGCATCGCCCGCAACGCCTTCGTCGAATCCGTTCGACAGCCGATCTTCCTCTTCCTCGTTGTGCTCAGCGGCGTCGCCCAGGTTCTGAACACCTGGGGTGCCGGGTTCTCGATGCAGGACAAGGGCACGAGCGAACTCTGGGGTGATACGAAGTTGTTGTTTGACATCGGGTTAGCGACGATCTTCGGGTGCGGAACCCTGCTCGCGGCCTTCGTCGCCACCGCCACCATCTCCCGCGAAATCGACAACAAGACCATTCTCACCGTCGTGAGCAAGCCCATCGGGCGCACCACGGTCGTCGTCGGAAAATACCTGGGCGTGACCGGGGCCATCGCCTGGGCCGTCGCGACCATGCTCGTGTTTCTGCTTCTGGCGGTTCGCCACGGTGTGATGACCACCGCCGCCGACCACCTCGACGGGCCCGTTCTGGTCTTCGGGTTCTCGGCGCTCGTCCTCAGCGTCGGGTTGGCGGCGTGGTGCAACTTCTTCTACGGCTGGAACTTCCCCCAGACCGCATCCCTGCTTCTCCTTCCCGCCAGCCTCGTCGCCCTTGTCCTGGTCCACCTCATCAACAAGGAGTGGAAGTGGCAGGAGTTCGGGCATGACTTCAAGCCCAAGGTTCTCCTGGCCTGTGCCCTCCTTGGTGTGGCCCTCATGGTGCTCACCTCCGTCGCCGTCGCCGCGAGCACCCGCCTCGGACAGGTGATGACCATCATGACCTGCGCCGGGGTCTTCCTGCTCGGGCTGCTGAGCAACCACCTCCTCGGGCGGCACGCCTTCAAGAACGAACTCGTCGCGTACGTCAAGTCCGCAACCACCGAAGACGCCATCGACCCCAGTTTCACCCGCCTCGGCCAGGTCTACCGCGTCGAACTCGACGGCCCTCCCGAACGCGAGATCCGCCCAGGAGACTCCTTCTACTGGGGCCCCAACGCGACCGGATTCCGCTTGTCCGTCCCTGCCTTTCCCCCATTTGAGGGAGATGCAACCACGGGTGACCTGCTCAAGACCAGCGAGCCCGGACGCATCGTCGTCACCGAAGTTGCGGACAAATCCGTCACGATAGAGCACGCCGGGGGCACGCCTCTCCCTGTCCGGGCACCCCCTCAAGAGGGTGACGCGGTCTTCCTGACACCCACCCAGATTTCTCCCATTTCGCTCGCCGCATGGGCCATCACCCCCAACATGCACTACTTCTGGCTGCTTGATGCGATCAGCCAGAATCGAACCATCCCTTCGGCCTATGTCCATCTCGTGCTTATCTACGCGTGCCTCCTCATCAGTGCGTTTCTGGCCCTCGCCGTCGCGCTCTTCCAGCGGCGCGACGTCGGATAACCCGGAGTCATTGATCCGGTTTCGGGCCGGCATTGAACATCGCGCACTCGGAGCGCTTACAATCAGGTGCCGCCCTTTCCGGGCGGCCTCGATGGGATTGAGCGGGATTCTCCCGCCCTCGGGTTATCTCTTGGAGCCTCAGTCATGATGAAGCACGCGGAGCCCACCTTTGACATGGCCGGCGGCGGTGGCGGCGGGAACAGCGAGAAGATCAAGCTGATCGTCGCCATCGTTGCCCTTGTCGCCGCCGGCATCGCGCTGGCGTGGAACTTCGGCCTCATCGGGGGCAGCAAGCCCAAGCCGCTGCCGGGCCCGGTGACGCAGGAAGAGCAGCAGATCCAGGACGAGAGCGAACGCATCTCTCGCGAGGCCCTCGAGAAGGCCAAGAAGGATCCCAACGTCACCATCGGCGGCGCCTGAACTCGCCCGCCGGAGCGTGCCGAGCCGCGCACGGCGGCAGCGCGCGAAGTATCCCGATCAGTGCTGAAACGCGGGGCGGGCCCTGTGCCCGCCCCATTCTGATTCCCCGGCGAGCGCACCCGGCTGCGGTCACGCCGGCGCGCCCGCGGAGCCGGACTCCATCCGAGCCGGAGGACCGTTCGTGACTCGTCCAATGTTCCATCCCACCGGAACGGCATCCGGCGGCGGGCGGGCCTCGCGAGGCAAGTTGATCCTCGCGGGGATGCTCCTGCTCGCGGCGGGCATCGTGGCGGCCATCAACTTCGGGCTCTTCGGAGGGAACCGGGCCAAGGGTCCGCCCCCCCTGACGCCCGAGGCGCAGGCCGAACGGGACGAAGCCGTGCGCATCTCCAAGGAGCGCCACGAGCAGCTCGAGAAGGACGTCCAACAAGGGGGCGGCCGGGGCCCGGGTTGACGCGTCGCCTCCTGCCCGTGCGCCCTGCGCGTCCGACCCGCACCTCCTCGGGGTTCGGAGCGCTGTCGCATCGGCTCCGGAGCGTTCGGTGCCCGGCGGTGCGCCCGTGATGTGAACCTCGGCCTCGGCAGCGTCCTGGGCCCGGCGCCGGTGAGCGCGTGAATCAGCGTGTGCCGGCCTTACCATCCCAGTCCACACTTTGTCCGGAGCATGATCCGTGTCCGCCGAACCTCGCCCGCCGCACTTCATTGAGCAGATCGTCGCCGGGGACAACGAATCGCGCGCGTGGGGCGTGTGGTCGCGGGCTGATGCCGGCCCGCTGGACGACCCGGGCGCGAAGGGCGATGCCGCGCGGGCGCGCCTGGGCAGGCCCCGGGTGCACACGCGCTTCCCGCCCGAGCCCAACGGCTACCTGCACATCGGGCACGCCAAGTCGATCTGCCTCAACTTCGGTCTCGCGCGTGAGAACGGCGGCAAGTTCAACCTGCGTTTCGACGACACCAACCCCGCCAAGGAGGAGCAGGAGTTCGTCGATTCGATCACCCGCGACGTGCGCTGGCTCGGGGCCGACTTCGAGGGGCCGTACGGGGGCGGGCTGCACTTTGCCAGCAACTACTTCGGCACGATGTACGGCTACGCGGTGGAACTCATCAAGAAGGGCCGCGCCTATGTCTGCGAACTCTCCGCCGAGGAGGTTTCGAAGCGCCGGGGCACGCCCACGGTGCCCGGCACCAGCCCCTTCCGCGACCGTCCCGCGCCGGATTCGCTGCGCCTGATTGACGAGATGCGCCGGGGCCTGCACGCCGACGGCTCGATGACCGTGCGGGCCCGCATCGATCTCGCCAGCCCCAACTTCAACCTGCGCGATCCGGTGCTGTACCGAATCCTCCACGAGCACCACCACAACACCGGGGGAGAATGGTGCATCTACCCGATGTACGACTGGGCCCACGGTCTCGAGGACTCGATCGAGGGCATCACGCACTCCAACTGCACGCTGGAGTTCGAGAACCACCGCCCGCTCTACGACTGGTTCATCGACGCGATCAACGAGGGGCGCACCGAAGACGGCTCGGGCCCCTGGGGCCCGCGCATTCACCATCCGCGCCAGATCGAGTTCGCCAAGCTCCAGCTCTCCTCGATCCTCCTGAGCAAGCGCAACCTCCGTCGCATGGTCGAGGAGGGGTTCGTCGCGGGGTGGGACGACCCGCGCATGCCCACGCTGAGCGCCTTCCGTCGCCGGGGCTTCACGCCCGAATCCATCCGTGCGCTCTGCGACGACGTGGGGTGCACCAAGTTCGAGAGCCTGATCGATCTTGCGCGCCTGGAGAACGCCTGCCGCGACCATCTGAACAAGGTCGCCCCGCGCGCCATGGCCGTGCTCAACCCGCTCAGGGTGACGATCGAGAACTGGCCCGAGGGCCGAGTGGAGCACCTGAACTTCGTCGTCAATCCCGAAGACCCCGGCGCCGGCACGCGCACCGTGCCCTTCTCACGCACCATCTACATTGAGCGCGACGATTTCATGGAACACCCCGAGAAGGGCTTCTTTCGTCTCGCGCCCGGGGCCGAGGTCCGGCTCCGCTGGGCATATTTCCTCACCTGCACCGGCGTGGAGAAGGACGCGAGCGGCGCCATCACGGGCCTGCGCGCCACCATCGATCCCGCCACACGCGGCGGTGATGCCCCCGTCGGCCCCGACGGCAAGCCCACCAGGAAGGTCAAGGGCACGATCCACTGGGTCTCCTGCGATCACGCCCTTCCCGCCGAGGTCCGCCTCTACGACCGCCTCTTCACCACCGAGGAACCCGGGAAGGCCACCGGCAAATGGGAAGATGACATCAACCCTCTCGCGCTGCAGGTGGTACGGGCCTTCGTCGATCCCGCCCTCGCCGGCGCACGCTACCGCCCCGCATCGGAGAACGGCGCCGATGTGGGCGACCGCTACCAGTTCGAGCGGCTGGGCTATTTCTGCGTTGACCCCGACAGCGGCGCGGGCTTCGGCGGGCGCGGAACGGCGGGCCTGGTGCTCAATCGAACCGTGACGCTGAAGGACAGCCGCCCCAAGGCGCAGAGGCCCTGACCCGCGGTGCACCCCGGCGATCGTGCGCGCAGGTGCCTCGCCCGCAGCGACTTGCGCGATCATGACGCGGTTTCTGGAGGGGATCCCGTCCGGACTCCAGCTCGACCGGGCACGCGCCCATCAAGGGTGAGAGTCGTTGGACGTGGCACATCAGCATTGCCGTCAACAAGCCGCTCCCAATTGATTCAGGGGAAACTCGGGTCGCTGTTAGAGCGGTTCTAATCCAGGCGTGGCGAGTATCCGCAGTGTTTGAAGCAGTTGGCGGCATCGGCTGGCGTGACCTGGTCGAGGACTGACTGCATGGCGTTCCAGAGCGCTTCGACGGTTCGGCAGGC
>JADLCM010000065.1 GCA_020847175.1 Phycisphaerales bacterium
CAACCCATCCATCATCGCGTCCAGCAGCCCACGCCCCGCGTTCGTCCGTTCCGACATGACGAGCCTCCGTGCTTGCCCACGCACTCTACTCGATCACGCGAAATGCTGGGTTGTTCAGAGATCCCTTGTGTCTATCGCGTGGTCTGCTGTCGCAACGTTTCCACAGACTACAGGCTCTGGCGGATCGTTGATCTTCTTCGGTTGTATCGCCTCGATGAATGACACCGAGTACGCGAAGGTAGTCGCGGGCCGGTCGGACGCTCAGCACCTCGAAGATCTGACCGCGCAATGCCACAGGAATGCACAGATCGCAACTTCAAAGTACAAAGCGGTGCGGCGCGCCATGGGTTGGCTTTTCGTGAGTACGCCTCTCTGGTTGGCATCGTGCTACTTCCTGTACAAGGGGTAAGCGATGGGGACGACTGACGACCTCAACGCCGAGGTCAACAAGATCATCAAGGAGCCGTGGACGACAACCGACGGGCGTGTCGTTCCAGAAACCGAGAATATTGAACTCGGGAACAAGGGTGTGAATCTGGATGTCGCATGCCTGTATGCCGATCTCGCTGAAAGCACGAGCCTAGTCAACGCGTACGGAGCGACGTTTGCGGCTAATGTCTACAAGTGCTATCTCAACTGCGCCTGTCGGATCATCCGCAGCCAGGAAGGTGTGATCACGGCCTTCGACGGAGACCGCGTCATGGCAGTCTTCATCGGCAACACAAAGTGCACCGCCGCGGTACGGGCAGCGTTGGCGATAAACCACGCAGTCTCCCAGATCATCAATCCCGCACTCAAAGCCTTCTACAAAGAGAATCTGAGGGACTTTCAAGTGCGGCATTCTGTCGGCATCGATACCAGCAAGGTCATGGCTGCCCGAACGGGTATTCGAGGCGCGAATGACCTCGTGTGGGTCGGCCGTTCAGCCAATTACGCTGCCAAGTTGTGCAATCTTCGGGAGGGCAACTACGCCACATGGATTACCGGCGACGTTTACGACAGGATGGCCGACAACGTGAAGGCGGCAGCGGACGGCGCGAAGAGCATGTGGGAGGAGCGAAGGTGGAACGCGCAAGGCGGTATGCGAGTTTTCGGTTCGTTTTTCTATTGGGGCCTGTAGATTGGCGCGCCCTACGTCGCCACCGCCACCGTCGTGACCTCGGGACTCGCCGACGTTGCCCGGGGGTGTGAATCGAGGGAAGCGAGTCCCGGATAACCGAAACAATGCACTTCTGTCCCTGCGAATGTCGCGTGGGCGATCCCAGCAGGAGGGAACCATGCCGAAGTTGCCGCCGACGAAACGGGCCGCGGTGGCCCTCGGCGTCGCGACACCCGGTGCTTCGTCGGTTCTGTCGGGCGGGGACGGCGGACGGGAGAGGCCTTGCCGAGCCCCGCGACGATCCCGGCCCCCGCGTCCGGCGGCAGGTTGGCCCACGATGCCACACGACGGGCCAGGTCGGCGTCGGGCGGGGCGTGGTCGCCCCCGGTGTTCGGCCGCGACATGGGCGGGACTGGTCCCCCTGTCGGGCCTCCCGTTCGACCGCGTCCTGCGCCTCGTTTCGCCCCCGGTGCGGCCAGCGCTGCGCCTGGCGCTGCGCGCTGTTCGGAATCGGCGTATTCTCCCGGAGATTCCGCAGGTGCTTGGGGGTTCGATTCCCCCCGGCTCCATTGAACGTGAGAGGCAAGCAGGGCGGCCGGCCGCGGCGCATGGGGCGAACGGCCGTTGCCTTGGTCCCTCACTCCCGGCGTCAGACTCGATTCGCATCGAATCCGCGGACACCCCCGGCATCGCATGGGCGCTCGCGTCAGGCTTCATCCGTTTGACCACGCTCACCCGAGTGCTCGCCCTCGCGCACCTGCGACGTTTCCAGAACGAGCGCCGCCCTCACGGAGATGACAATGCGCTGAGTGCCGCGTCGATCGTCGCCTGATCGGCGCCGCTCGAACGAACGTCGTGGCGCACCCTGGCCCATTGCTCCTCGATGCGTTCGATCGCGGAATCGGGGCCGCCAGCAAAGGTGTCCGCCAGCTTCACCAAGTCGCCCTGCAGGTCGTGCAGCGATGCCGGGGCCCAGGTCCCCAGGCGCCATTCGGCCTTGGCGAGAGCCTGCAGTTTCGGAAGCAGGGCGGAACGCCAGCGGTTTGGCGGCGCGGGGATGGTCAAGTCGGGTTCGGGGGCGCGGCGATCATCGACGTAAGGCGTCAGGCGATGGCGCCCGTCCCGCGAGAGCACGGCCACCGGGCAGTCGAGCACCCGCTGACGCTGGGTCTCGTCAAGAGGGAGTGACACCGCGACCGACTGCATCCCGCCGGGCGGCCCGCCTCTCACCGTGATCTCCAAGCCGCCGGTTGCGATTCGCACGGTCAGGCCGACTTCCATGGTCTGTGCGGTCGCAGCGCGGAATGCCTCACCGAGCTCCGCGGTCACCTTGCCTGCCCCGAGGTCGGTTCCGTCGATGATGATCGACCGGCGCTGATCGACGAGAACCGTGACCATGGACCGGCCCTGCACGCCGAGGCCGAGGCCCGCGACTCCGGTGTCAGGCGTGCTTTGGAACCCGACCAGGCATCCGACGGAAGGCTCGGGCACGCCGCGCTCCACATGCCCGACGAGCGGGGACTGCGGGTGGAGCGGGTAGTCCATGGAGAAGGGTTCGTACACGGGCGTCCGGCCAGGCGGGAAGTTCAGGTTGGTCTGTGAGAAGGGGCCCGACTGCGGCCAGCCGTAGGAAGTCAACGTATCCCCATCCTGTTCCCAGCCCCAATCGACATAGTGGAACGAAGAGCGGCGGGCCCGGATCCACGCGTCGAAGTCCGCGTCGAGCGTCGCGGTGCCGAACAACTGCTCCATCAGCCGGGCCGATGGTTCCCGCCAGGGCTGCCCGGGCCCGAGTGCCGAGATCTCATCGCGCCAGACCCTGAAGCGTGCGAGCCGATCGGGCGTGCTGGAAAAGAAGGTGTAGATGAGGAAACTGCGGGCGCGCGACGTGGGGTCCGCGCCCAGGAGGTCCGAAAGTCTGAAGGGGGTGCGGGCGAAATCCTCGAGCCCGTCGTCGTACCAGTTGGCGATCGTGGGCTTGTCGGTGACGCCCATCGTCAGGCGTCGCGCCGACTCTTCCCAGACGTGACTGGCCAGTCCGTCGGCGATCCCCTCGAAGTACCAGGCGGGCGTGTTGCCGACGGTCCCGTTCAGGCACATCTGGTAGAGATGGACGGCCTCGTGGAGCAAGATGGCCCGCTGGTGGTATTGGAGCGAGCCGCTGGGGTAGACGAAGGCGGCCTTGATGCCCTCGAACGTGATCCCGCCGCCGTGGAAGCTCCAGTCGATCCCATCGTCGAGCAGCACCCTGCGGAGCGAATCCGTGCTGGCGCCGTACACGACCGCCATGCGGGTCGTCTGGTTGTTCGGTATCTCCCGCCCGAAGGCTTCGACGTAGTGGGGGTGCGCCAGTTCCAAGAGCGTGAGAAGATGGTGAGCGCGGGAGGCGTCATAGTCGGTCTGGAGCGCATAGTGCCGGCTGACGTACCAAGAGAAACCCGGCGAGTTCTTCAGTTGATCCCCTGAATAGGTCTCGGGAATCTCCTGTCCCACATCGTCAATCGTGATCGAAACGAGCGTGGAGGTGCGGCCCGAGACGACCACCTCCACCGGCGTCGTGAGGGGCGGCGGAACTTCACGGCCGGCTGCCGGGATCGCCCCCAGCAGGATGATCAGAGCGGACAGGACTGCAACCCTCATGCGGTTCGACCCTCCGAGTACGTGACCGCCAATCCACGCGGGATGGAATCCATTTCCTTCGGGCGCATCGTAACGACGACTCTTGGGGCGTGGCGCCGCAATGAATGCGGGCCCGGATGGCCAGTGTGTCTGCATCGGAACGCGGGGGACGGTCAATGCGAGCGCCGCGCGAAGGAACCGCGCCGTCGTTGCCGCCGAAGGGCCGGACGGCGACAGCCCGCCGGGTCGCACGCGAATGCCGCCACACGCGCCGCCTATGCCGGCATCGGGAATCGTTCGCACATGCGACGGACTTCAGATCGCACCTCGGCCCGGACCGGGGCGCCCGTGGCTTCGTCGCCCCCGGCGGTCAGCACCCGGTCAATCCATCCCGCGATGACCTGCATCTCGGGTTCCCGGACTCCGCGGGTGGTGACGGCGGGGGAGCCGAGCCTGACGCCGCTCGTGAACTTGGGCGGACGCGGGTCCTGCGGGATGCCGTTCTTGTTGCAGACGATGCCCGCCTGCTGGAGCCAGGACTCGGCGTCGAGCCCCGTGAGGTTCGGGTTTTTGGGTCGAAGATCGACCAGCATCAGGTGGTTGTCGGTGCCCCCGCTGGTGATGCGATAGCCCCGCTGCGCGAGCGCCGCGGCAAGGGCACGTGCATTGGCGACGACCTGCCTGCTGTACGCCTTGAACGCGGGTTGCAGCGCCTCGCCGAAGGCCACGGCTTTGGCGAGGATGACGTGCATCAGCGGCCCGCCCTGCATGCCGGGGAAGACTGCGCGGTTGATCTTCTTTGAGAGTTCTTCGTCGTTGGTGAGGATCATTCCGCCGCGCGGCCCGCGCAGGGTCTTGTGCGTGGTGGTGGTCACGATGTGCGCGTGCGGGAAGGGCGAGGGGTGCTCGCCGCCGGCGACGAGCCCGGCGATGTGGGCGATGTCGGCCATGAGCAGGGCCCCGCACTTGTCGGCGATCGCGCGGAAGCGGGCGAAGTCGATGATGCGCGGATAGGCGGAATAGCCGCACATGATGAGCTTGGGCCGGGCCTCGACGCAGATGCGCTCGGCGGCGTCGTAGTCAATCTGTTCAAAGGCGGGGTGCGCGGCTTCGTAGTGCAGGGGGTAGTGGACGGGCCGGAACCACTTGCCGCTCATGTTGAGCTTCATGCCGTGGGAGAGGTGTCCGCCGTCGGAGAGCACGAGCGAGGCGAAGGTGTCGCCGGGTTCGAGGAGCGCGAGGAAGACCGAGGCGTTGGCCTGCGCGCCCGAGTGCGGCTGAACGTTGGCGAACTGGCATCCGAACAGGCGCTTGGCGCGATCCTGGGCCAGGCTCTCGGCCTGGTCGTGGAACTCGCACCCTCCGTAGTACCGGGCTCCGGGGTACCCCTCGGCATACTTGTTGGTGAGGCATGAGCCCATCGCATGCATGACTGCCGCCGAGACATGGTTCTCGCTGGCGATGAGTTCGATGGTGTTCGCCTGGCGGTCCTGCTCCGCCGCGAGGATGCGGGCGGCGTCGGGGTCTGAGGCGCGGATGAGTTCAACGACGTTCTGAGCCAGTGGGTCCATGGGGGATGGTATCGGCGGAGGGGCCGCGTGCGGGTGAGCATCACGGCGGGGTGGCTACCGGCGCCACGGGTTGTGTACGCGAGGGAGGTAGCCCCCTCGGAAGTTGGGCTGGAGTGCGATGATCCGCGTCGCGAGCAGCGAGTCAAACGCAGCGAGCACGACGAGCCAGGCAAGCACCGCGATCGAAACCAGAGCCATCGCATGCGCGAAAGAGCGGGGGAGGCCCCACCCCCTGCCCAGCGCCCGCCACCACCACCAGGCCAGGAACACGACGATCGCGACGAAGGAGAGCGTGCTCGCCTCTTGCATCTCGATCATGCCGGGCAGGTGGCCCGCCCAGCCACCCCGCAATTCCTGGGCTGCAAGCAAGCGATGGAGCCCGTTCCAGGTGCGGATCGCCAGGGGAACCGCGAGCCAGGACAGGCCGAAGACCGTGGCCCGCCCGGCATGCGCCCAGCGGACCTTGTACGTTCGGCGTGTGGCGGGAATCACCAGCATCACGAGTGGCATGGACATCGACGCGCCCAGCCCCAGCAGCAGCACGGAAGAATCACGGTCGAGCATGGCGGCCCAGTTGAGTGAGCCGAGGCCCGTTCCTGACGACGCCATCAGGCCGCTTCCGGTGCGGTCGAAGGGCCAGAGCAGGGGGCCTCGCAGGTGTTTCCACGAGGGCCACGGGGCGGCCGGGAGGGGCGCCGACGCCTGGGGGAGCCCGTCGAGCGCGGGTTGCGCCATGAGGCGGGCGCGCCGGGCGACGAGCTCACGGTAGTACGCGAGGTCGAAACTCCACATCGCGCCCGCGTGGATCGACACGTTCACTCCGTGCCACCCCACGAGCACAAGCATGATCCACAACACCCAGCGGCGCTTTCGCACCTCGTGGTGCAGCTTGACGCGCGACCAGAAGCGCCCCGGGATGAGCGCCCAAAGCAGGGTGCGCAGCGCCGAAACGGGGGCCGCGCGTCGCGGGCAGTGCTCGACAAACCGCGGGAGGCGTTTCTCATCCGCGTTGAAGACTGCGTGCCAGGCAAACTCGTACCCGCACTCGGGACACATTCCATTGAGCGGGCAGGACTCCGCCCACGTCGCGACGGTGCCGGACTGGTCATAGCCGCAGCGGGGGCACGCGGGGGGAGGCGGGCCGTCGGGGGGCACGCGCAGAGTCTACCGGAGATGTGTGTGTGTGCGTGCCGAGCGCTCGCCGGGGGCGAGGGGCCGGGGTATGATTTCAAGGATTTTTGAAAGTACCGAAGGCCGCGCCGGATGGCCCCCAGGCGCGCCCGCGGGCCCTTTGAGAGGAGTCGCGCATGGACGGGTTGGCGCGAACGGCGAAGCGGGTGACGCCGGCAGAACATCCGCACCTGAGCGGCATGGACGACGGGCTGCTCGACGCTGTGGTGGCGGGCACGGCCCGTCTCACGCACGAGCAGGCGCTGGACATTCTCCAGGCGATGCCCACGCCCGCGCTGGCCAGGTGGGCCGATGCTCGCTGCCGCGTGCTCCACGGCGACCGCATCCGGTCCTACGTGATTGACCGAAACATCAACTACACCAACGTCTGCACCGCCCGGTGCACCTTCTGTGCCTTCCGGCGTGGTGCCGATGACCACGACAGTTACACGCTCAGCTACGAGGCGATCCACGAGAAGATCGGGGAACTCGTCGCCATAGGCGGCACGCAGATTCTCATGCAGGGGGGCATGAATCCGGCGCTGCCGCTGACGTGGTACGAAGGCCTGCTCCGGTCGATCAAGGAGAAGTTCCCGCGGGTGCATGTCCATGCGTTCAGCCCGCCGGAGTTCATCGAGTTCGTCAACTTCTTTGATCCGCCCGGCGCCACGCTGGAGGCGAAGCTGCGGTATGTTATGGAGCGCCTGGTTGACGCGGGGCTTGATTCGCTTCCGGGGGGCGGCGGCGAGATATTCGCCCACCCCGTCCGTCGCAAGATCGGCCTGGGCAAGTGCGACGCCGAGGCGTGGCTCACCACGATGTGGGTGGCCCACTCCCTCGGGCTGTTCACCAGCGCCACGATGATGTTCGGGCACATCGAGGGGCTGGCGGACCGCGTGCATCACATGGGGCTCGCCCGGGCGTGGCAGGACCGGGCCCTCGCCCAGCAAGGCCCCGCCCGGGGGCGGCACGGGCGCGAGGTGGGCTTCGGGCATTACAAGGCCTTCATCTCCTGGCCGTTTCAACGCGAGAACACGCCCCTCGGCAGGCTTCCCGACTGGGGCGAGCGTTCCGGGGATGAGGGCGAGTTCCCGGGTGATATCGTCGCGCGAGCCTTCGGCTTCGGCGCGAACCCGGAGGTGGACTATCGCACGCTCGGGCCGGGGGCGGCGGAGTTCGGCCGGCGCGTGCGGCGCAGCGGAGCCGTGAACTACCTGCGGACGCAGGCGCTGAGCCGCCTCATGCTCGACAACTTCTACTCGATCGGGGCCTCGTGGGTAACCATGGGCCCGCATGTCGGGCAGGCGGGACTGAAATTCGGCGCCAGCGACATGGGCAGCGTGATGATGGAAGAAAACGTGGTGAGCAGCGCGGGGACCACCTATTGCCTTGATGAGGCCGTGCTCTGCCGCCTCATCCGCGATGCCGGGTTCCTTCCCGCGCAGCGCGACAATGTCTACGACGTGCTGCGCGTGCATGACGGGCCGGAATCGCCGGACCTTCGCGTGCGGGATTGGTCGGCCCATCGCGCCCGGCGGCTGCACACGCAGAACGCCGCCTCGGATGCCGGTCTTGAGGTGTCATCGGCGCCGCTCGCGGTGACCGTGAGCGCGCGGGCCCCGGATGCCGCGCCGGTGCGATCGACGTGACCCTCGGGTCTGCGCGTTCAGATGCGCGCGGAGCATCCCGGCGGGTCGCGCGGGGCTGCGGAGGGGCACCCGGGGCCAGGGATCGTGCGTCCGAGGACAGCCGTCGTCCGCCGGCCCCGTTCGCGGCAGGGCGCGGGCGATGACCCAACGCTGATGGGAGACGCGACCCAGCAGGCGGGTACCATCCCGCCGCATGATTCTTGCGACGGCTGGTCATTCCGGCGGCGTGGTGGTTGACCTCGTGGTGGTCTTGCTCGCGGCGGGTGCGTCGAGCCTCATGCTCGGCAAACTGCGCCTGGCGGCCATTCCGGGGTACCTGATCGCGGGCGTGCTCCTCGGCGCGTTTTACCACGGGTCTGAAGGCGGCGGCATCGACGCGATCCGCGGGCTGGCGGTCATCCTGCTGATGTTCGGCATCGGCCTGCATCTCGACCTCGATCACATGAAGCACGGGGTGGGGCCCATCCTCGCCACGGGCGCGCTGTCGACGGCGCTGGTGGCGCTGCTCGTCTGGCCCGCCGCGATGGGCTTCGGGCTCGACTGGCGGGCGGCCCTGGTGGTCGGCATGGCGTGCTCCATGAGTTCGACCGCAGTGGTGCTGCGGGTGCTGCAGCAGCGGCGTGAACTGGAGAGCACGTGGGGGCGCGTCGCCTTCGGCATCCTCATCGTGCAGGACCTTTTCGCGATCGGCGTGATGGCCGCCGTTCCGGCACTCGCCCCGGCGGGCACCGAGGCCGCGGCGGAGGGCACGGGGGGCGGGCGGTCCGCGGTGGTCGATGCCCTGATCGCGATCGGCGCGATTGCCGGGTTCATCATCGTCTCGAAGTTTGTGCTGCCTCGGATTCTGGCCGCGGCGGCGAAGGTCGCGGCGGAGGTGATGCTGGTGCTCGCCTCGGCCGTCGCGCTCTCGGCCGCGGCGCTCACCACCTCGGTGGGCCTGAGCCCCGAGCTCGGGGCATTCATCGCGGGCTTCGTGCTCGCGGGCACGCCCTTCAAGTACGAGCTTTCGGGGCAGCTTGCGCCCCTCCGCGACCTGTTCATGGCGGTCTTCTTCACCGCGGTGGGCCTGGGGGCGGACCTCTCCGTGCTCGCGCAGGAATGGTGGGTGGTGCTGCTGGCGACGCTGGTGCTCGCCCTCATCAAGGCCGTTTCGATCTCCGCCTCGGCCTGGGCGCTCGGCGCGACGCCCCGAGCCGCGGCGATGAACGGCCTCGCCCTGTTCCAGGCCGGAGAGTTCGGGCTGGTGATCATCGCGGTCGCCGCGAGCAAGAGCATCCTCACCCCGGAGCAGAGCGCGGTGTTCATCGGGGTCACGATCGTGACCCTGATCGTCACCCCCGGGGTGCTCTCGGTCGCGCATCACATTGCCGAGATCATCGGGCGGCACGCGCCGCGAAACCCGTGGCTCGCGTCGAGCCTCTCCAGCGACGAGTCCGAGCCGCAGGACGCCCAGGGCGCGATGCGGGATCACGTGGTCGTGGCGGGCTTCGGCCCCGTGGGCCGGGCGGTCGCTGACCGGCTCGCCAAGGCGGGGGTGACGTTTTCGATCATCGAGCTGAATCCGGACACGGTGCGCAAGCAGCGCTCGCTGGGGCGTTCGGCCCACTTCGGCGATGTCACGAACGAAGAGGTGCTCGCGTCGGCGGGTGTGCCCTCGGCACGGGCCATCGTCATCGCCGTGCCCGACGACGACGCGATGATCCGCTCGACGCGCCTGGCTCGAAAGCTGAACCAGACCGCGCTCATTCTCAGCCGCGCCAATGCCCTCTCCAGCGGCCTGCGGGCCAAGGGGCTCGGGGCCGATCATGTGGTGGTCGAAGAACTCATCACCGCAGAGGCGATGGCCTCGCAGGTCTTGATGAGGATGGGCAAGCTCGCCCCGGGCAACGGCCTGCGCCGCGCCGATGCCGGGGCGATCACGGACTCAGCGCCCGGGCTGGCGCCGGTCGCGGGTGCGGGCAGCGGTTCTCCGGACGGGGCGGACTCGCCCGCGACGATCAGGGTGCCGCGCCAGAAGCCCAAGGACCAGGCCCATGAGTAGCGTCAGCAGGACGGGATTTGAGCGGTAGCCGGTGCGGCGCTGCAGCGCCGTGGAGGACGCCCGATGAGCCCGGTCGAATGTGTGCGTGGGGGTCTGTCGGCGCTGGTGCTGGCGAGCGGGTTTCTGCTCGGAGGGTGCGCCGCGAACCCGTGGAAGCTCGCGTACGTCGCTGAGGACGCCAGCCAGGCCTACGCGCCGGTGGAGCGCGTCGAGATCGAATACGTCGATGCGTTTGAATCGCTCGCGCCCGAGGCGGCACAGCCGGCGACCGTCGATGGAGCGGTGCGGATCGGGCACGGGAGTTTCACCGGCGTGTTTCACGGGAGTAGCGAAGATGAGCTTCGTCTCTTCGCCCGAAGCATCGGGGCCGACCGAGTTCGCTGGAGTCTCAAGTTCCTGCACCTCGAGTCGGACACACGCATCGCGTCAGTTTCCGACAGCCACACGGTGCAGCACAGGTATCGCGATGGTGACGGTGAACGCCGCACCGAGTACGACGTGGTCACCACGACCTCGCACTACCCCGTGACCGAAGAGCGTGCCTACTACGTGTTCCGTGCGGTTTTTTTCCGGGGCGCGACTCCGGCTGCACCCGAGTGATCCTCGGTCCGAGGCCCGGGCATGGTCGCCCGATACACGACTCCCGTAGGCCGAGGCCCCTGACGCACGAGCCTCTGGTTTGATACGCTGTCGGCTGACCCGAGGGAGAATGCCATGAATGCACAGTCGCGTCGTGATTTTTTGACCACATCCGGCGTGCTCGCGGCGGGGGCCATGCTCGGCCCGTTGGCGGGGGCGTACGGGCGCTCGAGCGCGCGGGCTGACCGCCTCAAGATCGGCGTGATCGGGTGCGGCGGGCGAGGCACGGGCGCCGCGGTCAACGCCCTCGAGGCCTCCAGCGATGTTGAAGTCTTCGCCCTCGGAGATGCCTTCGCCGAGCGGGTGCAATCGGCCCGTTCCAACCTCGGAGAGATCGATCCGGCGCTCCGCGAGCGCATCACCGTGGCCGACGATCGGGTGTTCACCGGGTTTGACGCGTACAGGCAGGTGCTGGCGAGCGGAGTGGACAGCGTGATCCTGGCGACGCCGCCGCATTTTCGGCCGATCCACTTTGAGGCTGCGGTGAACGCCGGCAAGCACGTGTTCTTTGAGAAGCCGGTGGCGGTGGACCCCGCGGGCATCCGCCGAGTGCTGGCAGCGACCGAGGTGGCCCGGCAGAAGCGCCTGTGCGTGGTCGCGGGTACGCAGCGCCGGCACCAGAAGTCGTACACGGAAACCCTGGCGCACGTCAACGAAGGGGCGATCGGGGCCATCCGGGGAGGCAGTTGCTACTGGAACCAGGGCGGGCTGTGGGTAACCGAACGCAAGCCCGAGTGGAGCGACATGGAATGGCAGCTCCGCAACTGGCTGTACTTCACGTGGCTGAGCGGCGATCACATCGTCGAGCAGCATGTCCACAATCTCGACGTGATGAACTGGGCGATCGGGGCCCACCCGGTCTCGTGCTGGGCCATGGGCGGGCGCCAGGTGCGGACCGATCCCAAGTACGGACACATCTTTGACCATTTTGCGGTTGAGTACGAGTACCCGGGCGGCGTGCTGGTGCGTTCGTACTGCCGCCAGATCGACGGGTGCGCCGGGCGCGTCAGCGAGTTCCTCGAAGGCACCGCGGGCACCGCTTCGCTCAGCCCGGGGCAGGGGCGCATCGAAGGAGCGAGCGGCTGGCAGTTCGCCGGGGGCGAGCCGAACCCCTACGTCCAGGAGCACCGCGACTTGTATGACACGGTCTTCGCCGGGCGCGTGATCAACGAGGGGCGGCAGGTCGCGGAGTCCACGCTCACGGCGATCATGGGACGGATGAGCGCCTACACGGGCAAGAGCCTGACATGGGACCAGGCCCTCAACTCGGCGCTCGATCTGACGCCTCCGTCGTACGACATGAAGTCTTCGCTGCCTGCGGTCGAGGTCGCCGTGCCGGGCAAGACGCCGCTGATCTGAACGGGCTCGGTGCTCCCGCGCCGAAGTCGGCGCCGTGCCAGGCGCTGCGCGTCGCGGGCATGGAACACCGCGCCCGGCCCTGGAGCGCCGGTCGTTCGTCTGCGGGCGATCCGCGCAGGGCCCGCAGCCACCGACGGGTTGAATGTTCCGCGAACTCGCGACGGGGATGTCGTCGAGCCCGGCGGGGCGCGGACCGCACGCACACATGTCGTGGCGTGAGTGATCGACGCAAAAACAGAAGCGGGCGGGAGTCTCCTCCCGCCCGCCTTGTTACTCATCAGCCCCAGGCGGCGTGCCGTCCGCTGCTTACTGGTAGATGAAGGTCGGTTCCGTCTCCTCGGTCGGAGCCGTGAACTGGTCGGTCACAAGGCTGGTCTTGAAGCGGATGTTGCCGGCGGCCTTGGCCCGCACGGTGACGCGGAGCTCGACCGTCTGGCCGGCGCCAATGCTCGCGATGGGGTTGAAGGTGACCTTGTTGCCGCTCGCGGTCGCGCCGGGGGCGGACACGAACTCGAGTTCAGCGGGCAGCTCGCAGGTGACGCGGGCATTGGTCGCCGGGGCCGAACCCTCGTTGAAGATCTGGATGAGGTAGACCGTCTGCTCGCCGACGGTGATCGGGTCTTCGGTGTCGATCACTTCGAGCTGCAGCGCGGGGATGCCCTCAACCGCCACAGCGCAGTTCGCGGTGGGCTCGTTGGTGCAGGCGCCCTTCACGCGGGCCGTCGTGGCGAGGTTGCCGGAGGTCGTGGACTTGACCGTGAAGGACACGGTGCGGCTCTGGCCCGCGGCGAGGCTGCCGAGGTTCCAGACCACGTTCTGACCCTGCTGCGCGCCGCCCTCGGCGCCCGCAAAGGTTGTGCCCGCGGGCATGGCGGCGGTCACGACGGTGTCGTTGCTCGCCGCGTCGCCGGTGTTCTTCACCTCGAAAGTGAAGGTGGCGTTGCGCCCGGCGTAGAGCCGCTCGGTGCACTTGGCGGTGATGGTGAGAACGGGCTGGTTGATGACCGTTACCGTGTTGCCCGAGGCGGCGGTCAGGCCGCCGCTGCTGGCGGCATTGGCTGCGGACTCATAACGCCCGGGCTTGTCGGCCTTGGCGCGAACCGTGATGGTCTTGCACTGCCCGGCGGTGAGCGAGCCCACTTCCTGGTCGATGCTGGTCTTGCCGTCAACGGTGCGGAGGCCGGCGGGGAGGGTGTCGCGGACGCGGACGCCCTCGGCGACGCCGGTGCCGGTGTTGCAGACCTCGTACGTGAGCACGATCTCGTCACACAGCAGAGCCTGCTGTGTGGCGGTCTTCTTGAGGGTCAGGGCGGGCTCGACCACGCGCACTGTCGCGCAGAGCGCGTTGGCGTACGAGGCAGAGAGGCAGTTGCTGGCGTTGCCGACCTTGATCGCGTTCGCGTTGACCTTGATCACCTTGGTCTGCTTCGGGCCGAGGTCACCAAGCGACCAGACCACGCCGTCCGCGCCCTGAGCGCCGGAGGGCTGCGAGCCGGTGATGGCGAGGTTGTCGATCGCCTCCTGCGTGACGACGACGTTCTGGAGCGTGCCGTTGGTGAGGTTCGTCGCGTGGATCTCGTAGGCGTAGGGTGCGCCGGCGCGGACCTCCACGGGCGTGACCTGGTGAATGAGGAGGGCGCTGCTCGCGACGTCCCCGGTGGGGAAGGCGAGTTGCACGACGCTCATGTTGGCGCCGGCGTTCGGCCGGTAGATTCCGCCGGTCGCGCGGGGCTGCTCAACCGGGCGGGCGGGCTCGGCCGGCGCCGGCTGCGGTGCGGGCTGCTGCGTGGTCTGCTGCGCGGAATGGCAGCCCGTGAGCGCCAGACCGGCAAAAATGGGAAGGAGACACAGGGTACGTTTCATGGGTCCTCCTCAGGACAAAGTCTGCGGGTGTGCGAGCGTTCCGTCGCAACGAACGCGAGCGGCTCCGCCGCGCCGACGAGCGCATGGCCCCTCCATGCCCGCCGGCCCAAGCCAGAGAATGCTGGGGGGAATCCTATACCCCAGATTGGAGTTGGCTATGGGACGCGGAGACGATCCTTTGGGGATGGGGTCACCAGTATAAACCCCGGGAGCGCCTTGGAAGGCACGCCCGGGGTGTGGAGAAGAGGATTGGTCTTGAATCATGCGCGCGAGAGCCTCTGCGAACGCGCCGCCTTCCGGGAGGAAGGGCCTCGCGCGGAGGTCGCGGGTCAGATGCAGCCTTCCGCGAATCGATCGAGGAAGAAGAAGAAGTCCGAGGCGTCGAGCACCCCGTCCGGCACTCCGTAGCTCGGGTCGCTCGCATCGGACGAGCCGGTCAGGTCGGCGGAGGCAAGATTGCCTGCCGCGAACACATCGAGGAAGTGGAAGAAGTCTGCGGCGTCCACGGTGCCGTCGGGGAGGCCGTACCCCGGATCAAGGGGATCGGACGAGCCGGTGAGGTCGGCGGGGCAGTTCACCGGGGGCGGATTGCCGTTGCCGAAGATGGTCACGATGTTTGCGTCGCTCGCAGGCACGGCGAAATCGATCATCCCGTCGTTGTCGAAGTCTCCGAGCGCGATGGCGTCGGGGTCGGCGCCCGTCGTGTACGTGACGGGAGCGGCAAACGTGCCCCCGGTGTTCTCAAGCGCGGCGACCGATGCGCTCTCGTCGGTGGTCACGAGCACGTCGATGTCACCGTCGGCGTCAAAGTCGGCGGCGGCCACAGTATCGGGGTCAACGCCGCCCGGGGCGAAGTTGACGGGGCCGGAGAAGGAGCCGCCGGTGTTGGTGAAGAGTGCGAGGAAGTTCAGCAGGTCGCCGCTGGTGGCGACGGCAAGGTCGTTGAGCCCATGAGCACCGTCTGAGCGAGCGTAAAGACGCCGCCGGTGTTGGTGAAGACGAGCGTGCGATCAGGGTTGTCAACCGTGACGCTGAGGTCCTGGTCGCCATCGCCTTCCAGGTCGAAGAAGGCGACGCCGCTGGGGCTGTCCACGGCGGCGAGGGTGGCGGCCACGGAGAAGTCCGGGGCCGCGGCGGTCGCGACCGCCAGGCCCGCGAGCGCGCAGAATGACCACTTCGAGTTGAATCGCATGAGGAAGCTCCTTTATGTTCGGTGCCACGTGAAACTGTGACGACGCCCCACGAGGTTGTGAATGGCGTCACTGTGATCGCAGATGCAACTTGTGTGCCAAGCCGGAATCGCCGCACATGGCGAAGATTCGCCCGTCGAGTGACGGCGCACGGCGCATGGCTGGCCACCATGCGCCTCGTCGTGGCCACCGAAGCGCAGCGGTGGGCCGCGCATCGCTCCGCTCGGATGGAGCCTCACACCTCCGAGGCGAGGGGCCGGTTCAGGGGTCTTCGCCGCATCGGTCTGCCGCCGGGCCAATGATCCGGGCATGGGCGATGCCGAGGCACGGCTTTCGGAACTGATACGCGACCGCCGGGCAACCGTGGGCGTGGTGGGGCTGGGCTACGTGGGCCTGCCCATTGCAAGGGCGATGCTCGACGCAGGGTTCCGGGTGGTCGGATTCGACGTGGACGCGGCCAAAGTGGAGATGCTGCGGTCGGGCGAAGCCTACCTCAAGCACCTCGGCCAGGGTTTCTTTGACGACCTGGCCCGAAACGGCAACTTTGCAGCCACCAACGAACCCACGCGCCTCTCCGAGGCGGACGCGATCCTGCTGTGCGTGCCCACGCCGCTTGGCGTTCACCAGGAGCCGGACCTGTCATTCGTCGAGCGTTCGACGGCGATGGTGGCAGAGGTGCTGCGCGAGGGGCAGATGATCGTGCTGGAGAGCACGAGCTACCCCGGCACCACCCGCGAGGTGTGCCTCCCGATCTTGGACGAGGCGGCCCAGGCCCGCGGATTGCATCTTGGGCGTGAGTGGTTCCTGGCCTTCAGCCCGGAACGTGAAGACCCGGGCCGGACCTCGCACTCGACCCGGACCACGCCGCGCCTGGTGGGGGGGATCGAGCCGGCGAGCGGGCGGCTGGCGGGGGCGCTGTATCGCGCGGCGGTGGAGCGCGTGGTGGAAGTGGAGTCAGCTGAGATTGCCGAGGCCGCGAAACTGCTTGAGAATGTCTACCGGGCGGTCAATATCGCGCTTGTGAATGAGCTCAAGCCGGTGCTTGCCTCGATGGGTATTGACATTTGGAAGGTGGTGGAGGCCGCCTCGACGAAGCCGTACGGGTTTCAGCCGTTCTACCCCGGGCCGGGGCTCGGGGGGCACTGCATCCCGATCGATCCGTACTACCTCACGTGGCGGGCGCGCGAGTTCGGGCACGCGACGCGGTTCATCGAGCTGGCGGGTGAAGTGAACCGGCACATGCCGGCGCTGGTGGTCGAGACGCTGGCCCGCGCGCTCAGTGACGACGGCCGCGCGGTGAACGGGGCCGAGGTGCTCGTGCTGGGCCTCGCGTACAAGAAGAACATCGACGATGTACGTGAAACACCCGCGGCGGAGATCATCCACCTGCTGCTGGAGCGCGGGGCGATTGTTGAGTATCACGATGCACACGTGCCCGAGTTCCCGAAAATGCGCAAGCGCCGCTTCCCGCTTCGGTCGGTGCCGCTCACGCCCGACCTCCTGGGCCGGGTTGATGCCGTCCTCATCGTCACCGATCACGACAGTGTGGACTACGCGATGGTGGGGAGGCACGCGCGGCTGGTCGTGGACACGCGCAACGCGATGGCGCGCGTGCCGCACCCATCGGCCCGCGTGGTCAAGGCGTAGCCGGCGAGCCAGGTGTGCGACCACCTGAGACTCCCTGAAACGTCAAGATGAGCGGCGAGACCCAGCCGCCGGGCCTAGCCTTTGCTCGCGATGCGTGAAGAACCCGCGAGGCCCGAATGTCCGCACGGCACCTCGGCGCACGGATGGCCGGGCGCGCCGGGGAAGCCCGACGAGCGGCGATTTCTGTCGGGGCCTCGCAGGCGACTGGAAGAACTGCACCGTGCGACGCGGATCTTTCTTGAGTTCATCAAGGGCTTCCGGGCGCTGCACTTTGTCGGCCCGTCGGTGACGGTCTTCGGCTCCGCGCGGTTCCGCGAGGCGCACCCGTGCTACGAACTGGCCCGCGAGATGGGACGGCGCATCGCCGGCGCCGGCTTCACGACGATGACCGGCGGCGGGCCGGGCGTCATGGAGGCGGCCAACCGCGGCGCGCGAGAGGCGGGCGGGCGCAGCGTCGGATGCAACATCGTGCTGCCCATGGAGCAGGAGCCGAACCCGTACCTTGATATCTTCGTCGAGTTCCGGTACTTCTTCGTACGCAAAGTGATGCTCGTGAAGTACTCGCGGGCGTTCGTGGTGCTGCCCGGCGGGTTCGGCACCATGGATGAACTCTTTGAGGCGCTCACGCTGGTGCAGACGCGGAAGATTGAATCATTCCCGGTGGTGCTGATGGGCGTGGACTATTGGCGACCCATGATGGAGTTCATCCGCGAGGGAATGGTGCGGATGGGGACGATCAGCCCGGCGGACCTGGACCTGGTGACGTTCACCGATTCGCCGGACGAAGCGATGGAGGCGGTCTGCCGCGCTGTGCCCGACCCGTCGTTGCCGCGAGTTCGTCCCAGCCGAATCCTGCGCGAGCCGGTGCTGCGAGGGGGTGGCGCCGGGCCCCGGGCGCCGGTGCATGCGCCCGAGGATGCCGCGATCTAACGATCTCGCCCTTCGACGCCGTACTCGGTCTCAAGAACGGGCGAACCCTTGGCCCATGGCGGGAGGCCTCCGGCAACACCGTGGTGCCATGGATTGGGAGCGCCCGGCCGCAAGCTCGGCGGGCTCACCCGCTCTGCCGCGAGGTCGCTCCACAGGATGCCCGTCGGGTAGTCCGTCGCACAACAGGCCATGAAGCCGTCGGGCCAGCCGGGAACATCGTACACTCGCATCTGGAGCATCATTCCCTTGTTTGAGGGGTGCCTGATGGAATCGAGTCGCATCGTGCGCCACTGCTCCGGGCCGCGTTGAGTGCGCCAATGCCAGTAATCGGGGCGGGCATAGAACGCGAACGAGAGCGCAAAGTCGCTTTGCGTCTCTTCCCGGTGGTCAGTGGGTGCAACAAGAGACTCGCGCGGGCGAAGCATGTCGGAAACGACTTCAGCAGGCAGCGGGTTGGGAAGAGCAAACTGCCAGGTTCCGGCATTGCTGAACCAGCCACCCCTGAGCGTTCCCCGGGGCGTTTTCACGCGCATCAGTTCAAGGTCTCGGAACACGAGTCTGGGCTCAAAAAGCGTGGGAAAGAGGCCTCGGTTGTCGTCGCAGTACGACGTCACGGCCTGGCCGCACTGGCGAATGTTGCCAAGTGTGGTGGTGGCCTTCGCCTGGCGTCGGGCGCTGCCCAATGCAGGCAAGAGGATCGAAAGGACGATCATGACGATGCCGAGAACGACGAGCAGTTCAATGATCGTGAACGCGGGGCGGAACCGGTGGTGGGTCGACATGCGAATATTCTACTTGACAGGGGGGGGGGGGGGGCAAGGACACACAC
>JADLCM010000066.1 GCA_020847175.1 Phycisphaerales bacterium
CCAGCGAGTACCGGGTGCGGACCGAAGGCCGGGGCCGCACCGTCGACGAGTGGAAGCTTCGCGTCGATGGGCTCGACAACCACTGGCTGGACGGGCTGGTCGGCTGCGCGGTTGCAGCGTCGATGCACGGGGCGGTGCTGTTCGGGACCGACCAGAAGGTATTGGCTCGTCCCCGGCTGAAACTCTCGGCGTTGAAGGAGCGGGCGCGATGACGACGAAGCAGCCGCCGAAGCAGGATGCAAAGCCAAGGGGACTCGTATGCCCCACCTGCGGCTGTCGGCACTTCGAGGTGGTTTACACCCGCGCGACCCCGACCGGCACGATCCGCCGTCGGCGGCAATGCCGCCACTGCGGGCGACGTGTGACGACGAGCGAGCGGCTGGGTGCTTGAGCGACACACGCGGCCCCGCGTTGTCATCGACCCGCTTGCCAAGGACCTCCTGGCGGCCAATGCAGAGCCGTTGCATCTCCGGCGCGGAGTACCGGCCGCATGAACTCAGCAAGCACCTGTACCACATCGCCTAGAGGGATTGCCGCGTGAGAGCCTCCGAGTCTGCGCACAAACGCTCCCCACTGCGTCTGCTTGGATGCATCGGCACCAAACCGTTCGCTGAGGCCAACGGGTAGATCAGTGGGAAGCGGGGTCTTTCGTCTTTCCGCCGTGGCACGCACCGCTGTGCGCAGCGCCTCGCACTCGAAGCGCATCGTGCGACTGAGCGTCCACAGGTCGTAGTAGTCCTTCATCCGGCTGTTGGCCATGCCGAGCGCGAGCATCGCCTCGAACTTCTCGGCGATGACGGTTTCGGGTGGATACGTGCGAAGGCGCGGGGCGGGCAGGTCGAGCATCGGACCCAGCGCGAGCTCACGCGGCTCCGGGCTCACTACGTCGCCGAAGCCGATATCGACCTGCATCGGAATGCGGGCGGAGCCCAGTCGGGCCAGCAGGCGGACGCGGAGCCCGTCGTACATAGCATCTTCCCGGATCGGTTCCGCCGTGACAGAGTCCGCATCGAGCGCCAGACCATCGGGCTCCACATCGGCGACGCATACCTCCCGGAAGATCTTCACGAGACGATCCGCTTCGGGCGGCCCGAAGCCAAGCAGATCAACGTCCTGTGTGGGCCGGTGCGGCTGGGTGGACCAGGCGGCAAACAGCATGGCCCCTTTGAGCACGAACTGCGTCGCATGGGGAGTGCGAGTCAGGCGGTACAGCAAGCGTTCAACGGCAAAGCGGACGAGCACGATGTTGAACTGCTCGTTCTGCTGCTGGCTGAGGTTCATGAGGCGCTGCTTGATCGACTGCGCGAGCGCATCGGGCTGTGGCTTGGTCACGCGATCGCCTCCAGGTACGGGCGAACGACCGTCGCCACGCCGCAGAGGCTCGCGTAGCGATCGATCTCTGCCGGCTTGCACCTCCGTTGACGGAGGGACTCCCGGAGTGCCTCGAGCGCGACCTCAAGACCAACGTGCCGTCGATAGATGAAGCAGTCGACCACCGTCTTGGCCGGTTCGAAGAGTCGCACACTGCGCCCGTCGATCTTCACCTCTCGGACGCCCGCCTCAATCGTGGAGCCCGACCCACGCACGAACCGCATCGGTGGATGATCCACCCGGGGCTTATGGGCACGGGTGTCGATCATCATCCAGACCTCGTGCGGCATCTGTGTGCCGATGCCGTGGTAGGCCAGTGCCGACAGCAGGCAGATTACACCGCTCGGCACCCGCGCCGCTGCGTGGGCGAGGCTGGCGTGTTCGGACGAGTCTGTCGAAGCCGCGGCGTACATGCCTCGTCCGGTCTTGGTCAGCTTTCCGGCGGCGACAAGTCGCCGCAGGACCTCCGGGTGGATGCCTGCGGACATGGCATCTCGGACACGAAGCACGCCGAGGCGTCGTGCCAGTGAGAGTGCGGCTTGGGCGGGTGCGGTCTTGGACATAGCGTGTAATAGTATCGACTATTGGACGTAAAACTCAAGGCAAATACACGCCGTCCGAAAACACCGCCCTTGAGGCCCAATCGCGGGCATCGTCTGTGCAAGGGCGTGAACGACTTCTACCGGTGGAACATACCGGCTGCATGCCATCCCAAAGCGGGCAGATGGCTCCACCGCTGCATAGGGGACACCTAGAGGCGCGCTGTGCGGCCCATGAGGTGAACCCGTGCCCGACCCCGCCCCCAACCTCGAGCAGACCGTCCGCGAGAACGCGGTGCAGCCCGCGAAGGCGTCGGTGGACGGTCAGTCCGTCGAGCAGCAGCCATTGAAGGACCAACTCGAGGTCGTCCGCTTCTTCGCGTCCAAGGACGCCGCGAAGAAGCCCGGCCTCGGGATCAAGTTCGCCAAGATCGTTCCGCCCGGTGCCGTCTGAACCACGCATGCTGAAAGCCATCGCCAACATCATGAGCCGGGTCGGTCGCGGAACGTCTACGGACTCTCCCTCCCCGGCGGCGTCGCGTGAACCGCACGGAAGCGGTCCACGCGGCGGCCGTCGATTGGTTGTCGCCAAGTTCGACTCGGCGCAAACGACCGCCGACAACCGCAAGCACTGGGCAAGCGCCGACGGCCTCTCGCCCAACGCCGCCGTCAGTCCCGAGGTTCGGCGCGTCCTCCGCAACCGTGCCCGCTACGAGGTTGCCAACAACTCCTACGCCAAGGGCATCGTCCTGACGCTCGCCAACGACACGGTCGGCACCGGTCCCAGGCTCCAGATGCTCACCGACGATGCGACGGCCAACCGGCGCGTCGAGGTGCTCTTCGAGGCGTGGGCGGCGGCGATCGACCTGCCCGGCAAGCTCCGCACCATGCGGATGGCGCGCGCCGAGAGCGGCGAGGCGTTCGGGCTCCTGGTCAGCAGCCCCGGCATCGACTCGCCTGTGAAGCTCGACCTGCGGCTGATCGAGCCCGAACAGGTGGCATCGCCACATCTGCCGTGGACCCGGGGCGCTCGCGCGGTGCCGAGCGAGGCCGACGGCATCGTTCTCGACGCCTACGGACTCCCCTCCGCGTATCGCGTGCTGCGCCACCACCCCGGCGAGGCCAACAACTGGTCTGGTCCCGGGGCCGGTGCCGAGCCCACGTTCGACACGCTCCCGGCCAGCAGCGTGCTGCACTACTTCCGGCCCGACCGGCCCGGGCAGCTGCGCGGCGTCCCGGACATCACCCCCGCGCTGCCGCTGTTCGCGCAGCTCCGCCGGTACACCCTGGCCGTCATCGCGGCCGCCGAGACCGCCGCCGACTTCGCCGCCGTGCTCTACACCGACGCGCCGGCCAACGGCGAGGCCGATCCGCTCGAGCCGATGGACGAGGTCGAACTCGAGAAGCGCATGGCGACGGTGCTCCCCGGCGGTTGGAAGCTCGGGCAGGTCCACGCCGAGCAGCCGACCACGAGCTACGCCGAGTTCAAGCGCGAGATCCTCAACGAGATCGCACGCTGCCTGAACATGCCGTTCAACGTCGCGGCGGGGAACTCGTCGGGGTACAACTACGCCAGCGGCCGCCTCGACCACCAGACGTACTTCAAGAGCCTGCGCGTCGACCAGCACAACCTGCGGCTTGCGGTCCTCGACCGCCTGCTCAAGGCATGGCTCGACGAAGCCGCGCTTGTTGAACGGCTGCTCCCGCAGTCGATGCGGGTACGCGGTGCCGCGACGCCGCACACCTGGTTCTGGGATGGCGTCGAGCACGTCGACCCGGCCAAGGAAGCCAGCGCGCAGGCCACGCGCCTCACCAACCACACCACCACGCTCGCCCACGAGTACGCCCGCCAAGGGCGCGACTGGGAGGACGAGCTCCGCCAGCGGGCCAAGGAACTCGCGCTCATGGCCGAGCTCGGGCTCCCGGTTGCCGCGATCGCTCAGCAAGAGTCCGCCCCCGGGCGCGACGAGGAACAGGAGACCGAAGCCCATGCCGTCTGACACCATCGCCTTCAACGATCATCCGCTCGTGATCCGCGCCCACAAGACGGCCGATGCCGACACACCGTCCCACAAGAGCCTGTCGCTCACGGCCGAGGCCGAGTTCGAGTTCATCGCCGCGGCGGGCGGCGATGCCGGGGGTGGCGCCGCGCTCCCGCGGTTCCGGATGGTCGCGTACACCGGCGGGCCGATGAAGGTTTCGGGCTGGCGGCACCCGGTCGTCATCGACCTGGCGGGCCTGGCGATCCCCTCGCAGTCCCGCCCGATCCGCTTCGGCCACGATGCCGCCGCGGGCGTCGGTCACACCAGCGCCGTCACCGTCGAGGACGGCAAGCTCGTGGCGTCGGGCGTGGTATCCCGCGACACGCACGCGGCCAAGGAGGTCGTGGCCTCGGCCCGCAACGGGTTCCCGTGGCAGGCCTCCGTCGGAACCAGCGTCGAGGCGTTCGAGTTCCTCCGCGAGAACCAGTCGGCCACGGTCAACGGCCGCGAGGTGCAGGGCCCGCTCAACATCGTCCGCCGCGCCACGCTCGGCGAGATCAGCTTCGTCGATCTCGGTGCCGACGGGAGCACCACCGCCAGCATCGCGGCCTCGGGCGACGCCGCAGCCGCACCTGTGCAGGCGGCTCCCGGTGCTGCGGCGGCGGGAGCGCCCGACGCGAGCAACCCCGGCAATCCGAGCAACCCGGTCATGGACCTGCGGGCCCAGATGGCCGCCGAGACCGACCGCATCAGCGCGATCCGGCGCCTGTGCGCCGGCCAGCACGGGCAGATCGAGTCGCAGGCGATCCGCGATGGGTGGGATACCACGCGCACCGAGCTCGAAGTCCTCCGCGCCAGCCGCCCGAAGGCTCCGGAGGCCCCTGGGATCCAGTCCCACGGGCGCGGCCCGGTTACCCAGAAGGTGCTCGAGGCCGCGTGCATCCTGTCGGGCCGGATGGAGAGCCCCGAGAAGCACTGCGACGAGCGGGACCTCGAGGCCGCCAGCCGCGCGTTCGGTCGCACGCTGGGCCTGCAGGAGCTCCTCCTGCACGCGGCCTGGACCAACGGCTACACCGGACGCACGTTCCGCGACTGGCAGGGCGTGATGGACGCCGCCTTCGGCCGCGGCATCGAGGCGTCCGTCGGCGGCAGCACGATCAGCATCGCGGGCATCCTCTCGACGGTCGCCAACAAGTTCCTGCTCGACGGCTTCTACAGCGTGGAGCGCACGTGGCGGAACATCTGCGCCGTGCGCAGCGTCACGGACTTCAAGACCGTCACCAGCTACCGCCTCACCGGCAACGACGGGTACGAGAAGGTCGCGCCCGGCGGCGAGATCAAGCACGGGACGCTCGGAGAGGAGTCGTACTCCAACAAGGCCGACACGTACGCCTTGATGCTGGCGATCGACCGCACCGACATCTACAACGACGACCTCGGCGCGATCACCTCGGTGCCGCGCAAGCTCGGCTCCGGCTCGGGGAAGACCATCAACGAGGTCTTCTGGTCGGCGTTCATGAACAACGCCGCGTTCTTCAGCGTCGCCAACAAGAACTACGTCACCGGCGCAGACACCGCGCTCGGGGTCGACGGCCTGACCAAGGCCGAGGTCGCCTTCATGGACCAGGTGGACACCGACGGCAAGCCCATCGGGGTCCTGCCGCAGATCCTGCTGGTCCCCACGGCGCTGTCGGCAATGGGCAGCCAGCTCTTCAAGAGCCTCGAGCTGCGCGACAACACCGCCGGGGCGAAGTACCCGCTCACCAACCCCCACCAGGGCAAGTTCCGCGTCGAGGTCAGCCGCTACCTGGGCAACCCCAAGTTCGGCGGCAACTCAACCAAGGCGTGGTACCTGCTGGCGGATGCGAACGACCTGCCCGTGGTCGAGATGGCGTTCCTCAACGGCCAGGAGTCGCCGACCATCGAGACCGCCGAGCAGACCTTCAACCGCCTGGGTATTCAGATGCGCGGGTACCACGACTTCGGCGTGGCGCTGCAGGACCCGCGCGGCGGCGTGAAGGCCAAGGGTGAGGCGTAATGCCGGAGCAGGTGGAGTTCGAAGGCGGGATCGGGATCGAGCCGGGCGGAGAGCCCGGCACAGGAGGTACTCAAGTGTCCACAACCAAGTTCGTTCAGGATGGCGCGGCGATCGACTACACGGCGGTGGCGGACATTCCCGCGGGCGCGGTCGTCGTGCAGGGGGAGCTCGTCGGCACCACGCGCACGGAGCTCAAGGCGGGCCAGTTCGGCTCGCTGGCGGTGCAGGGGGTCTTCGACTTCCCCAAGGCCACTGGGGCGGGGACGGCGTTCACCGTCGGCACGCTGGCTTACTGGGACGCGGCCAACAAGGTCGCCACCAAGAACGCGGCCGCCGGCGCGAACAAGCTCATCGGCAAAGCTGTGCGTGCAGCGGCCGACGCCGACACGACCGCACGCATCCGGCTGCAGCAATAAGGAGCACCCGTGGGCGACCTGCTCGATCGCGGCGCGGCGTTCCTGGACGCCCAGCGCCATCAGCACCTCTCCCGCCCGGTCCTCTACCGGCGTGGCACGGACGAGAAGGAAGTCCAGGCCACCGTCGGCAAGACCGAGTTCGAGCAGGCCGACGACGCGGGCCTCATTCACCGAGTGGAGTCGCGGGACTTCCTGGTGCGGACGGGAGACCTGGACCTGGGCGCTGGCCCGATCCTCCCGCGAGCCGGTGACCAGGTGCGTGAGACGGTCGGGACGCAGCTGTTCGTATTCGAGGTCAACGCACCGGGCGGGCAGCCGCCGTTTAGGTACAGCGACCCGTATCGAAGGGTTCTTCGGATTCAAACCAAGCACATCGGCACGGAGTCGTGATGGCAGAGGGCAACGGACAGAACGGGACGAGGCTCAACGGCGGGGCCCGCTGGGCGGGTGTGCTCGTCACGATCATCCTCGCCGCCGGCGCGATGACCATCCAGTGGGGCGTGGTCAC
>JADLCM010000067.1 GCA_020847175.1 Phycisphaerales bacterium
CTTCTTCTACTTCCTCGACCTCTTCGTGCAGGGGTGCTGAGGGAAGAAGTGAAGCAGTGGGGCAGTGCGGACGCACTGAACTGAAGACGTCGGACAGAAGTGCTGAATCGAAGCGCGGGCCGGGGGGCAGACCCCCGGCCCGTTTCCCTTGGCGTGGCACGCATCCCGTGATGGCACTTGGAATGCGGGCTGGGTGTGCGCGCCGAACCCGAGCCTGGCAGCGCTGGAGCCTGCGCGCGGGACGTGTCGATTGATGCGCGGCACAAGGGTTGCGCGGCCCGCCGGCGCACGGGCACGGTCGGTCAGGGGCGCGAACCTGTACCACCTTCGGGGCGCGGCGCCGGGTTGCTCGTGCCCGGCGCCTTGCCCTTCGGCTTTCTCGGCTTGGCCCCCAGCGCCTTCAACGCCCGGTCCTGGATCTGCCTGGCCCCACGTTTGACCCGGTTGAGCCAGATCTTCGCCCACACGAACTCGGTCGCCAGGATCGCCAGCCCCGCGAAGGCGACGAAGAGCCCGCCTGGCCCCGGCAGCGCCCCGATGGGAATGGCGAGCAACAGGATCGTCGATCCGATGACGAGCACGACGATCTTGCGGGCCTGCCGCAGCGCCTTGCGGGCGCGAATCTCCATGTCGGTGCCCAGGGGGGCTGACGCCGCCTCCCGCCCCGAGCGGTTGTCGATGATCGACGCAACCACGCCGAGCGCAAGGGTGGCGAGGATCGCGAGCGCGGAGACCTCGGGGGAGAGCGCGTACCACGGCGCGATGATCATCTTCACCGCGACGAAGAGCAGGATGATCGAGAGGCACGTGCGCAGGTAGTGGAAGCGCAGGATCGAACTCTCCAGCACCGAGTACAGCGCTCGGAGCCCGAGCACCGCCATGAGGTTGGAGCTCACCAGCACGAGCACCGGCGCCGGGTGTCCGAACCGCTCCGTCACCGAGAGCACGCCTGGAATGGTGTCGATCGCGAACACGAGATCGGAAAGTTCGATCATCACCAGCGCGACGAACAGCGGCGTCACCGCCCGCTGGCCGTCGATGCGCGTGAAGAATCGCCCGCGCTCGTCCGGGGGCGCCACTCGCGCGAAGCGCTGTACAACGCGCAAGACCCGGCTTCGCTGGCCCTCGACGCGGTCGAAGCGGAGCGTGAACATGCGCACCGCCGCGAAGACGAGCACCCCGCCGAGCACGAAGCGCAGCCACCCCGCGAGCGAAAGGAGGCCCACGCCCGCAAGGATCATGCCCGTGCGGATGAACACCACGCCGAAGAGGCCCCAGAAGAGCACCCGGTGCCGGTGTTCGGGGCGGATGTGCAGGACGCTGAAGATCGCGGCGATGACGAAGAGGATGTCGAGGTTGAGAATCTTCTCGGTGACGTAGCCCGCGAGATACTGGGCCGCCGCGTGCGGCCCGCTGACGACTTCGTCCGACCTCTCGAGCCCTGCGCCGGCGAGATGCTGGTCGTAGACGGCGTAGATCACCCCGGCGAATCCCAGCCCCGCCACCACCCACACGATGGTCCACCCGAGCGCCGTCCGAAAGGTCGGCACGCTGGGGCGGCGGTGCAGCACGGCGAGGTCAAGGACGACCAGGGCGAGGAATCCACCCAGAAACGCGACCAGGGGCCAACTCATGGGGGACGGGCGACCTCCGGATTGCGGAACGGGCGGAACTGTACCGGCTCGCGGGATCCCCGGCTTTGCCGAGGCTGGCCAGCGGGCTGTGCAAGCGGCCTCAGCCGTTGCGATCGCCGCGCGCGATCGGCCCTCACGTTGTTCGGGATACCGACCTGCGGATTGGCATTCGACTTGCAACGCGTGGGGGCGACGTCGCCGCACAAGAGGCTTGGGGGAACGGGCGACGAAGGAGCAGCGCGCGATGGCAGGGCGACCTTTCCCCGCCACGGTGGACACGCGGATTGCACGTCGGGAGCGGGGGGCAGACCCCCGGCCTTCTCTGACGGGCGTGGCATGCGGCGCTGCTGACGCCTCAGGGCAAGGTGAGAGTCGCGCCGGGTTTGAGCGCATGCACTGTGACCCCCCGCGGGGCGAAGTGGGTCAGTTCCTGCGCGATGGGCGGCCAGGTGTTGTAATGGACCGGGAGCACGTGCGGCGCGCCGATGAACTCCGCCGCCATCGCGCCGAGGCGCGGCCCCATCGTGAAGCGATCTCCCACGGGGATGCACGCGAGCGTGGGTCGATACAACTCGCCGATGAGCTTGAGATCGGAGAACAGGCCGGTATCGCCGAGGTGGTAGATGCTGGTGCCGTGAAGATTAATGATGATGCCCATGGGGTTGCCGAGATACCGCCCCTGCATCGACGAACTGTGATCGGCGCGCACGAACGCGACGAACCCCCACGGGGTGTTGATCTGCCCCCCTGGGTTGCCGGGCTCCGTCGTGCCGCACCCCTGCTCGGTCGCATACTCGCAGACCTCCCACGACGAGAAGAGCGGAGCGGCGTTGGCCTTGGCGATCGGCACGGCATCTCCGAGATGGTCGGCGTGCCCGTGGGTGACGCAGACGGCATCGACCTGAAGCGCCGCCGGATCATGCACGGCGACTGGATTGCCTGTCAGGAAGGGGTCGATGGCGATGCGCGTGCCGCTCGCTTCGAGGAGCACGCCCGAATGTCCGAGGTAGGTGAGGGTGAGGCTCATGGCGGCACTGTACCTCGGAACATGGCTTCGGACGGTCCGGGCCTCACTCGCCGCGCGCGGGGTCGGCGAGGCCGACGGGCGTCCACACCACCCGCGCGGCACCCAGCAGGCTGCCCGTCGCTGCCGCGAGGTCGATCTGCGCGAGCTGATATTCGACGACTGCCCGAATCTCGGCGATCTGCGCATCGGCCAGGCGGGCGGCGGCGTCGAGCACGTCCGTGCTCGTGCTGCGGCCCACGTCAAACTGGCGTTCCTCTGCCTCCAGCGTGCGCCGGTTGAGCACCACAGACTGCCGGGCGGCCATGATCCGCTGCCACGCCGCGTCGATCTGGTCGCAGGCGTCGTAGACCTCCTGGCGGATCGTCTGGGCGCGCCCTTCGCGGGTGCTCAGGCGCTGCAGCCGGGTGAGCATCGCCTGGCGCAGGCGGGCCCGGGCCGCGTCGTTGCCGATGGGCACTTCCAGGCGCAGGCCGGCGGACCAGTCTTCAAAGTCGTTCTCGGCGAGCACCTCGGAGGCGTCGGCGAGGCTTTCGCCCAGGCCGTTGATGCGGTAGGTCAGGTCGGCGTTGAGCTGGGGCAGGGTCTGATTGCGGCGCAGGTCGATGTTCGAGGCATCGGCAAGCAACTGGAGTTCAACCTCCAGTATCTCCATGCGGGCGCCCACGGCCTGCGCGGCGAGCGCGCCGGGGTCGAAGGCGTAGCGCACCGGGTTCGGGGGTGTGCCGGGAAGCAGCGCCTGCGCGCTGTCCACGTCGAGGCCCTCGACGTTGATGCGCCGTTTCAGATCGCGCTGGCTGGTGAGCACCGCGCTCTGGGCCTGGATGATCGCGTCGAGGCGGGCCGCGACGCCCGCCTGGGCCCGCACCACCTCGATCTCGCCGACGCGCCCTGTCCGTTCCTGTCGTTCAGCGCGCGCGAGCTGCGCCGCGGCCAGGTCATACTGCGTCTGCGTGACGCCGAGCTCTTCGCGGGCCTGGTAGAGCCGCCAATAGGCGCGATCGACATTGGAGAGTTCGCTGATGACGGCGAGCGTGGTGCGGGCCTCCGCGGTCTGCCGGTTGTAACTCGCAATGCGGATCGCCTGCGTGCTCGCGTGGCGCCCCGCGCCCCGGAGCAGCGGCTGGCTCAGCGTGAGCTCGAGATCGGCGGTGTAGGAAGGATTGAGGGTCGAAAACGCGTTGTTCGTTTCATTCCGGGTCAGGGGCAGCGTGACGGTCGCACTCCCCCCGGTGCGCAGCGGGATGGTCACCCCCGGCGAGACCTGCGCAAACTCCTGCTGCGCCGAGGCGAGGGACGACGCCGTGGGGGAGTCGGTGTCGGCGTACGTCGCGTTCGCAAAGAAGAGCGCCTCGAAGGCTGCCTCCTGCTCGCGGAGCGCCTCGCCCGCCACGCTCGGATCGACCAGCGACACCTGGAGATTGAGGTTGTTGGCAAGGGCCGCGGCGCGGCACTCCTCGATCGCGAGGCTGACCTGCCCGGCCCCGGCGATCCGGGCCTGCAAGGCCGCGAGCGACTCCGCCGCGCTCGGCTCCGGCGCCGCGGGGGCCTCGGGCAAGGCGAGTGGTTCGACGCGGCGCAGCCGCGAGGCGTCAATCACGCGCCCGTAGTCTTCGGCGCGTGGACCAAACGGGCTGTTCCTGCATCCGGCGAGCATGACAAGCAGTGCCGCCGCGCGGGCGGCGTCCTTTGCACGCCGACCCCGGCGCTCGCGCTGAGCGCGGCGGGCGTCGCGATGAACGTGGTCGAGCGCGGGCGAGTCTCGCAATGGTGTACCTCGGTTGATCTGGGTGCGTCGGAGCGACATCGGACAGCACACGCTCACTTCACCGTCGCTCCCCGTCGTCACGTCTTCACTGCGTCACGTCTCAACGTCCTCTCTCCTGCTCTGCTTCGCCTCCGCACCTTCGACTTCCCTACTCATGTCTCAGGGCCACGATGGGGTCGAGTCGCGCGGCCTTGATCGCCGGGAACATCCCGAACACCACGCCCGTGAGGGCGGAGAAGCCGACGCTGAGCACGACCGCCCAGGCGGGGATCGCGGCATCGCCGAGAGGGAACCCCGGGATGTGCCGGAGGCCCGTGACCATGAGTTGTCCGAAGGCGAGGCCGTTGGCCCCGCCGAAGAGGCAGAGCGTGACGGCTTCGACGAGGAACTGCGTGAGAATGACCCCGGGGCGCGCCCCCATGGCCTTCCGCAGGCCGATCTCGCGGGTGCGTTCTGACACGCTCACGAGCATGATGTTCATGATGCCGATGCCGCCCACGAGCAGGCTGATGCCCACGATGCCCCCGGCGCCGAGCGTGATCGCCGAGGCCACCTTGTTGAAGTTGTCGATGAACTGCTGAATGACCCGGACCTCGAAGGTGTTGGGCTGTTCGGCCGTGAGCCCTCGCATCTTTCGGAGCACGAACGTGATCTCGGCGATCGCGTTGTCCGCCTGCGACGTGTCCTTGAGCTGGGCCCAGCAGAAGTTGATCCACCCGTCGGGGTTGAGTTCACGCGCGGTGGAGAAGGGAATGTAGACCTCGGCGGAGGAGTCGCCGCCGCCGAACATGGCCGAGAGCTGGACCGTCTCGACCACGCCCACCACCAGAAACCGCTGCCCCGAAAGCGCCACGTACTGCCCGACGGGGTCAAGGTTGAGGCCCAGTTCCTCGATGGTCCGATCGTTCACGATGCACACGCGCCGTGCCTGGGCCTCGTCGATGGCGTTGAAGGCCCGCCCCCGCAGAATCTCACGGCTCTCGATGTCGTGCCATTCGGGCCAGATGCCGGTGGTGCTCACACGCTCGATGCGCTCGCCCCCGAACTCGATCGAGTACCCGCCGAAATACATCGGCGCCACCAGGTCGACCGACTCCACGTTCTCCCGGATCGCGATGATCTCGTCCAGCGTGAGCTGCACCGCCCGGAACGACCCCGTCGACCGCTGCTCGCGCGGCAGGGTGCCGTCGATCCACACCTTCTTGGTGCCGAACTTCTCGAACTCATTGAGGATGCTCTGGCGCAGCCCGCCCATCGCCGCCACGACCGCGATGATCGAGCTCACGCCGATGATGATGCCCAGCGTGGTGAGGAACGACCGCACCTTGTTGGCCCAGATCTGCTGCAGCGCGAGGATGACGGTCTGAAACGCGAGCCGCGCCGGACCGATCAGGAGCTTGGCGGGGCTCATGGGCGTGCCTCCGTCCCCGCGGCGGCGAGTTCGGCGTGGATCGCCGCCTGGCGCAGGTACTCGCGGTGAATCGGATCGTTCGCGGTCGGGTGGTCGGAGAGAATCCGGCCGTCGCGCAGCCGCACGATGCGCAGCGCGTGCCCGGCGATGTCCTCTTCGTGCGTGACGATGACGATGGTCTGCCCCTCGGCGTGGAGGCTCTTGAAGAGGCCGATGATCTCCAGGCTCGTGGCCGAATCGAGATTGCCCGTGGGCTCGTCCGCCAGCAGGATGCTCGGCTCGTTCACCAGCGCGCGGGCGATCGCCACCCGCTGGCGCTGCCCGCCCGAGAGCTGGTTCGGCCTGTGCCCCATCCGGTTGGAGAGCCCGACCTTGTCCAGCGCCGCCCTGGCCCGCGCCCGCGCCCCGAACCAGTGCTTGCGGCTGTAGATCAGCGGCAGCATCACGTTCTTGAGCGCCGACTGGCGGTTGAGGAGCTCGAAACTCTGGAACACGAACCCGATCTGCTCATTCCGCACCCTTGCCAGCGACGCCCCGCGCAGGCGATGCGTGGGGCGGCCCGCGAGCACGTACTCACCCTTCGTCGGGCGGTCCAGGCATCCGAGGATGTTCATCAGCGTGCTCTTGCCCGATCCGCTGGCCCCCATGATGGCGACAAACTCGTTGCGCGCGATGCTGAGGTCCACGCCGCGCAGGGCGAAGATCCGCTCTTCGCCCATCCGGTACACCTTCTCGACGCCCCGGACTTCAATGGTCATCCGCCGCCCTCCGCGGGGTTGGCGGCGGCGCGGGCCGGCGCTTCGGTGTCCTCGATCTGCACCTCGTCGCCCGGCTTGAGCGCCTGCAGCGCGCGGTACGGCCCGGTGATGATCGACTCGGTTCCGTCCAGCCCGGCGAGAATGATGGTGCTCTTGAGGTCGCTCATCCCCACCCGGACGGGCACCGCCACGACGGTTCCGTCCCGGACCATGAGCACGACGTTGGCGAAGGGCTTGTTGCGGTCGATGAGCGGCGAGCCGTCCACCAGCGACTTGGGCAGTTCATCCACGCGCCGGTTCACCACCGCCTGGCTCGGCACCTGCAGCGCCCCCTCGACGGTCTCCACTTCGATCTCGCAGCTCGACGTGAGGCCCGACCGGAGCGGGAGGTCATCCTGAAGTTCCACCTTGATCTCGACCTCGAAATAGTTCGTGCCGTCACGCCAGGTCTGGCGCAGGTGCCCCACCCGCTCGACCACCCCCTCGAAGGTCTCCGCGGGGTAGGCCGAGACGTAGATGTGCGCCTTCTGCCCCTCCCGCACCGAGGCGATGTTGTTCTCGCCCACCCGGGCCTTGAGCAGCATGTCGGAAAGGTCCGCGATCTCCATGATGACGCTCGCGGGGTTGTTGAACGTGCCGACGAGCACGAGTTCGCCTTCCTCGGCCTGCAGGGAGGTGATGATGCCGTCGATCGGCGAGAGCATCGTCGTGTTGTCGAGATCCTTCTGGGCCCGCGTGATGTTCGCGCTGGCGATGTCGACGGCGGCCTTCGCCGCCAGCGTCTCGGCCCGCGCCCGCTCGATGTCGCGCTCCCCGATCTCGGTTGCGGCCTTGGCGATGTCCAGCGTGCTCTTCGCCTGCGCAAAGTCGGCCTCGGCCCGGTCCAGCTCGCTCCGGGGCACGTCCTTGCTGTCGAACAGTTCCCGCGTGCGCCCGAGCTCCGCCAGCGCTTCATCATGGGCCGCCTGAGCCCCGGCTTGCTGCGCCTGGCGGCTCCGCAGGCTCGCCTCGGCCGAGGCGAGGGCTGTCTTGGCCTGCTCCTCGCGCGCGAGCTGCGCGCGGTGGCTCGCCCGGGCTGATTCCAGCGCCGCCTGCAAGTCCACGTCATCAAGCTGCACGATCAGCTGATTCTTCGAAACATGATCCCCCTCTTTCTTCGGGAGCGAACGGATGCGTGCGACCACCTGCGCGCTGATCCGCCGGTTGTTGCGCGGCTCCACGATTCCCGGGGCGCTCACCGTGCGCGTGAGCGCGCCGCGCGCGACCGGTTCAACCCGGACCACCTGCACCTGCTTCCGCGACGAGAACGCCCCCGAAGACACCACCAGGTAGCCTCCGCCGCCGCACACGACCACCAGGGCCAGGAATCCCGCAACGAACCATTTCCACACGTGTCGGGCCCTCCTGGTCGGCGCGCCCCGCGCGCAGGGCGGGGAATCCTGTTTATGGCCGTTCCGCCCTCGCGGTTTCGCCCGTTGCGCCCGCCGCGGGCGCAGACCCGCGTCGAAGGGGCAGAGTATCCTTGGTGCGTGTCCGAACCCATCATCCGCCTCAAAGGCGTCACCAAGCGATTCGGGCCCCAGACCGTCCTCGACGGCATCGACCTGGAGGTACGTCCGGGCGAGACCATGATCATCATGGGCGGGTCGGGCTCGGGCAAGAGCACCACCCTCCGCATGATGATCGGGTCGATTCAGCCCGATGAGGGTTCAATCGAGCTCTTCGGAAGAGACATCTGCGGCCTGGACGAGGAAGGCATGAACGCCGTCCGCAAGCGCTTCGGCATCCTCTTTCAGTCCGGGGCCCTGTTCAACTCCATGACCATCGCCGAGAACGTCGCCCTTCCCCTCCGCGAGCACACCGACCTCGATCCCGACATCATCGCCATCCAGGTCATGATCAAGCTGGAACTCGTCGGGCTCCGCGACGCGGCGCACAAGTTTCCCGCCGAGATCAGCGGCGGCATGAAGAAGCGAGCCGGACTCGCCCGCGCCCTCGCCCTCGACCCCCAGATTCTCTTCTACGACGAGCCCTCCGCCGGCCTCGATCCCGTCACCAGCGCCCAGATCGATCAACTCATCCTTTCGCTCTCCACCAAGCTCGGCGTCACCAGCGTCGTGGTCACGCACGAGATGGACTCCGCCTTCACCATCGCCGACCGCATGGCCATGCTCGACCGGGGCAAACTCATCAAGGTGGAAACGCGCGAGTGGTACGACCGCCTGCGCCGGACCACTGACCTCGACGCCGGAGGGCTCGACCGGACCGACCGGCTGATCCGCCAGTTCCTGCGGGGCGATGCCGAAGGCCCCATCACCGAGCGCCGCGAAGAGAGCGACTACCAGGAAGCCCTGTTCGGCCCGCCGAGCACCGTCACGACCGTGCCCAGCATCGAGCCCACGCGCGGGTAGACCCCGCCGCCGCGCCCGCTCGGGTGCTCCCCGCCGCAGGCTCCTTGTTCGTCGGAGTGCCAGAGAGGGGAGGCACCCTTCGGCGCGCCTCACGCGAGCAGGGCAACGCCGAATGAAACGGGCCGGGGGTCTGCCCCCCCGGCCCGCGCTTCGATTCAGCACTTCTGTCCGACGTCTTCAGTTCAGTGCGTCCGCACTGCCCCACTGCTTCACTTCTTCCCTCAGCACCCCTGCACGAAGAGGTCGAGGAAGTAGAAGAAG
>JADLCM010000068.1 GCA_020847175.1 Phycisphaerales bacterium
GCCTGCCGAACCGTCGAAGCGCTCTGGAACGCCATGCAGTCAGTCCTCGACCAGGTCACGCCAGCCGATGCCGCCAACTGCTTCAAACACTGCGGATACTCGCCACGCCTGGATTAGAACCGCTCTATCGTGGCGCGCGGGAGATGCACCGTGTCCCGCTCATGCTCGCGGACGGCACTCGCCTGTCCCTTTCCGCCGGCGAGCACAACATCCTCCAAGTTGCGATCATCCACGACTTCGGCCCGCGATTCGCCCCGGGAGCTCGAGTGCTCTATGTCGGCGACACCGCCGACAAGCACGCTTTTCTCGACACAGCGGCGTTCGCGAGACTGGGCGTCGTTCTCACGGATCACGACACACTGCCGGACGTCGTTTTCTATGATGTTACGCGTCGGTGGCTGTTTCTTATCGAAGCCGTGACATCACATGGCCCTGTGTCACCAAAGCGACATCGCGAACTTGATGCGGCGTTCGGGCATTGCGGCATCTCGTGCGTGTATGTCACCGCATTCCCTGACGCCGCCACCTTTCGCCGATATGCTGCGGACATCGCGTGGGAAACCGAAGTGTGGCTCGCGGACAATCCCGACCACATGATCCACTTCAACGGCGAGAAGTTTCTGGGGCCATACACGCGTTGAGCCCGACTCTCGATGCCGCATGCCGAGCGCGACGGGGCATCGATACGATTCACGGGCGCGTGCGGTTCGAGCACGGCGGATGGAACGCAAGCACGGGCACCGACTCGCCCGATTCGGCGTGCCCGCGCCCCCGAACACGCGTCATGTCAGTTCCGAAGAACTCGAGCGGTATCTCTGACGCGGTCGGGGCGGTCGCGCGGCCTCCCCGGGCCCGAACCGATGAAGTGCCGGTTGCACTTCAAGCGAAAGGAAACGACATGAGCAGCGGCAAGTCGGGCGGCAGCGGCGGTGGTAGTGGCGGTGGCGGCGGGAACAAGGGCGGGGGACAGGGCGGAGGTGGGACCAAGGGCGGCGCGGGTAACCCGAACTACCCGAGCACGACGGGCAACCCGTCCGGTCCGGGCCGCGGCAACACACCCAAGAAGTAGCGGAGTGCGCACGCGTGCGCCATCGACCGCCTGAGACGGTGCGCAGCGCTTCGCGTGCGCACATGAAAGAAACCCGGGGGCACTGGCCCCCGGGTTTGTGGTGTTGAACTGATCGCATTGAACTCGGCCTGAACCGCCCGGGCCGGATGAGCCCGCTCCTGCGTCGGATCAACGCTTCGAGAACTGGTAGCGACGCCGGGCGCCGGCCTGGCCGTACTTCTTGCGTTCGACGGCGCGGCTGTCGCGGGTGAGCATGCCCCCGTCGCGCAGCACCCCTTCGAGCGTCGGGTCGTAGTCACGCAGCGCGCGGGCGATGCCCATCTTGATCGCGCCGGCCTGGCCGGTGGGCCCGCCCCCCGCGGTGCGGATGATGATCTCGAACTTGTCGGCGGTGTTGGTCGCCTTGAGGGGCGCGTAGCAATCGTTGCGGTCGCGGAGTTCGGAGAAATACTCCTCGATCGTCTTGAAGTGCGACGAATCCTTCTGCACCACGAACTTCGCCCCAGAGCCCTTCACCGGGCGCAGGCGCACCCGGGCCACCGCCGTCTTGCGACGGCCCGTGCCCCACCACCAGCCCTGCTTGTCCGGCGGCTTCGCCTCGCGCAGGGGGCGCGTGCTCGCGGCAGGGGCGGCGGGAGCGGGGATCAGGGTCTCGGCGGGCTTGGCTTCGGGCATGTCTGGCTCACTTCACGCGGGCTGGGCCGCGGCGGATGAAATATCACGTCTCAACGCAGGCGGACTCACAGGGGCAGGGGCTGGGGGTTCTGGGCCTCGTGCGGGTGCTCAGCGCCGGGATAGACCCGGAGCTGGCTGATCATCACGCGCCCGAGGCGGCTCTTGGGGAGCATCCGCCGCACGGCATCAGAGATCAGTTTCTCCGGCTTGCGGTCGCGCAGCTCGCCGTAGGGCTCGGCTTTGAGGCCGCTCGGGTACCCGGTGTAATGCAGCTTGTATCGCTGCTCGGCCTTGCGTCCGCTCATGGCCACCTTCGTGCCGTTGGTCACGATGACGAAGTCGCCGCTGGCGACGTGCGGCGTGTACTCCGGGCGGTGCTTGCCCATGAGCACCGTCGCGATATCAACCGCCAGACGCCCCAGAGGGCGGTCGGTCGCATCGACAATGTGCCACTTGGGCTGGTAGTCGCCGGGCTTGGCCATGTAGGTCTGGCGCCTGAACTGGTCGGCCATGAAGGACTCCAATCTCCGGCGGATGCCCGCCGGGGCTCCCAGGGCGTCGCCCTCGGGGCCCCCGGGGTGCCCTCGCCGGGACAACCCGACGCAAGAACGCCCCAGGGTTCGGCGTGAGGCGTGCCCGAGGGCGCGCCCGGTCGCCGGGCTTCGTTCGCCGCCTACCGGGCGGGGCGGGCCCGGGGAGTGGGACCCCCGGGCAAGGTTGCAGAACAGTCGCGGCCCCCACCGGGCCGGAAGGGAACAGTAGAGGGCTGGCGGAGCGGGTCAAGGGCCGGTACGGGAGAGGCGCGGCACCGGGTTCGACCGGCGGCAGGCTCGACAACGCCTCGGGCGGCTGGTCAAGGCCGACCGGGGGCTCCTCAGCGGCGGCGGCATCACGCTCAGCAACTTCAACCACGAGTGGACGCTCGGGCAGACGGGCAACTGGAACCGGAGCGAGCTCGACCTGAACGGCGATGCAGACTGGACCGACACCGACGAACTCGATGAGAACAACCCGCTGGCCTCGGGCGGCAGCGAGCACTTCAACAAGGCCAACGAGCTCACCGC
>JADLCM010000069.1 GCA_020847175.1 Phycisphaerales bacterium
CACCCGCCGCGCGAAGTCGAGCAGATCGGGCGTGAGTTCGAGTTCGGGGGGTGAGGTGTCGGGCACTTAGACCCCCTCGCCACGCTCAAGCTTCTCGCGGATGTCGTCGCATAGCGTGAACGAGATCGCCGCCGGGGTGATGCCCACGAGTTCGCCGTCCTTGGCGGTGACGCCGCGAGGCGGCACGCGGTGCATGACGAAGCACTGGTCATCGGCGGGCACGGAACACCCGTATTTGGCCGACTCCCTCTCTGCGGCCTCGCGCAGGGGGCGCAGGAAGTCGGCGTACCGGCACCCAAGCGCCTGGCACATCACCGCGTACGGTACGAAGATCTGACACTCCTCAAAGTGCTCGGCGGCGGCGTCCACGTCGGCCTGCGTCCAGGCGTCCGGCCGCGACGGCGTGACCACCTCCTGTTCGACGAGCGCATCAAGCAGCGCGGGGCGGCAGTCGTACCCGCGGGAGCGCAGATGGTTCGACGCGGCGGCCGTCGTCATCGGGAACAGCCGGTCCCGCTCCTCCTGGGCCGCCTCATGAAACGCGGCGTCCGCGCCCGTCCGGGGCTTCACGCGGAGGTCGAAATGCTCGTCGAGGGTCAGTCCGATTCTGGTCACGGTGGTCTCCTTGCCGGGGGGCGTCGGGCGACGGGCCCGCCCCCCAACCCCTTCTTTCCCGCGAGGGGGTCGATTCGTAGGGCCCACTGGAGCATTTTCCTCGGCAAGCGGGCTTCGGCACGCTCGCGGCCCCAACCTCGAGCCCCGGGGGCACGTCTGGACCGTGTCGAGCACCCCCGCTCATCGTCCGAGATGAACCCGAAGTATGATCCTCATCGAACGTGCGGTCGCTCCGTGCGCCCGTGCACTGGAGATGGCCATGCCGAGACAGAAAGGCGGGGGCAAGCTCCCCGGGAAGACGGAGTGGTCCGGCCGACGCAGGCCAACGACCCGTCGTTCAGGGTTCAAGGCTCACGAAGACACTACAGGCGGTGAGTTCAGGAAGCTGGCCATCCCCACCGTGGCGATCGATGCAGGGACGCCCTTGGTGGTCTCATTCGCTCTGCCCCGGCACTCGGAGGATTCTCTGCTGGCTTTTGGAGGCTGGTTTGCGTGCGACGTACCTGTAGATGTGACCATTGAGGGTGGTCCCACCGCTCGGACGCTGACGACGTACCCCCCGCCCAGTTGGAACAAAGTAGGTAGCATGTGGAACGCCGGCGACGAATCTCACGATGAGGTCCGCGTGGTCTTCACCACGAAGCGATCGGGTCGACTGGCATTGCACGGTCTAGCGTGTGGCATCGTCAACCACCTGCACCTCGATGATGCCCGTGCGGTTCTACTCCGGAACATGTACCAATTCTCCCCGGAGGCGCACTTCATCACGACGGCGGGGAAGGTCGCACTCAAGGCGGGAGGTGCCGCACCCATTGCCGACGACAAGCGCTGCGCGGAGCTAGTCGTCAAGTCCTGCAACAGATGTGCACGGTACCTGCCGGTGAACATCCCCTACGAGCGCAACCATCTGAGTTTCAGCAATCACTGTGTGGCAGAACATCGGCGCCCATGCAAACATAATGGCTTCGGGCGACTTCGCAACCCGGACACCGATGAATCTTTGAGCCTGGACTACGGCTTTCAGCTGGAGTGCCGGTTCTGTAAAAAGTTCGAGGTGAACGCCGCCCACAACCCGAAGCGAACCGCAGCCCAGATGAAGGAAGATGCGGCACGGCGCCGGGGGTTCGAGCTTCTGATTGAGGCTCTGAGCGGAGGCACCCCCCAGCTGCAATACCGGCATGAAACCGGGCGCGAGCTGGCCGACGACGTGCTGGCCCGATCGAACGGATGCTGCTTCAACTGCGAGAAGCCATTTCCCAAGGGCCGCGGCTGGCATCTGGATCACACTCGACCGCTTGCGCTGCTCTGGCCGTTGGATGGGACGGCCACCGCCTTGTGCGGAGACTGCAACTCAGAAAAACGTGATCGGGCCCCCGTCGAGTTCTATTCGCCCGAGAAGCTCCAGGAGTTGGCAGAGTTGACGGGCATTTCGATGGATGAGCTCCGTGATCCGAAGCCGAACATGGCGGTAGTCGGTGTACTGTTGAAGCGGCTCGATTGGTTCTTCGATGAGTTCCTCGCGACCTCCGACATGACACGCGAGCACGATGGGAAGATCGCCGGCGAGTTGGTAGTGAAGGCGCTCCAGAAGGTGCTCGAGCGATGCCCCGGGGGCGCACCGATCGACCTCGTCGCGGAGTTCAACAGCAGACGGAGCGCTGGTTGAACGGCTACCGCTTTGTCAGAACGAGATACTGGTGCGCCGTCACTGTGCCCTTGTCGCTTAGCCCGTGCTTCTCGCAGTGCGTCACGTCTTCCGTGAATATCTCGTCCACGGCCAGGTACTCTGACGCCAGCGATGAGAGCTTCTGCGCCATGTCGCACTTTTTGCTTTGACCAAGGTGAAGAACTGCGACGCCATCTGGGGCGAGATGCTCTCGGAAGCGCTCAAACACGACGCGGTAAATGCCGAGCGATTGTCGCTGCAGCGACTCGATGAACTGCGCCGGTTGGGTGTCAAAATCGCCGCGGTCCCATCCGCAGAACCAGTATCGCATCCAATTGGTCATGTAAAAGCGGGTCGAATCAAAGAACGGCGGTGAGGTGATGATCGCGTCAACGCGCTCGCATTCCCGTGGCCACTGCCCGCAGATATCCGCGACGTAGCAGCGTCCGGGAACGAACTCGGGTGACAGGGGTGTTTCAAGGCCGCGAACGATCTTATCGCGCAGCTTGTCCATGACGCGGCGGTACTCCGTAGGCCCGGTTGGGGCGAACGGAGTTACGGGATGACTGCGCCTGCTCAGCGCGTAGGGACGATTGCCGTGCAGGACGTGGAGCGTGCAGGCAAGTGCGAAGGACCACTCTGGGGAATCGTCACGACGCTGCTTGAAGAACCTGCGGGCCAAGAGGATCTCATTGAGCGTCCGCTCGTGAAAATACTCGGGGATGGAGCGATTGAACCGGATGGCTGCGGCGCCAGCATGGTCTTCCGCGGTCGGCTTGTCGCGCGCGATGGATGTCTCCAGGTCTCCCAACAAAGATTCCAGACGATCTCTGTTGGGCGGACAGATCTTCGCATTCGTGACCGCAGCCGCCATGAGGCTGATGTCGAACCCCGCCGGTTTCCGGCCCTGTAGTGCCGCTTCGAAAGGAATGGTGCCCGCCCCTGAAAACGGATCGAGGACGAGGTCACCGGGTTCGCTGAAGCAGTGAACAAGGAAGTGCGCCAGCGACGGCTTCATCTTGCCGTTGTAGGAGCAGACCGAATGAAGGGGGTGGCCCCAGTTCCGCTTCGTATACGGCGGCTGCTGATGCGGAACGGTGTCGCGGAACCAGTGCCATCGCTGGCGGCGGTCTCCGCGCTGAACCGTCGTGCCAACGGTGCGGTCGCGTCCGCGCCGAAGCACGATCACGTCCTGCGACAACCGGCTGCGATCCTTCGAAACGCGCGCGCGAAGTGGTACACGCTCAATGCACTCAAATCCAACGTCCGCAGCGACATCCACCAGAAGGTCCTGCGTGGGTACATTGATGCCGGCGTAACGGCTGTCCCCGATGTCGACGCACAAGACGGCACCTGGGATCGTCTGGGCCCACAGCCCGCGGAACACTCGATGCATGTCATGGAAGTAGCCCGAGACCATGCGGTGAATGCGCTGGTCATAGGCAGCCCGCTCGATCTTCCTGACGATGGCCTCGACTGAAGTAGTAACGCCGCAGCCGGGCGTCGCCGTTGTCACGTCGTTGATGCCAGAGGTCACGACGTCATCACGGAGTGTTCGCAGGTCGGCACCCCTGGTGATTGCCCGCAGGAACCACAGCTCAAGCTTCGTGTTTCGGATGTAATTCGTCCCATTGAGGTACGGGGGGCTGGTAATCACTCCCTCCGCGCCGAACGGCGGAGCCCCTTCCAGGTCCTTGGCATCAGCGGCGAGCAGCGCCGCGGGCGCCCTACCGGGCGGTGCGGACGGGAGATGGCGGGCCATCCGGAGCAACTGCGCAGCGATGGTCTCAATGAGCGGAGGAACACCCTTTGCGAGCTCAGACTCGGTCTTGTACCGCACGTCACCAGCGCGCTTCAGTCTGGAGCAAGCCACGATGTTCGCAATGGTTGCCAGGGAAAGGAGATCGCCGACCATCGAATCATCGGCGCCGACCGCGTCGCACAACGTCCGCAGGCGAAGAAGGTCGTCGAGCACATGTGGCTCGAAGAACTCGCTTTTCCCGAAGCAGGCGACATAGTCGTCACGCAGCAGTTGGTCGCACGATTGTCGTCCGACTAGCCGATCGAGTTCGGAAGCGAGTTCATTCAGCCGCCTTGAGACCTTTGCTCTGGCGGATGCAGCTAGCCCAACAGCGTCGATCTTTGCCCGAATCACGAACCGCATCGCCGGGTTCACTTCGCAGTAGCCGCAGGTGATGCCGAGCTCAGCGAGGGCCAGCGGGGTTGTGCCTGTCCCGGCGAAGGGGTCGATGATCCTTGATGCTCTCGGCATGAACCGCCGTCGGAGCGTTTCGACAAAGGCTGGCGCGTACCCCTCCAAGTAGGCGTACCACGAATAGACCGGCTCGTTCTTGGCCGGGACGAACGTGCCGTCAGAACCGTTGATCGGTTGGGCTTCGAACAGCGTCGATTCAGCGAGGACGGGTGGCATGCGGCACGGGTCTCCGGTACGAGGACGCCCGGACTATACCCGAACAGGGCGGGATGCGCGGCCATTTGACGGGCGAAGGTTGGGGGCGGGCGGTCTAGGCGGACTGTACGCCGTCGGTTCCCCATTTGAACGCGCGGGGCTTCAGACGGGTAAGCAGTTTGGATGCGCTCGTATCCCGTCTGACAAACGCTGATTGAAGGGCGCTGCACGTGTCGCGCGGCAGGAAGAGCG
>JADLCM010000070.1 GCA_020847175.1 Phycisphaerales bacterium
GCTCGATCCTCACGAACAGGTTCGACTGGCCGGTGATGCGTCCTCTCATGCCGCCATCTTCGCACCACCAACCGCGGCGGTTGCGCGATTCGGCGCGTGTTCGGGGAGATTCTTCAACAGCCTGCTATCGCCCCGGGCGCAGGCGCCGGGCGAAGCGCACGAACGGCCGAAGCCCGAACCGCGCGAAGTCGCCCGCGAACCGCAGGCGCAGGCGCACGCGCAGGCGCCGGAGGGGCACATCGTCCGGGGCGAACCGCAACCCTTCGCGCACCCAGTACCGGGCCCGCAGCCAGTGACCGAGGCGCAGGTTGGCCAGCGCCAGGTTGTGCATCGCCTTGACGTGCCGAGGGTCCATCTGCACGGCGCGCCGCGCCGAGTCGATCCCTTCTCCCACGCGTCCGCCTTCCAGCAGCGAGAGGGCGAGCTGGTGCCGATGCTCGGCGACATCGGGCTCGCGTTCGCACAAGCCCTTGAAGATCCCCGTCGCCTCCTCGCACAGCCCGGCATCGACCAGCAGCAGTCCGAGATGCTCCAGGTCGCCCACCGCGAAGGCGAAGGGCCGCGCCTCCACATCACGCAGCTCGTTGCGGAGAAGGCGCTGCACCACCGCGCGATCGTCGCCCGTGTGCGTGTTGAGAATCAGGGCCGCCACCCGCCGGCGTGCCTCGGGGTACGACGGGTCCAGGCGCAGCACGACCTCGTACTGCCGCAGCGCCTGCTGGAGGTTTCCGGCGCGCTCCGCCAGGTCGCCCAGCGCGAACTGCGCATCCACGTTGTCGGGCTCGATCTCGAGCACTCGTCGGAACTTTTCCGAGGCTTCCAGCGGGCGGTTCATGTCGCCCAGCAGGCTGCCGAGGTCAAGGAGCGTGTCGAGGTCGCCGGGGTTGCGGCGCAGTTCGCGCAGGTACAACTGGCGGGCCCGCTCGTGCCGCCCCGTAGAGGCGTATGCCTCTGCCAGGCGGGCCTCGACGCGCGGGTGCTCCGGGTCCAGGCGGGCCGCCTCGCGGAGGCACCAGATCGCCCGGTCGAACATGTCGCGTTCAAGGAGCGAATCGGCCATCGCGCAATAAAGGTGCGGATCGTCCGCATTGATCTGCTGTCCCAGGTAAAACTGCGTCTCGGCCCCGTCGTGGTCGCCGAGCCGGTGGAAGGCCTCGATACGGTGCACATACGCCGAGGCAGAATCGGGATCGAGCTTCTCGGCCTTATCGAGCCATTGCAGGGCGAGGTTCGGATCGTCGCACCGCAGCGCGTTGACCCCGGCCAGCAAGGCCGCCTGGGGGTCCTCAGACCCGAGCGCGTACGCCTCGGAAAACGCCGAAATCGCGTCCCGGCTCCGCCCCGCGGCGTCAAGTGTCAGGCCGAGGTTGAAGTGCCACTCCGCCTGGTACGGATTGGTCAGGATCGCCTGGCGAAGCTCGGCCTCGGCCTGCTCCCAGCGCCCGGCCTCAAAATGCTCGTGAGCCCGTTCGACGTGCTTTTCGGCGTCGTTCCAGTCACTCATGGGTGCCCCAGTCGCAACGCGACCGAATCTGGCCCGCGCGGTCAGCCGATCCTACTCGCCGGCGGTCCTGACTTCAATCCTCCTGGCAGGTAGCATTCACCTGTGCGCATCGGCAAGGTCCTGAAATCTTCCGCACCTTTCTTCGTGGCCGGCCTCTGCGCCTGGTTCACCCCCCGCGCGCCCGCAATCTCGCAGGTCGACCCCGCCCCCGCCAAGGCACCTCCCACCGACGAAAGCCTCCTGTTCGCCCCCGAAACCCCGCGCGCGGACCGGGACTCCGCCGCGGACCGATTGCTTGCCTCATCGGACTGGAACTCGAGCCGGACCGTGCTCAGCGCCCTCGACTCCGCTTCCCCCGCAGCCGCGCGGGTGGCGATCCTCCGCGCGATCGCCAGGTCGCCCTTCGCCCCCGGAACCTACTGGAACGCCGTCGCCGCCGCCGCCTACGTCGCACCCGCCGAAGAACTGCCCGAGACGCTCGCGGCGGTGGCCTCGTTCCGCAGCCGCGTGGCGGCCCAACTGCTCACCGGGTTTCTTGAAGCCCCCCACCCCGTCCCGGTGCGCGACGCCGCGCAGGCGGGGCTCGTCCGGCTCACGGGCCGCGCCGACCTGCCGACCGCGCAGAAATCCTGGAACCAGTGGCTCGCCGAAATGGCGCCGCTCTCGGAGCGCCAGTGGCAGGCCGAGGTCATCCGCGGCATCGCGGGGCGTAACGATGCGCTCCGCCGCGAACGTCAGACCATGGTCACCCGTCTCGTCGAATCGCAGCGCGAGTTCTGGCTCACGCTGCGTGAAGCCGACGCGCGCGAGCGCTTTCTCGCCTCGCTCCTCCGCGACGAGCTCGACGAACTGAAGCGCCTGGGCATCGACCTGACGCGCCAGGCCGTGGCGACCGGCGAACGCCCGGGAGCCGAGGTCGCCGCCGCGGCGATCGAGCTGCTCGCCAGCCCTCGCGCCGCGATGCGTGCCGAGGGCGCCAAGCTCGTCAACCAGCTCGCCCCCGAGGGCGCCGGGCCGGCGGTGGTCGCGGCGCTCAACGCCGAAACCGACCCGCGTGCCGCCGAAGCGCTGCTCGCGGCCCTCCGCCGCTGGCCCAGCCGCGACGCCGAGCCCGCGATTCTGCACTGGCTGGACCGGGGCGGGTCGAGCACCGCCTTCGCCGCCGACGCATGCCTCGCGATGGAGCGCAACGGTCTCCTCACCGACGCCGAGATGCGGATCCGCGTGCTCACCGCGCTCCGGGCGGCCGATTCCCGCGATCTCCAGTCTCCGGGCATGCGGCTGCTCACGCTCCTGGGCGACGACACCGACTTTGCCCGCGTCGAGGCGCTGCTCACCTCGGGGGGCGATGCCTCGCTGCGCGCCGCCGCGGCGGAAGCCGTGGCGACCGACCCCCGCTACGGCGATGCGCTGATCCGCGCCGCCGCGAAGGACCCGTCCCTGCTCGGGGCCGCGGTTCGCAATCTCAGTGCAAATCGTGCAACGCTCGATGGCCTGCGCGCCCTGCTCGCCGCGGTGCCCGCGGATTCGCCGCCGGCGCTTCTCGCCCTCGCGCAGCTCGCGGCGGCGGCCCCGCTCACCGATGTCCTCGCCTTCGCGGGCGACGAGTCTCTCGACCCGCGCCTCCGCGAGGCGGCCCTGGGCACGATCGCGCCGCGACCCCTGCCCGAAGGCCCCGACGAACTGCGCCAGGCGGTCGCGCGCGGTCTGCTGCTCCTGGCCGAGCTCCGCCTGAAGCTGCTTCGCCCCGACGCCGCCCTCGCCGCCACCGACGCCGCCGACCAGATTGAAAACTCCCCCATCGACGACCAGGAGTTGGCCGACCTCCGCTCCACGGCCCTCCTGCTCGCGGGCCGCTTTGACGAGGTCGGTCGTCTGTCAGGCTCATCGGCGAGCTGGATGAACGCGATGGAACTCGCCATCGACGAGCCCGCGACGCTCTTCATCGCCGAGGACTTCGACCGGCGCTTCGCGCACTCGCTGGAGGGCGATGAACTCAGCCGGTACAGCGAGATCCGCCAGCGTCTCGGCCTGCCCCCGCTCGATCGCGTCTGGGGCCCCGAAGCCCTGGCGGTCGATGCGCCCGGCTGACCGCGCCCGCCCCGCCCCCCTTCACCCCCGGCGGGCCCGGCGGCGTCACGAACCGATCAGGCGCGCGGCCTCTGACACGTCCTTGTCTCCCCCGCCGCCGAGGCACACCAGCAGGTGCTCCTCAGCCCCCATCTCGCCCGCAATTCGGATCGCCTCCGCCACGGCGTGCGCCGCCTCCATCGAAGGCAGGATACCCTCGACCTTCGCGAGCAGCGCGAATGCGTCGAGCGCCTGCCGATCACTCGCGGCCGTCACCTGGATGCGTCCCCGCTCCTTCCAGAAGGCCAGTTCCGGCCCCGTCCCGGGGTAGTCCAGCCCGGCGGCGCACGATGTGGTCGCCAGCGTCTGCCCCGCTTCATCCTGCAGGGCAAAGGAATAGCTCCCGTGCAGCACCCCCGGCTCGCCGCGCAGGAGCGCTGCCGCGTGCTCGCCCGGCCCTGAGCCGCGCCCGCCCGCGTCCACGACGTGGAGCTTCACCTTGGGCTCATCAACGAAGGCGAAGAACATCCCCGCCGCGCTCATCCCCCGCCCCGCGCACGCGACCACCGCATCGGGCATTCGTTCGAGCGCCCGCAGCGCCTGCCCCTTGGCTTCGCGCCCGACGATGCTCTGGAAGTCGCGCACGATCATCGGGTACGGATGCGGGCCGACCGGCGCGCCCGGCATCAAGAAGCTGCTCTCGCTCGACGCGAGCCAGTCGCGCATTGCCTCGGTCATCGCGTCCTTGAGCCCGCCCGAGGGGACCACGCTCACCCGCGCACCAATCAGTTCGATGCGGCGCGCATTGAGCGCCTGGCGCTCCGCATCTGCCTCGCCCATGTAGACTTCGCAGGCGAGGCCGAAGTGCGCCGCCGCCGAGGCCGCCGCGACGCCGTGCTGCCCCGATCCGGTCTCCGCGATCACGCGGCTCTTGCCCATGCGCCGCGCGAGCAGGGCCTGCCCCATCGCGCCGTTGATCGCCTCAGAGCCCGTGTGGCACAGGTCCTCGCGCTTGAGCCAGATCGTGGCACCGCGCCCCTGGTGCACCCGCGAACGGGCGAACTTGGTCAGCCGGTCCGCCCGCGTCAACGCCGTGGGGCGCCCGGCAACGCTCGCGAGCACCGCCCGCAGTTCTTCCCAGAATCGCTCATCGCGGCAGACCTCCGCGTACGCACGCTCCAGGCTTTCGAGCGCGCCCGCCAACGCCTCGGGCGCGTATCTCCCCCCGTACGGGCCGAACCGACCGTGCTCATCCGGCGCATGCGAGAGCGGCGGCGGGGGCAGCGGCTTCTCCGGCGCCCGCGCTCCCGTATCAGGGTTCACCTGTGTCATGCCCAACTGTACGCCCGCCTCGCGCCGCCTCGGCCCCGGCGCGCTCGTCCACCGCGAACATCAGCACGCCCCCGAGCGCGAACACCCCCGCCAGCACCAGCAGCCCCCGGTCGATCCCGAAGGCTCCCATCAGCAGCACGCCCGCGACAGCGCTCAGCTTCGTCGCCAGGCTCCACAGGCCGAACACTTCACCCTCGCGGTCGTCAGGCGTGAGCAGCCCCACCAGGGCGCGGCTGGCGCTCCCCGTGCCCCCGAGCCCGATGCCGAGCAGGGCGCTCACGCCCCAGAAGATCTCCTCCGGCAGGTCCAAGTGGCGCGTCAGGGCCGCCGCGAGCGTTCCCGCAAACCACACGCCCAGAAAGACAATGATCGTCCGCCGGTGCCCGAGTCGGTCCTGCACCCACGCAGTCGTCGCCGACCCGCATCCCGCCGAAACCGCCATCACCAGCGCGAGCAAGGTGAGCTGGGGCAGGGCGAAGCCCATGGCGTCGCCGATCTGCCCGAGAAAGAAGATCATCGCCTGCACGCCCGCGGTGTACACGAAGAAAATGAGCAGGAACCGCGTGAGCTGCCCGTACTTGCGCGTGTTGCGGATGCTCTCGCCGAGCCGCCGAAACGCCGCGCCGACCGCGCCCCCGGGCGACTCCGCCGTCGCTCCGCTCCCGGCGTTCTCGCGCAGAAACAGGATGGCCGGCACCATCCCCGCCAGGAACCACGCCCCCGCGAAGACAAACATCGGGCGCATCTGGCCCACGTCGGTCCAGCCCATCACCTTGATCGCCCCCCACGTGATCCCCAGCAGCCCCAGCGCGCCCACGTAACTCATCGTCCAGCCGATGCCCGAGACCCGCCCCACCGTCTCGGGCGTGCTGATGCGCGGCAGAAACGCCCCGAGAAAGCTCTCACCCACGCCGCACGCTGTCGCGGCGATCACGTACACCCCGAAGGCGAGGGCCACATCGCCCTTCCCCACCGCGCCCAGCGCCATCGTGAGCCCCGCGCACACGCACCCGCTCCCGAGCAGGAATGCGCGGTGCCAGTTTCGCGCGTCGGCCATCGCCCCCAGCACCGGGGTGAGCAGCGCCGTGAGGCCGAGCTGCACCGCCGCCATGCTCGCCCAGAGTGAACCTCCCCCCTTCGGGTCGTCGGCGAGCACGCCCTTGACATACAGGCTGAACAGAAGCGTGTTGATGAGCAGTTGAAAAGACTGGTTCGCGAGGTCGTACATCCCCCACGCCCAGACTTCCCGGGGTCGATCGACCGTGGCGAAGGGGTTGAGCGATCGGAAGCGCATGCGGGGCAGCATACCGGACGAGGCATCACCCATGCCCCGCGCGCTCCGGTGCCGTGCGCCTCACCCGCCGAACGCGCCACGGGGGCGGGCGTCGAGCGCCCGGCTCAGAAACTCGGTCTGCACCGTCTTGGCCTCCGGCCCGAATCGCCCGAACCCGGCGTGCTCGAACGGCGCCCCGGTCTCCGTCCAGGTCTTGATCTCCACGAGCCCCGGGTCGGCGCCCGCCCGGCGGTAGTGCTCCCGCAGCGCCGCCAGAAACCCTCGCTGCGCATCCCACGGCACCCACTGGTCCGCCTCGCTGTGCAGCGCCAGCACGGGCACGGGCCGGAACCCCTCCAGCCGGCGTGCCGGGTCGAGCCCCGCGATGCGTTCCGCCGCGTGTCCGCTCTCCCAGGGTCGGTTGCTCCCTCCCGCCGGGTCGTAGAGGCGTGCGAAATCACCGCATGTTGCCTCGACGCAGGCCGCGACGAACGGGTGCGGGTCGCAGAGCCTGCGAAGGGTTGCCATGCCCCCCGCGCTCATGCCGCCGATCGCCAGCCTCTGCATATCGAAGCAGCGTGCCTCCGGCATCGCGCACAGATCCGCGATCACGCCGTCGATCTCCCCGACCATCTGCTCAACCACGTCGAGAGTGCGCGTCGGCGCGAGCATGGATTCGTCCAGCCGCTCGCCGTGCCCGGGCAGGTCGAGCGCACACGCCGCGATACCCGACCGGATCCAGCGCAGGTATCGCCCCGGATCAAGCTCCTTGTTCACCGTGCGACCATGCATCCACACGACCACCGGCGCAGAATGCGACCAGTCCGGGTGCGCGACCAGCGCCGGCACGCCTCCCAGCCGAAGGTAACGCGCCTGGACTCTGAGCGCACTCGGCAGGCTCGAACTCAGGTCGGGCACGTCACGCTCCTCAATCAGCCGGGACGCAGCGCGTCTTGGCCCATTGCCGCAGCGCGAGCACCCGCTCCGCCATCGTAATGCTCAGCGGAGGCGAACTCGCGACGGCCCGCAGGAGCCCCTCGGTCTCCAGCGTCTGCTTGCCCGCGTACGCCTCGTGCAGGCCCGAGATCACCGCCTGCTCGATCTCCGCCCCCGAACGCCCGTGCGAGGCCGCCGCCAGCGCCGCAATGTCGAACATCGCCGGGTCGCGGCCGCGCTTTCTCAGGTGAATCTCGAAGATCATCCGGCGTGCCTCCTCGCCCGGCAGATCGACGAAGAAGATCTCATCGAACCGGCCCTTGCGCATCAGCTCCGGGGGCAGGGCGTCGATGTTGTTCGCCGTCGCCACCGCGAACACGCTGGACTTGTGCTCCTGCAGCCACGTCAGCAGCGTGCCGAACATCCGCTGGCTCAGCCCGCCGTCCACCGACTGGCTCGCCGCCGAGGCAAAGGCCTTCTCGACCTCGTCGATCCAGAGCACGATCGGCGCCATGGCCTCCGCCTGCGACAGCGCGTCGCGCAGACGCCGCTCGCTCTCGCCGATGAAGCGGTCGTACAGCACGCCGGGGTCCATCCGCAGCAGCGGGCGCTTCCACGCCGTCGCCACCGCCTTCGCGCACAGGCTCTTGCCCGCCCCCTGCACGCCCAGCAGCAGCATCCCGCGGGGCATCGGCAGGCCGAACTCGCGCGCTGAATCCTTCCAGCAGTCCTGCCGGGCCGCGAGCCACGCCTTGAGCCGGGCCAGGCCTCCGATCTCGTCCATCGAGGTCGGCGCCTCCACAAACTCCAGCAGCCCGCCCGCGCCCACCAGCCGGCGCTTCGCCTCGATCACCCGGGGCAGGTCCTCGGGCGAAAAGTCGCGGTCCGACGCGATCACATCGCGGATCACCTGCGCCGCGGCCCGGGCCGAAAGCCCGCGCAGATGCTCGACCACCTGCTTGAGCCCGTTCTTGCTCATCGTGATCTTGAGCCCCGGCCACGCCCGGAGCTCCTTCACCACGAGGTCGTGAAGCTCCTTGTCCTCGGGCAGTGGGAGTTCGACCAGCGCCCCGCACTGCTGCACCGCCGGCGGCCCCGGTTCGTGGTCGATCAGCACCACGCACCCGCCCAGGCGCGACTGCTCTTCGATCAACTCACGCAGCCCCCGGCGCACGCGCGGGTCGTCGAGGTGCGCCCCCGAATCGAGCAGGATGAGCAGCGCCGGCGCACGGAACTTCCGCGCCGCGTGATACAGCCCCGCCGCCGGGTCTTCGGTGCCCGGGATGCCCAGGCCGACCGAGCGGGCCCGCCTCCACCCCTCCAGCACGGTCCACACCTGCGCCTCGGCCAGCCCCGCCGTGAGCCCCGACCGCACCACCCACTCCACCGCCTCGGTCTCCTCGGTCGTCACGATCCGCAGGCACGGGTGCCGGGCGAGCATCAGGTTGACCAGCCGATCGGACATGCCCACCCCCGTCGCCTCCCCATCCCACGCGGCAGGGTATGGGTCGCGCCGCCGACCCTCCTCACACCCCCCACACCCGCTCAACAAGCGTCGCCCCGAACGCATAGCCGAGGTCGCGCTCGTCCCGGGTCTCCAAGAGCACGAGGTCCGCCCGCTGCCCGGGCGCGATCTGGCCTCGATCGGCGAGTCCCAGCACCTCCGCCCCGTGCACCGTGCCCATGACGATCGCCTCCGCGGGCGTCAGCCCGCATCCGCGGCAGGCCAGCGCCATCACCATGCCCATGTCCACGCACGGCGCGCTCCCGGGGTTGCAGTTGGTCGCCAGGGCCAGCAGCGCGCCTGCCTCGACGAGCGCCCGCCCCGGCGCATAACGCCCATCGGTGTGGAACCCGCAGCACGGCAGGAGCACGCCGAAGGTGCTGCTCGCGCCCAGCGCCGCCCGTCCCGCGTCATCGCACGCCTCGAGGTGATCCACGCTCCGCGCCCCGTGTGCGCACGCCCACGGGGTCATCCCGAGCGAGTTGAACTGGTCCGCGTGCACCCGGAAGGGGTGCCCCAGCGCGCGGCCCCGGGCGAACAGCCGCGCGCACTCGTCCAGCGACCACGCCCCACGCTCGCAGTATGCGTCGAGCGTAATCCCGGGATACGCGCTGCGGATCCGGTCCAGCGTCTCGCCCACGGTGCGTTCGACGAACCCCGGCACGCCGGGCTCGATCGCGTGCCCGAGGAGCGCCGTTGAAACCACCGATGGCAACCCTGCCTCGTCCGCCCGTCGCGTCTCCTCGATGCACGCGAGCATCGCGAGTTCGTGCTCGGCGCTCAGCCCGTAACCGCTCTTGACCTCGCACGTCGTCGTTCCGCATCGGCGCATCCGGCGCAGGCGAGCACGCAGGTCAGCCGAAAGCCCCTCCGGGCTTGCGTCGCGCACCGCGCGCACCGTGGACATGATGCCCCCGCCCCGGGCCAGAATGTCCAGGTACTTCGCCCCGGCGCGCAGGTCCAGCCATTCATCCACCCGCGACCCCGCCCAGCACGCGTGGGTGTGGCAATCGACGAACCCCGGCATCAACACCCGCCCGCCCGCATCCACCACTTCCTCCACCTCGCCTCGGTCCATCCGGGGCGCTGAGGCCGACTCCACCACCTCCCGCACCACGCCGCCCTCGAACCGCACGTGCCCCCGCGCAAGCACGCCCAGTTCGCGCAGCGCTGCCCCGCGCCGGCACCGTTCCCCGGCCAGCGTCAGCACCCGCGCGTTGACGATCCAGGCCCCCGCGGTCATGGCCGGCGCTCCGCCAGCCCCGCAAGAAACTCCAGCACGAGGTGCGCCCCAAGCCGCGCCGTGAGCCCCTGCGGATCGTGCGCCGGGTTGAGTTCCATGAGGTCAAAGCACACGACGCCCGGGTGCCTCCCCGCCGCGCGGGCCCATGCGCACGCGAGCGCCGGGTTCCACCCGCACGGGTTGGTGGCGCTCACGCCCGGCGCACACGCCTGGTCGATGACATCCATGTCCAGGCTCACCGCGATGGGCCCCGGCGGCCACGGCCCCTCGGGCGAAAGGTCATTGATCCTCCCGCCCGCCCGCTCGAACCAGGCGAGGTGCTCGCGCGTGTTCACGAACGCGCTGAACCCCTGGTTGTGCAGCCCCCGCGCCGCCCCGGATTCAACCAACGCGCGGAAAGGCATGCCCGACCCGCGCTCCGCCCGAACGTCCAGGTGCGGGTCGAGGTAGATCACCTCAACCGGCCCGTGAGAATCCGCAGCCGCCCGCACAAACGGAAACGTCAGGTCGTGCCCCCCGCCCACTCCGACGGGCGTGATGCCTCGCCTGTGCAAGGCCCCCGCCGCCTCGCGGACCCGCTCGTGGGTGAGTTCGAGTTCGTCCCCGGGCGTCACGTCCCCGGCGTCCGACGTCAGCGCCCAGCGCAGACTCGCTTCCGCCGCCCCGTATCGGGCCAGCGCCGCCCGAATTGCCCCCGGCCCCTGGGCCGCCCCCGGACGCCCTCCGTTGAGCCGGACGCCCGTGTCATCCGGCAGGCCGAGGATCGCCGCCTGGGCCCCATCCAGCGCCTGCTCCATCACGCGCCCGGCCAACCGTGAAGTCGGCACACCCACCGGCCACGCCCCCGGGCGAGAGTGAGGAACCATGGCGCGAGTGTATTCCCTCACTCCCGCCGCACCCGGACAAGACCTTTCTCCCAACCCAAGCGTCCGGATATCCGATACTGTGCCGGACGGCCCCGCCCGCACCGGAGGATTCCCCAGGATGCCGCGCGACATCCCCATTGGCAACGGCGACCTGCTCATCACCTTTGACCGGCTCTACCGGATCCGCGACCTCTATTACCCGCAGGTCGGGCGCTACAACCACACCTCCGGGCACGTGCAGCGCTTCGGCATCTGGGCCGACGGCACGCTGGCATGGGTCGAAGACGAAGCCTGGCGGCGCGAGATCCGCTACAAGGCCGACACCCTCGTCACCGATGTCCGGCTCGTCAACGACAGGCTCCAGCTCGAAGTCATCTGCCACGACGGCGTGGACTCGAACCTGCCCGTGCTCATCCGCAAGTTCACCGTGCACGACCTCGCCGGGCGCGCCCGCGACGTCCGCATCTTCATGCACCTCGACCTCTCCATCGCCGAAACGCCCGTGGGCGACACCGCCAACTACGACCCCGTCACCAGCGGGCTCGTCTTCTACAAGCAGGACAACTACTTCCTCATCAACGCCTGCGACACCCACAAGCGCGGCATCGACCACTGGGCCATCGGCACCAAGCGCGTCGGCGGCGCCGAAGGCACGTGGCGCGACGCCGAAGACGGCCAACTCGGGCGCAACGCCATCAGCCAGGGCTCCGTCGACGCCACCGTCGGGTTCAACCTCCAGGTGCCCGCCGGGGGCAAGGCCGATGTCCAGTTCTGGATCGCCTGCGGCCGTTCCTACCGCGAGGTGAAGGAAACCAACCTCCGGGTCCTCGAACTGGGCGCCGACCGGCTCCTCGCCCGCACCGAAGCCTACTGGCGGCTCTGGTGCCGCAAGGAACCCACCGACACCACGCCTCTCCCCGAACACATCCGCGACCTCTTCTACCGCTCGCAGCTCGTGCTGCGCACCCAGATCGACAACGGCGGCGCGATCATCGCCGCCAACGACAGCGACATCACCCAGTTCGGGGGCGACCACTACTCCTACTGCTGGATGCGCGACGGGGCGCTTGTCGCCTACGCCCTCGTGCTGAGCGGCCAGAGCGAACTCTCCCGGAGCTTCTACCGCTATTGCGCCCGGTGCATCGAGAGCGAGGGCTACTTTCTCCACAAGTATTCGCCCACCGGCGCGCTCGCCAGCAGTTGGCACCCCTGGATGCTCGACGGCCAGCGGGTGCTCCCTATCCAGCAGGACGAGACCAGCCTCGTCCTCTGGTCCCTGCGCAAGCACTTTGAGACCTTCCGTGATGTCGAGTTCGTCAAGGGGCTGTACGAGCCCCTCGTCGCCCGCCCCGCAGAGTGGATGCTCCGCTACCGCGATCACAACGGCCTCCCCCGCCCCTCCTGGGACCTGTGGGAAGAGCGCCGGGGCATCCACACCTTCACCGTCGCCGCCACGATCGGCGCGCTCTACGCGGCCGCGGCCTTCGCCACCGACTTCGGCGAGCACGACCGCGCCGGCGCGTTCCGCGAGGGCGCGGAGCGCATGAAAGGCGCGCTCAAGCGCAACATGTACCACCCGGAACTGCGCCGCTTTGCGCGTCACGCCATCCCCCTGGACGACGGCACCTACCGCCTCGACATGACCCGCGACAGCGCCAACTACGCCCTCTTCGCGTTTGAGGCCTTCTCCGCCGACGACCCCCGCGTCGTCGCCGAGATGGAATCCATCCGTGACCGGCTCTGGATCCGCACCAGCGTGGGCGGATGCGCCCGCTACGAACGCGACTACTACCACCAGATTGAACGGGCCGATATCAACGCCGTGCCCGGCAATCCCTGGGTCATCTGCACCCTCTGGCAGGCCCAGTACCTCGTCGCCCGCGCCAAGAACCACGACGAGCTCAAGCAGGCCCTCCCCATCATCGAATGGGCCGTCAAGCGTGCCGAACCCAGCGGCGTGCTCGCCGAGCAGTTCCACCCCCACACCGGCGCCCCCATCAGCGTGAGCCCCCTCACATGGAGCCATTCCACCTTTGTCGTCGTGTGCATGCAGTACCTCGCCAAGCACCACGAGCTCAGCCAACGCCGCGAGCAGGCCCCGCTGCCCGGCATCTGACCCCGCCCCGGCACGCCGATTGCGTTGTGGTCGCCGGGGGCGTTGCGCCCGCCCGTCGCCACGGTCCCGATCTCGGAGCCCCATCGCATGGCCGAAGAAGTCAGGACGCTCGAAAAACTTGAAGTGCCCGTCATCGTGCGCTTGGGCAGGCGTCGGATGCCCGTCGAGAGCGTCCTCGCCCTGGCGCCGGGTTCAATCATCGAACTCCCCAAGAACGCCGACGAAGAACTGGAACTTCTCATCAACAACAAGCACTCCGGCTACGGCGTGGCCGTGAAGGTGGGCGAAAACTTCGGCATCCGCATCACCTTCCTCGGTGATGTTTCGGCCCGTCTCGCCGCGGTCGCCTCACGTCATGTCGACAGGGCGACGCGTTCCGACGATGATCTCGCGGAGAGCCTGCTTGCCGGGCAGCTCTGAATAGCATGGCGTGACAGTGACACACTTCTCAGGGCTCGTCGATCCCTGGCTCCGCGCCAGCACAAGGCGCGGTCCATCAAGGTGTCAAGAGTGACACTTCAGGCATGCGCGTGCGCGGGGCCGGAGGGGTGTGACGGATCCTCGCCGAGATGCGCGGCGTGACCCACGCATTGAAGGTCGCGTGCCCGGTCGTCGAGGCCGAATGACGCAAAGCGTGCGCGAAGCGACGCCGCGAGCGCACCGCCCGCGGCACGCGCCCGGCGCGTCCCGCGCGCGACCATAACTCGCGCCGCAGGGACCATCCCTTGCAGGGGCTCACGGCGCGGGCTGTTCGGCGGGGCCGCCCGCGCCGCCGTCTTGCTTCTTTTTCTTCGCGATCGAAACGATACCGATGACCACCGCCGCGACCACTCCGGCGATCACGGCCATGGGCAGCGAGAAAGACTTCGGGGTGTATCCGTACCCGGCATCCATCTTGAATGAATCGATGAAGGTGTTGATGTGCTGGGCCTGGTTCGGATAGTCGTCGGGCTTGGCATACAGCCAGACGTTGACCATGCCCTATTTGGCGATCATCCCGGCGCCGGTCGCGCGAAGCGGGCCCACGTCCGAGGACACTCCACCCAGGTCGAGCAGGATGCAATTGCGCTTCTTGTCGAGGCGCGGCTCCTGGATGGAGATGTCCTTGAAGGCATCTCCCGCCTGCTTGGCGGACTTCTCCGCCGCGGCCTTCATCTTGTCCTTGTCGAATGCCCGCTCAATGTCTGACCACGTGGCGCCCTTCATGGGCTGCTTGATCCACGCGACGATGATGAACGGGACGCCCTCTGCCGTCGCGTTTTCTGGCATCCAGACCGTGACGACCGAGACGTTGTTCCCCATCGCTCCGCTGGCGATCTGCTGGCGCACCGTTTCGACTTCTTCCGGCGAAACCGCCCGCCACCCGTCGGGGACCGTCTCGCTCCAGTGATTCACCGGGTCACGAAAGGTTTCCCCGGCCCGGGCGCCGAACGCACAAGCCCCGAGGAACAGGATAAACAACGCGGCTCGAATCGCGTGCATGTCGATCTCCTTGGCCCGCATGGGTACCCGCGAGCATATCCGGAGTGCCCGCCGCGGATATGCTTGCCCCGCGGAGGACCAATGACCCACCCGACTCCCCCCACGCTCGACCACCCGGTGCTGAAGCCGCTCAAGGCGAAGTTCGCGGGAAAGACGCTGCGAGCGACCGAGTTCCGCGGCCAGACCGGCCTCATCGTGGACCCGGACGATCTGCACGAGGTGATGGCATGGCTCAGGAGCGCTCCGGAGGCTGCGTTTGACTTCCTCTCCGACGTCACCGGCGTGGACTACTTGAACTACCCCGCGAAGTCCCCCGGCCGGTTCGCGGTGGTGTACATCCTCCGTTCCACGACCCGGGATGATCTGCTCATCGTCAAGACGTGTGTCAACCCGTCGCTGCCCACCGATGGCATCGTCAACGACCCCGCGCTCGTGGTCGATTCCGTGACCGACCTGTGGCCGGGCGCGGAGTGGCGCGAGCGCGAGGTGTTCGATATGTTCGGCATCCGGTTCCGCAATCACCCGGACATGCGCCGCATCCTGACCTGGGAGGAGTACCCCGCGCATCCCCTGCGCAAGGACTACCCCCTGCGCGGACGGGGCGAGCGCGAGTCCTACCGCGTGATTGACCGCTCGTCCTCGTGACCGGAGAGAGTCGGGCCGGCGGCATCGGCATGGGCCCGGCGCGCGATGAGATACTGCACGCGCAAGATCACCCCCGCGCCCGCCACGGCCGCGGTTCCGGCGATCCACTGGAACGGCGTCAGCGAGGCCCCGAACCCGGGCAGAAGGCTCTCGGCGACCCCGACGCAGAACGGCTGGAGCTGGAGCACGCCTGCGGTCGGGGCCACCCCGAGGCGCTCCAGGGCCATGTAGTAGAACACGTGCCCCAGCGCGATGCCGAGCACCGATGACACGAGCAGCCAGAAGAATGCCTGGGGTGTCAGCAGCGTGACGGCCTCGGCGCCGGCGTGACGCCCGAACACCAGCATCTGCGCGACCATCACCGCCGCCGTGTACTGGCTGATGATCGCAAACGCCGGCAGAGGCTTCACGCCCTTCATGCACCTGCGCACGGCCAGGCCGTACCCTGCGAAGAGCATCCCGCTGCCGATCGCGATGATCACGCCCAGCGTGGTTGCCTTGGCCCCGAAGGACCGGTCGAGGGCCACCGTGAGCATCGTGCCGCCGAAGACGAGGCCGAGGCCAACGAGGTAGAGGGGCGTGCGGATCACGCGGCGCTCGGCCGGAAAGAGCATCGCCGCCCCGAGCGTGACGAAGATGATCTGAAAGCGCAGGGCGAAGGTCACGAGGGCCGGGTCGAGGAGGTAAAACGCGTAGGTGAAGAGGGTCTGACCGGCGGCGTTGAACGCGGCAGGCGTGAGGGCCGCACGCCACGCCGACCGGGGAATCGTGCCGCGGATCGACCCGAGGAGCGCGACAGGCATCCAGATGAGCGCGGCAAACCCATAACGCCAGCCGTTGCTCGTCCAGAAATCGATAGTCGAAGCGAAGTGCTTGATGAAGAGCGGCACGGCAGACCACCCCGCCAGCGCGCCCGTCGCCGCCAGAATGCCCCCCCACGATGTCTTGATGTGATCGGAATGCACGGGGGTTGGGCGTTCCTGGCGGGGAGAGAACAGGGGAGCGTAGGGATCGGGGCTGGAGAGAAGGGCTTGACTCTCCGCTCTCAACGCCCGATACTATATCCGTTCTTCCGGATGAACGGCACAATACCGAGGCTGCCATGCACTTCCGCGACATGTTCGTCCGGGCCGACCGGACTTTCAGTTTCGAGTTCTTCCCCCCGCGGAGCGACCCGGCGGCCGGCGAGCTCTTCGCGGCGATGAGCGAGTTCGAGGCGCTGCGCCCGACGTTCGTGAGCGTGACGTACGGGGCGGGGGGCTCGTCGCGCCAGCGCACCCGCGAACTCGTCGAACGCCTCGCCCGCGAGACCCGCCTGCTCCCCGTGCCGCACCTGACGTGCGCGGGGCATGACGAGCGTGAGATCGAAGAGTTTCTGGAGCGTTACGCCGGAGCGGGCCTGTGCAACATCATGGCGCTCCGGGGTGATGCGCAGGCAGGCGAACGGTCGGGGTCGTTCCGCTACGCGAGCGAACTCGTGCGCCTGATCCGGCGCTTCGGCGAGCAGGGGCGTCACCCCGACCGGCGCGGCTTCGGCGTAGGTGTCGCGGGGTATCCGGAGGGGCACCCCGGCACGCCGAACCGGCTCGTGGAGATGGACCGGCTCAAGGCAAAGGTCGAGGCGGGGGCCGACGTAATCATCACCCAGCTCTTCTTCGACAACCGGGATTTCTACGACTTCCGCGAGCGCTGCAACATCGCGGGCATCCGCGTGCCCATCATCGCGGGCATCATGCCGGTCACAAGTCTCTCCGGCCTGCGCCGGATGGCCGAACTCGCGGGGGGGGCGCGCTTCCCGGCCGGGCTGCTTCGGGCGGTAGCCCGCGCCGGCGACGATGACGAGGCCATTGCCCGCGTCGGAGTGCACTGGGCGACGGAGCAGTGCCGCGATCTGCTGGACCATGACGTACAGGGCATCCACTTTTACACGCTCAATCGCTCACCGGCGACGCGCCGGATCTACGAGTCGCTCGGCGTGAAGAACTCCCTGGCACTCGCGGGACGATGAGCGGCAGCCCGCCCCGGGGCACGTGGCCGATGAAAACGCAGTCGCGCCGCCGGGACGAAGTTCAGGCGGGTGAATCCATGCCGCGCAGGCCTGCGGCCCGCTCGATCGCCGCGGCCGCGTTTTCGGCGGCATTCTGGCCCTTGAACCGGGCACAGACCCCTTCGAGCGCCTCGCGCTGCGCCTGCGCCCGTGCGGGATCGGAGAGAATCGCCTCCGCCGCGGTGATGAGGGGCCGTTCGTCGCCGAAGTGCGGCACGAACTCCGGCACAATCTCGCGCCCCGCGATGAGGTTGGGGAGCGTGAAGAACTCGGTGTCGATGACCCACCAGCCGACGAGCGAGTACGCGACTGGGTTGGACTTGTAGACGACCACCATGGGCCTGCGCCGACGCGCCACCTGCAAGGTGACGGTGCCGCTGACCACGAGCGCGAGGTCGCACCAGGCGATGGCATCGTCGGTGCGCCCGTGCACCGCCACGAGGCGCTGCGGCCACGCCCCCCCGGCAAGCCCGCGGACACGCCTCTCGGCGGCCTCGTTGGTCAGGGCGACGACGCCGACCGCCTCCGGGCGCGCGCGGGAGATCTCCACAAAGGTCTTGAGAAGGAGCGTGAAGTTTTTGTCCATCTCCGACGGGCGCGAGCCGGGCAACAGCAGGATGCGCGGCGACCCCGGGGGCACCGCGAGCACGCCCGCGTCGCCCGGTTCACCCCCGTCAAAGAGCGGGTGCCCCACGAACGTCGCGGGGATGCCGCGTGACTTGAACCAGGTTTCTTCAAAGGGGAGCAGGCACAGCACGTGGTCTGTCAGGCGCCGCAGTTTCTTGGCCCGCCATGATCCCCACGCCCACAGTTGCGGGGCCACCAGATGCACGATCTTCGCCCTGGCCTCGCGGGTCAGGCGGCAGACCGGAAAGTTGGCGGCGGGCGAGTCCACCGGCACATGGACGCCGATCGGGTGGGATCGCAACCATTGGCGGATGCGCCCGTTGATCGCCTTGTGCTCACGGATCTTCTTCAGTCCCGGCATGCCCATCACGGCATCGTCACCGGTGCGTTCAACGATGGTCGCCCCCGCACGCTCCATCTTCGGCCCGCCCCACGCGAAGATAGGCAGGTCGGGGTGACGCTCCCGCAGCACGCGGATGACCGCCGAGGCGTGGTCGTCGCCCGAAGGCTCGAACGCGGTGAAGAGGATGGCGGAGGGCAATGGCATGGAGAGGCCCGGGCGAGGGCCCAGAGTCAAGCCGACCCCGGGGCCGGAGTCAACGCGCGAGACCCTTGGGAACTGCGGTGGCCCCGCGCACGGCCCCGGGGTGCCAACAATCGGGGATGCCGAGTGCGCCGATCGCCAAGACCTTTACAACAACCCTGCGGGGCGAGCCGGGGACCAAGGTGTGCGCGATCGTGCTGCCCTTTGATCCGCGCGAGGTGTTCGGGAGAGCGCGAGTACCGGTCTGCGTCACCTTGCGCGGGCACACCTATCGCTCCACGATCGCGACCATGCACGGAGAGAGCTACATCGTCGTCAACGCCGACGCCCGGGCCAAGGCGGGTGTACAAGCCGGCGACCGGGTTCGCGTCACGCTGGAGGAAGACACCCGGCCCCGCACGATCGAATGCCCGGCCCCGCTGGAGGCCGCGCTGCGCGCCTCGCCGCCCGCGTGGGAGCGCTGGACCGAAATGAGTTACACCCACCAGCGCGAGTACGCGCAGGCCGTGCTTCAGGCAAAACGCCCGGAGACACGCGAGCGCCGCATCGCAGGCGCTGTGCTGGCAATCCGGGCACGCCCCGCACGCACCCGCCCGCGCGGGCGATAACCGCTGCCCCGGGACATGCCCCCGTCGAAAGCCCGGGCGGGCCCAAAGCGGGCCCGTCGTTCGCCCGACATTCCTCCCATCCACACGATTCGGGAGGCACACTCATGCCCGCTTCACGCTCACGGACCGAACGCTGGCGCGAGTGCTTCGACCAGGTGGCCCAGCGCGGCGGAGGGATCGAGCTCTCCGTCGCGGATACTTCATCTCGCCAGGGCGACCTGGTGTGGCGGGTGCGCCTGCTGCGCGTGACCGATGCGGGCCTGGTCGTCGAGACACCCGCCGCTGCGGGAAGCACCGTGCCGCTGCCCGCGAATCTGCCGCTCGTGGGCTCGCTCTCGATCGGCCAGAATCGTTGGATGTTCCACACGAGTTCGGTGGGCCCGGTCTCATTCAGTGAACCGGGAAGGCCGCCATGCTCGGCGCTGCAGCTCGCGGCGCCCACGGGCGTCGAGCGCTGCTCGCGGCGTTCGTTCATGCGCATCTCGACCGCGTCAATGGAGCTTGCGCCCGTCGAGTGCTGGCCCCTGCTCGACCCGACAACCGTGACCGCAGCCGAGATCGCGAATGCGGCGGTGATCCGCGAATGCGCCCGCACCGGCGCCCCCTGGTCGGGTGAAGGGAGTGACCCGATCGTGCTGCCCGAGGTCGGACCCAGGTTCACCGGGCGTCTCGGCAACATCAGCGGCGGCGGGCTTGGACTCATCCTCGACCGCGAGAACGCCTCGGGACTGGATCGCGGGCGCCTCTTCTGGCTGCGCATCGACCTGCGCCCCGGCATCGCGGCGCCCATCGGCGTGACCACCAAGATCGCACACGCCCACCTGGACAGCCAGCAGTCGACCTACGCGGGCATGGCCTTTGAGTTTCAGTTCAACCCCGCGCACCGGAGCTTCGTGGTGGAGCAGATCACGCGCCTTGTCTCCAGCGTGCAGACCCGCGCCCGCGCCGCAGCCTAGGACGTGAGCCCGATCAGGGGCCCTTGTCCGTGCCCGACAGCATCGCGTCGATCTCAGCGGTCAGCCGCGCACCATCGCTCGGCCCGAAGCCGACGTGCACGAACCGCACGACGCCCGCGCGGTCAATGAGCACCACGCACGGAATGCCCGAGACACGGTACGACCCCGACACGGCCCCGTCGGCATCGTGAAACTGTCGGTAGGGCAGGCGCTCGCGCGCCACGACATCGCGGATGGCGCCCCGGGCGTCGGAGGCGTCGAGCGAGATGCCGATGAACGTCACGCCCTTGCCCTCGAAACGTTCCGCGAGGCCGCGCATGGATGGCATCGCCGCAAGGCACGGGGAGCACCACGTCGCCCAGAAGTCGAGCACGACGATGCGCCCCCGCAGATCCCGGAGGTCGAAGGGAGCGCCATCGAGCGCATCACCCGAGAAGTCCGGGGCGCTTTGCCCGATCAGAGTGCGTTGCCGGCCCGGGACGATGCCGGGCTCCCGTCCAGGAGCAAGCCCCGGCTCAACATCCTGCGGCTCGACGGCAAGCGGGGTCGCCTGCGCCAGGTCGAACGCCTTCAACACGCGCATGCCCTCGGGCGGGTTGAAGGCGAAGACCTCGTCTCCGAGATCAGCATTCAACTCGGCCCGGGCGAACTCGATGAGAAGCGTGGCCCGCTCGAAGGCCGCCGCCAGCCCCGGCGCGTCGAGCATGGACGCGAGGTACATCTGCGAAACATCGGCCCCAAAGCGCCGGACCTCGAACGTGCGGCGGTCGATCCAGATCGCGCCCGGGGCCGGCTCGCCCGTCATCAGCGAGGCTCCGCTCCAGTGCCCTCCCAGGCGGAGGCACTCGCGATTCCCCACGATCTCCACGCGGACATCTTCGACCCGTTCAAGGCCCGAGAGGATGTCGGGGCGATCGAGATGCAGAAGGCTGGGGGCCAGCGGGTGGTCAAACGTGACGGTGCCCCACGTGTGCGTGCTGAGTTCCTCGGGGTCGGTCGGAGTCCGCGCGGGCGCCGAGATGGCCTGGCCCCAGTCCCCGACCCACACAGTCACCTTGCCTCCGAGCGAAGCGCCGCCCGCCGTGCGAAGAACTTCATCGCCGGGCCAGCGCTCGTAGCGATAGTCGCCGGGATTGCGGAGAGCGAACCGCACGTGCGAAACGGAACGCTCGGCGGGGAGCAAGCCCGCATCGCGCGAAAAACTCTCGTACGTCACCGTCACGTCATCGCGGTACGTCGCGGCCTCGGCGTAGGCCCGGCGGGCCTGCGCAAGCAATTGCTCTCCCTCCGTGAGCGTTGTGATCTCCGCGTCCCGCGGACCCGTCCCGCCCGGGGGGTCAACCGGGGCGAGCGCTTCTGCGACAGGCGCGCCCGCCCAGACCGGGACACGCGCGGTCAACCCCGCGGCGCATGTGACGACGAGAGTGAGCCGGGTGACGGTCTGATGCATGGCAGGCCTCCATCGTGGTCAACACGAGTCATGCCCAGCGCACCCGCCCCTTGCCCCGCTTGACGACTCCGATCGGCGCAACCTTGAGACGCATCCGGCGCAGCCGCTGCGCCACCGAGGCGGCGAACGCGGGCTTCACAATCAAGCAATAGCCGATGCCCATGTTGAATACGCGCGCCATCTCCTCATCCGTGACGTTGCCGTGACGCTTGAGGAACCCGAACACCGGCGGCACGGGCCACGAACCGCGCTCGATCTCCGCATCCACGGTGCCGGGGAGCGCACGCACGAGGTTGTCGAAGAGGCCGCCCCCGGTGATGTGCGCCATTCCCGTGATGACCTTCTTGACCTCGTACGCGTGCTGCACGCGCAGCATCTGCGAGGCATAAACCAGCGTCGGGGTGAGCAGCACTTCGCCGAGGGTTCGTTCCGTGTCAAGGTCCGGGTACCGGCGAGACAGGTCCAGCCCCGCATGATCGATGATGCGCCGCACCAGCGAGTACCCGTTGCTGTGAACTCCGCTCGAGCCAACACCCAGCACCACGTCCCCCGAACGCACTTGTTTGGGGGAGATCATCCGCTGGAGTTCCACCACGCCGACGGCGAAACCGGCAAGATCGAAGTCGCCCGGCTGGTAGAGGTCACCCATCTCGGCGGTCTCTCCCCCGATCAGGGCACACCCGGCCTGCTTGCACCCCGCGGCGATGCCTCGCATGACAGCGGCCATCATGGGCTTATCCACCGATCGCACCGCGAAGTAGTCAAGAAAGACCAGCGGCTCCGCCCCGCAGACGATCAGGTCGTTGACATTCATGGCGACAAGGTCGATGCCGATGGTGTCGTAGACGCCGAGTTTCTGCGCGAGGCGGATCTTCGTCCCCACGCCGTCGGTGCATGAAACGAGCACCGGGTCGCGGTAGTTTCGCTTGAAGAGCCGCTCGTTGAAGTCGAGCCGAAAGAGGCCGGCGAAACCGCCCGCATTGCGGATGACCCGCGGTCCGTGGGTCCGGCGCATCAGCCCTTCCAAATCACCCACGAAGTCGTCGTACCGGTCAAGGTCGATCCCGGCGTCCGCGTAGGAGAGCGAAGGAGACTTCTTGCCCGTCGTGCCCATGCCCAAGCGTAGCGAGCGGGCCCCCGGGCCGGGCCGGATTGATTCGCCCCGTCCGAACCGAAGGGTGCGCCAGGCCGCTCGCCCCGGGCGGACGCCGACGCTACACTTTGGTTCCATCCGCGTTTGCGGATACATGGATGAAGAGACCCCGCCGAACCAACCGCGGACGACGCGCCAAGGAGCCCCGCATGAGCAGTGGCCGGTTGTTCACCAGCGAGTCTGTGTCGATGGGCCACCCGGACAAGGTCGCCGACCAGATTTCCGATTCCATCCTCGACGCGATGCTTGCGCAGGACCCGAACGCCCGGGTCGCCTGCGAGACCCTGTGCGCCACCGGCATGGTCGTGGTCGCCGGCGAGATCACCACAAACGCCTACGTCGAGATCCAGGATGTGGTCCGCGAGTGCATCCGCGAGATCGGGTACACCGATCCCGACATGGCCTTTGACTATCGCACCTGCGCCGTGCTCGCCTCGATCAACAAGCAGAGCCCGGACATCGCGATGGGCGTGAACACCGACGGCGCCGGCGACCAAGGCATGATGTTCGGGTTTGCCTGCCGCGAAACGCCGGAACTGATGCCCTTGCCCATCCAGCTCGCCCACCAGCTCGTCGAGCGCCAGGCCTCGGCGCGCCGCGAGAAGATCATCGAGGGCCTTCGTCCCGACGCCAAGAGCCAGGTCACGGTCGAGTACGACGAACACGGCAAGCCGCGGCGCGTCGATACGGTCGTCCTCTCCACGCAGCACGACGCCCGCTGGAGCGCCGGCGACCCCAAGGTGCTGCGCGAGCGCCAGGCCGAACTCAAGGAGCGGGTGACCGCCCAGATCATCCGGCCGGTCCTCGGCTCGTGGTGGCACGACAAGGTCCGCGTGCTCGTCAATCCCACCGGGAAGTTCGAGATCGGCGGCCCGCATGGCGATACCGGACTCACGGGGCGCAAGATCATCGTGGACACCTACGGCGGACGGGGCAGGCACGGAGGCGGCGCCTTCAGCGGCAAAGACCCGACCAAGGTGGACCGCTCCGCGGCGTACGTCGCCCGGAACATCGCCAAGTGCGTGGTCGCCGCCGACCTCGCCGACGAGTGCGAGGTGCAGCTGTCATACGCGATCGGCGTCGCCGAGCCCGTGAGCGTCCATCTCAACTGCTTCGGCACCGAGAAGGGAAACCCGGCGAAGATCGCCCAGGCCATCCGCGAGGTCTTCCCGCTGACCCCCAAGGGGATCATCGAGTCGCTCAAACTCCGCTCGCCCATCTACCGCCCCACGGCGCGCCACGGGCACTTCGGGCGCCAGCCGTTCGAGGATGGCGGGCGCAACTTCTTCACCTGGGAACGCACCGACAAGGCCAAGGCTCTGGCGTCGCTTGTGAAGTGACTCTCAAGGATGCGGGGATAAGAGACCCATTATCGAGGTCTGCTCAGCGATTGCGGCACCGCGATCGCGTTTGCCAGCCTGGTTTTCCGGGGTTCCGACATGGCTGGCGTTTCTCTGGCAGCGCAGAAGTCAGTAGCAGACCGTTGAACAACCCATCCGAGGCGGTGAGCAGCGATTGCGGGCTGGGCTCGCGGCAGCGGCCCGTGGTGATCGGGTCGGTTCGCGGGCCGTTCACCCGGCCAGCAGTGTGCTCATCCGCA